>CAZRYH010000001.1:0-4494 GCA_964604275.1 uncultured Gammaproteobacteria bacterium
TTCAAAGCCCTCTCCCATATTTGCTACGCAAACATCGCATACACGCAAACGTTATATGAAATGCCATTAAATTTTATGGCTCTATTTAGCAAAAAATGATATAATTATCAGATTTAATCAATCATATGGGTATTGAAGATGCAAAAAATCCAGATACAGCAGAACATCGTGTAGAAATTCCTGTTGCCGATATGCCAAAAGCTGAGCAACCTGTTGTACAAAAAGAAATCTCACCAGAGAAAAGAAAACAAGCTGAAAGCACAGTTTTGGATACTCTTGAAATTGAATCAACTGAAAACCTAGATAATTTTGATGAAAAATTAAAAAAAGCAACAAAATCATTGCCTCGATACCAACAAATTGAGAAAAAGCTTGAAGGAATTGAACGGCAAAATCTGCCACATGAATTATTCAAAGTACTAAAAAGAGATTCGGACGAGGAGCAGACTGATTCAAATGTACCAAAGGACGGAGTATTGATTAAGTCAATGAGGCAAGGAAAACTAGAATGTGCTGGCAGAACCTTAATAGCCTCTACTTTCTTACAAGAACACGGGATTGATCATGTAGCTGTTTCTGCGCCCGGTCATGCTTTTTTAGTTATAGAACAGTCGCCTGACACACTTGCATATTTTGACGCTAACAATAATCTCTTTTTTACATTCCCAAGGACAGCGTTAGAAGGATATCAAGGCACAGAAACATCCTCTGAATGTAGACTCAAAGAATATACCCCAAGAGAGGCAGATTTTGCCGATGGTGTGAATACAACTTTTTCTCAATTTGTTGCAATGCCAGCAAAAGAAGCTGTTGGCCGTCAATATTTAGGCAATGTAGCAGCAGCATTAAACGGAAACAAAGAGTTTGAAACAACTGGCATTGAGGTCAATCAAGAAGCCTCCGAAGCTACACACCAGCTTGAAACTGAACTATATGGAGAAAATAAAGTCCTTGAAAGCTTTTATGACAGGGTTGAGGGTCTTCTTGAGCAGGAAGAAATGCAAACGGCAGATGATAAAAAAGTAATTGGTGAAATTCAAAAAACTCATCCAACCCATGATGATTTTGTTGCTTTTTTTACAATGGTTTTAAACGGAAATATCGGCAACAGGATTTTATACATTAAAAATGCTACTCCTGAACAAAAAAAGGATTATGCAGAGAAAGTTTGGGATTTTTTGCAAAAGAGGAATATAAATGAAACGATAAGAGGAAGATAAAAATTTAATGGCACATCATATAACACGGCATATACGGCTACGCTCCCGATGGTCGCTCCGCCCATATTGCTTCGCTCGCTTAGGCGGTTTGCTCCGCAAAAATTATACCGCCACACTCGCTCGCAACATCGTATATGCCGATACGTTAGGCGAAATTAAGAAAAGGCTTTTTTAATAACCACAGCTTTCCAATATGGCAATAAATGATGAAATTCAAAAAATAGTCGAAGAAGCAAATCGTCTCAATCATAAAATTGAGATGGTTTCTAATGTGAAATCTGGTAAAGAAGCAATTGTTTACAAAGTTTTGTTGGACGGTGAGTTTGTTGCAATGAAAGTCTATAAAAAACCAGAAGAAAGATCTTTCAAAAACACAGGACAATACCTAATTGGAAAATATTACAAGAATCCATCTCACAGGAAAGCTGTAGCTAAAGGAAATAAATTTGCCAAAAGATTAAAACATCAAAATTGGGTAAAAAGAGAGTATTTTATGCTTGAGAAATTATATGAGCTTGGAGCTAAAATTCCAAAACCTGTATTACATGTTGATGATGCCATATTTATGGAGTTTCTGGGAAATGAAGATTCTGTCGCTCCTAGATTATGTGATGTTGATTTAACAGCAAATGAAGCTAAAAATGCTTTTATAAAAATAATCGATACAATGATTGTGTTTTGGAATTTTGGCATAGTTCATGCGGATTTATCGGAATACAACATTTTATGGTGGAATAATGAACCTTATATTATAGATTTTCCACAGGCACTAGACAAAAGGACTAACCCAAATGCAGATGAAATTTTGGATAGAGATTTGAGAAATATCGCGAAATTTTTTGGCAAATTTATTGAAATTGATTTTGATGAAATTAAAAAAGCCTTTTCTTAACATCGCATAACAGCGTGTATGCGGTTCCGTTCGTCGTCGTCCCTCCTCCTCACTGCACCCATATTTGCTGGCTGTACCGCTTCGCGATATTATACAGCCAGCAAACATCTCATACACGCAAACGTTAGATGAAATTGATTTTAATAAAAAACGACAGATTTACTCTATAAAACTCATAACATGGAATTTCATTTTCACACGAAGGCAATAATCTTCAACCAAGAATGAAGAATTCTTGTTCAAAAAAGATCTGATACGGGTAAATGGGATTTGATTTGATGAAAGACCGAAATCCCAGAAAAAATTGAAGATGCGATAATTCGTGAAATAAAGGAGGAAACTTGAATCAAAGATATAGAAAACATGAAAGTAATTCATATAGAAAGTTGTCTTTTACAAGAAAAAAACAAATACTTCGTATTAATTATTTTTACAGGACAAACAAAATCTTCAACATCAACAATTAGTGACGAACATAATGATTACATTCGAATAACAAAAGAAGAATTATTTACAATTTGATTAACAGATTACTTACAAAAAAGTTTAGAGAAAATCGTAAATCTGTTTTAATCCTTTGAACAACGAAAATCAACTTCATCTAACAGAGCCTATACGACATATTTCATACGGTCGTACCAGGCTCAGACGTTAGCTGAAATTTTAAAATTTATTTATGTCAGAAAAATATAATCCGCCGTCGCCCCCAGAAAAAGAAACGGAATTTTATAGTGACATCGTTCGGCGGTATGAAACTGAAGTAAATCGCTTTGTTCCAGGTTATGCTGAGGAAATTGTTCCTCTCGTAACTGGTGAAGTGATCAGAAAAGCTCACAACGGAGCTATTTTAGACATTGGCTCGGGTGTAGGAAATTTAGATGAAATCATTATTGATCAAGGAAACCCTCAATCAGTAGACCTAGTTGAAATTTCCAAGCCAATGATTGAAGAGTCAAGGAGAAGGTTGCAAGACAAAAATTCCACCATTCGTTTTCATGAAATATCCGCTACAGAATTTGATGCGGAACCAGAGAGCTTTGAAGCTGTTCTATCAAATCTTGTCATACATAATATACAAGTTCAAGAAAAAGAACGGCTCATAATCAACATCTATCGCTGGCTGAAAAAAGGTGGAATTTTTGTCTGGACTGATCTTGTGAGCTTTTCTGATCCCGCCGAACTCGAACGATGCTTTGAAGAACGCAAAAGAAATGCCCTGGCTATGGGGGCGACGGCAGAATTCGCAGAAGAGAATTTCAAAAAAGAACGAGAAGGAGATCATATGATTACTGTCGAACAGATGACTGAATTGTTAAAACAAGCTGGTTTTCAGGATTTTGAAATTCTCTGGACTAAATTCAACGAAGTGGTTATTCGTGCAACGAAATAAATTTTAAAACATCAGCTAACAGCGTGTATGAGGTTCAAGAAAAAGCGCGTTAATAATTTTCAAAGGTTGCACTATTTCTTTCACCCAAATTTCGCCTCCTCCATGATAAAATAATAAGGAAGTCGGCGAAACTTCTCATACACGCAAACGTTGTGCGCAATTCAAAAATATTTTTCTAACGGAGAATAAGGAATGATAGGCTTTCAAAAAAACAAATACTTTATAAACTTTTAATTTTTAAAGGAATATTATGAAAATCAATTCAAAATATATCAACGAGTATAAAAAGATTCTCCAATCTACCGACTTACAAAAAGGATATCAAGAATTTGTTAAATTCTTTAGAGGATTTAGGACTTATTTAGCAGAGAATTTGTCTGAATATAAGTTTACAGGGAACATTGTTGAAAATAATATGGATTATTCTTACTTTCAGTTTTCTAATGATGACTTGCAGTCAAAAGGCTTAAAATTTGTTATCGCTTTTACACATAATAAATTTGAATATGAGATATGGTTATCTGGAATGAATCGCAAGATACAAATCAATTATCATAGTAAATTAGGTAAAGCGAAACATAAATACACAATGTCTCCAGATCCAAATAGATTTGATTATATCTTAAAAGAAAAGTTATTTGATGAAGTAAATTATGATGATTGTAAAAAACTTTTTGATACTGCAATAAACAACATTAAAGTATTCTCGGAGAAAATAGGCAAAATAGTATAGTTTTTGTATAAGTGAATTATTGAAAACTGAAAGACAAGTCAATTTATTAAGAAGGAAAGCCTATCATAATGAATGAGAGCGAAAAATATTTTTTGAACTCAAGCCACGCTGCGCTCTCCTCCTTTCAGTCATCGGGGCGTATAACAGCGGATATGAGGTTCGCCCCTCGGCTCGGGGCTCACCCAAATTACTCCCTTCGGTCGCAACTTCTCATATCCGCAAACGTTATATTCAATTATTATTTTGCCCTAATCGGAAT
>CAZRYH010000001.1:4594-12343 GCA_964604275.1 uncultured Gammaproteobacteria bacterium
AACTTCTCATATCCGCAAACGTTATATTCAATTATTATTTTGCCCTAATCGGAATATTTTTAAAAACTAAGAACCTCATAAAATTATGGAACTACTTAAAGAAATCAAAGATCAAGATTATTCAAGTGATATAACTTGGAAAATTAGAGAAGCATCAAGAGCTATCCTTTTTGATGATAATGACTTAATTCCTTTATTATTTGTTTCAAAATATAACTACCATAAACTTCCAGGTGGTGGAATTGATGAAGGCGAGGATAAAGCACAAGCACTAGTTAGAGAATGTTTAGAGGAAGTTGGTAGTGAAATTGAAGTTAATGGTGAAATCGGTAAAATAATTGAGTTTCGCTCAAAGTGGGACTTGAAACAAATATCTTATTGTTATTATGGCAATATAATTTCTAAAGGTGAGCCAGATTTTACCGAAAAGGAATTAAGTCAAGGCTTTAAAATAGTATGGCTACCTTTAAAAGACGCAATTTCCCAAGTTGAAAATGATAAGCCAGAAAATTATGAGGGTTCTTTTATACAGAAGAGAGATTTGGAGTTTTTAAAAAAAGCAGAGCAAGTGGTACGGGCAAAATAATAACTCTAAAATTTTCCTTCGGAACGTTGCACTAAATTTTAGCTCTTCGGGGAATATAACAAAGGATATGAGGTTACGAAGTCTTGCAGACTTCTCCACCCAAATTGTTCCCTTTGGTCGCAACTTCTCATATCCTTAAACGTTATGTGCAATATTACTCGGGCTGGGCAAAATTTATATAATTCATACTTTTATTTGATAATATGACAAAAATCCTATTTGTTTGTTCAGGCAATGTTGGAAGAAGCCAAATGGCAGAAGCATTCTATAATTCTTTTACAAAATCCAAGAATGCTTTTAGTGCTGGAACTGATCCAAATACTCCCAAAAAATATCCAAAAATGCCAGATGAAATTTGTCAAATTATGAAAGAAGAAAATATTGATGTAAGTCATCAAAAAGTTAAATTGATTAATAGGGATTTTGTGGATGAAGCTGAACGGATTTTTGTCATGTGTGGAAAAGATTTATGTCCTGATTTTCTAATCCATTCTGACAAAGTAATTTACTGGCAAATTGAAGACCCTTATCAAATGAGTATTAATGATATGAGGAAAATCAGGGATCAAATAAAAGTAAAAGTACAATCTATTCTTTAGTTGCCCAGCCCTGCGTCATACTGTCGGTCGCTTTGCTCCCTCGTTCGCCTTGCAGGCTCACCACATAACAGCGATTAAGAGGAAATTTCCTGCTGAAATTTCCCAAATTCGCTTCGCGAACTTCTCTTAATCGCGATGTTATATGAAATTCGCTCACCCATCGTCAGCAATGAGTCAAGATTCGGAGAATTCACATTAATCAGAGCAAGCCCTTTCTGAAGGAACAACCGACGTTGCAAGATTTCCAGCAATACGTTCGAGATTTGGTTGTCGAACGCAGTTTCGAGAAAGGAACCGTCCCCGAAGTCTTTATGCTTTTTGTTGAGGAGATTGGCGAAATGGCGAAGGCAGCCCGTCGGTGTTCAAATATGAAAACAGACGCCAACTCTCGTAAGCCAGATCTGGAGCTGGAAATCGCTGACGTATTTATCTACATTTTGGATATTTGCAATCGTTTCAATGTAGATTTGGAAAAAGCTTTCCGCGACAAAGAAGGAATCAACAAAAAGAGAGCATGGAGAAAAGATGAGGACGACTAGAATTCACCCCTGATTGTCACACGGTACCCCATTTCATAAAATTACCATGCCCGATTCAAAACCGTTATCAAAAAAAGACAAAAGCGCGGAAGCCGTCAGGGGGCTATTTTCACCGCCGGTATTTTTACTAGTCGGCCTAATGTTGATAATTTTGTTTTATTTTTTATTCCCCACATATAATCTGGTTCCGTTCCCATGTAATTTCGCCGGAATGTTTATAGCCTTGGCCGGTTTTGTATTAATGGGTAAAACACAAACCCTAATCAAAAGATACAATACCACTCTGGCTATTGAAAAATCATCGCAGATGATAACCGAAGGGGTTTTTTCCAAAACCAGAAATCCAATGTACGTTGGCATGTTTTTGTTGTTGCTTGGGCTAGGCTTATGTTTTAGGAATATATTTTCAATTCTGACGCCATTTGGGTTTATTTCCATTCTGCGGATGGTTTTTATACCGAGGGAAGAAAAATTAATGCACGATGCATTCGGACAGGATTATCTTGACTATAAAAATAAAGTAAGAAGGTGGATTTGATAAAACGATTCATTCAAACCGATTTAAGGATTATATTCAACGACCCGAATTGCCACGGCTTGACACGACCGATTTTTTCAGCTAAATCATGCGCGCACCTCGAAAGGAAAAATCAATGCGCCAAACGCTCCTGAACCTGCACAGCAAGTTGGACCTGTTCCAGACCTTGGCCAAAACCGTGAACCGCGAGCTCAAGAAGCGCGGCATCGGGTCAGTCGGGGAATATGATGCAAACGGGCGTTTGGGCCTGCAACTCGAGTTCGACGCTGACATAAAAAGGCCCATCGTCTATTCCCATTGCCTGGGCGGAGAACGGTTCGCGGATGTTGAGAATTGCAAAACCGTCTTGCTTGAGGCCATATGGGCCGCGGACATTCTCGAGTCCAAGGGCATTACCCTGAAAAATGAAGATACACTGCTCGATGCCTTGCTGTTCGGTGGCAAAAACAACGGATTGAGATTGGAGTTCCAAGTGTATCTGGACCGAGAGGAACCCCACGTCACCCTGGAGCTGACCGAAAGCGACCAGGAGTGGTTGAAAATCTTCATCAATCCGCATTCGTGCGTCGTGGATGGGATATTCCCACCCAACAGTCAACTGGAATCGCTCTGCAACAGCATGGTGAGACCCGATGACAAGGGGCAGGACCTGCCCAAAAGGTGCTTGAACAAGATGCTGGAAAAAATGGCCGACTTCTACCTGACCCGCCGGGTGCCCGTATCTATCAAAAGACGCGGCGCAAAAAAATCCTAACCGTCACTTCTCGACGGTTTTTTATTTTGGCTTCAAGGGTGATAAAATAATGGGTACCGATATGCGTAAAAAATCCAAACTCCATCGTGCTCTAAAAAAACTTTCCCTAATCTTGGGTGTGGTCTTGGTATGGCGTGGAGTTTGGTATGTTTTTGATGAAATTGATGCTTTAGTTTTTGGCGGAAGCCATTTACTGACGGCTTTAGGTGGAATACTTCTTGGTTTAACCGTCTTGTATCTGCCGGATCGTACATTGGAGGAAATTGAAAATATTTAAAAAATAGACAAGCTTGCGAGTAGATTCGCGGCGCTGTTTCTCCTCATTTTTATTGCTTTGTTACTTTTCGTAACAGAAAAGTAACCCCCGCCTTCGCCACGGCTTCGGACGGGCGGAAAAAGGTTTCGGGGGTCCGCGATGCCCTCTCGGCGCTAATCGCTTGACGTAAAACTCTCTTGCGTCCACCGTTACGCTTCCCCCGAACCCCCCATGGAACTTCGAAGTGACGGTCTATCGAACAAGTAAATTAATCAAGATCCTGAAACAAGTTCAGGATGACGGACGAGCAGAAAAATGGAATCTCACAAACACGACCCGGCGGGGCCGACTTTTTTGCAGAGGGCGTCTTGGGAAAAGACGGTGTAGCTGAACAGGCCGGAAAGGATGTCTTGACGCGGCATGGTGACCGTCAATTTTTGCGTGGTGCGGCCGTAAGTGCCTTGGCTTCCCAGAGTGATGTCACCCGGATAGCTGAGTTGCGCCGCGCCGTTCCAAAAAGTTATTTGCACGTTCTTGGCTCCACATTTGAAGGGACGTAAACGCAAGCGGTAAGCCTTGAGAGGATCCAGTGGCGATACTGTCATGGGAGAAATGGAGAACGGCCAGATGGTGTAATTGGCTCCGGCCGTGGGCCAGGTGACGCCCGTGCCGGAAAATTGCCATTCCGCGGTGCCGATTTCCATGTTAGGAGTAGTCATACCTTTGAGCGGGCAATCCTCCGCCCCCTCCCAAGACACGACCACACGGTCGGCGTTGGCCGTCGACGACAGGTTGTCCGGATCGAACAGGTCAATGAAAGCCAATTGCTCTTCGCCCACGTTTGAGAATTGTTTGACCAGAGAACTTTCGTGGCCCGTGGTGGAAATCCAACTCGTGCCTCCGGGATAACTGCTGGACGCGGACTGCACATCGGCTAGGGTCTTATTCTCTTTCCTGATTTGGTAAAGCTGCTGTTCTATGCCTGAATTGGCCATGTAATACGCCCCGACCGCGCGATCCATCTCTTGCGAGCGGTTTGAACCTTCAAACACCATGACACCGATGGCCGCGCCCAACATCAAAAGCAGCATGACCATGGTCAAAGCCAAAGCCACGATGCTGCCTGGAAGATTTTTGGGGTTAGCGCACATAAACGCGGGATGAGATGGTGGTCTGCACGTCGCTAGTGACGCGTTCTTGTTCCAGTCTGGCCATGTACATCAGTTTGAGATAGACAGTGGCCATGGGTTGCGTGTCATTGTAGTAGTCGCCTGTCATGGGACTCAATTCGAACGGCGACAATTTAGGCCAAACCACGGCTTTGAATTCTTCCACATTCACGTGCTTGGATGTGAGTGGCGACCAAGACGCTCCCCCGTCTTTCGATAAAAGCAGACACCTGACCGTGGCATCATCCGCGCACCAAGCGTCGCCGTATGCCGAAAGTTTTATAACCGTGGCCAGACCGTTCTCTGGTTTAAACGACAATGTCGAGGAAACGCTTTCAGCCGTGGACAAAGCGGAAAAATCCACTGGCGTATTGCGGGCCAAACGCGCCGTGTATTCGGTGAAGTACCGTAAATCCTGCTGCAGAAGCGAGGAATAAGCCATCTTGTGGTACAACCGGATGAAAGAAATGTAAGTTTGCGACAAAATCGTGATGATGATCGCGAACAACAACATCACCACTAGCAGCTCCAGGACGGTGTAGCCGGGTAGTCTCGTCGCACGTCCCGCGCCGCGCCCGCCTTTGGCGTGGTCCCGCGTCCCTGGGACGTTGCGACGATGGTGAGGCTTATTTCCAATCATACAAATCCGTGTACACGCTTAGATTTCTGGTTTTGCCGTTACGGGCCCATTTTACTTCTGCTTTGGCGCGCACTCCGATCATCTGGTCTTGCGGTGCGGTGGCGCAAAGACATTGGCCGATGGGATAGGTGATCACCGAATGATCCGCGTTCGCGCAAATCGGAATCATGGTCAACATGCGGTTGAACTCCGTGCTGGTGCCGGAAACGTTGGTGAACATGCTCAGCACAGTCGGATTGGAAGAACGTTTGACCTTAGCTGCGGGTTGGTCGATATCCGTAACATATCTGAAAGACAAGTCTCCAGTTCCGTCATACATAGGAACGATAGTGCAACCGCCCACCAAATCAGACATGCCTGAGTAAAAGGCTTGGTCGCCCAACCAATTGGAATCGCGTTTGTTTTGCGCGAATTCCATCATCTCGCGCGCCATATTCATGGCCTTGATGTTATCCGCGTCTCTCTGCTGCAAAGCCAAATTGGAAAAAACCAAAGTCGTGACACCGTACACGGCCACGGCTACCACAAACAGCACGATCAGGATTTCTATCATGGTCTGTCCAGGCAAAAGCCCGGATGCATGGCGTCGCGTCATCATATTATTGAAACCCTGCCGGTCACGGGATTGAGCTCAACCTCAAGCGTCTTGCCAGAAACTTGGTGGCGGATGCGGATGCGCAACAAAAACGGTTCGGGTTGCACTCCAGTCACGGGATCGATGATGTGCGCGTTGCCGCCTTGGCGTACGAAAGCTGCGTTTGCCCATGGCTGAGACGTGTTGCCGCTCGAACGATAACTGGTGATGCCATCGATAACCACTTTTCCGGACGTGCCTTCCAACAAATTGCGTTCTAAAAAATATTCTTTGGAGCTCGTGTACTTAAAATCCTGAGCCCCGGAATTAACATCCGCAAACAAAACATAGGATGACGAGCCTGAGCCGAAAAAAATTCCGTAACCCGCCGGGATGTAATCCTTGCACGGTTGGGCCGGCAAACAACCCGGATCTTTGTTTTCACAAACCGCCTGTTCGGTTCCCAACAGGCAGGTCCGCGTGCTCTGCCCTTCCAAAGCCCGAGACTGCACGCCCCGGATGTCTGAAGCCATCTGCCCCGCGGCCGCACGTAATTCCTCGTTTTGGTTGGTGGCCCGGAGCTCGAACACGGAAATCAAAGACAGCAAAACCACGATCGCCAAAGCGATGAGCATTTCGGCTATGCTGAAGCCCTTGAGATTATGAGACTGCATGCGTTAACCATTGCAGGATGCCCTGACCCCACCACATGGCCACCAACGTGCCAGCCACCAATGCCGGACCGAAAGGCACGCGCGTGCCGGGTTGGATCTTTTTAGCGAGCAAAAGAAACAAAGCAAATGCGCCGCCCATGAGATACGCGAAATAAACAGCCAAGCCGACCAGTGGCCAACCCAAGACCGCGCCCATGATGGCGCCCAACCAGATATCACCCGAACCGATCCAACGTTTACGCGACACCAACCACTGGAACAAAAAGAACAGGGCGGCCACGGAAAGCCCGAACACATGCGACCAACCCACTTCCCACGGCGAAGCTCCGGCCGCGACCTTGAGCAGTGCGTTCCAAAGAGAAAAGACCAAGCCCGTGCCCACCATCAGTTCCAATGGCAGTTCACTCCATTTGAAATCCATGACCGTAAACACCAGCAGCGACGCGCCGAAGAAAAACTCAAAACCCATGCTCAACCAAGCGACTTCCGGCAGATAACGCGCCACTGTGATGATGGCGAGCAAGGCTCCAGCCAATTCCACCATAGGATATTGAACGCTTATCTTTTTACCGCAGGTCGCGCATTTGCCGCGCTGGATGAGGTAAGAAAGTATGGGCACCAAATGCCGTGGTTTGAGCATCGCATGGCAGTACATGCATTTAGACCTACCCATGAGCGTGGAGTGCTCGTGCGTGCGGATTGCCACCACGTTTACGAACGAACCAAAAACCATGCCGAACACAGCGGCCATGGTCAGGATCAAGATATATTCAAGAAACATTTGATCTTTGCGTTAGAGCTTTAACCATCACTTCAGTTCATCCAACCTATCCACACCGCTCGAATGCGCATAATACGTGCCGGCCATACCGTAAGCCGTTTCCCTTTCCGTTGTGAACCGCAAACTATAACCGCTGTTCGTGCCGCGATACGCATAATACTCCCCACTCTTGGGTCCGGTAGGCAAATTCTCCAAGAAAATCGGCAGAGTATTATCGCCCGCCGGCGCGAAGCCACTACCCGTCAGCCGTTGCGCCCCGTCCGGTTGGCCCAAATACAATCCATCCGTCACTGGATATGACGCTTTCTGCAACCAATGCTGGCTCAAAGCCGCACGCAACACGCTCACGTCGGAAATGCGCTTGGCGTCGCGGCCCATGGCGCGCTGAACGCCCAAAGCGTAAGTGAAAATAGCGACCACGATGCCGATAACCAAGACCCCGATCAAAAGTTCGGGTATGGTCACGCCCGATAAATTTCTGTGTTTAAACATACGGCAACATTATACCTTATCTAGCAGGTAGGGAGTAGCTGGTAGACGGTAGACGGTAGGAGTTATTTACTGTCCAACTCCCGACCTGACTCCTACCGTCTACTCGCTACCGTCTACCGTCTCCCCCGCCCGACTCCTACCGTCTAC
>CAZRYH010000001.1:12443-50943 GCA_964604275.1 uncultured Gammaproteobacteria bacterium
CTACCGTCTACTCGCTACCGTCTACCGTCTCCCCCGCCCGACTCCTACCGTCTACTCGCTACCGTCTACCAACTACTGTCTACCGTCTCCCCACACCTCTTACCCCTTAACTAAAAACCCCAGCCTGTCAGCCGGGGTTTTGGAACGCAATGTTTATTACTGCAAGATACCGTTCTGGTTGGCCAAATGACCACCAGCCGCTACGTTGCCGGATGCGCCTTCAAGATAAAAACCGATTTCGTAACTGGTAATCGAAGGGGCCGCCTTGAAGGTGTAATCGCAAACGCCACTCGGGACAGTGGGAGGACCACCAGCGAAAGTGCAATCCGCCGTCTGGTTGGGATCCTTTATGCTGCTCAAGTTGATGTAGTTGGTTGTCACAGGAGTAGCTGCGAGCGCACAAGTTGCGCCACCCGTGCAAAGAACCGCTTCTTTCAAGTTGTCATTAGCAGCCAAAGCTGATGTACCGCACACCTTGCACAACAAGGCACCGTCTTGAGCCGCATTGGCCAAGGCAGAAGCCACAGCACGCATATCGGCAATGCGCTTGGAGTCGCGGCTCTTAACTTGGGCGCCGCTGTAGGCGACCACGGCCAAGGTGGCCAAAATGGCGATGATGGCGATGACCACCAAAAGTTCGATCAAGGTAAAACCTTTTTTGAGTTTCATAAACTCATTTTTTGTCTTTAGCCTCCCGGAGGAGGTCTGACTTAAATAAATTATTAAGTTATTGTTGATAAGTATAGCACATTATCCGGTGGCCGAGGAGAGATTGTACATGGGCAACATGATGGCAGCGACCATAATGCCCACTCCCAAGCCCAAAACCACCATGATTAACGGTTCCAACAATGAAAGAATATTGGCCGAAGTGTTGGCAAGGCTACGTTGGTAAAAATCACTCAACCTAACCAAGACCTCGTTCATCTTGCCAGCCTCCTCGCCGACAGTGAGCATCTGCACGGCCATGGTAGGCACGGTTTTGGTCCGGGCCATGACCGAGGTGATGGGTTCGCCATCGTTTACGGATTGAATGGTGTCCAATACCATTTTTTTCCAGACGTAATTCTCCATCACGCCAGCCGTGACCTCCAACGATTGCGTGATGGTCATGCCACCTTTCATGAGCGTGGACATGGCTTGCGTGAAACGCACCAGATACATGTCGCCGATAAGCTGACCCATGATGGGTATCTTCAAAACCAACGAATCCCAAGTGTAGCGGCCGTACGGGGTCTTTCTCCAAAAATATAAAACCGTGCCAAAAATGCCCAAACCAATGAGGATGACCCACCAATACGCCACCATAAAATCCGAAGCTCCAATCAACAATCTGGTCGGCAACGGCAATTCGGCACCTGCCTCGATAAGTGTCTTGGTGAGCTTTGGCACCACGTACACCATCATCACGATACCCACGATGAACATGCTGACCACGATAAAGATCGGATACGTCAAAGCGCCCTTAAGTTTGGAACGCGTGTCGTAATCGCGTTCTTGCTGGTCGGCTAGATAGTTCATGACCTCGGCCAACTGGCCCGTGGTTTCTCCGGAACGCACCATGTTGGTGAAAAATGCGGAAAAGATGCGCGGGTAACGCTCCAAAGCGTCGGAAAGCTTTGCGCCGCCTTCCACCTCGTTCGCCACGTCCACGAGCACGCGTTTGAAATATGGATTTTTTGTCTGTCTGGCTAGATTTCTTACCGCGTCTGTCAAAGGGACGGATGCCGAAATCATCACGGAAAGCATGCGCACGGTTCCGACCAACTCTTTGACTTTAACGCTGTTCATTAAGGCCAACAAAGTCGAAGCCGCGGCTTGCGATTCACGCGTGGTTTCGATTTGCAGGACTTCGTATTGCCTTTCTTCCAAGGCCTGTTGCGCATATTCCAAATTCGGCGCCTCGACGATACCGGCTTGGATGCGACCATCTGGAATTCTGGCCTGGTAACGAAAGGAAGCCATAACTTACGCCCTGCCCAAAATCTCATTGGCCTTACGCAAAAGGTCTTGCGGCAAAGCATGGGCTTTAATCAGATATCCCGCCGCACCTAGATTCGTGGCTTTATCCACATCCTCCTTTTGACCCAAATTGGACAGGACCACCACCGGAATCTGCTGCGTAGCCGCGTCCTGCTTCAATTTTTCCAGCACCTCAAAACCGTCCATGCCTGGCAAGAGTATGTCCAATACCAAAATCGAAGGCTTGTCCCTGAGCGCCAAGGTTAAACCTTCCTCACCCGTCCCGGCCACATGCACGCCATAACCAGCCTCTTCAAATTTTTGAGCGTAAATACGAGCCAAGAAAGCATCATCTTCAATCAATAACACGCTGGGCTTTTCCATATAACGGGAATTACGAATTACGAACGAATTACGAATTACGAGATTAGATGGTAGCTAGTAGACGGTAGACGTTAGGAGACGGGCACGTACACCGACGGGGAGAACTCTCCCCTGCCCCTCCTTGTGAAGTGAGGGGTTTCCCTATTCACACTTTACAATGAGCTGTTAGGTTATGCGCCCAATAAACTATACCCTCATGCCGGACTCCGCGCTTCGAGCTCCGGGCTGTGCCTCGGACTTTTCGGACGTACTCCGTACTGCGTACTTCGTACTCCGACCTCCCCCAACCCCAGCTACCAATCCCTAGTCCCTAACCCTATTCATCCTCACTCGCATCTTGCCCCAAGCGCATAATCTCTTCCACGGTGGTCAAGCCCTCGGCGGCTTTCAGAATCAAATCCTGGCGCAGGGTGATCATTTCTTGACGCTCAAACTCTTTGCGGAAACCTTCGTGCGGAAAGCCCTGCTCGATGAGTTTTTGCGCCTGGCCCGTGAACTGGAAAAGTTCGGCGCATGCCGTGCGGCCTTGGTAACCCGTACCGTTGCACTTGGGACAACCTTTGCCGTGGTACAACGTCAACGGTTTTTCCAAATCCACGTTCTTCAGATATTTTTTAGGAATTTGTTTCAAAACCCCGGTCAACTCTTGGAGCGTATCCGTTGGAATTTCCTGTGGCTCTTTGCAAAACGCGCAAATTTTACGCGCCAAACGTTGGGCCACGCCTAAATTCATGGTCGCGGCCAACAGAAAAGGCTGGACGCCCATGTCCACCATGCGTGGCACCAAACCGTAAACGTCGTTGGTGTGCAACGTCGAAAAAATCAAATGACCCGTCAAAGACGCGTGGATAGCCAACTCGCCGGTTTCGCGGTCGCGGATTTCTCCGACCATGACCACATTCGGGTCTTGGCGCAACAGGGCGCGGAGACCGGTGGCGAAGCTGTAGCCGATTTCCGGACGAATTTGGGATTGGTTCACGCCGTTTATGTAATATTCCACCGGATCCTCCAAGGTTGAAATGTTCACGCCGTCAGAATTCAGTTGCGTCAGGGCCGCGAACAGGGTCGTGGATTTACCCGAACCCGTGGGGCCGGTGATCAGGAACAGGCCGTGCGGCTTCTTGATTTCCTGCAGCATGATGTCGATATATTCCTTGCGGAAACCCAACTGCTCAAGCGTGGGCGCGCCGGCCGTGGTGTCCAAAATACGCATCACCACCTTTTCGTGATCAACCACCGGCAACGTCGAAATACGGAAATCGATTTTTTTGCCGTTTATCTCTTGTGTTATGCGTCCGTCCTGAGGCACGCGCGTTTCGTCCAGTTTGAGGTTGGCCAACACTTTGACGCGCGAGACCAAAGCCGGATGCACGTAGATGGGCAATGTCAGAGTCGTGCGCAATACGCCATCGATGCGATAGCGGATGCGCGATTCATTCTCCACGGGTTCGATATGGATATCGGAAGCGCCGGCTTCAACCGCGTGCCGCATGACCACGCTCAACATGCGCGACACGGGCGCACCCTTGATGACCTCTTCCAGATTTCCGATTTCCGCGGACGTCTCTTCCCTGTTCTTATCGAACTTGCCTTTGGCCATCTCCAAAGACGTGGCCACCTCTGCCTGCAAACCGGTTCCGCTCTTGGTGAATTTTTTGAGTTGTGAAGCGGGTGCCGTGGCCAACTTGATGGACCAACCTTTTTCGCCAGCCAAAAACTCTAAAGCTTCCACGGCTCGATAATTTTGTGGATCGCGCAAAACTACACGGAATGTTTTGCCGTCGAAAGACAAAGGCACGATTTGGTAAGTGTCGAGCGTGGCTTTTGGTATTATGGCCATGACCTCCGGATCGGGCACGAAATCCGCCAAATCCACGAATTCGATGCCTAAGGTTTCAGCCTGCGCTTTGGCGAAATCCACATCCCCCACGTATTTTCCGCCTACCAACGCCTGTTCCAAAGTTTTACCGCGTGCCACCAAATCCTGCGCGATTTTCAAAACTTTGTCCGTGATTTTTCCGCGGCTCAAAAGCAAAGACAATATCTGATCATTCATACTCGGTGGACGTGGTTTGTTCCACGGCCGGGGCCACGGGTATGACTGAAATGCCCGTGCCCGGAACGGTTACGGCCTGAGCCGAAGTTGTCGCGGTCTCCCCGCTTTTGACGTTAACTGGTTGGAAGGGATTGGGTCGGCCCAAAGGCATGTCCGCGACTTCTGGTTTATTGTCTTCCAAGGTGGGCAGGGCCGGGTTTTTTGAGATGTCGGCTTGCGGATTGAAACTCTTCACCTGCTTCAAAGGCGCGGGCGGAGGTTGCGGGGCTTCCTCGAGGGCCTGGGACGCGAAAACATAAACCACGCCCGCGACCAAAAGGGCCGAGATGGCCAGGAGGATGCGAGAAAGCAAGGGTGGCGCCGGTCTGTTTATATCCATATCATTGGGGCGTGGCCACACCCACATTGGTGCTGGTGGCGCTTTCCGCTTTGGCCGGGTAATAAAAAACCTTGGCCGTCAAAGTAAAGGTCAACGTCCCCTTCTCAGACGAGCTAAAGGAAACGTTGGTGATTTCCAAAATACGCAAATTACGTTCCAGGGACTTCATGAAATTCTTCAAGGATTGATAACCATTGGCTTCCAGCGTCATGCTCAGGTTGACCGACTGCAGACCCGAGACGGCCAAATTGTTTTTGGCGGCCTCAAAGGAAATGCTGTTCATGGTTACGCCGGACAATTTGGCCAAATGCCCCAACTCTACCATCAGATCCGTGAGCAGCGGTTTGCGCGGCAAAGCCACATCGAGCTTGGACAATGCGGTTTGGTCGATGGATTCGGACGCGGACACCGAACGGCTCAGTCCCGAGTAATACTGACGGTCGTTTTCCGCCTGTTCACGTACGATTTGCGCTTCGGTCTTCATGGCCTTCCAGTTGTCCAATTTGGGCTTGATGACCAGATAACCCGCCCCGACCAAAATCGCAATCAACAACAAAACCACGGAACCGTAATATTCCACGAAAAGTTTGGAGGGTTTGACGGATTTGCCGGGTTCTTCCTTTTTCGCCGCCGTATCCGGCGTTGTGTTTTGGTCTATATCCATGGCCGCTATGTTCGTAGGCCCCTGTGTCAGAGGCTTACGATAAAACGTCTATGGCGTGGTTTGTTCGCCCTGCTTCTGTTCGATTCCGTTTTTGTATAGCAACGAATCGGGTTTGAACTGCAAGCTCAATTGAAAGGCCACTCCCTTTTCCTTGTCTCCGGCGAACGCATTGGCGTCCGCGGTCAATATTTCCGGCGCGTCCTTGAAAATCGCCAATTGTCTGGCCACAGCGGGATAAGATGCGGCAGTGGCCGACAAAGTCACCTTTCCGGTCTGATCCATGGAAAAGTTGGCGTACGACACGTCGCTCAGGGTATTGCGCTCCAAAAAGTCGAACACGCGCGACGTGGCCATGTGCTTGTTCATGAGCTCGTTGAAAGCCAAAAGCCGCGGCTCCAAATCTTGATAGGACGCCCACTTGGTCTGTGCTTGTCCGATTTCGGTTTTAAGTTGGCCGTAACTCGCGTCCACCTGGGATTTTTCCTGGGCCACCGCGGTTTCGGCCCGATCCAACAGGAAATAGCTGCCCGCGAAAATCAAGGCGAAAAACACGGTCAAAAACGCCAACGTGAATTTGCGTTTGCCCACGTTGACCTGCATGGCGCTCACGAATTGCTCGTCCAATAGGCTGACTTGCACGGGTTTGCGTACGCGTTTGATGATGCGCACGCGCTTGCCTCGGCTGGGAGCGGACGGGATGATGCGCGCCTTGGGTTTGGCCGGAGTTATAACCGCTGCACTTGGCGTAGGCTTAGGCTTGACTTCTATGGGCAAAACCATTTCCGGTTTGGCAGACGGAGTAATGACCGGAGTCGCCCCAACCTCAGACGTAGGATTAATTTTGACTTCGGGTTTGGGCGCCTGGACTGCAGGTTGCGGAGGTTTAAAGAATTGCGGTGGCAGTTTAGGCGGCGGTTCCACCGGACGCGCATGGAATAGTTTGTCCTTGGTCTCCTCAGCCCACAAACTCAGACGGTAATAGAATCTGGAATAGAAAGGTTCGCCCACCAACAACTGGTCAACCTCCCCTTCTTCCACCTCGATGACCTCCACGTCCTCCTCCTCTTCCTGCGGCATGTGCATGCTCAAACTAGACGCCGGGGGCGCTATGGCCACCGTGTCTTTGCGGATCTCCTCCTCTTTTTGTCGGAGTTGGTCCGGTAAGAGCGAAATATCAGACATGCTTGATCATCATTCGGTTATGTCGCGCATGGAGCAACCGATGGCCACGGCGAAACGCGAACCAATCTCATCCAACACCGGACGCAAATCCAACGGATAGACAACGCGCGCCCAAGGATCACCCAAATATGTGTTCACGTTCATGGTTTGCGTCAAATAATCCGACAGGTTGGGCAGAAGTGCCGAGCCGCCGGTCAGGATAATTTTGTCGATGCGGCGTTGCTCTCCGATATCCGCCTGGCCTTGGTATAGCGAGAACGAGTATTTGATTTCATTGATGATGGGTTTCATCAAGGTCGACAGCATGGGAGTGAGGTCGCCCGTGGGTGCGAATGCTCCCATGGAACGGATGTCACGCTTCATGGTTTCTGATTGCGCATACGGCACGCCCAACATCTGCGAGATGGTCTGCGTAATGGCGTCACCGCCAATGGCGATGGACCGATTGAGGAAAGGCACGCCCTTGTCCACCACCGAGATGTTGGTGCGCTGAAAACCGATGTCGATGACCATGATGCTGGACCTGTCTTTGCCCACCAAGGAACGGATTTGCGCGAACGTTTCGGTCTCGAGCGAGATCAAATTGAGACCGCAACGCTTGCTCAACAAATCGATGTAGCGGTTGACCAAAGTCTTGGGCGCTCCGGTGAGCAGCACGCGCGAGACCTTTTTCTGGCCTTCGGTCTTGAACGCGCCTTCGATGACTTTGCTGTCCAGTTGGATCTCTTCGAGTGGGACCGGAATCAATTTCTTGGCTTGCCACACTATGGCCTCCTTCAACTCCTTTTCGTTGGATGCCGGCACGCTGATGATGGACGTGAAGATGGACGAAACCGGTACCGCGGCCACGCAGGCTTTAGTAGTGCATTTGGCCTTGGCCACGAGTTGTTTTATCAAACCAGCGGTCTCCTCCAACCGTTCGTTGAACAACTGATCGAAATTTTCTACAGGCCGATCCACGTAACCGTAAGTCACGAGACGCGCATGTCCGCCATCGTTCGCCAATTCCACGAGTTTTATCCCGGAAAGGCCGATGTCTAGACCCACGAAGCTGCGAACCGTTTTTTTAAACCATGGCATAGAGTCTTAAAAGCTGGCGTCAGATTGACGAGGTAAGGATTTGCCCGCGTCCTGCATGCCGGGTGGCGGATTGACCACGGCGCGGCCGTCGAAAAGAAATTCTTCGGCTGGCTTGGTGGGATCCGTGTTGTTAGTGCGTCCCAAATCGAACTTTTTAGCGATGAACAACCCGAACAATTTGAGATACGTATTGCTCGCGCCCGTATGCACCTCCCCTTCCGCAAAAATCGCCCCTGACACGGTTGTGACCGCTGGATCGATGTAGACGTTGCCTCCCGCGCCCGACGAATCCTTGACCACGATCACGCCGAATGAAGCCAAATTCTTGATGCGTTGCTGGACAGCGGATGGGCTGTAGCTGATGTCACCCGTGATGCGTAAATCCGCGCCTTCAACAAGCAGGGTACCCGCGCCCTTGCCAGATGTGCCGATGGCGTTCTCGAATGTTTTGGCTGATAAGGTGAAGGTGCCACCGGAAGCGTAACGATAGATCTGACCGCCCAAAAGGTTAGCCGGCGCCACTTGGCTAGAATCGCTGACCGTGACCACGGTTCCGTAGCGACCCGTACGCAAGCCGGCCAAATCCAAGAAGCCCAATTGGCTGCGGTAGCGGTTTTCTGACGTGGGCAACGCTATCTCCCCGACATTGGCCTCCTTACACGCCGCGTATTGGTCAGGACTGGTCCATTCGATGGTGGCGTTGGAACGCAAGCAGAAAGCCGCATTGGTCACGCCCGATTGCTGCGGGGCCTTGGTGCCCGTGATGCCGCCGCCCGCGTAGATGTTTCCGCCCAAAGCCTTGGTCCAAGCCGCGCACACCGGAGCTTGGGCTTGGCATTGAGCGTCCATGCAGTCGATGGCCGGTTGGCCGTTGGGCGTACCGTCGCTGCAGCAGCAATTGGCCCTTTCCTGCGCATCCACTATGCCAGCGCATGCGGGTTTATCCACGCATTGCGGTTGAGGCGGCGTACACGCAGGGTCCAACAGACAACCGGGATCTTCGCAGTCCTTGAGACCGTTGCCGTCATTGTCGGCGTCGTCCGTGCATGAAAACTCGGTTGTGCATTCCGGCCGCGCGGCGCAATCCGTGTCCGCACAATCGATGGCCGTGTCGCCGTCATTGTCCACGTGATCGATGCAACCGTTGGTGAATGAATATTCGGGTTGGCAGACCGGTGCGGCCGAGCAGGTCGGATCCGCGGGCAAGGCCCCGACTCCGGCGCAATCGGCTTTGCCATTGATGTTGTTATCCGCACTGTCGTGGCAAGCCGTGTATTGTTGGGTCAAAGCCGGACCCAACCAGTTGAGTTCTGATGTGGTGCACACGGGCCGCGCCGCGCAATTGGCGTCCGCGCAATCCGTCTGTCCGTTCAGATCGTTGTCCTTCGCGTCAGTGCACATTGAATCCGTATTTTCCGACGGGATTTCCAGATACATGCCGTCCGGCGAAAGACTTCCGCCCGCATCCTTGGGAGTGAAGCTGATATAACCCAAACCCGAGCCGTCGTTGTTCCCGTTATAGCCGTAAGGCGAACCGTTGACCGTAGCCACATGGAATTTGTTGTCCGCGGGATTGTAAACCAACTTGTAAAAAACCGTGTTCGCACCCGTGCACGCCCCCGTGTCTTCGCAATTAAGAGAAATCCAACCCGCTTCCTTGATGTTGCAGATGACCGCCCAACCATGGAGCTCCTTGGGTGAATTGTCTGTTATTTTTTCCGCATACGCGTAAAAATTCGGCACCCCTCCGGTGCGGCAAGCCGGGATGTTGCACGAACTCCCGAAGCAGATGAAACCCAAATTGTCCGACCACGCGAATCCGTTGATCGTATGTCCTTGCTGACCGTCGGGTTGTATGGATTCGGTCGTGGCCATGTTGATGCCGTACGTACCGCCGCTAGAACACGGAGAGGCACAATGCGGTTTTTGGTCGTTCAAACTAATCCAACCCGCATTGGGCGTCCAAGCCCAGCCACGGATGTTGTCGCCGACAGTGGCCAACGCCTTGTAAGGCTGAAAGGACGAGAAGTGCGCGATACCCAAGGCCAACCCCAAAGAAAACAAAGCGATGGTCCCGGGGACCAAGTAATGAATGCGCCAAAAACGCGGCGTCATGTATTCATAAAACGCCTTGCCGCTTTTCGCCCTTCGCAAGCCTGGCTTGGACTTCTGCATTTAAGCTCAATTATAACACAAAAGCCGTGCTTAACGGCACGACTCTCACTGTGGATAGTGATTGGTTACAGGTTTCCGGCCTTATCCATGGCTTTGTTCGCCAATTCGTCCGCTTTTTTGTTGTGTTCGCGCCTCACGTGGGTATAGGTCACACGTCCGCAAAGTCTGGTCTCAAGATTTTTAAGCTCCAAAAATCTTTTTGCCAACTCAGAATTTTTTACTTTGTAGATGCCACGCGCCTGTTTGATTAGCAGTTCGCTGTCCGAAACTATCTCAACCGACTGGGCGCCCAAGGCCACGGCCCGTTCCAAAGCAAAAATCGCGCCGCGGTACTCAGCCTGGTTATTTGTTTCGTGGCCGATGAAAATCCCGTGTTCTTCGACAACTTGACCGCTGGCCTTGTCTTCGATGACGACTCCGAAACCCGCGGGCCCTGGATTGCCGCGCGCGCCCCCGTCCGTATGGATGAGTAGATTCATATCTCAGCTGATTTTAGCCTCGCTTTTTATCTTACGTCCAGGAACTCAGGTTTCTGCCATTTCAGTCTGGGCCGGCCGCGCATCCACGATTTTGCACTGTACTTCCCTGCGCCCGTTCCATTCCGAGCCAGATACCTCATATGCCACGTCCACTTTGGATCCAGGTGACATTATATCCGCTAAATCCACGCGATAAAACCCCATGAACTTCTGCGCCGCACCGTCCTGGGATTTCAAGACACATTTCAGATGGTTCTGGCCCGCGCCCACCAAAGCCGTTTCCACGACCGTGAGGTTACGGGACAGAAATATGGGTTTGGGATTGCAATCACCGAACGGCTCGAACATCTCCAAGGTTCTCAGCAGACTTTGGTCCAAATCCCGCAGACCCAACTCGGCCTCCAGTTTGAGTCGGGGACGCAATTCGTTCTCGGCCAAGGATTTGTTGGCGTGTTCGCGTAAAGTCTGGGCAAATTTCTCGACCTTGTCGTCCGCGTCCAAACTGAAGCCGCAAGCCTGAGCATGCCCGCCGTGGCGCGTAAGCAAACCGTCTCCGGATTCGCGAACCGCGGCCGTGATGTCGTAATTGGGAATGGAACGTCCGGAACCGATCCACACGCCTTCAAATTTACCCACGAAAACGGCGGGCTTACCGTACATATCCGCGTAACGCCCGGCCGCCAACCCGACGAGTGAGGGCGACCACGTATCTGACCACGCGAAGATCAGCGAATGGCCATCCAAGCCCCCAACCATGGTTTTAGCCTCGTTCATCATGCTCTCCGTGGCCTTTTGCCGATTCTTATTTACGGATTCCAAAGCCGAGGCTTTGATGACAGCTACGGCCGGATCGGTTTCCATGAGCAAATCCACGGCCAGATACGCGTGTTCCATACGCCCGGCCGCGTTGATGCGAGGCCCGATGACGAATGCCACGGTCTCGGCGTCCGTCTCCCCCTTTCTCCAACCCGCATTGTCGATCAGAGCGCGCAAACCCGGACGGCGTTTAAAATTCAAAACCTTGAGTCCATATTTCTCCAATACCCGATTCTCCCCGCGCAACGGCACGATGTCGGTCACGGTCGCGATGGACACCAAATCCAATAGCCATTTGTCCCAGCCAGCTGGCACGGAAAATCCGCGACGCATGCCATGGACTGACAGGGCGCAGGCCAATTTCCACGCCACGCCCACGGCCGCCAAATCCTTGAACGGGTAATCCTCTCCAGGGAGTTTGGGATGGACCAGGATGGCATCTGGCAGAATCTCCCCAAACTGATGGTGATCAACCACTATGGCGTCCAAACCCAAAGCTCGCGCCGCGGCGATTTCCACCACATTGGCGATGCCGCAATCCACGGTTATAAGCAGATTGGCGCCGCGATCCGCGATGGTTGCCACACTCGCAGTGTTCAATCCATAACCCTCTTTTTCACGGTGCGGGATATATACGTCCAAATCAAAACCGTCGCGTTCTTGGTTAAGCACGTTATAAAACTTTTCCTTTTCTGGACCCGCGGCTTCCAGGCCTTGGACCGTCTTTTCCGGATCAATCCCCTCAACTGGCGCGTTCTGGATTTGGTCGGACGTTTGAGGCCGAATCAGTTTGACCAACATCTTGATGGTTTCAGCCAATACCACGGACCCCGTCACACCATCCGCATCATAATCCCCATGGATGACCACGTGCTCACCGTTTTCCATGGCCGAAAAAATACGGTCCACGGCCGCCTGCATCTGTTTAAACAAAAACGGATCGTGGATGTCCGTGTCCCAATTTGGATTCAAAAAAGCCCGCATCTCCTCGGGCGTCCGGAGGCCGCGGCGCGCCAACATCCGCCGGACGACCGGATGAAATTCCGCGAATTCCTCCCCCGTCTGGACCGGTTGATCTTCCGCGACTTGCCAGACTTTCTGCATAATCGCCTAAGACTAACACGCGGTTTGTGGAGTGGGAATGTGAATAAATAATGGGAAGACGGTAGACCGTAGCCAATGGACGGTAGACCGTAGCTGGTAGACGGTAGGGGTCGAGAACGGGGTTGACGGCAGGCCGGCCGATAAATAACTCCTACCGTCTACTGTCTACCAGCTACCAGCTACCAGCTTTTCCCCTCCCCTAATTCATAAAAGGCAACACCATGGAAAGAATGGTGGCCACGGCAACAAAAATCACCAAAACGCGCATGACTTTATTTTTTGCATTGTGATTCATATCTATAATTGAGACTAAAGACCTACGAGTCGTCAGTCGACAGTCGTCGGTCGTCAGTGGGGAATGGGTTAGTGGTAAGTGGTAAGTGGCCAGTGGTTAGTCGACCAGTCGCCGTCAGCCATCTATCCGTCATTCTGAACGAGTCGCGTTCAACGCGACGGAGTGAAGAATCTTGAGCGATTTGATGACTTGATGACAGGACCGACCGAAGGTCTGAGAAGGTAAGATGGTTAGAGATGCTGAAACCGGTCCTACGCTTTCAGCTTCGGGCGGCAGGCGAGTTCAGCATGACGGAAAGGAAACCGATTGTTGAATATGGACGGTGGAACCCCTCCTTTAGTAAAGGAGGGGCAGGGGTAGAATTTCCCCTCCCTGCGACGATGTCCCACATTTTGCTCTTTGATTTTTGATTATTTGAATTTGGTAATTTCAATTTAGCTTCTCCTCAAAACCTTGATGAACGCATCGCTGGGTATCTGAACGCTTCCCTTACCCATGCTCATCATGCGTTCCTTGCCCTTTTTCTGCTTTTTCAAAAGTTTGTCCTTGCGCGTGCGGTCGCCGCCATACAGCTTGGCCAACACATCCTTGCGGAAACCGGACAGGCGTTCGCTGGCGATGACTTTGCTGCCCACGGCCGCTTGGATTTTAATCATGAATTGCTCGCGAGGCAAGGACTCCTTCAAAGTCTCGACCACGTACTTGCCGTAACGGTAGGCTTCGGATTCATGGATGAGCGTGGCCAGGGCCGCGACCTGCTCTTCGGCCACCAGGATATCCAGTTTGATGATTTTGGAAGCTCGGAATTCCGCAAATTCATAGTTCAACGAGGCGTAACCCGCGGTCGCGCTTTTGAGTTTGTCGTGAAAGTCCACGATCACGGACGAAAGCGGCATGTCGTAATGCAAAACAGCACGTTGGGCGTCGAAATATTCTGTGTTCTTGAAAACGCCGCGCCGATCCTGCACCAAAGACATGACGTTGCCCATATATTCTGTCGGCGTCACGATATCCACTCTGACCCACGGCTCGCGCGCTTCTTTTAGATGGGAAGGGTCCGGAAAATCCGCAGGCGATTTCACAACTTTTTCTTCACCGTCTGTCATTGTCACTTCGTAAGCCACAGAAGGGATGGTGGCCACGATTTCCATGCTATGTTCGCGGCTCAAACGTTCTTTGACGATTTCCAAATGCAAGATGCCCAAAAATCCACAACGGAAACCGAAGCCCAAGGCCGTTGAATGTTCGGGTTCAAACTGCAAAGCCGCATCCGATAATTTTAACTTCAATAATGCGTCGCGCAATCGCTCGTATTCATTCCCCTCATTGGGAAAAACACCCGCGTAAACCATAGGCCGGACTTCGCGATAACCATGGAGCGGTTCAACGTCGCACGTCGCACGTCCCACCGTCGCAGGTTCCTGGGACGCGGGACGCGGGACGAGCGACGAATCGCCTAGAGCCACAGTGTCACCCACCCGCACCGCTGAGATGTCTTTTAAACCCGAAACGAGATAACCGATTTCGCCGGTCTCCATTCTCTTGGTAGAAACGTAATTGGGTTTGAGGTAGCCGATTTCCAAACCCTGGCCCACGAATTTGGTGGCCAAAAATCTGATGGGTTGGTTGGCTTCGATGGAACCGTCCACCACACGCACGTAAGCCACTACTCCTTTATACTCGTCGTATTTGGAATCGAAAATCAAAGCCCTGAAAGGTTTGTCCGCATGCCCGGCCGGAGGCGGCACTTCCTGGACCACGCGCTCCAACAACTCGGGTACGCCCTCACCCGTCTTGCCGGAGACGCACAAAATCTCTTCGCGTTTGCACCCGATGAGTTTCATCAACTCCTCAGCCCGACGTTCGGGTTCGGCATTAGGCAAATCGATTTTGTTGAGTACCGGTATGATGGACAAATCTTGCTCGATGGCCAGATACAAATTGGCGATTGTTTGGGCTTGCACGCCCTGCGTGGCATCCACCAAAAGAATCGCACCTTCAACGGCCGCCAAGGATCTCGAAACTTCGTAATTAAAATCCACGTGTCCTGGCGTGTCGATAAGGTTGAGCTGATAATTCACGCCGTCTTTGGCCGTGTACGCCATGCGCGCGGGTTGGAGCTTGATGGTGATGCCACGTTCGCGCTCCAAGTCCATGGTATCCAAAAGCTGTTCCTTCATCCTGCGCTTTTCGATGGTTCCCGTGGTCTCCAAAAGACGGTCCGACAAAGTGGACTTACCGTGGTCTATATGCGCTATGATGCAAAAATTTCTGATGTGGCTTTGGTCCATATTTTGTCTCACTCCCCCTCTTTTTCCCCATGTCCTTGTAAAAACTCGCGAATGTCATTCCGATGGAAGTCGCCTGCCCGCCTCTGGAGGGGAGCGACGAGGAATCATCATATCAAAACCGCTGTCGAGAACCCAAAGTCATGTACTATCAACTTTTCAGATTCTTCACTCCGTCGGACTCCGCTCAGAATGACAACGTCCTCATCCCCTACGACCGCTCGGATTATTCGCTTTCGCTCGGAATGATAAGGATACTGGAGTGCGCCTATTCTGCCTTAAATTCGCTAAACAATCAAGTGTTGGCGAGCTAAAATCATGTTTTAAAAACCGACAAGCTTTTGGCTTGTCGATCTGTTGACCGTCTAAACCATGCCGCTTAGCCGCTGATCCTAGGCGGATTCAGAACTTTTGGCGTGGTGGTGGGTATCATTTCCAATTCCAATACTTGGCGTAAGGGCGGCATAAAGCGGATGGGAACCTGCTCCAAACGTAATTGCGCCTGCGCCCTCTCGAGTTCGTTGCGGTTGGCTGCCATCCAGGCCACTGCCGCTTCCCAGCGTTTAAGCTGCGTATCCACCAACCTGGATTTTATGTCCTGCAAAACCGGCGGTACAGCCCAACGGAAAGGCTTTTCTGGTTTGGTGAGCCGACCCGGGGTGAATTTGCGTTGTGCGAACACATAACCTATATCCTGTTTTTCCGTGGCACTCGACCGGCGCATCTGACGTTGCAGAACAGTCTTTATATTCGCGGTTTTGGTGAGTTCGTCGGGTTTGACGCGGATGGCGTCGCCTGCCGCAATCAGAACCGAACTCGAGGTCATGGTGCCGACATTCAGCATGGTTTGCCCGATGACTTTTACCTTGCTCTCAACCACGCTCACGTCCACATCTCCGTCAACCAGCGCGAAACCGAAAGCCGTACCGCGCACCGTAGCCACCACATTGCTGGACTCCACGGAAAATTCCTCATCGCTACCCAATAAGCGTTCCAAACGCGTCCAGATCTTTCCGGCTTCCATCAGAATCCTGGTACCCAAGCCTTTTTCGCCCGCATCAGGATCCGGGATGATGGTGAACTTGGCCGGAGCTTGGACCAAAGACACGCCCGTATCCGGATACAGGATGTTTATCTCCCCGGTCGTCACCTCGACGGTATCCCCGGCGTACAATTCCATGTCATTCGCCGCATCCGTCTTTTCGTCTCCACGCCACACTGTCGCGGCCGCTCCTTGCGTGAGCTGCAGATAACCCAGCGCCACGGGTTCGGACGGGGTCACGGGCACGTCGGCTACGGAAGTGGCGGTCTGGCTTTGTTTGATTGCGTTCGCCTGCTTTTGCGGAATCGGATTTTTAACCTCGCGGGTCGGGCGTGAATCCACGCACCCCCAACCCAATACGGATAGGCCGAGCAAAGTCGCGGCCAAAATAACAACGGAACGTTTCATATGCGAAATATGATAACTTGCAAGACAAACCACGTCGAGATAAATTCGTTTTATGCAACCCGTACAACTATCCACAACCACGGAAATCGAAAACCGTTGGTGTCGCGTGCGCAAAGATCGAGTCAGGTGGCCCAATGGCTACGAAGGCGACTACTTCGTCATGGAGGGTTGGACCGCTGTCGGCGTTGTCGCCATACAGGATGACAAAATCCTGGTCGTCAAACAATTCCGCTATCCCATTGGAAAAAATTCACTGGAAATACCTATGGGTCGGGCAAACGAAGGAGAAGATATGGCTGTCGCCGCCATTCGCGAGTTGCGCGAAGAAACCGGTTTCACGGCTGGAAAAATCACGAGTATGGGTCGCATCTTTAACCTGAACGGAATCTGCAACCTGCCTTTTCACGTTTTTCTGGCTCAAGACCTTAGCCCTGGCGACCGGGAACTCGACCCACAAGAACATGACCTCTCGGCCGAATGGATATCGACTGAGGACTGGAAGCGTCTCATTCGCGAAAACGTAATCACGGACCCAGAAACCTTGGCTTGCTGGGCCATGTATCTATCGCAATAAACGAATCATAAAAAAGCCTAGGCTTTTTTTCTTATACGATGGCTCATTAAACCTTTAGTCTTTAGTGCTCGGTTTTTTCCTATCTCACCTCACAATTTCGCCCAAAACCACGAAATATTCTTGCACAGAACCGTTCGGCAGCTCAACTTTTATCTTACCGTTAAGTTTTCCCCCAACATTGCGTGCCTCGGAACAATCAACAATTTTTCCGCCCAAATTTTCGATGACTTCCCCTTCAATAACCGGGAGCCTGCGTCCGTTCGCCACGAGCATCCCGTTAAGTTTGCCACCTATATTGCGAATATTGTCGCAACCCTCATTTTCGTGGCCTAAAATACTTATCAGCTCGCCCCCTATCACAGGTAGCCACCGTCCGCCCAACCGGAATTTGCCATTCAGTTTTCCGCCCACATTCCTTACGTCTCCGCAATCTTCGATTTCCAAACCGGAAATTTTTTCAATCAACATCCCGTCGATTACCGGCAACCAACGATCACCAATCATGACTTCGCCGTTGAGTTTCCCGTCGATGTTTCTCACTTCGTTGCAACTCGCGATTCGCTTACCGGCTATTTCGCGGATCAGTTCGCCGTTTATCACAGGCAATTGAATCTCCTCGCCATTAAACTGAACGCCACCATTCAACTCACCGTCTATTATACGGATATTGGAACAATCTTGAATATCACGATCTTCAATGCTCAATATCAGTTTGTTTCCTATCACTGGCAACCAGAGACCATCTACCGATACGAAACCGTTAAGCTTACCGTCTATGTTGCGGACGTCGGCGCAAGCTTCGATCGCATATCCATCCACGCTGTCCACCTGTTTGCCGTTTATGACGGGCAACAGGCGACCGCCATCAAGACGGATCTTGCCGTTAAGCCTTCCACCGACGTTACGGATACAACCGCATTCTGCAATACCGCGCCCTTCAAAGCCCCAAACGGGCTCGCCGTTTATAAGAGGAAACCATATAGGCTTCACATCACCGACCTTGACCCTTCCATTTAGTTTTCCATTGATAATTTCGTATTCCTCCCAATCGTCCAAACCCGTTACTTTGAGTGGATCGGCCAGTTTGTTTACATGCTCCACCATGTTTTTAAACGCCTCGTACGGCGGAAGTTCGCGGTGGCCTTCGGGCAATTCGTCCTTGTCCAGCGCGGATGACAGCGCGGCCACCAGACGTGAAACATCTTCGGAGTCCTTCTTAGAAAATTTGATTTCGCCGGAAGCGGCTTTCTCATAAAGGGCGCTGAGTTTAGCCGAACCGAACTTGGTGCACATGTCCTTTATTTTGGCGTGAAGCTTGTCCGCGTACTGCCGCACCTCAGGCTTGAGTTCCGACCGTCGTCTTCGGTACTTCGATTCTAAATCCAAACTAAAAACTCCGGATTTCTCCCTGGTCTCTTGTCTTGCGGTTGGTTGTTCCATCCCGAAAGGATTCATCGAAGGGATTATAGCATGGAGAGGGGCCTACAACGTACCGCGTACAACGTACAAGCTCGTCGCAACGTCGCACGTCCCGCGTCGCAGGGAGGGGAGATTCTACCCCTGCCCCTCCTTTACTAAAGGAGGGGTTCCCCGTTCACATTCAACAATCGGTTTCCTTTCCGTCATGCTGAACTCGATTCAGCATCTCGGACCGTCCGACTTTTTCTGCACTTCGAGCGGCCCGGTCATCAGGTCATCAAATCGCTCAAGATTCTTCACTCCGTCGAACTTCGTTCAGAATGACGGTGTTTGTAGGTTGATGCGGACTGGTCGGCACGTCCCAACTGCGACTGCGCACTGCGACTAACCACTAACCACTGGCCACTTACCCCTTCCCCACTGACGACCGACGACTGTCGACAGACGACTCGTAGGTCTTTCATCTTAAACACCCGTCGCCTGTTGCGTGCCTTCTCCGATCTTCGCTATGCGATAGAATTTTGCTTTGACGGCACGGTTGAAATCCTTCAGTTCCTCCACACCGAACAACCAAGCGACCGCGTAAAAAGCCAAACACCCGACGGTTCCGGCGGCGATGGTCTGGAGCGCGACTTGCATGAATGTGCTCAACGGGAAAACCGTGCCCACGGCTTGGCGCACAACCCAACCGAAACCGAAGAGCGCGATGGAGGCGCCGATGGTCTTGGCCACGCTCCAACTCAAAGCTTTGGCCTCCATGTGCCCGAAACGGCGACGCAACAAATACCAAAGCACGGCGCACTGCGCCAAAGCGTCTATGGAAAACGCGGCGGCCAATCCCCGGATGCCGTATGGGCCGACCAGCAGCATGGCCAATCCGGCGTTCGCGGCCAAGGACACAAGACTCACATACAACGGCGTTTTGGTGTCTTGCATGGCGTAAAAAACGCGGGCGCACAACGGGATCAAGGATTGGGCGAACAGCGAAATCACGAAAATCGCCAACACGTCGGCCGTGCGGATAGTGGCCGTCCAATCGAATTCACCCGCGCCTAAAACCAAGCGCACGACTTGGGCGCGCAGCAATAACAACAAGGCCGTGGAGGGCAGAATGAGGAACATGATTTTGCGCACCGTATTCATGAACGCGGTACGAAGGCCATCCATATCCTTGGCGGCCGCGTATTGTGAAAAAGCGGGAAAGGCGGCCACGGCAAACGAGATGCCGATCAACCCGATGGGAACGTACTGCAGATTGTTGGCCAGGTTGAAAACCGAGATGGAACCGGAGGCCAAAGACGAGGCTAAAATAACCAGGACGATCAAGTTTACCTGCTGCACAGCCAAACCCGCGATGCGCGGCACCATGAGCTTAAGGATCTGTTTGACTCCGGGGTCTTTGAACGAAGGCGGCATGACTTTGCGCAAACCCATGGGCACGGCCACCAAAGCCTGGACCATGAAGTGCAGGCCGGCCCCTAACACCACGCCCCAGGCAACGCCGGCCACGCCGAACGACGGGGAAAAGCCCACGATGCCGATGATGATTCCGATGTTGTAAAAAACCGGGGCCAAAGAAAACGCCACAAAGCGTCGCGTGGCTTGCAACACGCCTCCCATCACGGCCGACAAACCCAGGGTGAAGGTCGAAATCAACAGGATGCGCGACAGCGACACGGTCAACGCCAGCTGATCGCCGGAAAATCCGGGCACGGTCAAAGGCACGACCTTGTCCGCCAACAACGCCAGCAATAGGCACACGCCACCCAAAATCAAAGCGATCGCGGTCAACACACGTTCGGCCAACTTCCAAGCTTCACCATGGCCTTTACGGTCCATGTATTCGGCAAACACGGGGATGAAACCCGCGGATAGAGCGCCCAACACGATTAGTTGATAGAAAAAATCAGGCAAACGAAAAGCCGCGTAATAGGCGTCGAGCTGCGAACCCGCGCCGAAATGCGCGGCCAACAAACGGTCGCGCAACAAACCCACGACGCGCGACGCCAAAGACGCCACGCCCACCAAAAGGGCCGCGGCCGTCACATCGACCGTTTCCTTTTTCCAAAATTTGGTGATGAAGCCCAACATGGAATGTCGCGTTATTTTTCAGTTTCGTCCTTGTCTTGATCTTTTTCATCGACTTCCTCTCCGCCCATCTTATATTCGAAAGGCGCTTCTCGATATGGGCCTTTAACCATCATGTGCAGCTCGGCCATCATGTATTTTATGGCGATGCCCAAGCGGCCGTCCTTATCTAAACGCCTGACGGAAACGGCCACGGGCTGCGAACGCAGGACGCGGAAACGATAACCCGATCGCTCGATGCGTTGCGCATACTCGTGATCCTCCGCAAACACCACGGTCTCGTCGAACCCTCCCAATTCGTCGTGCACGTGTTTTTTAACGAAGAAGCAGAAACCCGGGGCATGGGGACGCACGCGTTCCATGGCCACGGCGTAGGCGTTGTAGACCTCGTGCATGGCGCGGTCCACGGGATTGCGCGAGATGGGCTTGACGTAAGTGCAGGCCGCGCACGCGCCTTTACGTTTCATTTCATCCAAATTCTCCCCCAAAAATTTGGCGCTGGTCAAAACCACGTCCGCGTCCAAAAATAAAAGCATCTGCCCGCTGGCCACGGCCGCGCCGCGGTTTCTCCCCGGACCCGGCATACCGCCATCCACCACGTGCGCTCCGTATTTTGCCGCGATGTCCCGCGTCTTGTCCGTGGAACCGGCATCCGCGACCACCACTTCGTAATCCGCAAAGGTTTGCGACTTGATGCTGTCTAACAGTTTAGGCAGGTTTTTTTCTTCGTTCTTCGTAGGAATGACGATGCTCAAGAAAGGCATAAAATTGTCGCCCGAATTATTTTTCGATACCGTTATTTCCAGTCTCATCTTACCAAAATCTCATACGCCGCGATAGCCGTGGCCACGGAAACGTTCAAGGATTCTTTGATGCCGCGTTGGCGAATGAAAACCAGGTCATCGCACATGTCACGCACCCACGGCGGGATACCCTCGACCTCGTTGCCCAACACCAAAGCCACTTTTTCCGGCGCGGCATAAGCCTCAAGACTTTGCGCTCGTTCATCCAATTCCAAACCCACGATGCGGAAACCCTGACTACGCAAGGAATCGACAAGTTCGCGGATGTCGACAACTTTTTCCCATGGCACGCTGTCTTGGGCGCCCAAAGCCGTCTTTTTCACCTTGGACGAATCCGGTCCGGGCGTATAACCCACGATCCAAAGTTTGGACGCGCCCAACGAATCGCAAGTCCTAAACAACGACCCCACGTTTTCCGCCGATCGGATGTTGTGGGCCAAGATATGCAGGTTTTTCATGACGTGCATCTTATATCCGCACTCGGATGTTGCCTAGGTCGGCCAAAACCTTCGAAGGCCGATGGCCGAGGATTGACAAAGGCTGGTTTTAGGGATAATCAAATGTCTGCCCCGCTCTTTATAAAACCACCCAGGAAAGGAACGGCCTCATGCCAGCGCATGGCAGATTCACTCTCCTGCCGCATGGGCTCGATCTTTCCACGAACGAGTCACGCGAGCAGTGCATCAGACTGCTGGGCTATTGCGATGCAGACCCGGCACGATTTCATGACAGGAAATTCAGCGATTCCGAACGGTTCATCCAATACATAAAACGTTTTCCCGCATTGCTAGTCAAAGACACGCCCAAATTGGTAGCCTTCACCCAAACCTGCCCCCTGCTGCGGACCGTGATTCACCTGCGCCAAAGCATCGTGGAAAAAGTGCCCAGTATGGCCACCGCCCTGTGGGTGATTTTCGTGGATCCAGAGACTGATCCGAGCTTTGAGCGCATGGCCAACTCGCGCCTGGGCAGACTGGACGCGGAAATAAACCGCGTGCCCGTGTTCACGGACGTGGATGGCTGGCCCTACCTGGTGCTCACGCCCGCCACCGACGACTACGAATACGTGCGCCTGCGAGCGCGTTTGCTCTCCGTGCGTTGCGACCACTTAGCCGCATCTCACCAAAACGATACGGCTAGATCCGTGCGCGGCAACCGTCTACCCCTCACCAAGCCCTGAAACTCAGGGTTTTTTTATAAAAAAATCCGTCACGTTCAAACGTGACGGGTGCAAGAAGAAAGATTATTGGATTTTTCTATGGACCCGCAGAATGTGATTCTGGAAGGCCGTCAAAAAGCTGATTCTGTCATGTACGAACTCGAGTCCGTACACATCCGAATGGCGCCAAAATATTTCGCGGCCGCAAACCACAACCAAACGATAGTCGTAAGCCGTGCCTTGGCCGCGCACCGTGAACGACCCGGTGTAAAGCGGTTGGCCGAAGGCCAGTGCGATCGCGTCAGCGTGTCGCGTGACCCCATCGGGCACCAGAAACGGACGTTTGTCCACGACCGCGTAATCGTAACCCAAGCTGTCCACGGCCCAATACACCAAGCTCTTACCACTGATGCCCAAGCTCTCGCGCACCACCGTGTCCCAACACGGACCGAGTTCTCCATGCCAACCAACGCGCTCGCCTTCGCGGCAATGCACGATGCGGACAGGGTCCCCGGCCAGATGACACGCCAGGAAACCTTTTTCCGTATAGGTCTGGTTCACGCCGCAAACATCGAAGCAATAGCCTTTGTGCATGGCGCCAAACACGGGTTTGTCTTGAATCACGGTCATCTTGCCCAAGGCTTCGAAACGACAACTCCGATCCAAGTCCCACACGGCCTGAAATTCGCCCCCGTCCATGTTTTGGTCGGCTACGCCCGTGAAATAAAATTTCTTGCCTTTCACGAACGCTCCGTCCCAAATCATGTACTTTTCGTGTGCCAGGATTTTTGCCCCGTGCATCAGGGCGAAGTTCCCGCACGTGGTCAGGATCGGGTACAGCGGCTTGCCGAAGACGAAAGAGATGTCGCCACAGGCTTCGTGCGGGCAAGGAAAGGTTTCTTGTCCACAAACCGCCAAGGGCATTCCGTCCATCCCCAGGGCTGAATACACGATCCCATGGTCAGTGGCCTTGAAACGTTCCACGCGTCTGAAAGGCCCTGAGCGGCGCTCGCCGTCGATCACGAAATATCGCCTTGTCGCATCGTTCGCCACGCAAACCGGTTTGCCTAGCCGCATGCTCAAATGACGAATTTCAGACAGGTCGTCCGGCAAGACGGCAAGTCTCTCGACTTCCCAACCGGATTCCAGATACAGCTCTTCGATTGGAAGGTGCATACACCGTCTCCCGTAATTGGTTTTTGACCCCAGCTATTTAGCTTTTTCTTTGCCAAATGTCAATGGTTTGGCTATCATGTCGCGACATATGAAATACGGGCACAAACTCAACGTCACGGTTGAAGATTACGACGAACGCGGCCGCGGCACCTGCATCATCGGCATTGATAACGCAGGCAAACAAACCGAGGCAGGACAAGGCGCACAGAACACGGTATTGGCCATACCCTTCACGTGCCGCGGCGATCAGGCGCAAGTGACTTTTTTACGTCGTGAATACGGGGTCAAGGTCTGTGGTTTGGATAAGTTGAACGCGCCCGGACCAGACCGCGTACCCGCGCCCTGTGCCCACGCCGGAACCTGCGGAGGTTGTTTGTGGCAACACGTTGATTATCAAGCCCAGGTCCAAGAAAAGGAGAAAGGCGTCCGCGGACTGTTTGCGGCTTTCGGCTTGGAAGACAAGGTCAAACCCATCGTGCCCGCAGAAAATAAATTGGGTTATCGCAACCGCATGGATTATTGCGTGGGCTGGAACCGTGAGGTCGGACTCAAGGAGTACGGCTCTTGGAACAAATACGTGGACGTTAAGGAGTGTTTGCTCATGAAAAATCCCGTGGGCCCCATCCTGCAGGCCGTGCGTGACTGGATGGCGACTTTCGACCTATTGCCCTGGGATGCCAAATTCCACACCGGCGACGTGCGCTACGCCGTCATCCGCGATGGCCAGAACACGAACCAGAGGATGATCACCATCGTAATCAAGGATTCGAAGCGCGTCAGCGAACCCGCGAGAAAATGGCTAGCAGAAAAACTCCAACCCATGGCCACTACCCTGCTCTTAGGCGAACTCACCAAAGACACGGATTTGTCCCTGGCCGAAACTTTCGAACCCCTGTTCGGCCAGCCTTGGCTCGAAGAACAGGCCAACGGTTTGACATACCGCATCCATCCCAACTCCTTCTTCCAAACCAACTCAGCCATGGCCGCACAACTGCAATCCGCGGTCCTCGATTCCCTCCGTTCCCTTTCCCCGACGTCGTCAGATGAAAAATCCATCCCAATGACGAAGGACGAAGGACGAAGGACGATTTTAGACTTATATTGCGGCCTCGGTTTCATGGGCATAGCCGCGGCCAAAACCTTCCCTGACGCCTATATATATGGATACGAGCTGGATGAACAAGCCATAAAACTTGCGTCGGAAAATGCAAAATTAAATGGAGTGGGGGAACGGTGCGAATTCCAATCCGGCAAAGCCGAGGATTTGAGCTGGAAAGACATCCCGGCCAACGCCGTCATCGTGGACCCACCCCGGAGCGGTTTGCATCCCAAAGTCATTATGAATCTGGTGGGCGAAGGCTCAATGTTGCCCGACTCCATCTTGTACGTGAGCTGCAATTACCACCGCCTCAAAGACGAACTCCCCGCCTTCCTCGAGCACTATCAAGTGGAAAGCGTCCTGCCTTTGGACTTGTTCCCACAAACGCGTCATGTGGAAGTCGTGATCTCACTCAAAAGAAAAGCCGCCTAAAGACGGCGGCGTAAGAAGTGAAGGTTTGGACCCTAAGGATTGAGGGTCCTGACCGTTTCGAATTTCTCCAGATCCAGCATGTGGATCGGAACGAAGTTCTTCTCCAATCCAGCTTCCACGCGCAGCGGCAGGTTGGGGTATCTGGCCTGCAGGACGGTGAGAAGGCGGTAGTCTTCGGCGCTGAAAGGTATGTCGCTCAGGTTCACGATACGCTTACTGACGGTGTACACCTTCATTCCCATGCTCGCCTCCGGTTGGCTGGTTTTGAAGCGGCCAAAACATATGCCCCGGGGTCAGATGCGTCAATAGCCGCGTTACGCAACCTCTGCTATACTCCACGAATATGAAATCAGGCTTCGTAATGCTCGCAGGCAGATCCAACGTGGGCAAATCCACCCTGCTGAACGCTTTGGTCGGATCCAAGGTGGCCATCGTCACGCCCAAACCTCAAACCACGCGTCTGCCCATCCGCGGCATCCTGCATGATCCACGCGGACAAATCGTGTTTTTGGACACGCCTGGTATCTTTTTGGGCAAAAAAGACGTGCTCTCGACCAAACTCAACAAATCCGTGCGCGATTCTTTGGAAGGCATCGACGCCATCGTGTACGTGATCGACCCCTCGCGCGTACCCGGACCTGAAGAGGAATTGATCCAAAAAATGGTCAAGACCGCACGCATCCCGACTTTCGTGGCCATCAACAAAATCGACATGGGCCCCAAGCTTCTGCCCGGATTGGCGGCCGCGCGTCGTACGGACGTCAAACAATTGGCCACTTACGAAGTCTCGGCCACCCGCCACACCAACCTCAACCGCATGGTGGAAGGCATCATGGCCGCTTTGCCAGAAGGCGAGGGTTATTATCCGGATAAACAGATCACGGATTTAGGCCACCAACAATGGATCGAAGAGACCATACGCGAAAAAGTTTTCTTGGCGCTGGAAAAAGAATTGCCCTACACGGTCAAGGTCACGGTGGAAGACATCACTTTCCGCAAACAGGGCGGGCGTTACATCGAGGCCACTGTCTGGACCACCAACGACCGTTATAAACGCATGATCATCGGTGCTGGCGCGGCCATGATAAAAAAGATCGGCATTCTGGCGCGCAAGGAACTCGAAGCCGCTTTGGACACCGTCGTGCATTTGAGCCTGGAAGTCAAAGTCGACGCGCGTTGGCCAGAAAAATTCGGTTTGGTATGAACCCTTTCGAGCGCGGCATACTCTACGAGGTGACGCCCACGCCCACCCCGCGCCCGGCTTCAGACCGCGCGCCCAAGTCGGATAGGAAAAAACCGGACAGAGAACCGCGCACGCTTTTTGACGTTCAAGAATACCTCACCCATACGCGACGTTCGGGTCTAATGAAGGAAATTTACGATTACGACCACCCAGCCGTGGAGCACGCCTTGGCCATGGATTTGGACGCGGCCGTGACACGCGGAGATGCAGACGAGGTCTGGCGTTTGCGCCGCATGATACTGATTGCGGCCACGGAAGGTTTTCCCGGAAATCCTGATACAGACCCAGAAAAACTTTCGTTCGTAGCCAAAGACGAAATAAAAACCATCCAAGACAGAGCCGCGCAACTCAAACGTACCGGCGACTACGACAGCTTGGACATGGAGGAAGACGGATTGGTAATCCACGACTGGCTGGTTTTGCAGGACATGTTCGCCTACCCTCAACACAAACGTTCGTCGCAACTCTATGCAGCCGCGTTGCGCACCCTGGAGAACGCCCTGCATTACGCTTACCGCGATATCCAAGCGGCAAGATCCTCGCCCCAAGCCAAGCGGCGCTACGCCGGATTGGAAAAAGCGCGCGCCGTGGCATACTGGTACGCTTTACGCCAACGCGACCGGGACGTGGGAAAACAAAAAACGGGCTAGCCCGTTTTTTTTATTCGACCCCTTCCAACTCCGTAACCTCGTAACCCATGAGGGTCTGCAGGAACGGGTTGCTGATGGCCGGATCTAGATTGAGTTTGATGACCAATGGATTTTGGACGTTGTTCAGGACCACTATTTCCCCATACCAGGATTTGGCCTTCAGTACCTGGACCTTGGTGTCTTTGCCGTTGACCTTGAGCGTCCAATCCGAGAGTTCGGTTTCAGATTTCATGATGTCCGGGTCGGTCTTGCCTTCGACTTTCTTGCGTTGTGCGTCCAATGAGTCCATGGCCTGTTTAAAATCCTTGGAGTTGGCTAGCCTTTCGTAGAACGAGGGCTCGAACAGATTGAAGTACAGGGTCGAGTTGCGGGTCGTGGTCAACTCCTCAAAATTGGTCCGCGACAACCAGATGCCGCTCGTGTCTTGTGAGGGCGTTTTCTCAGCGGGCCAATATGCCGGGAGATACAGACCGTGGCTATTCTTGAGATTCAAATCCAGAATCCTACCGTTCACGCTCACCACCTCGGTCACGACCTCGGGTTCTTTGCCGGCCTTGTCGGGATCTTCCGCCAACTTCTTGTCGTACTCCTCCCTGGCTTTTTTGGAGGCATCCGTCTCAACTCTTTGGTTCAAGGTCCAACCCAAAGCTGCCACGTGTTCGGGCGCGAATCTTTCCACGGTGATGACGCGTACGTTCTCAAGGCTGTCGCCAGCTTGGGAAGCTTCCTGTTGCGCGCTCTGACCCAAGTAGGTATGGCGCAACATGATTCGGCTGCCTTGGACCAAATTGATCCTTTTGGATGCCTCGGCGGGCGTCACATTGTCCAAATTGGCCGGCTTGGGTCCGGCGGGTGCCATATTCGGACCCGTGGCCGCGCCGCTTTTGAACCATACGCAACCTAAACCTAAAAAAGCCAAAATTCCTAATATACCTAGGGAAATTCCCAAAGTTTTTACCGTGCTGACCGGAATATTCATATTTGGTGTCTAATGTTACGCGTTCAATGTCATTTCGTCCAATTTTATCCCCAACCCAGCCATTGACCATTTTAATGATAAAAGTTATAAATATTAAGTGAGAATTATTCTCAGTTATGCAAACCAACCGAGTGGCCAATGTCCCCAAGCGCCATCGCGACTGCGAACGTCGCTTGTTGGTGCTGGATTGGTTGCGCTCACGCCACGACCACCCCACGGCCGCGGTCTGCTATTCTGAAATAAAACGTCTGGTTCCGGGCATCGGACAGTCCACGGTCTATCGCCATCTCGCCTCCCTGGTAGGTTCGGGACTGGCCCAAGAGCTCCGTCCGGACGATGGCCCGGCACATTATGACGCCAGCCTTAGTGCGCATGCTCACTTCCATTGCGTGCGTTGTAAAGCCGTATTGGACGCGCCACAAATCGTCACGCTGGGCACGTGGCCAGGCACGCCAGAAGAAATGACCATCGTGGCCCGCGGCATTTGTGAGCGTTGCCAGCCATAATCTACCGCGACTAACAATCCAAAACCATATGTCAGACACCGTATTAAAAATCGGGTCCAAAGCCCCGGCCTTTACCTTAAAATCCCACGACGGCGCCAACGTTGCGCTCAAGGATTTTTTGGACAAGAAAAGCGTAGTGCTCGTCTTCTACCCCGGCGATATGACGCCCGGTTGCACCATTCAATTATGTGGCATCCGCGACCATTGGAGTAAATTCTCCGAGCGCGACACGGCTGTTTTCGGCATCAACCACGCCGATGCGGCCAGCCACGCCAAATTCGCGGACAAATACCATTTTCCGTTTCCCCTCTTGGTGGATCCGGACAAAAAAGTAGCCAAAAAATATGGCGCCATCCGCAAATTGTTCTCGGCCACCATCGTCAAACGCACCGTAGTGGCCATTGATAAGACCGGAAAGATTGTATTTTACCGCCATGGCATGCCCAAAGAGGCCGACGTACTAAAAACCCTGAATCAAAAAACTAAGTGACGCATATGCCCACATCCAATATCCCGTTGCCTTTTGCGGGCGCTCAAGGCGCGATAAGCGAGAAGACGCTTTCCATCCACCACGACAAACTCTATGCGGGTTACGTGGCCAAAAAGGATGAGATTCAAGATAAACTAAAAACGCTGACGCAAGACGGCGACCTCTCAAGCGCGAATCAAACCTTTTCCGAGTTACGCAGCCTAAAAACCGATGAGACCTTCGCGGTCAACGGCGTATATCTTCACGAATGGTATTTCGGCAATTTGGGCGGAGACGGCAAGCCCACGGGTGAAGTGGCCCAAGCCTTGGCCGCAGAGTATGGCTCCATGGAAAAGTTCTTAAACTATTTCGCGGCTTGCGGCATGGCAGCACGCGGTTGGGCCGTGCTGGCATGGGATACGCACGATAAAGCCCTGCGCGTTTATTCCTGCGACACGCACAACCAAGGCGGAGTTTGGGGCGCCATCCCCTTGCTCATCCTGGACGTTTACGAACACGCCTATTTCGCGGACTACGGATCCGACCGTAAAACCTACATCGCGGATTTCCTGAGCCACCTGAATTGGCAAGCCGTGGAAGAAAGGTACGCGGCCGCGGCCAATAACTCAACAAATAAATAAAACAATCATTCAGTAAATTTTAAACTAATATGATCCATCTCAACCAACCGGCTCCGCAATTCAGCGAGGCCATGGCCGCCCACAAAGGCGAATTCAAAAAAATCAGCCTTTCAGACTACAAAGGCAAGTGGCTGGTCTTCTTCTTCTATCCCCGCGATTTCACCTTCGTATGCCCCACGGAACTCAAAGCATTCGCAGAGCTAGAACCCGAATTCAACAAATTGGGCGCCCAAATCCTAGCCGCATCCACGGATTCTGAATGGAGCCACAAAGCCTGGTTCGGCACTGATTTGCCGCAAGTCGATTATCCGGTAATCGCGGACACCACGCACCAAATCTCCAAAGATTATGACGTGTTCGAACCCACGGATGGTTCGGCCCATCGTGGTTTGTTTATCGTGGACCCGGACCAAAATATTCGCTACGCCTTGATGAGCGACGGTTCGGTCGGACGCTCGGCCACGGAAACATTGCGCGTTTTGCAAGCTCTGCAGACCGGAGAGCTCTGCCCGGCCAACTGGAAAGTCGGAGAAAAAACCTTGAGCAATTAACCTAAAAACGGCCTGCGGGCCGTTTTTTTTGCATGTAAATATTTTCCTCAATCAAAAACGTCTCGTCTGAAACGTGACGTTTTGCATTTTTGAATTTAAGGGTGCCGTCTAGAGCTGCGCGGCCGACACGCCCATCATCATGGCGAACAAAGCGCCAAGACCGAACACCGATCCCATGATGATGAAAATATGCATCTTGTGGGAGGTGAACTCGGTGAGCATGTTGTCGAACAAACCTTCACCGCAACCGCCGCCGCATTTGGCTTTGGTGGCTTTGCGAGCTTTGGGCGCGCTTTTTTTTGAGGTGGCCATATTTGTTGTTTGTTGCTTTACTTATTTATTATTTCTTCAGGCGGCTTGTTTAGTCTTCTTTTTGCTAGCGTATTGATCCAACAAATCATTGATAGCCGACTGGTTCCATCCCACCACGATCTGACCGTCGATCTCCATGACCGGTACGCCCATTTGGCCAGATTTTTTCACCATTTCATTAGCCGCATTGGGGTCCGCGGCCACATCGACTTCCGTAAAACTAACGCCCTTTTCCTTAAGGAAGTCTTTAGCCAACTTACAATACGGACACGTTGGCGTGGTGTAAACGGTGATGTGCATAATGCAACCTAGCTTATTATAGCACAAAAAATTTTCCTCACTTATCCCCAGAAGACTTAAGCGAGTCGTAAGTCGACAGTCGTCGGTCGTCAGTGGGGAACGGGGTTAGTCGCAGTGCGCAGTCGCAGTTGGGACAGGCCGTCCGACCCACATCAACCTACAAACACAATCATTCTGGAAGAGTCGCGTTCAACGCGACGGAGTGAAGAATCTTGAGAGATGTTGATGGCTTGATGACCGGGCCGTCCGAAGTTCGGAGAAAGTCGGACGGTCAGAGATGCTGAATCGAGTTCAGCATGACGGAAGGGTCGCGGGCGGCGTCATAAGGAACCTGCGACGCGCGACGACTGCGACGTTGGACGTTGTGCGCGGTACGTTGTACGCCCCAATCATTCCAACCCTTTGAGATAATTCAACAAAGTCCTGACTCCCCAACCCGTGCCTCCGGCTGGCCATTCGGCTCGGGTTTCTTTTTCTGCGTATGACGGTCCGGCGATATCCAAATGCGCCCACGGCACACCGTGCACGAATTTCTCCAAAAACAGCGCGGCTGTGATCACGCCACCCGGCCGACCGCCAACGTTGCGCACGTCTGCAATTTTAGATTTTATGAGTTCATTGTAAGGTTTGTAGAGCGGCAACTCCCATAGTGGTTCTCCCGCGTCCTGCGACGCCTGATGCAACCCGCGTCGCAAATCTTTGTCCGTCGCGAACAAGCCGGTCACGTCGCTGCCCAACGCGATAATCACGGCGCCGGTCAAAGTGGCCAAATCGATCATGGCATCCGGTTTAATTTTCAAGGCCGCGTATGCCAACGCATCGGCCAATGTCACGCGACCCTCGGCATCCGTATTTTCGATTTCGATGGTCGTGCCGTCCATGGCCGAAACCACGTCACCGGGACGATAGGCCGTGCCGCTTGGCATATTTTCTGCGGCGATGAAGATGCCATGCACTTCGACTTTGGGAGCGACGGACGGCAGGGCTTGGAACACACCCAAAACCGATGCCGCTCCAGCCATGTCTATCTTCATATCCGTCATGTGCTCCGCCGGTTTGAGTGACAAACCTCCGGAATCGAAAGTTATAGCCTTACCCACGAGCGCGACTTTCTTGAGGATTTTGCCTTGCGGTTTATATATTAAGTGTACGAATTTGGGTTCATGCTGACTCCCTTGCCCAACGGCCAGAGCCGCCTGCATGCCCAACTTCTCCATCTCCGCGCGACCCAACACGCGACACGAAATGCCGGAACCGCGGACCGCCAAAGCCTTGGCACGTTCGGCCATCTCCGAAGGATGCATGTGCATGGAAGGCGTATTCACTAAATCACGCGCCATTTCCGTGGCCTGCGCCATAGCCATGCCCAAATCAACACCAGCTTGAATTTTCTTTTGCGTGGCCTTATCTGGATTCAAGGGCATCAGGATTTCTTGGACAGTGCGTTTCTTGGCTTCGTCCGCGGCCGTGTGCTTGCGGAAAGAATGAAAATGGTACGAGGCCAGTTCTACGCCTTCGATCCACATTTGGGCAGCCAGACCAACATCCTTCAAAGACCTCCACAACTTTTCGTGCGCGCAAACCTGTTTGGCACGTACCCCATTGGCCAATTTTAAAATCCTGGCGCTCAAAGTCCTGAGTTGGTCGGAACGAATTTTACCTTTCCCGCCCAAACCGGCCACGATGAGTTGTTTGATTTTAGATTGTCCCAATAAACTGATGGCCAAAACGTCGCCTTCCCTACCCTCAAATCCACGACGCTTCAACTCCAAAACAATCTGTTGCCGCAAAGCATCGGTGAGATAACCTTTACCAATTTGCTCCAACTCGCCGTGCCACACACCCTCAACCAAAGCGTCGCACGTAAACGTGCCCAACGGCTCAGCGGTAAAGACGTAGCGCATAGTGGATTAACCTTAAGATTAGAGTGAGGACAAGGCAAGGGGCGTGAGGGAATAACCAAATTCGACCTGTCCGCCTTTGGCGGAATAACCAAACATCAAAACCGCCTCGGGTAAAATAACTATGAAACATGAGGGCGTAATCGTCGCAGTCGTCGCGCGTCGCAGGTTCCTTATGACGCCGCCCGCGACCCTTCCGTCATGCTGAACTCGATTCAGCATCTCTGACCGTCCGACTTTCTCCGAACTTCGGACGGCCCGGTCATCAAGCCATCAACATCTCTCAAGATTCTTCACTCCGTCGCGTTGAACGCGACTCTTCCAGAATGATTGTGTTTGTAGGTTGATGTGGGTCGGACGGCCTGTCCCAACTGCGACTGCGCACTGCGACTAACCCCGTTCCCCACTGACGACCGACGACTGTCGACTGACGACTCTCTTTTAAGTCTTTAGCCTTTATTCCTAGTCTAATAAAAAAGACCCCTACGGGTCTGAGAAAAAACTGGCGTCTCAGCAAGGCCTCCACATGCCTGGCATGCCGCGGACTTCTTGTGCTAGGTCCAAGGGAAGGACATCCAGGATGTCGCATTCGCGGTAACGGCCGTAATCATCGGGGGTCATGATTTGGGTGCCGGTCTTTTGGTGATCGTTCACCCAGACCACACCCAGGTTGAGATTCTCGCGCATGTACTTTTGCAAATCCTGCGTGGGATTGATGGCCAAACGATAGGAACAGCGTTCGAACATGGGTATGTCCGTGGGCGAATCCCCCAAAGCGATGCCGTCCAACCAGTAAAGACCTCGCTTGTCGGTCAGCTCGTCCATGACCGCGCCTTTGTTGATGGCAGGATTCTCGTCGCGCACGCCCGTGTAGCGTCCCTGTTTGTCCACCTCCATCCAGCATCCCACGACCGCATCAAACCCCAGGATTTTGCACAAAGCCACCGCGTAATCATGGGGCGAGCCAGTGATGGCGACCAGCAGACGACGGTTGGCCTTTTGGCGCTTGCGCATGGCTGCATACAGAGCGCGCGGAAATGCGTAGGTCATGGAGACTTCGCGAGCCGCGACCCGTTCAGCAATCACTTGAACGTCGGAACGTTTGAGGCCACGGAAAAGTTCTGGCACCACCCGGACAGCCTCATGTATGACCGAGGCGTAAGCCCCACGCCGAGTCTTGTATTTGTCCCAATCCGCCCTGACGGACTCAACGAGTTTTTCTTTTTCCGGGAACTGCCTGCCGATTTCCAGCTCCAACTGAATCAAGCCCTGGTTGACGCTATTGGTCCCGTCCACATCAGACGCGTCAGCCGGCACCCCCTCTGGAGTCCTCACGCCTTCCACGACTTCGCTGATCAGGATCTCGTCCAAAATATCTTCAGACAACATGTTGATCCCTGCCTTTGCCTAAAGGGCGAAAATGACGCGCTTAGATAAACACCGATACGCCAAACAGTCAAGATTCAAACATGAAAAAAAAGACCCTTACGGGTCAAGGAATTTTATGCACTCGGCAATTGCCTTGGCAGGGCATTGAGCCGGGTATGTGCATGATGTGCTGAGCAACCTGAACAGGCAGGACCTCGCAATATGAGACTTCATGAAAACGCCTGCGCCCGTCGGCTTGAAAGAGGCGTGCGCCGCGTTCACGGCTATCCTCCACGTACACGATGCGCGGGTCGTCGCGAATCTGCTCCAGCAGATCCGGATCCGGATTGATGGCGAAGGGATAACGCACACGTTGCAGCATGCCCAAATCCCGGACCGAATTACCCATGCCGATGGACTGGTCCCAATCCACGCTCATGCGTTTTGAGAATTCGTCCATAATCATGCCCTTATGGAAGGCGGCCGCCAAATCGCGATTCATGGTGTAAATCCCACGTTCGTCGCATTCGTATACCGAACTGATCACGCCGTTAAAACCCAGGCGTGCGCAATACGGCAACACTATCTCTTCCGGAGAACCCGTTATGGCCATTACCAAGGCATTGCCTTCAAGCTCTCCTTCGATGCGCAAGATCTCTAAAATCTGCAACGGGAAACTTTCCGGCGACACCAACAAAGCCGCGGCCAAAGGTTCTGCGATATCGCACACGTCCTGACGCGACAGCCCCTTGAAGAATCCGCGTTCCACGTATTGCAGAGCCAAACTGTGAAGCGTCGAGACGGGCATGCACCCGCTATACACGCGATCGCGTATGTATCGTAGGCTGTCGAAAACCCCATAGAGATGCGGCATTTTTTCAGCCACCCCCAAAACCAGATTGGTGGTCAGATGTTGGTGGAATATCACCTGGTCCACATCGAACACGTGGACAGTCACACGCTGGTGACGACGTCTGGCCTTCTCAAGACTCTCGGCCATGCGGTCATACTGCTTCAGGTGCACGTTAGCCTCCCATACCCACGGACACCGGTTGAAGGAACAGAAAATACATAACTCCTCGCACGCGGCGCGGTCAAGTAGCGGGTAACATTTAAAACGACCGGGATTGCCGGTCGTTATTTATCATTTCAGTCTTTCGTCTATCAATTGACTCATGGCCTCCAGGTTGGGTGTGCCCTCGATCAAGCCGTCGTTGATTATCATGGTCGGAGTTCCGGTGATGCCGAAAGCTTGTGCGTCCTGCCGATCCTTGAGCACCAAGGCCAAAGTCTCCGGCGCGTCTTCGCAAGCTTTGAAAGCCTGCATATCCATGCCAAGAGCTTGCGCGTAGGACTCGGCATCCGCGCGTGTGACCTTGGGTTGGTTGGCGTACATCATGTCGTAGAACTCGAAGAACTTGCCTTGCTGGTTGGCGCATACACCGGCCAAAGCCGCGGGCACGGCGTTCTTGTGCAGCTCGGTCAAAGGCAGGTTACGCACCGCGAAACGGATGCGACCCGCATATTTGTCACGCAAAGGCTTGATGACCAATTTATGGTACAAACCGCAACCCGGACATTCGAAATCGAAAAATTCTACCAACGTAACCTTTGAGCTGGCCGGGCCTTGAATCGGAGTCCAATTGCGCAGGATGCGAGGTTCCTCTTTGGTCGAGGTCGCCGTCTGTTCGTCCTGCTTACTTTCCGGTACTAAAATCTTGTCCGATTGGCCTTGTTGCAACGACGGTACAGAGGATGTGCGCGGCACGGGTCTGGTCAACAGGTAAATCCCGACGAACCCACCGACCACGGCCAAAGCCAAAGACACGAACACGATTTTTAGTTCTGTCAGAGAACGATCTTTTCCGTATGCCGACGGCTTATCCCACCAAATGGTGATGAAGATACAAGTGGCGGCCACGGCAGAAAGCAAGCACCAAAAACAAAATGAATTCAGTACGTATTTTTGTATGTATGTAAGAAATATGGATTCCGCAAAACCAGCTACAGCCAAAAGCAACTGCGCATAATACGCTAATTTTGTTTTGTATTCAGGCATCAAAGTCCGCAACGTAAGCAAAGCCAGTACCGTGGCGTAAAACACCACCCCGAATATGGGCGTGGGTATGCCAAACCAACTGGACCAGCTGGAAGCCCTGACGATGTCGCAACCCTTAAGCGGCCCGCAGACCAAATCCGTCCCAGAGATGTACACGATGCTCAAATAGCTCGCCACGAACAAACCAAACAAGGCGAACCAATACATGAATCTGCGTGCCCAAACCGTCGTATTTTCAGACCCCCATGTTCCGAGTTTAAACATAACAATATTGAAATAACCAAATTCTAATTACCAAACATCAAATGCCTTTCCGTCGTCACGTCCCGCGTCCCAGCCTCAAGCGACCCCTCCCTTCCGTCATGCTGAACTCGCCCGCCGACCGAAGCTGAAAGCGTAGGACGGTTTCAGCATCTCATCTGTCTTTCTCGTACCTCCGCGGCCCGGTCACCAGGTCATCAAATCGCCCAAGATTCTTCACTCCGTCGCGTTGAAAGCGACTCGTCGCGTTAAACGCGAATCGTTCAGAATGACGACGTTTGTGGGTTGGCGTGTATCGGTCGGCATGTCCCAACTGCGACTGCGCACTGCGACTAACCCGTTCCCCACTGACGACCGACGACTGTCGACTGACGACTCATTCATGTCTTCAGTCTTTACTCGCACGTCTCTCCCCACAATCCCCTTTTCGCGGCTTTGGCTTCTGTTTCCAATCTGCGAAGTTCGGCTTTGCGTACAGGATTCAACGGGAACGACAGGTAGGCGTTGGCGTAACCCTCGCGCACCAACGAGGCATTGAAGTCCGTACCGTCTTCCAAGATAAGGTTGCGTAATAAACGGTCGTATTTGTCGCGTTCGTCGGCTTGGGGATCGGCCTCGAGTCTTACGCGCTTACCGGATAAAGTCTTTTTTGAGAGATCCGAAGCCTGTTTGCCGAAGCATTGGACCGCGCGTCTGGGATCCACGGTTTCCGGCGTATTAACGCCCAGTAGGCGCACTTTATACTCTTTTTGGGGCTCAGAGTCCAATTTGGCCACCAACGTATCCCCGTCCACCACGCGAATCACGATGGCGTTTGTTTGGACCGTGGATGTGGCTTCTGCGGCAGGCGGTGTAGTGCTCGTGGTCGCGGCGAGCTCGATCTTTGGGCTTTGCTTGTCATCGACCGAAGCGACGACTTGAGGCTTTGGGTTTTGCGTCAAAAAAACGCCCACCCCTGCCACGGCCACAATGGATAATATGAGGGCTGCGAGTCTACTAGGCATGCGGACATTTTACCTGACCGTGGCGTTTTAGCAATCCGCCAAATTGTATTATTATGCTACCGCGATTAAACGTCGCAATCGTCCGACTACACCATATGAAATACCGACACATCAAAAACATGACGCCCACGCCATCAGAAATGCCGCCTTCCGGCGATCCGATCGAAGTGGCGCTCTTCGCGGCCGAATTGGGCGGTTCGGCTCCGGAATTGGATTTGCACGGCTTACCGGCGGATGAAGCCGCGCGTGAAATCGACCTTTTCGTAAATTTCGAATTCGCAGGCAAGCCGCGTTTGGATTTCAAAGTCGTAAAAATAATCCACGGCCGTGGCGCAGGTGTATTGCGTCAGGCGGCCATCAACTATCTCAAAAAATCCCCTTTCGTCCAAAGGTTCCGAGACGCGCAAGACCCCACGCAGACCAACGGCGTAATCTACGCCGTCCTCAAACCCAATCGCAAATGAAACCCGTCCTCTTGACTGGCGAGGATTGAAATTTGCGGTTTTTCAGGATTTCAATTTAAGACGTTCCATGACGTCTTTTAAAATTCCTTCAAACATGGACGCCGCTGCGGCCATCACGATCGAACCCAAGGCGACGAGAAGACCCATGAAAACCCCTCCCGCCCTATCTTCGCTAATGCCAAACGTGATGTAAATTTCGCCGCCCACAACGAAACCGATCATGGACAACGCGCAGTATTTTATTGCGCGCAAAGACTTTAAAGACTCTGGTGAGAAAAGGCTGTCGCGTCCTACGTGCCCCAATGTCTTGAACGCCTGGTAAATCGCTAAGAAAAATGGCACGGATGAGATGTATACATACGCCAGAAAGGGATCCGTAAAATAGATCTGGAAAAAAGTCGCATGCGCATTCCTACCCTCGACTTGCGGCTCCCAAACCAAAAATGCCAAAGCCGCAATGCCCACGAGCACGACCACAACCTGAAGGATTTTTGCTGAAATCGATTTCATAATCATCAGTTTGAACGGTAACACGACCAAGGGATGACCACAAACTCAAATCGACTCGTCTAAAGATTCGTTCAGAGCTCGTTTGGATAACAAAAAACCACCACTTTCGTGATGGCTCTTCATTGGCTCCGGGGCAGGGACTCGAACCCCGATATACAGCTTCAAAGGCTGCTGTCCTACCTTTAGACGACCCCGGAATGTTGGCTTTTCAAAATCCT
>CAZRYH010000001.1:51043-161661 GCA_964604275.1 uncultured Gammaproteobacteria bacterium
GCGGACCCGCCTTGGCGGGAAAGGCTGCTGTCCTACCTTTAGACGACCCCGGAATGTTGGCTTTTCAAAATCCTGTCCAATTCCTCTCTCCCCTTACCCGTCTTAAAATACTTCTCCCGACTCAATGCCTCAGTTTTTGTTTGGAATTCCTCTGCATGGACCAAGACCCACGGCCCCCTACCCGACGTATATCTACTTCTTCCAGCCTGATGTCTTTTCAACCTCTTTTCCAAGTCCTCAGTCGAACCCACGTATCTCGTCCCGTGGCTTTGGCTCAAAAGTACATAAACACTAAACATACAGCTTCTCCGCCTCCGACAAAGTATATCTGCGGCGGACCCGCCTTGGCGGGAAAGGCTGCTGTCCTACCTTTAGACGACCCCGGAATAATACAGTTGTAACGTCTTAATTTCTCGCGCGCCAAGTATATGGTGCGGCTCGGTTATCGTCAAGCATCCGATGCGACCATATGCTATAATATTGGCCGTCTGAATAATTATTTGAAATTTTTATGACCACAGGCAAAAAAGTCCTGATCGGATGCCTCAGCGCCTCAGCCCTATTTATTTTGGGCATCATAGGCATCGTCGCCATCGCCATGTTCGCCACTTCGGGCATCAACGACGTGGCCAACAACCAACTCAAAGCCATCCGTTCGGGCGATGTAGCCAAAGCATACAGTTACACGTCAAAAGACTTCCAAGCCGCGACCACGCTGGACGATTTCAAAACCTTCGTGGAGCAGAACCCTTCCTTGAAAAACAACGACTCGTCCAGCTTTTTGAACCGCAGCATCGAAAACAACGAGGGTACACTCGAAGGTTCGCTCAAAGCCAAGGATGGCGGAGTCACGCCCGTGACATATAAATTCGTCAAAGAGGACGACGAATGGCGCATCCTGTCCATCGAACTGAAACAGGCTGGCGCCGAAGTTCAAGAGCAAGAGAACAAAGAAGTCGCTCCCGGAACCACCGCAGAGCAACCCGCAGAGGCCAAGGAGACATCCATCTTCGACGTGCGCATCAGCGACAAGGCCAATGAAAACGGCGTGGTGGATACCACGGTCCAAACTTACAAGCCGGAAACCAACGAAATCCTGGTTTCGGCCTACGTGGAGGCGGCCAAGAAAGACATGACCGTGAGCGCGTTACTGACCTACGTCGCGACTGGCGACACCGTTGGCCCGGCTGAAAACCAAATGAGCGAGGATGGCGATGTCATCAGCAACTTCTCTTTCACCAAACCCACCAAAGGTTGGCCCACCGGAGATTACAAGGTCACCATCAAGACATCTACGGGTTTGAGCAAAGACGTGTCCTTCTCGGTCAAATAATTTTTAGACCGCACGACAAAACCCGCTTCCGCGGGTTTTTTGTTTGTAGTTTCGTTCTAATCTCCGAGATCCTCCACCACCCCGTAAATCGCCACCTTATTCCCATGGCGTTGGGCCCAGTGCGTATCGCCATATGACCAATGCCAAAATTCGTTATGGCATTGCGACAAACCGGCTTGTGACAAGGCGCGATACATGATTTCCCGATTGCGCTGCAGATGCTTGGGAAGCTTTGGTTGATGGGGTTCGGCGTTTTCCTGATAGGTCAACTTCCAACTGCGCATGGGCACGCGCTTGCCGTTTTTCCAAAGGCGCAAATCCACGGCTCCACCCGTCATGTGACCCGAGACGTTCGGACCTGTGGTGGGCATGACGAATTTGGCCACTTCCTGCAAAACCCGTTTGGCTGACCATTCCGGATGCATGGTTGAAAACCTTTCCACGAATCCACGCTGAATTTCTATTTGTTCATCTCGAGAACGCCACGCGTCGCGGATTATGAAGGTCATGCCTTTAGGCAGCAAGCGTTGCGCGTTTTTGATCATCACCGCCACGCTTTTGCGTAAAAAAGCCTTAGCCAGCGGCTTATCCTTTCCTAAATAGACTTTGACTTGAGGACAGATTTTTTTGACGTCCACCAAAGGCTCACCGCATTCCTTTACCTTGATCGCCCTCGCCCCAACAGTTGCTTTATTATTTTTCATGTCTATAATGTTATTCCCAGCCGTTTTGAAGTACAATACCCCAACATATGAACAACAAAAAACTTGCCCTAATCATAGGCGCGATACTGCTCCTGTTTGTGATCTGGAAAATCTTGCCGGCCGCCAAACCCAGGACTGAATCCAGTCAGTTCCAGGTCGCGGCCACAATAGCCCCCTTGGGTGACATGGTACGAAATGTCGCGGGCCCGGACGCGGTGGTAGTTACAATCTTGCCAACGGGCGCTAGTCCGCACGCTTACGAGCCTACGCCGCAAGACGCCATCGGCCTGATGGATTCAAAAATCCTGTTTTCTATTGGACACGGTTTCGATGACTGGGCAAATGAACTTGTCAGCAACGCCCCAAACATCAAAATCGTCACACCGGACCAAGGAGTTAAGTTGCGTGACATGCCCTTTGACGAACGTGACGCGGATGAACCTGACCAAACACAGGATCCTCATTACTGGCTTTCGATTCCCAATGCCGAAACAATGGTCAATAATATCGCGGTCGCGCTCGCGCAAGCCGATCCAACGCACGCGGATGATTACGCGAGAAACGCCAAGGGCTACGTCGCCAAACTCCACGAAACAGACGCTTACATCAAGAACAAACTGTCCAGCTTGGCGAACCGCAACTTGATCACGCATCACAACGCGTGGGGCTACTTCGCGCAGGAATACGGTTTGAAAGTCGTGGGCACGTTCGAGATATCTCCGGGTAAAGAACCCACCATAAAACAACTGAACGACATACAAAACAAAATCAAAGAGTACGGCATCGCCACGGTTTTCATTGAACCGCAACTCTCGGATCAGTCCGTTCGCCCCCTGGTGCAAGACCTCAAACTCCAAGTCCGAACTTTGGATCCAGAAGGCTCTACGCAAAACATGGGATATCTGGACTTGATGAGGTATAATGCGGACACTCTTGCCCAACCTTAACCGACTATGAACGCCGTCACGGTCAAAAACCTCACTGTTGCCTATGGGCAAAACACTGTCTTGGAACGCGTGAGTTTTGACGTGGCCAAAGGCAAAATCGCGGTGGTTATCGGGCCGAACGGTTCGGGTAAAACCACGCTCTTCAAGGCCATCCTGGGACTGATTCCGAGCCAAGGAACAATCAAAATCTTCGACAAGCTTGCCCACGACTGCTTGGACCGCATCGGTTACGTGCCGCAAACTTTCGATTTCGACCGCACCCTGCCCATCACGGTCGATGAATTCTTGTCGTTCGGCAATCCGCGCGCGCCTCGCGGCGGAAAGGACATCTGCAAGGAGACCAAAGTCGACGCCCTGAAAGGCAAGCTCATCGGCCAACTCTCGGGAGGGCAGCTGCAGCGCGTGCTCATCGCCAATGCCCTGATGCGGCAACCCAAACTCCTGCTATTGGACGAGCCCGCGGCCGGTATCGACATCGAAGGCTCCAAAGCCTTTTACGAACTCATCGGACACGTGAACCGGGAACACGGCATGACGGTGATGATGATCAGCCACGAAATCAACATGGTTTATAATCTGGCCGACCAATTGATTTGTTTGAACCGCGATTTGGTGTGCAACGGATCGCCGCAAGAGGCCCTGACCAAAGACGTTCTGGACAAACTCTACGGCAAGGATTCCGGACTCCGCCACCACCATCACCATCCCCACTTATGACCGAACTCTTGGCCTTGCCGTTCGTGCAACGCGCCCTGATCGCGGGCGTGCTTTTGGGTGCGCTTTTGGCCGTTCTCGGTATCTTCGTTGTGCTAAAACGCATGGCGTTTTTGAGCGATGGGGTGGCGCATGCCTCTTTGGCCGGCGTGGCAGTCGGCCTGTTGACCGGACTCAATCCCCTACTGACCGCGCTGGGTCTTTCCGCCATGCTGGGCGCCATCATTTCATGGTTGGAACGCCGCACCAAAATCGCGAGTGACGCTGTCATCGGGCTGGTGTTTACCACGGGCTTGGCGCTGGGCGTGCTGCTGATTTCATTCAAAAAAGGCTACCAGCCGGATTTGATCAGCTTCTTGTTCGGCAACATCCTCGCCATCCAATGGAGCGAACTCTACATCATGGCAGCCTTCGGTCTTGTCATCTTAATCTTCCTGGCTTTCACATATAAAAAAATCTCCCTGATGCTCATCAACCAAGATTTGGCGCACGTCAGCGGCGTCAACGTGGCGTTGTATCAAACCGCGCTATACGTCACGGTCGCTTTGGCCACGGTCCTGGGTATCAAGATGTTAGGCATCGTGTTGGTCAGCGCCTTGCTCATCATGCCCGTAACCACGGCCAAACTCGTGGCCAAATCCTTCGGCCAACTCACTTGGGTGAGCGTACTCGTGGCCCAAACCATGGTGCTCCTAGGATTATATTTCTCCGTGCTCTACGACTTGCCCACGGGTGCGACCATTGTTTTGGTGGGCATGGGAATCTTCATTTTGACTTTCGGGGCTCAAAAAATTTGGAGCTCTAAATAAAAAAATCGTCGCAACGCCTGCCCCGAGTTTATCGAGGAGTCGCACGCTATGCCCGCCTCTTGCGTGGTCCTGCATCGCAGGGACGGGTAGGTTTTCAAACGTGAACTCTCCCGGCCTACGGCCACCCTCCCTTAACGAGGGAGGGAGTTTCTACGTAACCCAGAACCCTCCCTCGTTAAGGGAGGGTAGGGTGAGTTCACGTCCCCATTTCCTTCACTAAACTTTCTGTGGCTTTTATCCAGGATGGCAGATGGTCCGGATGCAGATCGCGGAAAGCCAAAGCCATCATCAATCTTTCTTTGGAATCAAGCGGCAATTGGCACAACGCGTTCCAACCTTCTAATGCCGCATCGGATAAAGTAAGGCCAAAATAACCGTTGGCCGAGAGCCAAGCGCAAAAAGAATTTTCGAATTCGGATGAGCGCAACTGCACACGCTCCACCCCGCTCCGCGCGCTGATCTTTCCCGCGGCTTGTGTGATATGCGTGCGCAAAGCCGGCAGACCCCGCGTCTGCCATTCTTCAAAATACGGTCCCAAAAGACCTTCACCGATTTGGGTAAGGGTCACGCTCTTGAATTCGCCCTCGCGTACCCTGACTTCTCCCAAGCCATCCAGTTCCGCGTTCAAAATGATGATGTTGCGGTTCATAGGGTTACTGTTTCATGGGGTCGCCGTAATACGCGATTCGTACGGCTTGGATTATCATGGGCATGGTCTTTTCTTTATCAGTGGGCGAAAGCGTTGAATATGCCGCGTCTAATCTGGTCGCGTATTGCGCTATCCTGTTTCCCAGCATGGGCGAATAGGTTTTTTGATTCGCGAACTGGCGGTGCAAATCCGAAAGTTTATTGGCGAAGAACAAGGCGGACTGAATCGTGGCTTCGATTTCGCGTTTGTTGGTCGCCTGTGAAAGCAAAGATTTTTCCGCCTTCTCCGTCTTGGATTCCAATTCTTGGGCGTAAGGAGTGCGCTGATTCAGCGGGAGACGCGGCGCGTAATCCAAATACGTGGCGCGTTCCGTGGGTCCGGCTTTCCACGCCCTGGAGATCAATGCCCCGATGCCCGGATCTTTGACGGCTCCGGACAGTGCCATTTCGACATCAATTGAACACATGGCGTACTTCATGTCCGCTTCGCTTTTTTGGAAAGCTTCAATGGCCAAGCTTGGATCCGAATCCTTGTCGCGCGCTTCAAAAAATTCAGAGACCACTTCCACGGCCTTCTGAGCCTTATCCGCCGGCGCGCGATGCGTGGTCACAAGACGCAACATGAACGCCTGACGCCAATCCCAACCGCGCGTAATCGGAGTATGTAAAGCCGAATTCACCAATGACGCAAAATAGAGCTTTCGGCGTTGCGCACGCATCTGATCAGCGCTCATTCCCGGGGGATTGAAACCATTCAGTATCGGTTGGTCAAATACCGGACCCGGAGAATACTGGACCTCCGGCCCGCGGTGCGGTTCCATGAGCTCGTCAATTTTTAAGTATGCCTCGTTTCCCTCTGGCAAATGGGCAAAAGCATAGGCCAAGCCAATTTGTTGACCCAAAAAATTCATGAACATGGTCCGCGATTGGGATGTGTTGCCGTGACATTCGGGCCCGTAGATGACCAAAGAGGTTTCGGGTTTTCGTCCGGTCGTGACTTCCACCGTGGCCAACGTCATACGTCCGGTCTCTGAAGGATTGGGACGGTTCTCGCACGTAGTGGCGTATTTTACTTTGTCAAAAGCGTGACCGGGTAAAGATTCTACCAACCTTCGCATCTCCGCGGCTGGGACCCCAGCTTGTTCTAAACCCTGAAATTTTTCATAACCCACCGCAGTTCCTTGCGCTTCTGATGATTTTGCAAAACCCGAAAAGGTCACGTCACCGAGTTCGGGCTGACCCTTGGGACCGGAAATGGTCACGTTCCCGATTGCATTCTGCTGTTCATGGATTCTCGTTTTCAACCTCGTCTGCACATCTGCCCGCACACGATTCAGGTCAGCGGGAGAATTTCCTAAAACGAAACCGTAATCACCGGTCCCGGCACGCTCTGCTGGTATCTTGGTTTCTCGGATACCACTCGAGGCACAAGCCGCTAGAAACAAACCCGACAAGGCTGCGGGCACCGTCTTGGACCGGCGCTGAAGTTTTTCCAAAAACCCACCTCGTTGGGATTGCGCGTGGGTTTCGATTTTGGGTTTGGATGGAGCGACTTCGAGACTCATCTTCATAATTTATTTTTTGAGATACTTACCGGCCGCGGCCCAAGACGACATGGATACCAAGATGACCAAAGCCACGCCCTCGATCACGCCCAAGCGCCAGGCATTAAGCGTAAAAAACGACATCAAACCAGGATCCGCGCCGTCAAAAAACGCTTTGAGTCGCGGCTCCAAAAACACCACGCTCAAAGCCATCAATCCGCCGACCACGGCCAAAGAGATCAAAGCCAGAAAAACCCCGTTAAGGATCAACGGCAGACGTACGAAAGCGTTGGACGCGCCTACTAAACGCATGATGCCGATTTCTTCGCGTTGCGTGTAGATGGAAACGCGGATGGCGTTATACACGATGAGGATGGAAAAGATGATAAAAATGACGGTCAACACCATGCCGAAGGTGCGCACCGATTGCGCGATTTCCCGCACGCGTCCGATGGCCACGGCGTGGTCGTCGTATGTTTGGGTTTCGATGGCGAACGAAAATTGAGGATTTTTCAAAGCCTCGATCAAAAACGGATAATGGTCCGTGCTATCGGCCTTAACCACCATGGTGGCTCCAAAAGGGTTGGCTTCCACTTCCTTGAGCGCAGCCAGAATTTTTTCGTCAGAACGGTGGCGCTCAATGAATTGCCCCAACACCTCGTCCGCCGAAACCAAGTCCACGGAAGCGGTCTGCGGCAAAGAGGCCATGTAAGAACGCGCCAAATCCAAAATGCCCTGCGGCGTGCCAGCTTTGAAATACACGCTCACGTCCACCTTCTGCTCCAGCGCTTTGATGGCCGCGGACGTGACCGCATTCACGCCAACCAAAACGTTTACGGAAAGCAAGGCTAAAACCAACACCAAAACCGTGGCCAAACCGATCCAAGCGTTCCGAATCAGGTTTTTCCAGGCGAACGACACCACGCGCGCGGTGGAAGTGAGCATGAGCATACTGGGCGTAAACCGAATGACAAAGGTCGAGCTTAAAAACTTTTTTATTAAAACTAATTCGGCATCAAATATTTGCCGTGCTTCTGGTCTGACGCCACTCTGCCGTCCGCAATCGTGACCACGCGACTGTTTAAGGAGTTGACCGTGTCGCGATTATGCGTGACCAAAACAACCGTACTGCCAAAAGCGTTGATTTTCTTCAGCACGTCAATGACGTCGTTGGCATTGAGCGTATCCAGATTGCCCGTGGGCTCATCGGCCAACAAAATCTTGGGCCTGTGCACCAAAGCCCTGGCGATGACCACGCGTTGTTGTTCGCCTCCAGAAAGCTGGTGCGGGAAGCGATGCGCCTTTTGGTCCAACCCCACGATTTTGAGCACATGCGGCACGGTCTCGCGGATGCGGCGGCGCGGCTCCCCGGCCACTTCCAAAGCGAACGCCACGTTTTCGAACGCGGTCTTATTACGCAGTAATTTGAAATCCTGAAACACCACGCCTATCTGACGCCGTAGATACGGAATCTCGCGATGTTTGATTTTAGTAATGTTCCAACCCCCGATCTCGATGCTGCCGCGCGTGGGACGCTCTTCCGCGATAAGCATGCGCGCCAACGTGGTCTTGCCCGCGCCGCTCTGCCCCACGATACACACGAACTCGCCGGCTTGGATATCCAAAGACACGTCGCGCAAAGCGTGCGAATCCGGAGGGTAAACTTTCGATACGTGTTTGATGCTAATCATGTTCTTGTTTAGATGCTCCAACCCGGTGACGCGGTCCCGGACGACGTCACGCTCGTAGTGGTCGTCTTTGTGACCGTGGTAGTCGGGGCCACGGCGGTTTCCGCGGCTTTGGCTTTGATGGCCAAGGGGTCCGTGGGCGCCAAAGGCAACACCTTGACCTGCATGATACCGCCGCGCGGATTACCGATAGCCGAAAACGCTACCTTGTCCAAATCTATTACGCGTTTGGGAAAGATATCGCGTTCCGGACCCCAATCGTTGATGCGGACCACTACACTGCGACTCGGGTCGTCCAAACGCGTGACCAAAACGTAAGTTCCTTTGGGGAAATCCGGCGAAGCCGCACAGTTACAGCCTTTATACGCATACCAAGAAGCGTCGCCTTGGGTCATATAGCCAGCCACCTCCACCAACCTGACCACGGATTCCATATGAACCTTGGCCGTGGCTTGTCCGGAAACCGGGTTCTCCGGCTTGATGATCGTGGTACTGCCCTTGTAGGTTTCCTGAATGGCACAATGTTTGGATGCCTGCGCGCCGCAACCCGCGTCCGACAAAGTCACGAGAACGCTAGTCGGAACATACGCGCTGTTGGTACTCCACGCCAAACGCCAAGCGTAACCGAACATGGGTTCGCCGTTGGCCGTGGTGGTCGACTGGCCAATCTCCTTTATAACGTTCAAGACGCCTGGCGCCGGGATATCGCCGTTCTTAAAACGCGCCCTCAAACCGATTTGTTGCAAATCCAAATCCACATCCCTGCCCATGAATCCAGAATCCAAATACAATTGGATGATGCTGGGAACGGGCTGAGCCACGTTTTCCGCATGCGCTTGCTTGACTAAAACCATGCCAAAAAGTAAACTTGCCGACATCAAAAAGTATAAGCTCCGTTGCCACATAGGTCGTTCCAGTATAACAAAATAAAAACGGCTCGCATAGCGGAAAACTCCGCTATCCACAGCCTCCATAAACCGCGCGCCAGCTTAGCTCAGCGGTAGAGCAATGCTTTCGTAAAGCAGAGGTCCCGGGTTCAAATCCCGGAGCTGGCTCCATCAACAAAACAAGGACACAGGTCCTTGTTTTGTTTGGAAAAGAATCCGCTTAAAAAAACAGGCCGTGGCCTGTTTGTTTATTTCAATTGGATGTAAGTCGCCACGTCGGATTTGGCCAAGCGTTCCACCAGATAAGTCTCAAAGGCGTTAGCGTCACCCTCTTTGGATTTGGACAGCTCGACTGTGACCTTTTGTTCCAACAACGCTGGACGCAAGACCTTCAATCTGAACTGTTCCTCGTTCCAACCGTAATTTTTGTAAAGATATTGAGCCACATCCGGAATGCTGGAAGATGCGGCCGAACGCACCACATCCGCAAAGACTTTGCGCACATCGTCATCCGCCACAGTGATGTCATGTTGACCGGCATATTCCTGGACCACGGCCTGGCGCATCAACCTATCCAAAACGTTCTTCTTGAGCTCGTTCTCCGGGGGCATGTTGCTGCCAACCTGTTTACCGGCTTCGCTGTTGATGAATTTTCTGACTGCATCCATGGTGTCAGAATAATCCGCGTAGGAGATTTTAATGCCGCCCACGCGCGCGGCCGGCAAATCCAGCGACGAAGCGATGGCCCTGCCCGGACCGCTTTCAGAAACCTTAAAATACACCTGATAGACCACGAAACCCGTGGTGCCAACAATGGCCAATACGGCAATAGAGGCGATCAACAAACCGAGAGCTTTTTTGGAAATTTGCATATCGTAAGCCGTGACATATTAACAGACGTGGCCGCGGAAGCAAGTGGAAAGTTTTATTGGGTAAAATAATCCCACCAGCGCCGGGGATTTGAACGTAAATCGATCTGTTCGGACGCGAAATCAGCCGTCGCCAGTTGCATCGTGGTGCGCGTGGCGTTGAAACCTTCCAGTATCACCACGTGTTCACCGGGTTTTTGCAGACCGAGTTTAGACCTGGCTTGCCGTTCGGCATACGGATCGGATTGTAGGCGCGAAGCCATGCTGGCCAGTTGCGTGCGCCGGCCTTCCAGCTGTTCGGCCTTCTGTTCCAAGGCTCTGATTTCCGCATCCACGGTCCAACCGCGGTATGTTTCCCGGACTGTAGACACGCCGACCACCAACAACAACGCCAAATTCGCCGCCAAAAAAAGCGGCCACTTGGCTTTGCCTGTCCAAGCCGAAACGTCACGCGTCTCGTATTTCATGGCTCTTCTATTCTACCACACTTTCCGTGGCATTGGTTTTTTGGGTTTCAAATATGGCGGCCGCGGCGCGCTCTTTTTCTTTGCGTTCCAAAACGCGCTCGATGTCTGCAACCTCCGTATCTTCGGCCTTATCCAAAAGCTCGGCGATGCGCCGGATACGGGAACGCCGGTCCTTCTCCACAGGCGCGGCTCCTGAGGACGGTGCCACGATCTTGGCTTCGCGTTTCAAGTCATTCACGAGTTCGTAAACCTTCTCCGGCCTGGCTATGCTTTCCGCGTGGATAGGCGCGCTAGCCCCAGCCGTCTGAATGGTCAAAGTACCCATCCTAAAAATCGTTTGCCAAAAACCTTCCCTTTTCCACGAAACGTCCTGGATGGAAGCGAAAGGAGCCTCGGAAACGCGGCGCGATAATATGCCTTTTTGGTCCACGTCAATGGCCCGTTCATCGGTCAGGATTAGAACGTCCGCATCCCACAAAAACATTGCCCTTCCAGCCACGATCAAACCCGCGGCCACCAACACGCCAAAAACCACGACTCCCACCGGACCGTACGAAAACAACGGGAACAGAAAAAAGAAAGGCAAAACGATTAGCGCCATGGCCAATAACAATTGCGGCACCAGGGTAAACAAATGCCGCCGCACCATGGCTTGCACGTTTTCGTCGTCCTTAAGTTGTATGACCGATTCTAGGCGAAACATATTATTTTACTTCTTCGATGGATTCAGTTTACTGGTTGGGTCGGTTCTCGGCAATCGCCTCATCTATGGCTTGGGCAGCGGCTCGGCGTTCGTCCCACGGGATTTTTTTGCCTTGGGCCACGCATATCCATTGTTCGCTCCCCTTGCCCGTCATGAGCACCAAATCCCCGGCGCGTGCCTGCCTCATGGCCAAACGGATGGCGTCCAACCTATCCGGCACCACGAACAGATCCTGACCGTCACGTTTGCCGTTATCGCGCGCTCCTTGGGCCACCTGTTCCATTATTTCACGCGGATCGTCGTCGTATGGATCCTCGTTGGTCACAATTACCACGTCCGCGTTCTGCGCGGCCAACTTGCCAAGCACCGGTCTGCGGGCCACGTCCCTACCGCCGCCGCAAGAACCCAAAACGTGGATGGTGCGGTTGCGTCTCAAGGATTGCAGGGTCTCGTACAGTCTTTTGAAGGATTCGGGCTCGGGTGCGTAATCCACAATGGCGGTCCACGGCTGTCCGCGGTCGATGGCTTCAAACCTTCCGGGTACGGATGATACGCCAGACAACTTTTCCGCAGCTGACCCCACGTCCAGACCCAACGCTTGCACCGTGGCCAGCACGGCCAAAGAGTTATAAACGTTCACCATGCCAGGAAGTCGACTCCTGACACGCAAACGGTCGTCTCCGTACGCGTACTCAAAATACGTGCCGTCACCAGCTGACACGACGTTTTCGGCTTTGACCTGGGCCCCTGCGCCGCGACCGAACGTCATGATATTTGGAATTCCGCTAATCGCGAATTCTTTGGCGTACGGATCGTCCGCATTCAAGATAGCGGCGCGCGGCACAACCTTCCCTTCCAATTTTTTTGGATCCAATTTAGCCAAGAATTCGAACAGGCTGATTTTGGCGCGCTTGTAGTTGTCGAAACCGCCGTGCGCCTCGATGTGTTCTGGCGTGAGGTTGGTGAACACGCAAGCGTCGTACGCCACATTCTCATGCCGATGCTGCACGATGCCCTGTGAAGACGTTTCCACGATGGCGTAACCACAACCCGCGTCCACCATCTGCTTCAAAAGTTTCTGCAAAGCGAAACGACCCAACATGGTCATTTTTGTATCGTTGAGCCATTCGCGATCCGCAACCTTGAAGATGGCGGTCGTAGCGCAACCCGTTTTGGCGCCACCGGCTTCCAAGGCTTTGGACAAGAGATAGGCTGTGGTGGTCTTGCCGTTGGTGCCCGTGACTCCGATGACGATCAATTTATTCGAAGGATGCCCGTAAATCCAAGCCGCCAGCACGGATAGGCTTTTATGATATGCGTCCAACCATGATTTGGGGATTTTTTTCTTAAGGGCATGAAACATATTTCAGGAGTTTAGCATCGGTCATTTGCGTTGGCCATACGCGTATTTTTACCTTATTTATGGTTCAGAACGCCTTTTTTAGGCTTGAATTACATAATAAATGAGCTAGCCATACCCTTGACAGACTTTAAAATTTATGCTAGGTTGCGCTTATCGTCTCGTACCCTTCATCGCAGCGTTAAACGTCCCCGGAGGAAACATGAACGCTCTCAAGTCCATCATCGCAATCGCATCCTTGGCTCTCGGAATGGTCGCCTGCGCAGGCGAAGCCCAGTTGCAGAGCAACGTCGAGTTCGCCGGCCCCACTCCAGAGAGCGGCCAGACGGCCACTCTGCCCCAGAACTTCCCCCAGGAATGCATGGTCAACGGCAAGCCCTCCATCGTGGAAGGGCCTTCGTGCTACGGTCCGGAAGGCGCCAAGCAGTGCTCCCAGACCTCGGTCCTGTGCACCTGCACTGGTGCGACCACGGTAGTGCGCTGGGCCAGGCTCAAGAGCGTGGAGAACGGAAATCCCCAGTACGGATTCTGTCCGTACCGCGCCCCGCGCGCCAGCCAGATCGAACGTCTGCCCCTGACGGCGGTCGCGAGCCCGACCCTGCCCTTGGCACCCGTGCCCGTTGCTTCCGCCCCGGTCCCCGCGACTTCATCGTTCACCGTCCTGCCCGTGACCATTGCGCCGGTCCCCGTGGCTTCGGCCTCGGCTCCGGTGGTGGCTAGCGACAGCAACGAGCTCAACGGCCTGCGCAAGTGCTCCATGATCAACAACGTCTGGTCGTGCCAGGTCATGACCGTGGCGGTCGGCGGCGCCAAGAGCACCACCAACTACAGCTGCGTGGGCACCAACTTCGTACCCATCGGCTCCAACGAGCTGGCCAAGTACCAGGGCGGAACACCGCCTTGCACGTGCAAGGCCGGCACGACCATGAAGAAGATCGACAACGCGCCCAACACCTGGTACTGCGATACTGGGAAGTGAATCAATCAATCTCAAACAAAGGCTCCGGACACTCGTCCGAAGCCTTTTTTCTTTACAATATTTTATGAATGGTCCGGGCCCTCGGAAATCCCCCTTCGTTTCCCCCTTTGGCAAGGGGGGCTTTAATAATCAACGTCGACTAACGTTCAATAACGTCAAACAACAGCCCCTCTTGTCAAAGAGGGATTTAGGGAGATTTCCCCTCTCCCCACCTCACAAACTATACGAAATGAGCGCCAACACCCCGAAACCCAAAGACACAATCAGGGTCGCGGTACCCAATACGAACAACCATGGCAGGGCGTAAATCTTTCCGATGACCAAAAACAGCACCCCGAAAAACTGCAACAACATCTTGATTTTACCCGCGCCATTGGCGCTGATGTATTCGCCGCGTTTTTTGCGCGCGTAAGCCGAGAGCACGGTCAAAAATTCCACGAACAGGATGGCCAAGGCCAAAGTGTGGTGCACTTCGCGCACGATGAAGATGCAAGCCACTGAACCGATGAGCAATTTATCGGCCGTGGGATCCGCGACCGTGCCCCACAAGGTTATTTCTTTACGCACCCTGGCCAGCGAGCCGTCCAGCAGGTCGGTAAAACCCGAGACGAGAAACAACGGCACGGCCACGGCCCAGTTTTCCACCCACATGTAGTAGGCCACGAACGGAACTGAAATAAACCTGACCACGGTCAAATGGTTAGGCTTGAGCCATTTAGGTACAAACGGTATGAGTGTTTTGGCCAAGATCCGATCCTGAAAATACAGATGGACCGTCTCGTTGGTCATGAGGGCCTTTTGCGTTAACCAACCCATAGGCGATATTTATATGCTAATATACGCTAAAGAGTCCGGCTTGTCGATTATTCGGACCTAAACCAAAACATGTATGAGCGATCGGGCACTTGACGCCATAGCCGGCATCGTTTTCACGATTGTCGTTCTGGGTCTGGAATATCTGGGTTTGGATTTCTGGTTCTTCAAAGCGTTCTTATGGGTTTTCGCCATACTGTTCCACGCTTACGTCTTCGGTAAAAACGCTTACCCCAAAGCGCACTGGGCCATTTATACTCCTTTGGGTCTGGTGTTGCTTTTGGCCGTACAGAGCATCGCGCAAACCCTTTGGTTTTATGCTGGCGGGAATTTGGGCAGCTTGTCGGATGCTTGGTGTTTGGTACTGGCCATGGCGGCCGCGCATTTGGCTGGCGCGGTGCAGGATTCTTTGGCTTTCGCGGCCGGCGCCCAAGTGCCACCCATCCCGGCTTGGTCGCGACGCCGAACCTTGCTCGCGACTTTGACTCTGGCTTCGGGTTTCGGATGTCTGATCTACGTGATTTGGGGAGCTTGGGGCGCACAGACCATGGCCAGTATCCGCACACCGTGGCCTCTGTTGCCTTGGGGCACGCTCGCGTCCATCGCCGTACTTTGGGCTTTGGTCGCCCTGTCCGCGGCAACCCTCAGGGTGCCCTGGGTCAGCTTTGCGCATGGCGCCATGGCGTTGTTGGCCACGTTGTGTTTGGCACCATTGGTTTACAGATTCGGTTACGGATTCGATGGTTTCCTGCACGTGGCAGGGGAACAGGTCATGGCCCAAACCGGGACTTTGGATCCCAAACCTTTGTATTACATAGGCCAATACGTTTTCGCGACCTGGCTCAACCGTCTCGTGGGTGTACCTTTGCAAAGCATCGACGCTTGGCTCGTGCCGCTTTTGACCTCCCTGCTTCTGCCCGCGTCCGCATTGGTCGCTTTCCGACACAAACATCCCAACGCGGGCATGGTTTTGGGATTGGCGCTCATGCCCTTAGGCCTATTTGTATCTTCTACTCCGCAAGGCCTTTCCATGGTCTTGGGTTTGGCCGGCATCCTAACCGCATGCGGTATGTTTTGGGGCGACGTGCGCCAAGCCTCGCCGCTTTGGCTGACGTTGTGGGCCGCCTGCATCCACCCGCTCGCCGGCGTCCCGTTCATCGTGCTGGCAATCGGCATGGTGTTGGCCGCAAACGGGGCCAAGGCTCTAAAATGGCTGGCTTGGTTTTCTGCGGGCCTGGTTGGTTTTTCCGTACCCGCCATGTTCTTCATAGCCAGCAAATATTCGGGTTTGGACATTAATTGGAGTGCGGCGCAATTAGCCGACATCGGAAACTGGTTAAAGACTTTCCAACCTTTATTGCCGTGGCTTAAAAACACCTACACGCTCTGGCCCGCCTGGGCATCGGTCATCGGCGTGGCCTTGCCGGCCCTGGGTCTGGTTTTGACGGTCGTGACCCTGTTCATCAGCGAACGTAAATTGCCTTTCGGATTGCTCTTGGCTGCGGCCGTAAGCTTGCAGATTGGCGCGGGTCTGATGCAGAACGCCAGCGACTTCGCCTTCCTCATCCAATACGAACGCGGCGACTACGCGGCAAGATTAAGTGCCTTATCGCTGTGTCTCTTGGTATTGGCTGCCTTGCCAGCCGTAGCGTGGATCATTGAAAGACTCCGCACCGCTTGGCCTTTGGTGTCTTTGGTCGGCATCATGCTGTTTGGTGCCGTGGGTGCGGCCAATGCCTACAATTCTCTGCCCCGTCATGATGCGGTCCAAGCCAGCCGCGGTTGGAGCGTGGGCAAAGCCGACGTGGAAGCCGTGCGTTGGATCGATCGCCGCGCGGGCAATCGCCCATACACGGTTTTGGCCAACCAAACGGTTTCCGCGGCCGCGGTCGACGAATTCGGATTCAAACGTTACGCCGACGACGTGTTCTATTATCCCATCCCCACCGGCGGACCCTTGTACCAAATCTATCTCAAGATGACCTACGAGGATCCTTCGCTCGAAACCGTGCGCGAAGCCTCGCGGTTGGGCAAATCCGATTTGGTTTTTGTGGTCATCAACGACTACTGGTGGAAGGCCGCGGAACTGAACGAAACCATCGGGGAAATCGCCCAAGATTCTTGGTCGATTGAAAACGGTAAAGTCAAAATATACGTTTTCGATTTGGCGCGTAAAAAATAAACGGCCTACGCCAACAAGGACGTGAGTCTTTGCATGACCTCGTCCAAATCATGACGCAACAACAGACGTTCACGAACCGCTGCATCTACTTCGAGCGTTGGTATTTTAGACAAAACTTTAGCCAAAGCGGTCGGATCATTGGGCACACACAACATGCCGTAGCCATCCAGAGTCTCCCGCACGCCACCCACATCCGAAGCCACGACTTTCTTGCCCATGGCCACGGCCTCCAGCAGCACGGTTGGCTGGTTTTCCATGATGACCGAGGGCAGAACTAAAGCCGCGGCTTTACCCAAGGCTTCCATGGCTTGTTCGTGAGGCTGTTCACCCACTACCTCGATGGCCGCGGAACGTTCTGCTTGCGCGCGGAGATGACCGTCGCCAACCAACAACAAGCGTCCGGGCTTGTCCTCCAGCATATCCCAAGCTTCCAACAGACATTCCACGCCTTTGTCTTTTGACAGACGGCCGAGATACGCCACCCCGTCTCTAGCCGGTGCGGATTCCAAACGCGGCATGGGGTTGGGCGCGACTTGGCAGGCTGCGCCTCCAAATAATCCATGACTGCGGTGCTGTTCCAAAAGCCACCTGGTGGGGCTCACCACAACGTCTGGTTTTCCTAAAGCCAGACGCCGACGCGCGGCCCAAAATTTTCTCCACATTTTTTTCAAACCGTAATATTTTTCGCCGTAAAATCTCTGGCCGGAAGGCTCAAACATTTGGATATCGTGCAAGACATGGATCCAGCGCACGCCAGATTTCTGGATGAGTTGCGGCGTTCCCCAACCGCAACCCGTGAGGTTATGTGATATCAAAACATCCGGATGCCATTCGATAACTTGATCGAATGCCCAAGGATTTGGCGCCAAATCTTCGAAATGAAAAAGCAGCCGCAACAACGCGTTCGATCGTCCCAAATCCGCGAACTTTCTGGTGGTGAGCGCCTTGAACGTAGCGACTTCGTGTCTGCTAGTATCATCTTTGGCAAAGGGTTCGACCGTAAAAATCTTGACCTCATGCCCGTGTGACGCCCACCAATCGGCTTGCGTTTTAGCGATTTGGCCGGCTCCGCCCCTGGCTTTTGGCGGGAACGCGTTGGTTAGGATGGCTATGCGCATAATTTTTCGTACGTCTCCACCAGCTTGTCCATATGATTTTTCCACGAGTACTGCATGGCTTTGGCCCGCGCCGCATGACCGAAGTTGCACCTTGCGTTTTCGTCTTTCAGAAGACTCGTGATCGCGCCCGACATATCGGACAAGTCGTTGACCGCAAACGTTTTGCCCGTCCCCTGAGCCACGATGCGCACACCCGGCAAGTCGCTGCACACAACAGGCACGCCGCAAGCCATGGCTTCGAGCATGGCCAAACCGAATGCCTCAGCGCGGCTGGTACTGGGAAACGCAAACACGTCCATGGTACGCAAAGCCACTACCAACTGTTCCGATGACAAGCGTCCCGCAAAATGCGTCCTGTCACCTACCCCGAGATCGTGGGCCATTTTTTCGAACGCCGCGCGACGATCGCCGTCACCAACCAAAAGCAGATGTGCATCCTGCGGCAAATCCGCTAAGGCTTTGATAAGCAAATCCACGCCTTTGAACGGATGGGCCGCGTCCATGACCGAAACCGTGCCCACTACGCGCGCGCCCTCCGGAATACCGAAGGCCTGTCGATTGCCATCACCCGGTGAAAAAACATCGGAATCAACACCAAACGGAAGCTCCATCATCCTCTCGTCACCGGACAAATCCTTGTAGGAAGAATGTTGGGCATAATCCCGTGAAGACACCAGAAGCGCGTCCGCACTCTGCAAAATGCCGGACTGGAACCACTTGCGATGCAAATCAAAAATCAGTCCGCGCACACCCGAAGACGCAGCGTCCATGTGCAGAGTTACGACCAGACGTTTAATCACGCCGCTCCTCTTCAAAGCCGCCACGCGACCCGCGGTACCATAGAAAGGATAATGGAGATGCACCACATCCGCGCCTGTAACAATTTTATCCAACGCCAAAATCCGTGCCGCGTTCCCCAACTTGATGGCTGGCATGCGACTCACATATTCCGGACCGTCAAGAGGTTTACCGGTCTCCGGCGCCATCAGCCAAGCCTCCATGCCGCGCTCGTTCAAAAACCGGGCTTCGATATCCGCCACTCGCCCCATACCTCCCCCTTCGGGCGGCGCCACGCAACACAAATGGATTATTTTCATAACAGTATTTTTTCTGGATTCCAACACGCGCTGGAATGACGACGTGGGTTTTCCCCTCCGTCATCCCAGCTCCAGCTGGGATCCAGAAATCAACAAAAATCATTATACAAGTCCCTCCAACCCGGATTGTCTTTTTCAATGAGTTCAATCTTCCATGCGCGTTTCCAGGCTTTCATATGCTTTTCTCGTTCGATAGCCGACACAATGTCTTGATGTTGTTCAAAATATACCAGTTGGGTGACATTGTATTTATTCGTAAATCCTTTATTCAACTTTTCCCTATGTTCCCAAACGCGACGCTTAATGTCATTGGTGACCCCGATGTATAGTGTTCCGTTCTTTCCACTCGCCAAAATGTAAACGTAGCCACCGTGCATATTTTTTCTGGATTCCAACTTTCGTTGGAATGACGAAGGTGCTTAATTACCACTTGATCAGGAAAGAGTACGAGACGTACAAGGATTTCCAGAAGGGATTGGCGATTTTCTCCGCCCAGCCGCTTTTGAGTTCCTGGTATTCAATTTTGTAGACCATACGCCGCAACACATACCAATCCGGTACGCGCCGTATGCGTGCCGTCTGTTCGCGCGCCGCAAGCAGGTATTTCCACATGCTAGGTTTGAGCAAATCCAAATTCGCGAAAAACTTTTCCTTTAGCCATCCGCCTTTGACCGAAAAAGCCCAAATCGCCAAATCCGTGGCCAACAATGCTGGCGACATGGCTACCAAAGTGGCCAAACGATAATTTTTAAGCAGCACCAACCAACGATTCCTTTCCATATACCTCCACTTGGTGATGGAACGCGAAAACTCATATTTATGGATGACGCGACTGGTCGGCGCTAGATAGTTCTTTTTGCCGTTCAGCAATACGCGCCAGCCGAAATCCAAATCCTCATGATAGGAATGCAAGGTTTCGTCCAGCAACCCTATGGTCTGCAAAATGGATACGGGAATCAACACCCCGGCCCCGGACGAATAACCAACCTCCACGGGTTGCGACGGAGCGGATGACGCGGAATCATGGTCGCCCATGCAATATCCGAAGCCTAAAAAATGCAAGGCATTGCCTTTTGAATTTATCTGTTGCGGATTGTCGCCGCGCAACAATAGAGACTGAACCGTGCCCACGTCTGGCATTGTTTGAGCGACTTTGATGGCCTCAGTCAAAGTTTGCGGTTGAATTTCTGTGTCAGGATTCAGCATGTACACGTAATCCGTGCCTTGCCTCATGGCCCAAACCATGGCCATGTTGTTGCCTCCCGCAAAACCCAAATTCGCATGCGGTTCGTGGATGACCATTTGCGGCAAAGATTGAGCGTAAAGCGCTCCCAGCCGATTCACCTCCTCCAGAGTGCCGTCACCATCTTTGTTGATCACCACGTGCAAACGCCAGCGGTCACGCGGATAATCCACTTTGGACAATGACGCAAACAAAGCGTCCATAAAGGACGCGTGGTTCCACGAAACTACGATGATGTCGACTTTTGGGAATTCCATAATGGGCCATGCCCTAATTCTTTTCAGGGCTATCCATTTCATTGTCATCCCGGCCCGACGCAGTCTTAGCAGAGTCTGGTTTGAAGGCTTCCCCCAAAGCCTCGCGCCTCACCAAATCCGTCAGTTTGCGCTCCAGACGTTCGTTGATGACGAAAAGTTTGAACACCATGAAAAACAGGACCGCTACGGCCGCATACAAAACCAAATCCACACCACGACCCACGCCGAACACGGCGGCCAGCCTCTCGGTGATTTTTGGGATGAGGGTCACGGCGATGCCGCCGCCCCACAACACCGTCCAACCCACGGCCTCGAGCAACGGGATGACGCGCTGAATCCAGCGTTTCCAGGTCACGTACAAAGCCAAGCCGAAACCCACGATGAGGATGAATTGGATCAACATAATCTATTGGGTAAAAGCCCCGATGAACAATTGCCACGCGATCTTAAACGCATCGCTGGTCTTGTTGCCCTTGCGCAGAGTGTCGGCCGTGTAGCGTACGTGAATCGGCACCTCTGTCCAACGCAAATCCGAACGCGTCACCAACCGCAGTATCTCCGAGGCATGGGCTTTGCGATTTTGTGAAAAATTTATTTTTCCCGCGGCTTTTGCCGTATAAGCTCTGAAACCGCTCTGCGGATCCGTCACGGTACGCGGGATGCCGAGCGCCAGCGAATTGAAAGTTCTTCCGGCCCGCAATACCAGGCGTCTGACCAAGGGCATACCCTCTGGTTCCGCACCCATGAAACGCGAACCGAAAACCACGTCCGCCCGTCCCTCCGCCATAGGGGCAATCAAAACCGGTATCTCTGCCGGGTCGTGCTGGCCGTCCGCGTCGATATGCACCACGATTTCGGCCCCGAGCCGCAAGGCCGCCTCACTGCCGGTCCGCAACGCCGCGCCCTGGTCGCGGTTGATACGATGTCTTAAAACATGAACCTTAGAATCCCCAATTTCCCTAGCCACACGCGCCGTATTATCCGCCGATCCGTCATCCACAACCACCAATCCGTCCAGATACGACAAACACGCCCGGATGGCCGGGCCTATGCGTTCCGCTTCATTGTATGCCGGCATGACGCCAATGACGCGCATGGGTGAATGCTAGCATAAGGGAGTAAAAAAACAACACCGAAATAAGGAAATGAAGACGGTAGACTGTAGACGGTAGCTGGTAGACGGTAGGAGTTTTTCGGACCGTGCCCCCCCCCTCCTTTCGGTCATGCTGAACTCGTTTCAGCATCTTAAACCTTCCGACTTACTCGGACCTTCGAACGGCCGGACATCAAGTCATCAAATCGCTCAAGATGCTTCACTCCGTCGAACTTCTTTCAGAATGACGGGGTTTGCTGGTTTGTGTGGACCGGTCTGCCTGTCCCCACTGCGACTAACCACTAACCACTAACCACTAACCACCGGCCACTAACCACTGGCCACCTACCACTCGTCCCTTCCCCACTGACGACCGACGACTGTCGACTGACGACTTGTTCTTAGGTCTTAAGTCTTAGGTCCTTGCGAAAATCCTGAAAGCAACTGCCTGTTAGCAACGGTATAATCGATGATTTTTTTCAAACCGTCCTCCAGACGCACCAGCGGCATCCAGCCCAATTTTTCTTTGGCCTTTGTCAGATCCGGGAGGCCCAAGGGGGTCATGAACATCATGGAGGGTTGGAACACGATACGGCTGGCCGACCCTGTCATCTCCAGAATCGAACGCACCACGTCTACGATGGGCATGTCTTGGTCGTGTCCGATGTTAACCGGTCCCAAATCGCCGTCCGTGTTCATGAGCTTGATCAAACCATCCACCACATCCGTCACGTAGCACAGCGATGTGGTAAACGTCTCGTCGCCGAAGATTTCAATATCCTTGTTGTCCAACGCACAGACGATGAAGTCAGGAATCATCTCACCGGAAAAAAGACGCTCGCGCGGACCGTAGGTGCGGAACACGCGCGCGATTTTGACGTCCAAACCGTGCACCTGGCGGTAGGTGGCGCAACACGTCTCCCCGAACCGCTTGCCTTCGTCGTAGCAGGCGCGCGCCGAATTGGCGTCCACGCAACCCGGTTCGTCCTCCTTGAGGAAATGGTTGTCCGCGGGGCGCGAGCCATAGACCGTTGACGTGGAGCTAAACAGGAACTTGGCCCGATATTTGACCGCCAGATCCAAAACGTTTTTCATGCCCAAACTATTGGCGTACAACGTCTGCATCCTGGTCTGCTCGAACTGCTTGGGGCTCATGGGACAAGCCAGATGGTAGATTTCCTGGACGCCTTGGAATTTTATCTTGAAGCGCTCCAACTCCGGGAATTGTTCGGGATCGAAAGGCATGACCACGTCCTGACGGATGAATTCGAAATCCGGATTCTTGAGCAGGAACTCGATGTTGTTGAGTTGCGAGGAGACCAGGTTGTCCACGCAAATCACACGCGCGCCCTGGGCAAGCAACTTTTCGCAAACGTGAGACCCGATAAACCCGGCTCCGCCGGTCACGAGCACGTTCTTCTTATCGAAGACTGGAGGCATAGAAAAATCTGGGAATTACGAGGGACTTGGGAATTGGGAATTTGGAATTACGAATTACGAGGGACGGTGGTGAAAATCGCGAAATACGAATTACGAATGACTAATTACGAGAATAGGTTGAAAAAAATTGTTTCAATCGGATAGCCGCGTTCCATACACCTTGTAATTCGTAATTCCCTGGCCGTAATTCGTAATTCGCTTCAGAACGAAACCGCGTGTCTGGTTGCATTGGCGTATTCGATCATGCTCTTCAAACCGTCCTCGAGGCGCACGAGCGGCACCCAGCCCAATAGATCTTTGGCGCGCGAGATGTCTGGCAGGCCTGGGTCGATGTAATTTTGGACATGCGGTTCAAAGCGTACGCGCGAGGCCGAAGCCGTGATTTCCAGGACTTTCTGGGCCACTGACACCAACCTGACCTCCTGGTCAGAACCCAAGTTGACCAACGTCAGCTCGATGGGCGAATGCATGAGCCTTATAAGTCCATCCACGATATCCGTGACGTAGGCCAACGAGGTCCGCGTCTCCTCATTGCCAGCGATGGTGATGTCGTTGCCTTCCAAAGCGTTCAACACGATGTCCGGAATCAGATTGCCGTCGAATATCTTCATGCGCGGACCGAAGGTACGGAAAATGCGCGCGATCTTCACGTCCAAACCGTACACGTCCGCATACGTCTGAAGTATGGCTTCCGAAAACCTCTTGCCTTCGTCGTACGCGCCGCGCGTTGTAAGGTGGTCCAAATGGCATTCGTCCGTCTCTTTGACTTTTTCCGCGATGCCGTGCCTGTCGCCGTAAATCACGCTTGATGACGCATACAGCAATTTGGCGTGGTTTTCGACCGCCAAATCCAAAACATTCTTAACGCCCACGGAATTGGTCAACACCGTGGCGATTTTGAAATCCTCAAAATGGCGTTTGGAAATCGGACACGCGAGGTGGTAAATCTCCTGCACACCCTGCACGCCGACCTTGAAGCGCTCGAGTTCCGCGAACCGCGACAGATGCAGAGGCTGGGTGATGTCGTGGTTGATGAACTCGAAATTCGGTTCGCGCAACAGGTGGTCTATGTTGGCCACCGAGCTGGTGATGAAATTGTCCACGCAGATCACGTTGCTTTCGCGAATCAGACGGTCGCACAAATGCGAACCAATAAAACCCGCTCCGCCCGTAACCAAAACGTTTTTTCGTTCAGATATAAATTTTCCCTCCATAGTTTTTTACGTCCCAACATCGCACGTCCCGCGTCCCTGGGACGTTGCGACGTGCTACATGCGACGATGCCCGGATTATACCGAATCCGGGCCGCTACGTACAATGCGTTTTACTATTTTGTGCGGTTCTGGGTGGAAAGTGTACAGGCGGTGCGTGACGAAGGTAAAAAACGGGATGATGGCGTTGACCGCCACGACCACGATCATGTCGTATATCTGCATCAAATCGTGCCCCAACCAGAATAAAAATGCGCTGATGCAGCTGGCTGCCACGACCACGTATGCATAACGACGTGCCGACCCCTTGGCCGAGGCCTGATCTCCGAACGTCCAAGCGCGATTAACGGAGTAGTTGAAAATTATGGAAATGAGATTGGCCAAAACGAACACGGCCGTCCTGTTCATGTCCGGCAAAACTAAACGCGAAAACAACAGATAGCATCCGCTTTGAATAAAAAACGTGGACCCTCCCACGATTAAAAATTTAAAAACCTTTTCAAGCTCGCGTTTGAGGTCCATAACGGGCGTATGTTGGCTGTTAAAACGCCAAAAGTCAATTAACAATCCATCTTCTCGCACCCCACCGTCGCGTCATGCCGAATTCAATCCTCCCCTCCCCTCAGTCATGCTGAACTCGTTTCGGCATCTAAATTGATGGTAATCATCCCTCAGTCTTGCTGAACTCGTTTCAGCATCTCGATTAAACGGTTATCAATAAAGACCCCGAAACAAGTTCGGGGTGACGGGCGGGACCAGGTCGTAGGTATGGACACACGGAACACCAAGCCCGCCCCTTGTAGGAACCCCTCCCTCCGTCATGCCGAATTTAGTTCGGCATCTCGTTTAATCGTTTTCATCCCCCTCAGTCATGCTGAACTCGTTTCAGCATCTTGTTTAATTGTTATCAACAAAGACCCCGAAACGAGTTCGGGGTGACGGGCGGGACCAGGTCGTAGGTATGGACACACGGAACACCAAGCCCGCCCCTTGTAGGAACCCCTCCCTCCGTCATGCCGAATTTAGTTCGGCATCTCGTTTAATCGTTTTCATCCCCCTCAGTCATGCTGAACTCGTTTCAGCATCTTGTTTAATTGTTATCAACAAAGACCCCGAAACGAGTTCGGGGTGACGGGCGGACGCGGTCGGGATGGGGGCTGGACTGTTACCTGGGCCAGGAATCGTAGAACCTGAACCCTTTGATGCCGAAAAGATACAAACCTTGCGGCGCTTGCTTCCAACGAACCACGGCCGCGGTTTTGGCGGGCTTCATGCTGCCGTTGCGCTCGACCAGGTAGGAAGGCGGGCCGCTTTGCGTCAGGCGGATAACCTCCCTACCGTCGCGCTGGCGGCCGGCCGTCAGGTCCAAGGACGCGGGTTTGGTGGTGGTCACGTTGGTCCCGGATACAACCCCGCCAGGGTCCAAAACCGAGAGACGTGAATCGTTTTGTTCGCGCGTCAAAATGATCATGGCTTGGCTCGGACGCTCGATACCCACGGCCAACGAACCAAGCGGCTTGTCCGTTTCGGCCATGACTATCGGTTCCTCGATTGTTTTGCCAGGATCCATGAGCCAAATGCGTTTGCCCATAGCCTCCGTGAACAGGATGCGTTCGCGCCCCGCAGCCTGGATGTCTTGCGTGGCCATCAATAAGCCACCACGGACCTTATCGTACATGTCGCGTGAAACGGTTCCGGCCGCAACCAAAACCCCGTCCCTGCGATACACGCGCCAAGCCCCGTTCTCATCGCCTTTGGCCGTGACAAGGATGTCCGGAAAACGATCGCCGTCCCAGTGCACGAACGCCGCGCGGTATCCCCGTTTGTCCGTCACATCGCCGATTTGGAAATCATAAATAGTTTTGCCGTTCACGTCCGTAATCCACACGCGCGGCGATTTGCCCGGGTCCGAGGCGAACAGGTTCCAACCTCCAAAAACCCTGGGATCAGCTGGTGCCGTAGCTGCGGCGGCATCCAATTCGCCCACCCCCAAACCCGTCACTCCCTTAGGCCACTTTTTGGCCGTGCGTATGATGCGTTCCGCGAGTTGTTCGCCATTCCACTCCGGATGCTGGGCTTTGAGCAAAGCCGCCACACCGCTCACCAAAGGCGCGGACAAGGACGTGCCGCTATAGACGCCGTAACCAGACACCTCCTCGCGGCTGCCGTCCGCATCGTAAGTTGGTCTGGCGGCCGAGATGTGCGCACCCGGGGCGGAAACGGAAACGCAGTTGCCGTAGTTGGCAGATTCGTAACGTGTCTCGTCCTGTTTGATGGCCGTGACCGTAAGCACGCCGACTTTGGATGCGCCCTGGTCGCACGACGGGTATAGGGGTTTGGCGTTCAAATCAAAACCCACGCCATTCTGGCCGTTGCCCGCAGCCACCACCACCAATACGCCTTTGGCCGTGGCTTCGCGGATGGCATCCGAAACCTCAGGATCCTGTTCTTTACCTTCCACGCTTAAATTGACGATGTCAGCACGCTTGTCCACCGCGTATTTTATGGCCTTTACCAAACGCTCAGTGCCGCCGGTTCCGTCCGCACCCAAAATCACCAAGGGCATGATTTTAGCCCGCCAAGCCACGCCCGCTATGCCGATGTCGTCATTGCCCCGCCCCGCGATCAAGGAAGCCACGGCCGTGCCATGCTCCCAAGCGCCGGGACTCAGGAACAGCGACGACACGGGCCGCGTATTCGCCTTGTCGGTCACGAAGTTCCAACCATGCATGTCGTCGATATAACCGTTACCGTCGTCGTCGATACCGTTGCCCGGAATCTCGTCCGCGTTCTCCCACAACACTCCCCTCAAATCCGGATGCGTATCGTCCACGCCCGCGTCGATCATCGCCACCACCACGCCGCTGCCGCTCGAAGATGCGGTCTGGGACCAAGCTTCCGGCATGCGCATGGCGTCCATATACCATTGGGCGCCGTAAAAAGTGTCGTTGGGCAGCAGGATGGAATCTGCGGCCAAAGCCGAATTGCCGTAAAACAAAACGGTCGCGGTTATCGCGCAAAACCCTACCAAACCTGCAATGAATTTGTTCATAGTGGGTATTTTAAACCTAACACCCGACTTTGCACACCCTAAGCATAAAATACGAGTGCCGAGAGGTTGCGCTTTCCCAAATTGTCTATTTTAAGCCAAAAAAGGCTCGAAGGCCTTTTATATCAACATTCTTTTGATGACGATGCGGATGGTTTTCAGAATGATGGTGAGATCCAGAATCAGATTCCGATGTTTTATGTAGTACAAATCGTATTGCAGCTTTTTCAGATTGTCGTCGAAGGATGAGGCGTATTTGAAATTGATTTGCGCCCAACCCGTCACGCCCGGCCGCGTCAGATGCCTCAAAGCGTAAAACGGCATCTTGCGCGTCAGCTCCTCCACGAACTCCGGACGTTCTGGCCTGGGGCCCACCAAAGACATGTCGCCGCGCAGGATGTTCCAGATTTGCGGCAACTCGTCCAAACTCGTGGCGCGCAAAACTTTCCCGACCTTGGTCACGCGCGGATCGTTCTTCTGGTCCGTGGCCAAGCGCGGCTTGCCGTCCGCCTCCGCGTCCTGCCGCATGGACCTGAATTTGTATAAAACGAAATTTTTCCCGCGCCAACCCGTACGCGTCTGCCGGATGAGTATGGGTCCGGGCGAACTCAACTTCACCAGAGCGGCCAAAAACGGAAACAAGACCATGGTGACCACTCCGATCGGAACGGCCATGACCACGTCCCCTACGCGCTTGATACCTTCATATGCCACCTTCTCGCCTTCGTTCAAATGCGAAAGGAACCAGCTTTGTGAAATATGCTCCAACGGAATGCGTCCTGTGGCCATTTCCTCAAAACCCGCGCGATCCACCAAATTCACGGGCAAAAACAAAAGCTCATACAACGCATCCTGCAAACCCGGAACCTCCTCGGGCTTATGGCCAACCACAATGGTGTCCACCTTCCCCTGCTCGACCATCTCTTTGATGGCCGCGGACGACGCATGCCACACCACCGTGCCGTCATCAAAACGCGTGCCCGGCGCCGTCTGCACCACGGCCTTGAGCTCAAATCCCGGCGCGCTCTCCGCAATCAATTCCGCCACCCGGCCCGCGTCCTGCGGCGTGCCCACAAACAAAATTCGCGTCTTAAAAACGCTCTTGGCGATCAAACGGTTGTAAATCAATCGCCAAAGATAATCGAGGAGGAGCACCAGTACGAAATACAACAACAAGTTGGTGCGCGGCGTAATCCCGAAAACCGGCATCAAATAGAAGAATCCCAACGACAGGAGCAGATTTGCCACCGAACCCTCAAAGTACGTGCGCAAAAATTGCATGGTGTCGCGCGACAACCGCAAATCGTACAGACCTGCCACGTAAAAACCCACTAACCACACCAAGGAAATAATCAAAAAAGGCCACAGGTGCTGATCGTAAATATCCGGTTTGATTTCACCATAACGAAACAACAACATCAGCGGCACCGACAGTTGGAACACGCAAAAGTCACCGGCAAGGAGCAGGGCTTGTTTCAATCGGATACGGGTGTTGAACATAAATATCTTTCTCAGGCGTCCGATAGTCCGGAGCGTCCGATAGTCCGAGGCGGCGAAGGAAACGAAGACGGACGCACGTCCGAGGAATTTGGACGTCTCAGGTAGTCCATAAAACGGATTATCAAACCCCTAATTTCCCAACACTCACATCGCATTTTATCGGCCACTTCATGGCTAAGGTAATGTAAATCTTCGGCCGTGTAAAGCATAGAGCGCAATTCCCCCAAAGATCCTAAGCTGATTATGAAAAACCTTAACAATTCTTTATCCCCCTTGCGCTCAAATCCCTCCGCGATGTTATTCATCACAGATAACGCAGACCGCTGAATCTGATCCCTGAAACCATAATCACGATTTTCGTGTAACGTTTTATACACATCCCTAACCAAGGACCTACTCCTTTGCCAAATCACAGCATCTTCAAATCTTTTCATACTCAATAGGTTTTAACTCGGACCATCGCCCCCCCCCTCCATCTCTCCCCCGGACTATCGGACTCGCCCTCTCGGACTATCGTACCTCCCGTCGCTCGCGTCTCCTTATCCTCAACATCGCCATTAATGCGCCCCATCCATCTCGCAAATGTCGTATCTGGCTTTTCCGGTCAGGATATCTAAATTCTGTCCAAGGCACAGGAACTTCAAAGATTCGCAAGCCCTGACGCGACGCGAGCGAAAGAAATTCAATATCCAAGAACCAACCGTCTTCTTGACAATTGATCAATAACTCCGTGGCCCTTCGGTTCATTACTTTAAGTCCGCACTGTGCGTCTTTTTCCTTGATGCCGAGCAAGGCGTGGGCAAACAGGTTAAAAATCCAGGATGTAGCATTGCGGAAAAACGCGCGATTCGTTGTCTTCAGTTGCAGCCACCGTGATGCAATAACCACGTCGGCTTCGCCATTTATTATTTTCTCAACCATCTCCGGAATAGCGTCGGGATCGGCTGACAGATCAGCGTCTATAAAACCGAAAACAAAACCTTCGGGAAACAAGTCCGGTGGTCCGGCCGGTGTCCGATGGTCCGTTGACCTCGATTCCCTCGGACTTTCGGACAAATCGGACTTTCGGACCAATCCCCTCATCGCATCCTTCGCCGCCCATTTCACCGCCGCCCCCTTCCCCTCCACCGGACACTCCACGACCTCAACCCGTACTCCGTACTCCGTACTCCGCACTTCCCTCGCCCTCTCCACCGTCCCATCCGTACTCCCGTTGACGGAGACGATGATGCGCCAATCCCAATCGCCGAGCTCGAAGCCCGTAGCCCGAAGCCCGTAATGCCGCGCTCCGGGCTCCGCACTCCGGGCTTCCCCGGTCTCCGGGCTCCGGGCTTTTCCCAATGATTCCAAACTCCTCGCCAACTTCAAAACCGCATCATGAATATGAGGCGCTTCATTACGGGCGGGGACGCATATCAAAAAATTCACAAAATGGTAGCTTTTTGAGCGTCGTTTTTCCACAAACGAAAATAAACAAAAGATGCAACGCTTCCCCAAACCAATGGCAAAATAGGCACCGAATATCTAACTATGTTATCCGTAAAAAGATGTGGCAGCGTATAAGCGATTATTAATATACCTGGGGTAAAATTCCATTTAAATCTTTTAAAACCAAAATACACTGAATACACAAGCGATGTCCACCATATTATCTGTACAAAATGCAGTACCACAAGCAATGCATTTTGTTTATATGTTAGAGCACCTTCATTTAAAGCGTGTTCTGCAAATGTATACTCGATATCACTGCCCAAATTAGATGGAGATGACCACGCGAAAAATCTCATTAAATCCAAACCGCTCCACAAAACGTAACGGAACAGATTTTGTGGGCTCTCGAAAATCAACTGCCTACCTTCCTTGCCCATTAACTCATCTATTTCCTGTTCCGATAAACCCTCTGACTTTAATTTATTAAAATAAGACCATGTCCTTTCCCAATAATCGCGATATAAAGGATTTGCATTCGGAATATTTTCTGTTAACAAAGCCTTCCCGAAAACAATTGATCCAAAAGTTGAAAAATATCTTTCCCACGGTTCAGCGGCTTTTAAGCCTCTTGCATATAAAATTATTCCCGACCTGGATGCCATGCTAAAAGTTCCAAAAATTTTTTGATTTCTAAACATCCAAGGGAAAGCGATGGAGAACGCAATCACAAAACACAAAGCACCCGAAGCGATAGAGATAATTAGTTTTTTTCTATTTTGAAATAGAACAACAGCGATAGAGATGGAAACCGCTATGGGTAAGAGTAAAAAAGAATAACGCGTAAGCAAAAGCACGCCGCAGAGCAATCCTAAAAGAACAGGTTGATACCAATGTCTTAATCTGTTTATCCAATCGGAAAAGGAATACGCAATTAACGATACGATAAAAATCGCCAATATCTCGAATAAATGGCGCGAGGAATAAAAAACCGCCCCGTAACACAATGCTGCCCCCCAAGCCGCCGGTGCACCCAAATCATTTTCCATTCTATAAAAAGCCAAGCCAATCAATAAAACCGAAAAAGAATATAAAAAAGATTGCAATATCAAAATCGAATTTAAATCCTTGCTAAAAATTTTAACCATTGCGCGAAACAAAGGGTAACCTGGTTCCCGAAACATGCTCGGAGCTCCGTCAATGGTATATTGCCCAACTAATATTGATTGTGAAAGTTTCTCGTACTGCCCAGCATCGTCCGATAAAGTGCCCGGTTTAACAAGAGAGAAGAAAACCGAAAACAATAGTCCAAAAAGCACTGGCCAGATCATTTTTTTAAACATACGTACTTCTTAAGTTAACTCTTATGGATTCGGCGAAACACCCTAATGCAAAAATTGGCATTACGCCACCCAAAAAAGCACAAAAAGCGTATAGTAAAAAAACTGAACCAAAAACCCAGAATAAAACAAGAAGAATCGCACCAGACAAAATCGATAAAAACGATAGCAGCAGAAATAATTTTAATGGATTATAGGCAGAAATCAATGATATTAATATTTGGGCGGTACGCAAGGTGTCACGAAAATGCCGAACCTTGCTCTTACCCAACCTCTCTGCATAATCGATGCCGGAATATCCCACAAAATAACCGTTTAACATGTAAATTAAAGTGATGGATGTCGTGAACGAAAAACCGTTGCAGGTTTTAGTCAAATGGGGCAACAACACGTCTCTTCTAAAAACTCTTAAACCTGAATTTATATCCGGAATTCGTCGTCCAGCTACATACTCTGCCAATAATCTAAAAATTATTCTTGCGGGATATTTCCAAAAACCCTTCTTAAATTCCTTACCCTGTCTTGCGCCAACCGCCATATCGTAACCCTGCTCAGCAACCATTTTTAGCAACTTTGGCAAACTGCTGATTGGATATGTTCCATCGGCATCGGTTATGGCAATGATATTGTTTTTAGCGGCCCTTACGCCATCCTGCAAAGAACGACCATAACCTCCATTGATAGGATGATTAATAACCAAAGCTCCATGCTCTTTGGACAAACTACCCGTTTTATCAGAGCTCCCATCATTGATTACGATTAGTTCCAAATCCCAATCTTCGCTTTGCGCCAATGATTTTATACTTTCTATAGTTTTTTCGATCGCGCCCTCTTCATTGAACGCAGGAATGACCAAAGATAGTTTTTGCATACTAATTCGCTTCGGCTATAAGAACTAAAGATTGCCCAAAAAAATCTTTAAAAAAATGGTCCAGGACCCTCGTTACTGGAACGCCAAAACGATCGTATAGCAGTATATTCTTGTTCAAACCCTCGTCAGAAAGTTTTCGGGTCTTTAGAATTCGCCCCTGAAAAAACCAAAACAACGAACCCATGGAATTGAAATAATAAAGTGAATTTATCTTGAAGCCAGCACGTAAGACCTTCTTTTTTAAATTTTTTCTCGTATATCTTCGAAAATGTCCAGCAGCTACGTCCATGGTTCCGAAAATTGACGGCATCGCTGGAACAAACAAGGCCATTGTCCCCTTCTTCTCGGAAAGAGCAGCTTTGGCTCGGGTGAGGAAAAAATCATCATTTTCTATATGCTCTAAAACGTTAACGGCGATCATACTATCGGGCTGACAACTTTTTACTTTTTCCCAATATTCGCTTTGTCCCGCGTCACCAACTATTCCTTGTATGCTATAAGGTTTTATTTGTTGCCATGATTTTACAACTGTTTCAACCATTGATCCATCTATATCGGTAGGAAAATATACATCCAAATCGCTATAAAATTTTATAAAAGGACCGGAACCCACACCAATCTCGACCAATCTTCTTTTTATCGCCGGTTTTAGCACGCTATAAACCCATGAATAATAATTTTTAGCTTGACCCATACTAGAACCAAATGTTTCTTTCCCCACAGGACGATTTTGCATAATGTCTTGTTATTTTACATTTAGATGACAATATATTCGATATCTGTCAATCCCAAAAACAGATGTCGTTTGTTTGACATATACAAAAAAAATGCATATGATTTGAACTGTAATTTTGTACAAAAATCCAATTAACCAAATGCAAAAAACTCAAACGGATTGGCATTGGCAATGGAAACATCTAAAAGATGATTCTAAATTTTTATTTAGTGAGTGGATTTGGCCTTATCGTATTGAAGATTTTATAAATAAAGTAGTTGTTGATGCGGGATGCGGTGGCGGTCAACACACCAATTTTGTTGCACCCGTAGCAAAAAAAATCTACGCAGTCGACCTCAACACCACCGGTTTAGCAAAAGAGCGGAATTGCCAATTCGGAAACATCGTGTACATACAAGGCGATTTGGCCAATACAGAAATACCCGAAAAGGCGGATATTTTGTTTTGCATAGGTGTGATTCAACATACGGACAATCCTGATGCAACATTCCAAAATCTCCTTAAACAAATAAAGCCAGGGGGGTCGTTGTTGTTATGGTGTTACGCAAAAGAGGGTAATTTTCTAAACGAATACTTGTTGGAACCGATAAAAAAATATTTTTTACTAAAAATGCCAAAAAATGCACTTTTGGGTTTGGCATATTTTTTAACTTTCGCCCTTTACCCAATCGTCTACACTATCTATTTGCTACCTTTGCATTTCCTTCCTTATTTTGAATATTTTAAAAATTGGAGAAAGCTTACATATAAAAGGAACATGCTAAATGTTTTTGATAAATTAAATGCTCCACAAACATATTTTTTAGAAAAATCTACTATCGAAAAATGGTTTTCTCCAGAAATTTTTAGCAATATCCACATAGACCATTATGCCGGTGTCAGCTGGAGGGCGTCAGGAACTCTTAAATAGAGTGCCATCTGTAATACCACAACTGAAACATCAACATCGCCCATAACTCTTTGCGCCTATCTATTTTTTTTGAGCGATGCTCTGCGACCATAGCCTGAACTGCAGTCGGATTAAACAAGCCTTGTTTAACCAGCATCTCCTTTGAAAGCAAATCGCTTAAATCTTTACTCAAAGTTCCATTCAACCATTTGGCTACCGGTACTGCAAAGCCATGTTTCTTGCCAGCCAGGACTTCATCAGGCACTTTGCCGCGCAAAATTTCTTTAAACAAACGTTTATTGCCCCAAGCACCTAGTTTATAAAATGAAGGCAGGGTCAATAAAAATTCAACAATCCGCACGTCTAATAAAGGGGCACGCGCCTCAAGCGAATACCACATCGTCGCTCGATCGACCTTGACTAAGACTTCGTCCATTAGAAATGTTCTAATGTAAGCCCAAGACCATTTTTGCCAGAAATCTTGACTCGGTATTTCCGTGGCGCGTTCAGTTAATTGAGTTTCGGCGTAATTTATATCAATATCTTGGGCTATTTCCGGCAACAAAATAGATTTCAAATCTTTTTTCGTCATAGACCCACGCCAACTAACATCACGTGCAAAGGGATCCACTACTCCCAAACCCCTAGCAATTCTCTGAAGCTTAAAACCAAGGCTAAAATAGTCTTGCCCAGCAGGCATTATTTCGAGTAATGACGCGAACGAACCCATGAGCCCAGCAAAATGACGTGGGACCGCATTCAAAAAACGATGAGCGCTGACATGTTGATAGCCCAACAACAACTCATCACCGCCGTCCCCAGATAAGGCCACCGTCACATGACTACGGGCGAACTTAGACAAGAGCAAGGTTGGTAAAATCGATGCATCCGCCAAGGGTTCATCAAAAAGATTGACGGCTTCGCCTAGGACATCCAAGGCGTCACTCTCTTTAAGAACTTCGACGTGGTGATTTAATCCCAATGCCCTTGCCGTTTTTTGAGCTAAGACGGTTTCGTCATGACCAGGATCTTCAAAACCAATTGTAAACGCCTGCAAATCAACCCTTTGACGCGCTGCGCTCTCGGCTACGATAGCGGAATCTAATCCACCCGACAAAAACAAGCCCAATGGCACATCAGACACCAAGCGTTCTGCGACAGATGCATCAATCAAAGAACTTAATTTCTCAATTGTCTGCTCATGGAGTGTGTGGTCAATGTCAAATTTCCAATTACCAGGCTTCCAAAAAGACCAAACTTTTTCCGACCGTCCTTCGGACCAGGCCATCGCGGTAGCCGGTTCAAGCTTGTGAACACTTTTATAAATTGCCCTCGGCGTGCCCACGCAATCAGTTCGAAAAAATAAACCTAAAGACACGGGATCGATTTCACGTTTTATTACGTTCGCCGCCAACAAAGACTTCATCTCGGAAGCGAACCATAAAGTACCTTCACTCATCGTCCAGTATAAAGGCTTCTTTCCCAAACGATCCCTGGCTAAAAGCAAACGTTTACGCGAAGCGTCCCAAATCGCTATTGCGAACATCCCATTTAAACGTTCAAAGCAACTGTCGCCGAATTCTTCATAGGCATGGACAATTACTTCGCTATCGGATTGTGTTTTAAAACAATGCCCCAAACTCTGTAATTCATCACGCAGAATCCCAAAACCATATATTTCCCCGTTCAACATGGCCCAAATGGTCCCGTCTTCGTTCGAAAGCGGCTGATGCCCGCTTGAAATATCAATTATGCTTAGACGGCGAAAACCAAAACCCACCGAACCAGACACGAACAATCCTTCATCGTCCGGCCCCCTCCTGACCATAGCTCTGGTCATTAGTGACAACGCCTCCTTTCGGCCGCCATGCCCAAAATACCCTGATATTCCGCACATATTTAAAGCTAATTTGCCTTAGAAATAAACTGTTTCCATGAGCTTAAGCTTCACTCCAGCATTTTAATAGCATTCCGCTAATGTGCAAAAGCAAGCTTCTAGCTTGCTAGAAAATTAACCTTGCCATATTATCAATCATACTTGCATATGCCAAACATAGCGATAATGGGCACCGGCATGGTCGGAGGCGCCCTCGAAAGGTACCTTAAAGCCTCTAATGTTGAGTCTGGTCTGTACGATCCGCCAAAAGGATTGGCCGATACGGGTGTGCTTAGTCGTGCAGATGTGATTTTCGTGGCCGTCCCCACCCCATATTATCTTGATGGCACAGGATTTGATGACTCATTTTTGCACAAAGCAGTTCAGGCCATACAAAATTCCGGCAAAACCATAGTGCTAAAGTCCACGATCACGCCTGGCACGACAGACAAAATGCAAGAACTTTATCCCCAACATCGCTTTTTATTCAACCCAGAGTTTTTAACCGAAGTGACTGCCGATTTCGACATGGTACACCCAAACCGCCAAATCGTTGGTTATACCTCTCAAAGCCGCAGAGACGCTGAACTGGTAATGGGACTTTTGCCTCGTGCGCCTTTCGAAAAAATAATGCCTGCCAAAAATGCAGAATTGGTAAAATACTTTGGCAATGCTTTTTATGCCCTTAAAGTCGCATACGCCAACCAATTTTACGACTTATGCCAAAAATTGGACGCCGATTACGACCAAATAAAGGAGTGCGGTCAAGCTGAACCAATGATAGGAAAAAACCATCTTGAAATTTTCCATAAAGGCTATCGCGGTTATGGCGGCAAATGCTTACCGAAAGACACGCGAGCCATAATTCAGCTGGCTGAACAAACGGGCGTCGATTTGTCACTGCTGAAAGCAGCCGAGGCTTATAATAACCCTTTGACGGAATCCCAAGGTCTGGATATCCAGTGGCATGAGGGATCGCCGAAAAAAAATTGATATGGCGATATATTTGGTGACCGGGGGTGCAGGCTTCATCGGTTCAAATTTATCGGACGCCTTGATTGAATCCGGGAACGAAGTCCATGTTCTTGATAATTTTTCCACAGGCAAACGAGAAAATATCAACCCAAAGGCAAAATTCATAGAAGCCGATTTTACAGATTTGGAAAATATTAAACCCCACTTTAGGGATATAGATGGTGTTTTTCATGTTGGTGCTTTGCCCCGAATCCCATTTTCCATCGAGCATCCGATAGAATCTACTCAGGCTAATTTGATGGGCACGCTAAACGTTTTGACGGCCGCTCGCGACGCAAAAGTCAAACGCGTCGTATATTCCGCTTCTTCATCCGCATATGGCGATCAGCCCCAACTTCCTCTGAAACCTGAAATGCCGGCCAATCCACTTAATCCGTATGCACTCCAAAAATTCGTAGGTGAAAAATTTTGCGAACAATTTTTTAAATTCTACGGCCTTGAGACCGTATCTTTAAGATATTTCAATGTCTACGGTCCACGAATGGCCACGGAAGGTTCGTACGTCACAGTTATTTCAATTTTCAGACGACAAAAGGATGCGGGCGAAAAAATGACAATTGCCGGTGACGGAGAGCAGTCTCGCGACTTTACCCATGTTTCAGATGTGGTGAGGGCAAATATTTTGGCCATGGAATCACCTCTAGTGGGCCATGGCGAAGTATTAAACGTGGGCGCCGGCGAAGCGCATACGGTTAAAGAAATTGCGGAAATTTTAGGAGGCCCAACCGAAAACATTCCCGCAAGAATTGGTGAAGCCCGTCACACTCTGGCCGACTACTCTAAAACCAAAGATTTGATAGGATGGGAACCTAAAGTAAAATTCACCGACGGGCTGCTAGAATTATTAAGAAGCCCGAAAAACGATTGACCCATGCACCTTGTCTACGTGCAAAACATGCGACTACCAACAGAGAAAGCGCATGGATATCAGGTGATGAAGATGTGCCAGGGTTTCGCAAAATCCGGACACCGGCTTACATTAATCGTGCCGAATCGGAATAATACACTCAAAAGTGATGCGTTTGAATATTATGGGATGACGCGTTCATTTGAAGTTTTTAAGTGTCCAGTTATTGACTTGATGAGTTTCAAAGCTCCACACCTAATTTCATTGTTTACTTACGCATTGGAAAGAAAGACGTTTTCATGGTCACTAAAATCAAGACTCCCAAAGGATGCAGAAGCTTTTTATACTCGTGATCCTTGGCTTGCTCCTAAAATCAAGTCATGGACAAAAAAACCCGTTTTCTTGGAGCTGCATGCGCTTCCGAATACAAAACAAATCAAAAAATTAAAAAGTATTGAAGCGATTTTTTGTTTAACGCGCTGGATGGAAAGAGAAATTAATAAAATTTTACCTAATACGAGAACTGCTTTTTTGCCCGATGCTGTCGATTTAGAAACCTTTGACCCCAAAGTAACGCGGGATGAGGCTCGTTCAATTTTAGGAATACCCAAGGCAATCAAGATGATTGTTTATGGGGGAAAATTCACAACCATGGAAAAAGGCAAGGGTCTGTCCATGCTTGATACGGCAGTAAAACGAATTTTCGACCAAGGCGAAAATGCATTACTTTATTTGATTGGCGGTTCGTCGGAAGAATACCGTTGTGTGGAAAAAAAAGAGCCTTCGTCGACCACAATTTGCATTCCCCATGTTAAACGCGAACGTTTGGCGCTTTATTATCGCGCGGCTGATGTACTGGTCATGCCTTTTCCCAATACCCATCATTACGCACACGAGATGTCCCCATTAAAACTTTTTGAATACATGGCGAGCGGCACGCCCATAATTACTACCGATTTGCCGAGTATAAGGGAAATCTTAGACAAAAACATGGCCTATTTCGTAAAACCGAATGATACAAATGAAATGCAGGACTCGATTTTTAAAGCGCTCACAGATTTACCCCAGGCGCAACAGCTGGCTAAACGAGCGCATTCCCGCGTAATTGATAATACCTGGGAAAACAGATCCAATGTGGTATTAAATTTTGTGTTAAATTTAGTGTCATAAAAAAGGTATGCTAACTGTAGTGCTCGGGACAAGACCGGAAATTATTAAATGCGCACCAGTTATATTCGAGGCGAAACGGCGCGGCATTGACTGCAGAATCATACACACCGGTCAGCACTACTCGCCAGAAATGGATCGTTCATTTTTTAAAGAACTTAATTTGCCAGATCCCGCAGTGGATTTACATATCGGCTCCTTACCAGCTGCCGAGCAGATAGGCACGATGATCGTTGAAATTTCTAAAAATTTAAACCCAGAAAATGACTCGATTGTATTGGTACAAGGTGATACCAATACGGTCCTCGCGGGAGCGATTGCTTCCAAAAAAACGGGAATTCCGGTTGCCCACCTTGAAGCCGGTTTAAGGAGTGACGACTTAAGAATGCCCGAAGAAATAAATAGAATTTTAACAGATCACATATCTGACATTTTATTTTGTCCAACGGAAACGCAGAAACAACGTCTGACACAAGAAGGTATAGTTAAAGGTGTTGAAATAGTTGGAAACACAATAGTGGATTCTGTTTTATTTGCGCGTTCACTCGCATTATCCAAAAATCTAAACAAGCCTCCATATATATTATTAACCCTACACCGACCTTCCAATGTAGACGAGCCAGAACGCCTTAAGGCTTTGTTAGATGCTGTCACCAAAACCTCAGAAAAACTCAACCTTGCAATCCAATTTCCTGTCCATCCACGCACTGAAAACAATTTAAAAAAATCCGGTCTTTGGGATCGTTTAAATTCAAACGGACGCTTCAATCTATCGCCCCCTATTGGATACATTCAGATGGTGGGTCTTGAATCTGAGGCGGCAATCATTATGACGGATTCGGGCGGTATTCAAGAAGAGGCAAATATTCTAAAAACCCCTTGTATCACTTTGCGAGAAAATACAGAAAGGCCTGAAACCATCGAAGCGGGAGGCAACTTCCTTTTCCCGGGCGTAAATCCAAAAGAGTTGACGACGTTGGCATTGAAATTAGCTTCTACCCCACGTGATTGGCCCTGCCCATTTGGAAATGGCCATACAGCTGAACAGGTTTTAAATTTTATTACAAATTTTGTTCGTTGATATGAAAATATTCATGACCGGCGATACATACTTTCCCCTAATCGGTGGTGCCGAGGTTCATATATATGAATTGAGAAAACGGCTCATAGCCGCAGGCGACAGAGTCGATTTAATGGTGACGGTCCCCGCCGAAGCCGAAGAAGATGACCAATATCCGACGTATCGTTTCGGCTGGTCACTTTTTAAGGCGCCTTGGCTTTTGTACAAAATGTTCAAACTTTCAAAAAAGGCCGATCTTTACCATTCGCACAACCCATATAAGCTCGCGATGTTATTGGGTTTTGTCGCCTTCGTCAGACGCAAACCCTTCATCATCACCCTGCACGGTTTAGGACTTTTGGATAATCCAAACACTCCCTGGTATTACTCATTGCTCCATCGCTTTTATCGTCGCGCATCATTATTCTGGGCTACAAAAATCATCTCTACAAGTGAGGATTTGGCTCAATTTTGTTATAAATACGTTCCAAAAAAACGCATTATAGTAATCCCAAATGGTTTAGACACTAAATATTTCGATTCGGATTCAGTGTTGCCAACAACGGATACGCGCTTTAACGACACGTACCCGTTGCTCCTGACTGTACGTAGATTGGTTCCAAAAAATGGAATTCACTATGCCATTTCCGCATTGCCTTGGATTTTAAAAAAATACCCCAACGCCAAACTCGCCCTAATTGGGGATGGCCGCATGCGCACCGCTTTAGAGGCGCGCGCGAAAAAGCTTGGAGTTTATGAATCATGTATTTTTTTAGGTTCACTTAAAAACTCTCAAGTTCCACAGATAGCAGTCAGAGCAGACGTGGTACTCTTTCCATCAACAGCCGAATCAACCAGTATCGCTTGCGGAGAAATGCTTTCCTTGAAGAAAAATGTGGTCTCAAGCCGCGTTGGCGGGTTAATTGAATTAATCGGCAAAAATCAAGAACGCGGCTGGCTCGTTTCTCTCGTACCCTGGGAATCTTGCAACTACGACGCTCCATTGGAATTACCCGAAGAAAAATACATCCTACTCGCAAATGCCATTATAAATGCCCTGGAAAGTCCAGAATCACAAAACAAAAGACAGATGGCCAGGATCTTTGCCGTCGATAATTTAGACTGGGACGTGATCGCCAAGAGAACATCGGAAATCTACAAAAGCCTCTAAGATTTTTTAGTCAAAACGACAGAAAATAATGAACCTTTTTCGCGAGCAAGGTATCCGATGCAGCGATCTAACAATCTTTTCCAGTAATTTGCAGTTGGATCAATCTTTCCTAAAAAATTATAGGTTTTGTAGCTCTTTAATTTGAACGAGCCATCGCCAATAAATGTCTGTTTAGTAAAACCGACTGGTTCATAAACCCCGGTAGCGGTTGGTGAATGGATATCGACCATGCCTTGGATTTCAGCATTGGTCAAATCTCTCTGAATCAGCCCCCTCTCCCGAAGGCGACGATTGACAGCCTGAAAAATACCGCTTTCTTTTTTTTCACTCGTTTTTTTTAAGGATTTTGTAAAAAAATAATTCACCCTTGAAACATTCATCGCTATCCAAACCATAATAGGAGAATTGGAAAAATTGAGATTGGGTTCGTGCATCACCACCAATGTACCGCCGGGTTTTAAAATCCTAGAAGCCTCAAAAATTGAGGATTCCACTTCCGGAAAATGATGCAGAACGCTGTTCATAGTCACCAAATCCACAGAGCCATTCTCTATACTCAATTTATCCGAAGGGCAAACCAAACTTTGATATTCGATATCTATTCTATTTCTTTTTTTCTCCGCTATAGCCAACATGTCGGGAGACAAATCGGTCGCGATAAACGAATCACCCGGACGTAGATAACTCTGGGCAACCTCAAACACGAAGCCGGTGCCTGCCCCAACATCAACTATTCTAACCGCCTTTTGATCGCGTTTAAACCATTCTTCAAAAAAACAAATCCAGTTCATCCTTTCGCACCATAAAATTTCAGGATGTGAAGAATCATACAAAGCTGCCTCAATTTTATGATATTCTGAGTTCGCAGCCTCAACCTGTTCTTTCGTCCAATTCCTCATATTTTTTTATCAAATACCAAAGTAGACCCAAATCCAAAATATTTTAGCGGCCATTTGTTTTTGTATCTATCTATTCTTTTGGCTATGGGTAATAAAAATTCAAAGTAAGGCATGCACAAGGAACTCGCTTCGTATGAAGATAGGCGCCAATCGTTGCTTAAAAGTCTCCTTTTTACAACCCAAGGATAACGCCAAATGTGCGGTATATCGTCCTTTCCGCCATACCCTTCTTGCACGCCCTCACTTAAAACATTTACCAAAACCCGAATCAAACCATAGGGCAAAGCGAAAATTGACCTCTTGCTGAAACTCCAATAACCAGTATCCCCTCCCAATAAAGCCCAAGCGCAAGGATTCATGCATGTAGGCAAGGCTAAAACTATCCTTTTTCTTGCGACACGTTGGAGTTCCAACCAACCCTTATCAAAATTCGGCAAATGTTCCAAAACATGAGAACTGACGACCACGTCAAAAGAGGCGTCAGGGAATGGTAGATTTTCAGCGTCCCCTATAGAAAAAATTACAAATTGATCCAATCCCTTTTCACGGGCTTTGTCATTTGCCGCTCTGACATTTTTCTCAGATATATCAATACCGGTTGAATTAATGGACCTTTCAGCTAATAGTAATCCTATCGTTCCTTCCCCACACCCAGCGTCCAATATCGTTTCCCCATCCTTAATGTGTGTAATTAAGGAATTGTATTGAGCGTGGTGAGCGTACTTACGTATCGGAAATGGCGATTCGAAACGCTTATCGTTAATCTTGTCGTGATAAGACTGATAAAAGTTTTTTATATCTTTGGAATCTTGCATATAAAATTAATTCAGTTCTTCGCCCGAACTGCAAAAAATATGGACGCAAATAATTCAAGCAACCTCGAAACAGTTTTGACCGTAACTAAACCCATCAAACCGTATTGCCAAACACCAATTAACAATAAAACCAATTGAATCATTGATCCGTAAACATTTAAATAATATAATTCGCGACTTTGTTGCTGTGCCTGTAAATAGGTGACGGGTAAGGCGGAAGCAGCAGCGATTAAAGACACTGCTAAAATTCTTGAATACAGTATCGAATCAATATAACTCGGAAATATGAATTTATACAATATTGGTGCTAGTAAAATATAAACCGCTATTACAACTGAGATTGCAAAAATGTATTTTAACGTTTTGCTGTATATACTAATTTCAGCACCCCTCTTCTTTTGCTCTGAAAACTTGGGCAAAGCCAAGGAACTCATTACTTTGAACACGCCTTTCAATTGTTCAGTTGGCGCCAAGGCCATGCTATAAATAGCCAAATGAATGGGACCCAAAAAAATGTACGCCAATACCTGGTCTGCCATTGTTGCTACAGTGCTTATTGCGGCCATGAAGCTCAATTGTTTTCCATAACTCACAGTTTCAAGATCGATTTTTGAACTTAGAGGGATTTGTTTTTTGGTCAACTGCAACAGGAACCGGTGCAAAAAAGTGTTGACAAACAAAAATGGAAGAATTAAAAGTATTAAATTGTTCGTAAAAATCAATATTGGCAAAATCAAACAAAAATTTGTTACAACTGTTAGTAAATTATAACGCATGATCAAATCAAACCTTTTTTTGCCGTTTAAAATCGATGCATAAAGAGAATATACATTAAAAAAAGGTATAAAGAATGCGACCAGCACAAACACGAAAGCCAAATTCTGATCGTCTTTTATGAAGTAAAAAACGCCAAGCGCTAAAGCGGCCATCGCCCCAAATAAACCCCACTTCATCTCTGCCTTGATGGCCGGCCTCAAACTTCCATCATTCCCCTGAGCTGAAGAACGCGCCATGGCAGTCCCCATGCCAGATAAAGTAGACAAAGAAAGGATTCCAATTATGGACAAAACGTATCTATAAGTTCCATATGTTTCTTTTGGGAGAAGATTGGCAAAAGCCACGGACAGCAGAAATGCAGCGGCCATCGAGACAATCCTGTCCAACATCAACCAACTTCCTCCTTTGGCCAGATATACCATGTCTGTTTTGGTAAATCTTTCCGACCAACGCAGGGCTTTGTAAATTTTTCCTCTCAGACCATCCATCATATTTTATTAAAAATTCTTTCCAAGCTTTGCTTTTTGGCAACAATACCAATCTTATCCGAGCATTGTGGAAATAACCTTAAAAGGATTCCATGAAAAAAATTCCGAGGTTTACTTATAAAGGCCAATTCATCAATGGCGAAACCATGCATATTTAAAATCTGCCGCAACATGGCCGGACTGAAAAAGATTTTATGCTGCGGTTGGGAAAGTTCTTTTCCGGAGTCCCGGTATTCTTTAAAATTATCTTTGGATTCATTATAGGTTAATTCAACGTCCTCTAAACCAAGAGTGTCTTTATATTTTAATGAATATCGCAAAATGTTTATTAAACTATAGACATTGGGAGTATCTAAAATCAAAAAACCGTCATCTTTGATGATGCGATGGCATTCTCGAATCACGGTGCCCGGATACCAGCTATGCTCTATCACTTGCCCCATATACACGCAATCAAAAGTGCCTTCTGGGATTATTTCACGCATATCATGAACATCTCCCACGAACTGCTTCTCATAACCCATGGATTTTGCCAAATTTGCGTTACAATCTAGACCGTAATAATCGCAATTGTTTTTCGCGCTAATACCACGGACATCCACGTTGATTGGTCCATCGCCTAAATTTCCAATGTCCAAAATTTTCCATTTTTTATCATTTAGAGCGTTCTCTATAAAAGCAGTGCGGGAGAAATAGTATTTCCCTGTTTTTAAATCCAAGGGGGCGCGTGTAGGCATATTTGATTATAACGATCATTCCGCCGTTTTTAAAACATCTCTTAGCATATCGACAATCCTTCCTGCCGTTCTCCCATCCCAAAGAGGGATCACGTTGCCATTTTTTTTCTTATTGTTGTGGTAAGCATCCAATATTTCATTTTTAGTTACACCCGCAATGGTGTTCGTGCCCATAGTGACAGTAATAGGTCTTTCAGTTTCAGTTCGCAATGTCAAACACGGCACACCCAAAAAACTCGTCTCCTCTTGGACGCCTCCGGAGTCGGTTAATACCAGTGCAGCATTTTTCTGGTAATAAACCGAATCAGGGTAAGCCAATGGCGGCAGAAGCTTGAATATTCTTTCCAAACGCGTCATCAAACCGAACGACTCCGCCATCTTTTTTGTTCGTGGGTGTAACGGCATATAGATGGGCACGTCTTTCCCTATTTCCTCCAAGGCATTCAAGATCTCCTCAAATCTCTTTGGATGATCGATATTTTCCGCCCTGTGGAGTGTGCAAAAGAAGAAGCGTTCGTCGGTACTAGGCGCTTCTGACGCGAACATGGACAAGGTATCAATCATCAGATTTCCAACCAAGTGGACGTTCTCCTCAATCCCTTCGCGTTTAAGATTCGCAATTCCTTCTTCCATTGTAACAAACAACAGGTCCGCTAAGCGGTCTGTAAGCACCCGATTCCTTTCCTCCGGCATCTCACGATTGAAAGACCGCAAGCCAGCTTCTATGTGAGCCAGTTTTATCTTTAACTTATTTGCAACAAGTGCGGCCGCCAGGGTTGAATTCACGTCTCCAACAACTACGACCAAGCACGGCATTTCAGCTAACCAAGCGGCTTCCAACCCCACCATTATGTCAGCGAACTGCTTGACCACAGTTTCTCGAGAGGGGGTCAGCGTTATGTTTGGCCGTATCTTAAAAGAACGGAAAAATGAATCGGACATGTTTTCATCATAATGCTGGCCCGTGTTGATCAAATTAAATAGCATGCCACGCTTTTCGAGCTCATGGCACAACGGCGCCACCTTCATGAAATTTGGTCTAGCGCCACAAACAATCGAAACCGGTTTTTGCATATTTATTTACCCCCATTAATATACTCTTTCATACGACCAATGAGCGCAGGTAGGCTATGACGTTTTTCAACTATGTCCAAAAGGTCTTCCCTTCCTACCCCTCTCCAAGCTCCATCAACTATGAATCTTGCCAAGTCTTCTGGCGTTTCTCCCGTAGGATAAATTGGCAATCCTATGGCGCGTGAATTCCCGGGCGTAGTAATTGGGAACGCTCCAAACAACATAGCTTCGACCATAGTCTTGTCTATAGTTTCTGAAGCCATGTTAATCATCAATCTATGTCTTGGATAGACTGTTTTGAGCTTATCCATGGGCACGGGGCCGCTAAAAACAATTCGATGTCGTAGGCCTTCGCGCTCCACCAATTCGTGCAGTTCTTTTACGTATTCTTTGTCGACATCTCTCCCGTAGACAGTCAAAGTATATTCTTCTGGTAATAATTTGATTGTTTTTATTACCAACTCAAAACGTTTGGAACGGCACAATCGATGGACCGTTAACAAATGGTGTTCATCTCCTGAAACATCGGAAGGCGACCCCTTCAACCAATGATCAACGTCGATGCCATGACCCGTAACAACTTTTTTGGGATTTCCATCATATTGGGGCAAGCTCTGTGGGGTGGCTGCGAACATTCTTTTGCAAATCAACCCGGACAAGAAAAGATGGATATGCATCGTGTAGTGCGTGTACCACAAATACGTCGGGATGCGGCGCAACCACCAATACCATCCACCCAAAGTCACGTATTCACAATTCATGTGCACGAAAACACGATCGTATTTGAGCGTAAAAATATACTTTAAAAAACGCAGCGCCCGACCAATCTTTCCGACGCCATCTTCTTTGCCCAACGAATGAACCGGGAATGTTCCAAAAAAATCTCGTTTTTCTAGGCAAATCACTTCGACATCTAAACCTTGTCTTATAAACTCCTCAACCCACAAAACAGTAAAAGCCAAATCGTCATCGTTTTGATGAATCTTTTGAGTGATAAACAACATTTTTACTTTGCTCATATTGATTCCTTGGTATTGTAACCCACGGTTGACTTATTCTCTATGGCCAATCTGACCAAATCATCCATACCCCGATTTGAGCCTTGTTTATGAGCAGCCTCGAGAATCGAAGTTAGATTGTCCCGATTTTTCAGAACCTTTTCCATCCCATCCGCCAACCCATCCACATCCCCCACCGGCACCACATACCCGTTCACGCCATCTTTCACGACCTCTCCCGCACAACCCACGTCGGTCATCACCACTGGCGTTCCAGCCATAAGCGATTCCACAGCCGTCATACCGAAACCCTCACGATCCGAGGTGATCAATGTTGCAATTGTACCTTTGTACAAGCCCTTCAAATCATTGGTCCATGGAATGATCTCTACCCTATCGGCTAGATTGAATTCGGAAATCTTGTCTCTCACGAAACCCTCCAACGGCCCCCGGCCAACAACCTTCAACTTCACGTCAGGATGCTTTTCCGCAACCAGGCTGAACGCATGGATAGCCAAATCCAATCTCTTAATGGCCACAAAACGGCAGGCAATCAGAAAGTACGGAGTACGGAGTGCGGAGTACGAGGGACCATCTTCCCGTATTCCGTCTTCCGCACGTTCTCCGTCGTACTCCGTACTGCGTACTGCGTACTGCGTACTATTGAGCGTCAACGGAAACCTCACAATCCTATCTTTCGCCACGCCCAAATCCACCAAGGCCTTCTCGGTGCGTTCACTCACGACCCTGACCGCATCCGCACGTTTGACCAACCAACGCGCGAACCAATAACGAAAACGATTCAAGAACGATTCCTTGCGGAAATAATCCCCATGGAAATAATAGCCATGATCCTGAATCGCGAGCGCGGCTTTGAAAATCCTTGTGGCAAACCAACCCACCAAGCCCGTCTCGACAGGATCCTGGGTGGTCACCACGTCAAAACGTTCTTTGCGCACTCTCCAGAGCACGCGCAGCGCGTCAAAAACATATAACACCGGATTTAACGAATCCGTGGAAATCACGCGGATTTTTTCGCCAAAGGTTTGATCGAATTTCTGACGCCCAAAGACCAAAATCGTTGCCGCCTCGCAAAAATCAACTTGTTTAAAAATGCGTTCACGTACCGCGCCGGCCGTGAATAGCATTTTTTCATTGCTTATCATGAGCAACCTCATAGCCATTTCCTGAGCCAGGATTTAAGACCTTTGGGCAAACGCAATCCCCAGCCGGCCATGAGTTTGCTTAATTTTTTCGAAAAAGTGACGACCACGATTGAGAAAAAGCTCTTTAGACGCACCCAAATAGCCGAGCCAGGATACTTCGCGTACGGGGTCATATGAAAATTTCCGCGCGCGATTCCGTAAGCGTTGGATTTTAATCCGGAGACAATCTCCGAAACGGTCAAAAAACCGACCTCTAAAGATAACGCCGGGCCGCCTAAATGCTCCACTCGATGGAAATCCAGACCCGCGTAAGCCCTTAAGGCCAACCCCTTGCCAATCAACGTCTTCAACCACTCCACGGAGCGCGTACGCGGCGCGTATTTGCCGTCATAATGGGAATTCCATACCTCTACGCCATCCAACAATCCCTCAAGTTCGGATGTTATTTTAAAGCCATTCCGATGCGGATGGGCCAAAACAATCAAGGCGCCCTGATTTTTACATTCACGGATTTGCTCGATAGCCGGCAATGACAAATTCAATTTCATTGCCCCAATGGCCATCACATGGCATCGATCGTACGGGATTTCAAAACCTGGAACGAACACGAAATTCTCATCGCTTGCATCCGCGCACGCTTTGGCCAAGGCATCGGCCTTGTCCTGTTCCAAAAAATCACCGTGTTCCGTAATGCAGGCGAAAGACAGACCGCGTTTGGCGAACAAAGACCGCATCTCCGCTAAACTCAATTTCGCGTCATAGGAGAATGACGAATGCAGATGCATCGCGCCTCGTACCAGCATAGTCGTTTATGGCAAACGTTTGATGATGTCCAGAACTTCCCAAAACGTGGGTTTAAGGTCACCCCAGGCATAGACATCCTCACGCCTCAGGGGTCCCCCAAATTTAACAAATTCCTTCAATGTACGCCACTTTTCCGGCCGTGCGACACCGATTACACTGGAACCGAAAAAAACCGACAATAGATGCTTAAAATCAGCCAAAACATGCCTCGAGCTAACGCCTATCCGATACGGTCCGACAGCTTCCTCTTTTTGACCGTTGGCTAACGCGTAGACCTGATACGGGAAATCCACACCCGCCCAAATGGCCAATGGCAAGGACCCCCAAAACCTGCCGTTGATCTCCATCAAACGGGGTTTGCCGTCACGGCCGCGCTTAAATTCCACCATGGCCACGCCGTTCCAATGCAAAGCGTCCAATAATTTTCTGGCGTCACGATCCAAATCTTCGGGCATTTTTATGCTCTCGCGCAGACAGCTGGCGCCTCCGTACGGTGACAATGAACGCAACCTTTTATGCGCAAACCACGTCACGGGCTTGCCTTGATTGTAAAAATAGAAAACCCCGAATTCTTCACCGTCTACGTATTCTTGAATCAAAGGCCACTCACCCGTTGCCCGCCAATGCGAATGGCAGGCATCCTTCAATTCCGACGCGTTTCCCACTATCTTCACGGTTCCCTTAACCCCCACGCCGTTTACCCACGTGCAGCTGCGACGCGGTTTGACCACGAGGGGATAGGCCAGACGGTCCGCGACTCTCCCCAAATCTTCTTGGTTTTCGATCTTGTAGGTTTTTGGCATGTTCACGCCCAGCGTGCGCGCCAATTCCAACGTTTTCAATTTATCGAACGCCGTTTCCACGTCCTCAGGTCGCGCGAGAATGCGGACGGTTTCACCGAATTTTTCGCGCTCACGGGAGATGGGTAAAAAACAAGCGTCGCTGCACGCAAAAACCACCACCCCGTCCGTCTCTTTGCGGCAGGCTCCTTCGACCGATGCCACAAAACCAGCCATGTCCTCCCTCGGCGAAGGATAGACGAACGTCTCCCGTGCGTATCGCGAGTGCAAGGCCATGCCAGAAGCGCGTTCCGAACCGCAAATAACTTTTATCCCTTTCGTGCCCAAAGACCGCACTATGGCTAGCGCGCTTTGCACTTCTCCGTCCAAAACCACGGCTGTTAACGGCATAGATGGTCAAAATTTTCCGCGGCCTCACCCATGGACATGCAATCAATCATGCCCTGGTCGCGCAATTCATTAACTTTTTTGAAGACCGGCTCCAAACCCGCCAGCAATCCATCCGGATCGGAAGACAAATTGAACGGATGCAGCCAAAGATGATAGACGAGCTTCTTGTCCGCCGCCTCATTCAAACCCGCTAAAGCCTTATGCGACCTAAATCCAATCGGCAATCTTTTGGCCCACCCATGGGCGTGCGGATAAAAGTAACTGCCCGGAATTTCCCATATTCCATTCACGAAACCAGGCCTCACGGCGCGCGTTGGCAGGCACAGGTAATTGTCCAAAACATGGCACACGCGCCTGACGGTCGGCGAAAATCCAGCGTACCAATTTTTGTCTCTGCCGCGATAGACCGCAAAATCATGCGCCACGAGAACATCGATTTTATCCACGTGATTTTTTGGGTACACGAAAGATTTCAGACGCACCCCGAACGACGAAGCCGCGTTTTTGCAGGCGGTCAATTCGGAAGAGAAACGTTCTTGCGTATGGCGCGCATCGTCCACGGGTAAATGGGAAAACGTATGGCACCCAATTTCCTGTTTCACGGGGCAAACCAAAATCTTTTCCACAATATCCTTACCGTACCAAACCGGATCCCTCTCCGCATCCGTGCAAGGATCGATATCCAACCAATCTCGACCCACGCTTTCAAGGGAAGACCTAACCAATTCCGGATGCTTGACGCCTTCAACCGATGAACAACGCGCCAAAAACAAATGGCCGACCGTTGCCCAAGTGGCGCTTATCCCGTACTTGGACAGCAGGGACAAGAGCCGATCGATAGTCTGACGCGTGCGGAGATAATCCGGCATCAACTCGGGATTTCCGCGGGTGCCCCAAGCCAATTCAAAATCCAGAGACAGGATGAATATGCCCTTGGGTAACACCAAATTATTTTTTCTCTGCTCCATATTCAATGGCGTCCGTTAATATGGCTTGGGTCGCGTTGACCATGGCTTCGAATTCCAAAGCAGAAGGCAATCCCACGCTTTGCGTTACGCGTCCGTCTTGTGCGGTCTGCAATATCGCCTCGACCCATGGCTTCAACTGACGGTAAGGCGCGACCCGAACCATGCCCGGCATCATTTCTGCTGTTTCTGGATTGCCACCCATGTCGCTCACCACGCACCGCAATCCGACCGAACAGGCTTCGACCACCACGTGGGGAAACCCTTCATAACCAGTGGCTAAAGCGAAAACGTCGGCTTTTCGATACCAATAAGCCAATTCATGTCGCGGCAATTTGCCGAGCCAAATCACACGATCCGCAACTCCGATATCCTGGGCGTATTTTTTCCATCCCTCCAAACTCGGTCCGTCTCCGGCCACGGCCAACGTAAATTCGCCCGGCAACTCCTTAAGACAATCGCATAAAAAATCCCCGCCCTTCCACGGCACTGCCCGCACGGCAGTAAGGATTATTTTTTTACCTTCCATGACAGAAATCCCCCCATCCCCCTTTGGCAAGGGGGTATAATCTTCTGAAGTCTTCCTTGACAAAGGGAGATTTAGAGAGATTTCCGAGTCCGGCAACCCCTCCACGCTATTATAAATAACCTCAATTTTAGACGGTTCGATCCCCCACTTGGTCACCACCGTTTTCAGATATTTACTAGGCACAATAACCTTCTCCGCCCTCCGTGCCACCCACCTCTCAATCTTCTCAAATAAACCGATCTTCCCTCCATGCCCATGCGTCAAAAATTCATCCAACAACTCAAGTACGGAATGCGGAGTGCGGAGTACGTCGCCACTCGTACTTCGTACATCGTACTTCGTACTTTGCTGGTACTGCTCCCACGCATAATCCCCCACGACCTTCAAAACAGTCTTCTTCCCCGCCAACATCGCCCCAATCGTTCCCGGCAAACCCTCAGACACCGGCCCCATCAAATACACCAAATCCGCATTCTTCGCCGCTTTCAAGACCGCCAAAGCATATCTGAAGTATCTGACCAACGGTCCACCATCTCGCTTTACTACTCTTACGGCATTCTCCGTCTGGCCACTAACCACTGACCACTGGCCACTTCTTTCCGTATTCTCATCCCCATAAGTAACTATACGAATATCGTATCCACGTTCAACCAAAGCCAGACCCAATCTCTTAGAATAACCTGCTGGCCCGCCTATCTCCGGCGGATAAATGCCCGTGGCGATTACGATGTTCATGTTTTTTTCAAGCGGTCAAATACCTCACGCATGTCTGACGCGATGGTTTCCCAATTATATTTTTCCGTAGCTAATCTATATCCGTTTTCGATTAAACGTCCCTTCAAATCCGTTTGCGTTTGGATCCTAATGACCGCCTGGGCTATGGATTCCGGATCCGACGGCTTGCAGAATACGCCGGTCTCGCCATCTTTTAAAAAATCCGGAATGCCACCCACTGGCGTACCGATAAGGGGCAATCCCGCCGCCATGGCTTCTAGAAAAGAATTGCCCAAGCCCTCTGAAAGCGAAGGCCTCACAAAAACGTCCGCCGACTGCAACAAAGCCGGCAACTCCTCATGGCCCCGCATGCCCAAAAAGACCACCCGCCCCGCCAAATCCCCATCCTCCACCATTTTTTCCAGCATCTCCCTTTCTTCGCCGAAACCGATGATCAAAGCCTTGTAATTCTGCGGAAGGAGGGTCAAGGATTCTATTATATGACGGGTGCCGTTCTTGACCACCAGACGAGAAGCCGTGACTAATACCACGTCGCTCTCGGCAAAACCCATTTCGCGCCGCATTTCATTTCTCACGTCTTTCGAAATCCTCTGGGTGAATTTTTTGACATCCACCCCGTTCGGAATCACCACTGGATCGCCCTCAAACCCCATATCCTTTCCCCATTTTGCCAAAAAGTTGCTGATCGCCTGAATCTGATTCGCCCTTCTGAAAATCCTTTTGAACAAGAAACCAAATGGTCTGACGCGTTTCAGGATATATTCCGGAGGATCGCCCTCTTGGAGGGTCAACAGAAATCGGATACGCGGGTTAAGCCAAGTGTAAAATAAGGCCGCGAAACCGCCGTAGCTCGCCATCATGGCCCAACACGCATCGTAAGTTTCCTTCGATCGTCCGAACCGCGCGACCCAGGGCGCGAATAACACGAAAAGAATTTTGTCGATTTTGGGATTCGCAAATCCAAAACGTCTTATGGTCGCATTGCCCACGATTTGGATCTTGGGTCTGCCCTTGAAGAGCTTCGGCACGTACAAATCAAAAGAAATCTCAGGATTAAGCCTGATGATTTCCCCCATGGCCACTTCGGCTCCTCCGACCGGTGGGATAAAATCGTCCGTAGCAAATACCGCTATTCTCATATCTTTTCCTGGTGCTTTTTAAGAATCGCGTTATAAGCGAACCGCATTTGGTTGGCAAATACGTCACCCGAACGATTGGAGGCCGTCACGCGCACACGATTCGTGAAACGATTGGTATACCGTTCTTGGTTGGAGGATGTCACGGAGACCTGGTCCGCGCTTTTAAGGATATGCTTCAGCATCCACCGCCAATACCAAGGCACGCGCTCGATTCGTTGGTCAGCCACGGAAATCAACAGCGGCGCTTCTGAAGTGCGGCGCCAAAAGATGGCCGCACCAGCCGCATAACTTGCCAGGATGGACCAAGCGAACAGGTACTTTTTATGTGAGGACAATTCGCGCGCTTTTTTTCCGCCCCGCAAAGGCAGCCAATACTTATCCCATTTGCTGCCCTTTCCCAGTCTGTGGATTTTAACATTTGGCAAAGGCGATTCAGAATCTTTCGCTTCAGCGCTAAAAGTGCTGGTCACGACGTCAAAATTCACGTCCGGCATGGCACGCATCAATTCCAAAGCCGCCATTTCGGCTAAGCCTTGATTGGGATGAAACGTGGTGGCGAAAACCAAAACATTCCGCTCCTCATCCGATTGCGATCGATTCGTTACCATGAATTCCGCGACAAAATCTTCCAAGCGTCGTTTCTGCGTCCAACCCAAAGCTTTGATCTTTTCCGTATCCGGTGCCGCACCCTCACGGTTACCACGTCTTTCCGGCAACATAAGAACCGGACCACCAAACATGCGCGCCACATCGAGGACCGAATACGCTTCCGCTGCGCCGATTCCAAACTCGTCGCCCTCTCCTTTTTCGCCGACCAACAACAATCCATCAACCGTATCGTCCACGTGCGTAAAATTGCGTTTCTGTGTGCCCGGAGAGACGACCGTCAGCGGCCGACCGCGCTTCTTTTCCTCGCAGAAAATCCCGATAAGCGTGGAGTAAGGTCCGTTGCTTATCTCTCCCGGGCCGTACACGTTATAAAAATATGTGATGGCGTATTTCAAACCATACCAAGCGCCATAATTCTTTACGAGTTCGGTATTTGTGGCTTTGGCCCAGGTGTAAGGCGCCAAGTTACGGCCGTCCTCGCTAAATTTCGTCGACGACCCGGCATACACGATTTTACATTTCCGTTTGCGACAAAATTCCAAAACCGCAAACGTGCCCGCTTTATTCATCTCCCAAACCAAAGCCGGAGGATCTTCCAGGCTTTTTTCCACGCGCGAATATTCTCCCAAATGAAATACCAAATCCGGAGTTTCGGGAATCAGGTCCTCAATATCCTTGGTCTGCCCCTCACGATAATCCACGCCCGCGACATGGTTGTCGCGCGTTCCTGTGAAATAATTATCCAAAGAAATCACGTCGCAACCCATGGCCACCAAACGGCGGCACAGATTGGATCCCACGAATCCAGCCCCTCCGGTTACCAAAACCTTCTTTGGCATCATATTGGCTTAAATTACCAAAAAAACAGCCTTTTTGCAAACCTAAAAGTCCGACTTTGACTTATCGAAGCTCCAAGGTTTGAAATGGAAAAATTTTGGCTGTACTATGCATTTGTTATGACCACCCAACCAGGGCACGAGTACGCAGTACGCAGTACGCAGTACGAAGCCCAAACATCCTCTGCACTCCTGACTTCTGACACCCTCGGACCATCGGACTCTCACTCGGACCATCGGACCCAATCAGACGTACTCCGTACTTCGTACTCCGTACAATCCCACCCCATCCTCCTCCTCGCCACCAGCCAAGATTGGGGCGGCGTCCAAACATATTTGCTCGACTTGGCAATTGAAATGAAGAAAAAAGAGTTACCGGTGATTGTCTGCGCGGGCACCAACCTTTCCAATCGAAACAATTCCAACGAACTCGGAGAACGCTGCCGTAAAGCAGATGTGCCGTTCATGGAACTGAAAAAAATGCGCATCGGCGCCCTACAAACAAAGCGTCTCGTAAATCCTTTCACTTCAATCTCAGCATTTTTTGAATTGTATTCCTTGTTCAAAAAAACCAAACCCCAAGCCGTTCAGCTCAACAGTTCAATCATGGGTTTTTTGGGATCTTTGGCCGCAAAAATGGCCAATGTGCCGTGGACCGTGTATTGCATCGGCGGTTGGGTTTTCAATGAGAATTTGCCGTCCTGGAAAAAGTCCCTGTTCATCCATATCGAAAAAATTTCGGCCAGATGGAAAGACGTAATCGTCTGCGTGCACCCCAAAGACGAACAACTTGCGCGATCTCTTAACATAAAACCGCGCCATCTCTTAACCACTATCCCCAACGGCATCGACATCGAATCCTTCGAAAAACAATTGTTGGACCGCGATTCCGCCCGTTCGGCGTTGTCCATCGGCGCCGTAGGGGCAATTCATGAATTGCCCCTACGGGGCGCCATCCCATTCGTGGTCGGAACGGTTGCCAACGCCTACCCTCCCAAAAATCTAATTTGGTATTTGGACGTGTGCAGAATGGTCCATGAAAAAAATCCTAAAATTAAATTCGTGATTATCGGGGACGGTCCGCTGATGCCAGAATTAAAAAATCGACACAAAGAACTCGGACAAGAATCCTACGTTCTGTTAGCAGGCCGCAGGCTGGACGCCAAACGCCTTTATCGAGCTTTCGACGCCTTCGTTTTGCCGTCGTCCAAAGAAGGCATGTCCATCACTTTGTTGGAAGCCATGGCTGCGAACGTACCCATCGTGGCCACGGACGTTGGAGCCAATTCATGGATGCTGGCCGACCAATCAGGAACCATCGTTCCGCCCAACGACAAGACGGCCATGGTCAGCGCCATGCTGGACCTGATCAATAACACAGACCATACACGCACGATGGCCAACAACGCTTTCCAGGCTGTCCGGACCCGCTTCTCCTGGTCAAATACCGTCGAACAAACATTGAAAAGCCTAATAAAATAAAACCCCCTCTTCACAAGAGGGGGCTGGGGGCGTTACCCCCTTTTTATTTCCTTGGGCCTTTGACCGTGGTCGAGGCGACCACCGCGTTTTGTGTCGCTTGCGGAACCGCGCTTGTCGTGGTCACACTTTTTTCCGTGGCCTTCAACGCTTCTTCGATGGTCTTCACCGTTCCGTCGGAAAGCGGTTTTAGCCTTGCCTTATAAACAGCATCGGATCTAACGATGGCCGAAAGGATCAAATTCCTTTGTTCGATCAAACCCTGGCGTTCCATGGATTGCGCGATGTCCAGATATACATCAGCCGTGGCCGAGGGCAGAGTGGGCAACACTTCAATCAACTTTTTTAATCCTTCCTTATCACCCTGCATATCGTACGCCTGAGCTACGAGCGCTGCGTCTTGGGCATTTCTTAAGGCGTAGGGACGCAATGCCTTTTGCGATTTCACGATGTAAGGCGCGCCTTCTTGGGGTTTATTTTGATCGAACCAATAACTCACGCCAAGCTGCCACCAAGCCTCACCAATCTCCTCGTCGAAAGAGGCGGCGAGTTTCAGTTGCGTAATCGCCTCTTCATAACGTCCGGTGTCCGCCAATAAACGTCCATACGAGAAATACAATTGTTGGCGCTTTGGGCTTTCCGCAATCGCGGCTTTGTATTGCTCTTCGGCTTCATTGGCATATTGCGCGTCGTTAGTGGCTTTGGCCATGGACTGCAGATAGCTGGCATAGATGAAACGCGGATGAGCGTTCACGCCATGGCTGGCCAAATGTCTGGCTGTCACGTCTTTGACCAAGGCATCCATCTCTTTCCAGCGTGGCCATTTGAGCATTTGTCCGCTATCCGAAAAGGAAATCATGTTGCGGGAAAGCAGAAAGGTCTGTTCGTCCAAATACGGAGTCTGGATTGAAGCCGCTTTTTTCGACAAATCCAGTGAAGTGTTCAGGTCCCCAGCCATGAAATAATTGTTAGCCTTGATGGTCAAATACGAGGCATACGCCGGTAATGCAGAAGTAAAATACACAAACAGCACAAAAGCAACTTGCACAACCCCAAAGACGATCCAAGGTGCGGGTCTAGTTTTAGGCCCCGCTGCCTCTTGTTCACCAGTCTCTGCAAATCTAGCAAAACCCATGCAAATCACCAGGGCATACAACAGATAGCTCATGCTGTACATGGCCGGATGGTCGAACACGAATAGGTTCTGCAAAAAATACCCAGCCGGCAAGCCAATCATTACGGCCGTGGTAGGTATGTCTATGTATTTTGCTCTTCGCGCTTTGATGATGGTGTAATAAATCGCCACCCATAACACCACAAAAGCCAAGAAACCAACCAAACCCGTCATGGATACGACATCCATCACCGTATTGTGTGCCCGATCGAACCATGTTTCGTAGTAGCCAGAGCGTAAGGACTGAGGATTATAGTTGCGATTAAACAGGATATGGAAATCATCCAATCCCCAACCCGTAATCGGCCGTTCCAAAAATCCCTGCCAAGCGATTTTCCATGCGATGAAACGTCCTGCTGTCCCGGTATCCAGCATGAAGATACGTCCCGCGGTGGGTGAAAACTGCACGAATTTTTCGAATGCAGCCGTCTTGGTACCGAGAGTAGCAATTCCTACATACACCAAAGACACGAGTACCACACCCCCCAAAATAATGGCTTTGGCTTTTTTGCTGCCCCACATAAAACCAACGGAGATGGCAGATAACAGCGCCCCAAAAAGCAAACCCATGAAAGGGCCACGCGAACCAGCCGCCAGCAAAGCACCAATAGAGAAAAGTGCCGCAACGCCGTACCAAACCCTGACCGCTTTGTTTTTGGTTTTGAAAAACAACAAAGCGATAAAATTCAAAATGAAAATCTGATACGCCCCCTGGTAAATCGGATTGTCCAACAATCCACCCACGCGATCGCTCGCCGGAAAAAGTAAGAGATTGGGGAAGGGTTTTTGCAACAACGCCATCCCCGCCATGAAAACGCCCAAAGCCACTTGGTAATTCAACAAACGCTTCCAATCCGTCCACGTCTTCAATACCGATACGGTCATGGTCAACCACGCAAACAGGTGCAATAACGTAAACAGGCCGTTCATGCGCTCTTGATTGCCCCACCACGCGCGCACCGGATCAACCGCAAAAATCACCGATAGCAGCAGCGCCACGAAATAGCCGATCAAAGCCGCGTACATAAATGACCAACGCGGTCTGTATTGCGGTTCCATCCATGCCAACGCCAAATACCCTGGTAAGGTCAATCCAATCAAGATTTGAAAAAATATCAACTTGGAAAACACGAACGGAAAAATGACCACGGGCACGAACATCAGGGGCATGAGCAGTCCGCCGTAAATGCCGGCATAACTCACTCCCTTTAAGATTTTAACGGCTGTTTGACGTTGCATATGGCCAATAGTCTATCACGCGCACTAAATGTAGCAAAACCTACACAATCCCCTCCTCTTACGAGGAGGGGCTAGGGGTGGTGTCTTATTTTCAACCTCCTGTAGAGACGCCATCGGATGGCGTCTCTCCGTTCATAGGTTAACGACAATCCTCACCAAAAAAACACAATGCAATGACCCGGTAGACGGCCATCCAGCAATACACCATCCGGTAGAGACGCAAAATCTTGCGTCTCTACATTTTGTTTTTGTCTTTTTTTTTCAGTTTTAAACAATCCGGTAGAGACGCCATCGGATGGCGTCTCTCTTGTCTTACCCCCCTATTTTTCTCTGCCCCAAAAACAAAACCCCTCCTTGCGGAGGGGTTTTGCGAGTCCCAGACGAGTCCGGGACTTAGAACTTCCAAACCTTTGCCTTTGGTTTTTCGGTTTTTAGGCCGAATCGCTAAAGGTTCAGGATTAGTTGCTCAAGGTCGCGCTCTGCGCGAGATCCTCAACGTACACGTCGTTGGTCCAGTCGCGAGAAGCCGGGTTCACACCATTGTAGTGCGGAACTTCCGAGTTATCGGACCAGACGAACGTACCGATGTTGGTCGCGGCACCACCCGGGGTGGCGGCCGTGCTCAAGTTGAAGATTGAGGTGCTGTTGGCATAGGTGCCCACAGCGCCGTTGACCAAGTAACCAGTCACGACCGGCATCGTACCATCGCGGTACAAAGAGGTGGTGATGTTGTTACCCGTGCCAGTGTAGCTGACCGTAGCGCGCAACGAGTAGATGTTGCCAGAACCGTTGATCGAATCTTCACCCGTGAAGGCGACGGCCGTGATGAACGAGCTTACGCCAGCGCCAACGGTACCCGTGTAGAGGTCCGCGCCGCTGGTGGCGTTGACCACGGTGTATTCCGAAGCCGGAACCGGGGTAGAACCACGATAGAGACGGAAGCTACCAGCAGTGACGTTCGCGGACTTGGAGACCTGGAACGACATCTGTTTGAGAGCAATGGAACCGGCTGAGTCGGCGCCGACCTGTACGCGGTACAGTTCGACTTCACCGCTCGAGAGCACGGAGTTGGTCAGGTTTTGCTTGGTGACGACCGGTTTGGTCTTGCGCAAGATTTGCGTGTTGCCAACAGTGGCGCCAGAAGTAGCGTACACGCGCTCGCCGGAAGCGTTGCCGGTGGTGCGGATGTTCAACTTGCTGGCGTAGCTGGCGTTCCATTCACCGGTCTGCAAGTTGGAGAGCAAGCCCAAAGCCGGAGCATGGCCAGAGCGAGCGACACCGGTGGTGGCGCCGTTGACCGTGGACGAGGCCTGGACAGACGACAACTTGGCCCAGATTTCGAAGGTGGCAGAACCGTCCTTGGGCACCGTGATGGTGTTGCCAGTGAGGTCCACATCAACCTTGCCGATAGCACCGGCGGGCAGGGTGTTGGCACCCTTGACCGCACCGCCCGTGGCCACGGCGACCTGCACGAAGTCGGCGTTATCGCCACCCACCGTGGAGCTCACGGCAACGCGATCGATAATCATGTCTTCGTACTGAGCAGTAGCCTTGTAGCGAGCAAACGGTACCCAGACGTCCTTACCAGCGACCACGATGGACGTGGAGGGGTGAGCGTCAGCGGCGACCGTGATGGTGCCCTTGTTCAAGATGGATTGAACCACGGCAGGCGTGCCGCCCAACTGGGTGGTCGTGAGGGCAGCCGAGATGGCGGCGCCGCTCATGTCCAAGGTGTTGGCATCTTCGTCCTGAGCCGTGATACCGGAAGCCGGCACGCCGACGGAAATCTTATCCGTGGTGGTGGCGGAATCCGTGGCCGCAGAGCCGAAGGTGGCCTTAACCGTCAAGTTCTTGGTGGTACCCTTGGCGATCTTGAGGTTCATGTTGGTGATCTGAGCCTGGCCCGAAGTTGAATCCGGGGCCTTGGCTACGCCGACCTGCGTTTCGCCATCGAACAAAGCGAGGGACGTGACGCGGGTGTAGCACTTGTTGGCCGCATAAGCCGCGCCCCAGATGGAAGCTTGGCATTGCAGGGTCAAGTTGGTCACCGTGACATCAGACTGAGCGCCAGCGGCGAGCGCGATGCCCACCACAGGTTTGGTCTGTGATTTCTTCACGATCGTGCCAGACACCGGGGTGGAAGCCAAGGCGGCGGTCAGGCTGGAAGCCTTGACGGTCATCTGGTTGCCAGTGGTGTTGGCGTTCGGGACGATCTTGTCCAAAGCCAAGCTTTCGCCGGTGGACACGACCTTCACATCACCCAAAACGAAAGCGTTCCAGGTGGCGGTGTAGGTTTTGTCGATGAATTCGGCGGCCACATCCTCCGTGTTGGAGAGATCGGCGACGATGGCCAAGTTCATGGTCGTACCGGCCTTGAGCGTGAACGTATCGTTGAAGTTCAAGGTTTCGGTGGCTTCACAGTTGGTGCCAGTGAGTTCCTTGGGACCCATGACCGTTTGACCGTTGTCGGTGTTCACGATCTTGATGTTCTTGAGGTACTTGGTGCCACCCGTTAGACCGCAACCGCCCGTCGAACCGATCAAGCGCGCACCGGCGACGCCGTCCAATTTGGTGCGGAGCCAGCGGACTTCCAAATCGTTGTCCGAAGAGGTCAACGAGAATTTGTACAACTGCACGCCGAGCTTGCCCTTGGCCACGTTGGTGGCAGCCGGGCCGTTGAACGCAAAGGTCAACGTACCGCCCTGGGTGATGACATCGACCTTCTTGCCGACAGCGGAGCCGTCGAAGTTGGCGATGTTCACGGAAGCGCCCGAGTTGTACACGGTATCCGTACCCATCACATCAGTCGCGTACTCGACGTACGTGCTGATGGTGCGACCAGCGCGGCCGGCCACGTCAGCGTGGACCGAGAAGACGCGGGTAACGCCGTTCGGGATGAGGTACGGGGTGTCGAAGTTCAAGACAATGTGACCGGCCGAATCGATGGAGCTAGCCGAACCGACCTTGGTCGTGCCCTGCCAGAGCGTGAGATTCGTCAAGTCGCCGTTGTTGATGTCTCCGGCCTGGTACAACGTCACGCGATTGACGCGGATGTCGTTGGTGCTGGCCGTGAGCTTGAAGTTGGAGATTTCGACGTCCTTGGCACCGATCGTCGGGTTGGCCGGTTGGGCGCCCGGTTGGATCTGCAAGGAACCGGCCGAGGCCGTACCCACGACAAACACGTTGCCGCGGACCGGGAACGAACCGGAAACGATGCCAGTGCCGGAAAGCACCACGCTGGCCGCATCGGCCAATTCGAACGCATGGTTGCCGCCGGTGGTCGCCGGGGTGTTGAAGTCAGCGTACACGTAGTACGACTTCATGCCACCCGCGGGGATGGTGACGTTCAAGGAATTGAACTCCACGATGTTGCTGGAGGCGTTGACCGAGCGGCCGGTCGTCATGCGACTGCCGTTTTGGTCATACAAGTACACGTTGGCGAAGTCCGAGGTCGAACCGACGCCCACGCGATGGAAGCGCAGACCGGTCACGAGCGCATCGTTGCTGCCAGCGGTCAAGTTAACCTTGATCATCGGAACGCTCATGGCGTTCTTGGGAACGGTGGAGCCAGCCGGGGTGTCCGAAGCCAAGGCTACGGTCACGTTACCGCTGACGACGGCACCGGTGCCGCAAGCGACGGTCCAGAAGTTATCGAGCTCAGCGCCCGTAACATCGGCTCCGTCCGCGTACGAGATGGTGGTCACGACCGAGTTGATCATGTTCCACTTGTTGGCCGTGAAGGCCGCATCGTCCACGATCTTGCGTTTCTTGCCGTCCATGACGACGTACTTGTTGGTATCACCGCTGTAGGTGACCAACTGACCGTCGGGATGAACATTGCTGGGGATTGAGGAACCGATCGTGTAGTTCACGAAGAATGAATCCGGAACGTCCACGACGCGGGTCGCCCAAGCGTCGCCATAGAGGGCCTTAGCAACGGATTCGGATTCGATCCAGTGCAAAGTGCCACACTTGGTGACAGCGTAGGTCTTGGGGTCCGTGGTGATCTTCACGAGCTTGGTGCCCGGGCGAATCGTCACGTTGCCGCCAATGGTGATGGCCGCCAATTCCGCATCCGTAATGGTCTTAACGGACGAGAAATCATTGAACCAGGAGAAATAGGTCTTCTCATCCGCGAAAACATAACGTTTTCCGTCTGCCGCGTAGAAGTACACGGCCGGGCCAGAAGCCTTGATCAAGTCGCCAGAGTTGAGTGTGGCGGCCTGGGCTGAGACCGGGAAGGCCAACGAACCGGCGCCCACGGACCACATAATGGTCACGAAGGAAACGGCTGTTGAAAAAACTTTCTTGAGATTAGTCATAACTGACTAGCCGAAATAGATTGTGGTTTCATGCCCGTTAGGGCAATCCACCGATTACGGGGACATCCTTGCGAATGGACCCCGTAAAAACTTTGAATGAGTTGGCCAGTCCCTCCGAGGTTGTCGGAGACGACCTTTATCGGACCGACCTTGCCGCTGCGCCGAAGCGCTTTGGCGTGGCGAGGATTTTTCTAGACCGGGCGCTGGAGTTCGAGATCCCGATTGGTGTGGGATCGGCGCGGTAGCGTTCACGGCGCTGGGCCGAGTTCGCATCCCTTGCTTTTCCCCCGCCCGTCAGGATGTCCATCTTTATGATAGGCACCCTGTTCCGCAGGGGAAAAATCGAAACGTCCGTTCTGTTTATTTTGGTTATGGGTTGGTGCTCGTTGAAACGGGCGGTATTGTAGCCGATGACGTGGCGTTGGTCGTGGGCAAAGCCTGCACGGGTGCCGGCATGTTCGCGGACGCTTGTTCCAAAGACAATTGCGCGTCGAACGCCTGTTGTGTGCCTTCTTTCAATTTACTGACCGCTTCCTGAATCTTGTTTTCATCCGCAAGCTTGCCGGATTCGTCGAGGGATTTTTGAGCCTCGGTCACCTGCTGCACCGCCTGCTGGATGCCCTGAGTGGAAGTGGTGACAGTCACCGGAGGCGTAACATCTGTGGTACTGGTGGAAACCTGCACTGTGATTGTGGTGCTAGTCGGAGTCTTCAGAACCGTATCAGCCATGGTCTTGGTCACGTTCTCGTTATGCGTCTTAACGGCATCAGTCATGTCTTGATCCGTGACCACGGCCGCGTCTTGTGCGTGCACATCGGCCAAGACCTCAATCGCCTTCACCCCAGCATCCGAAGCCGCAGCTTGGGCTTCCGTCACTTTGGCCTTGTCTTCGGGCGATAATTCGCTTTTGGTGTCTTGCAGAGCCTGGACCACGGTCACGGATTTTTGGTCCACCATCTTGGCCGATTCTTTGACCGCTTCCGGCGTATCGGCTTGCTTCACATCTTCCAATTGCTGCTTAAGGGTATGCATGTCGCGCTTCAATACCTCGGCGGCCTGCACCACGCGTTCCTTTTTGTCCGAAACGTTCAAAGCCATGACTTGCTTAACCTCATCCACGCGTCGATCAGTGAATTCCGATTTCAGTTTGACGCGTTCCTTGGGATTTTTGGTTAAAGCCAATCTCGCCTGCTCGGTGGCCAACTTCACGCTGTACAACACGTCTCCGGGCAAAGATTTTTCCGCGGCCGAAACCGACAGTAACGAACCGCCAAACAGCGCCAACAACAAAGCGGCCACCACGGACACGGGCTGCCTGACCCAAGCCCAAGAGATGTTAGGCTTGAAATATGTAAATTTTTTCTTCAATGAAATTTGCGGCTGGCGCTCTTCCGTGGGTAAGGAATTTTTCACCTGCATCAACAAAGTAGATCTGACGGATTCAACCCAAACCTGGTCGGGGTTCACCCGACTCGCGAATAGCCGTATGGCACGAATCTTGTTGAATAATGAGTAACGGCTCATATCACAACCCGCTTACGCGATATCCATGTCTTTCAGGGCTTTCATCCCACGATGGTAGATGACCCTCACGTGTCCTGAGGTTTTTCCCAAGACCGTGGCGATATCCGCAAAAGAAAGTCCGTCCACCAACCTCAGGGTCAACACGTCCCGGAAATCGTCCTTCAGTTTCCCCAGCTGGCGTTGGACCAGAGCAAGTTCAGTCCTGGCCTCCATGGCCGAGGGACCGGACTTTTGGTCCTGCAAAATAGTAGACGCGTTTTCGTGGTCAAATGTTACAGATTCTTTCTGGACCGCGTTTTCGTGGTTGCGGTAAAAGTCGGCCACCAGGTTCCGGGCAATCTGATAGAGCAACGCCCGGACGTTAATCACGCTTTCCTGCTGACAATACTGCCAAAAACGGGTAAATGTTTCAGCCGTCACATCCTGCGCATCCTCTTGTCCAGGCAATTTCAAAAACACGAAACGGTAGATTCCCGTAACGTATTGGTCGTAGATCTTGGCGAACGCATCCGGATCCCGCTTAACTTTTATCCTGTACAGCAGGTAACGGTCTATTAATTGCGACATTTGTATGCGATGTTGATTAACTTCGCGGGCTGGTCACACTTTAAAAAAGGCGTTCAATTAAGTGAAAAACAGCTTGCCAGAGAAATGGCTTTTAAGCAAGGGGTTTGGTGCCTAAATTGCCTATAAAATCAGGCATTTAACATGTTTAAAAGCTATTAACACATATAATATTGACTTTTAGCTTAACTTTGTCTAGAATAGATTGGACAAAAGTATGGAAAACCCAGAATCCACCCCAAAATCCATCAGGCTAAGCGTTTCGACCGCGGCAAAGCTTTTCGGCATTTCCGACCGAACAATCCGCCGGGCCATATCCGCCAATCAGATTCGATACATCGTGGTCAGAAACCGTTACCAAATCAACTTCGAATCCCTGCTCTCCTGGTCCCAACACAACCCGCAAATCACCAAAAAACGGGATCAGTCAGGCTTGGGCCAATGGGTAGACAAATGGAAAATCAATAACGCGAAATTCTCCCCTCGTCCCCCAGAAGGGGAATAACCAAATTCAAAAAACCAAACATCAAAATGACTAGGCCTCCTTCTTGGTGTTTGGTAATTCGAATTTGATTTTTTTTATCGCTGGTACAATTCCTCCAATTTCGATACGTGATCTGTCCAATTCATTTTTCGCGACACGAATTCCCTGCCCGAGCTTCCCATCTCGCGCCTTTGTTGGACTGAAAAAGAATTCATTTGTTGCAAAGCCTCCATCCACGCATCCACGCTCGACGTCTTCACCAAAAAACCTGACACACCGTCTTCCACCAATTCCGGCAAGCCTCCGATGTCGGACGCGACGATGGGCAAACCCACGGACATGGCTTCGAGCACGGTCAAGGGCGCGTTTTCGTACCACACCGAGGGTACACACAAAGCCCGCGCTTTGGATCTAACCTGTTCCAATTCCTGGCCTGTTTTGAATCCTAAAAACCTGATGCGATCCGAAGCGCCCAAATCGGCGACCAAATTCTCCAACGACTTTTTCATGATGCCGTCACCCACGATATCCAATTCCAAACCAGGCACATTGGCCGCGGCTTTTACCAAAACGTCCACGCCTTTTTCCGGATACAAACGCCCTATGTACACCAAAGGGCCGGTGCATCTGTCGTCAGATATAACTTTTGGAATGTCCACGGGATTGGGCACGTAAACCAGTTTACTTGGCGGTTCACCCCAATCGCGCATTTTTTCCAACATGAAACGTGACGGACAAATGAAATGCTTGACCGTGCTCTCATAGGATTGTGCGGCTTTGGTCATCCCCATCTCCAAAGCCGCCAACAAATTACCGGAAAATCCCCCAAACAGGCATTTGCGCTTCACGGCCTGGAGATAATGCCCGCCTTTACAGGCCTCGCACACCGAACCTTGCGTGTACATTTTGTAATTGGGACACGCGAGTTTGTAATCGTGCAATGTCTGAACGCACGCCGTCCCTGATTGGCGGATGGGCTTGAGGATGCTCGTGGTCAAATGATGATAGATATTGTGTAGATGCACCACGTCGGGTTTGAACTCGCGCAGGATTATGCGCATGGCTTTTTCCGCCTCGCGGTTCCACAAAAAATTGAAAGCCTTGCCCGCGTCCTCAATCAATCCCTCACGCCGATCGAAATTGAAACGCCTCACGAACCTTGCCGCATCCGGCGTCGAGACGTTTTTGGGTGAGCGTGTGGAAAAAATCTTTACTTCGTGGCCGCGTTTGCGCAATTCTTCCATTGTCCTGTGGGTGTAGATGTCCACGCCGTCGCGAAAATCGAAAAATTTGTTCACCATCAAGATTTTCATATTTTTTTCCCGTCCATCAATTCGCGATACAAACCAGCGTAACCCGTCGTCATTTTTTCCACCGAATACCTGGACCAATCGCGGTTCGACAATTCCGTGGCTTTGTTTATGAGTTGGCCCGAATTCTCCAAAGCTTCCTGTATGGCTTTGGACCAGGCTTCGGGGTCCGCGGGTTTCACGAACGTGGCGCCCTCATCGCTCAACAACCCTCTTAAGACCGGCAAATCAGAGCAAACTATCGGAATGCCGGCCACGGCCGCCTCGACCGCGACCAGACCGAAGCCCTCATATGTGGACGGCAAGAGAAAAAAATCGTGCTCCGCATAAATGCGCGCCACGTCGTGCCGCAAACCAAACCACCTGATGCGCGAAGAAATTCCCAAACTCTCCGTCAGAGATCTCAAACTCGGCTCAAGACTACCTTCGCCCACAACAGTCAATTCCCAGGGAGCATGAATTTTAGACAGGGCGTGGAGCAGCGTCGCGGGATCCTTTTGTAACTCCAAACGTCCGACGAACAACAGCTTGGGCACATCGCGCACCGGCCGCCCCGGACGTTTGACGATCGAACCAATCTCCACACCGTTTGGAATCAAAACGATTTTATTGGATGGCGTGCCATTGGTTTTCAAATAATCTGCCACCTCGCGCGAAATGGCCACGTACTTCCTAGAGAACCCAGACATCGCGCGCATGGTCAAACGTCCGACCGCACCGAAATCCGTTCTGACATTGTGCTCCGTGGTCACTATATTTTTGATGCCAGCCATCCAGGCCGCCAAACGTCCCCAAAAATCCGCGCCAAACAAATGGGTCTGCACAATTTCCGGTTGCGCGTCTTTCAAAAACCTCCTCAAATGAATCAAAGATTTGAGACGTCCGAGCGCACCGGAACGTCCGATGACCAGATTCTTGAGTCCGCGTTTTTCGAATTCCCCTTCCAACGCCCCGCCAGAAACGTTGGCCACCGTAAACACGCGGAAACCTTGGCTCGGAAGATTTTGCGCCAACGTCATGGCCACGCGTTCCGCACCCGCAGCGGACAAAGTCGGAACGATTTGGACGACCAAAGGCCCGGCGTCGCAAGGCGTGCAGACGAACAACCAACTCCCCGACCAGGCGCGTGGCCAAAACTTTGAGATTCTACCGTCTAGCCAATCCAAAACATGAAAATACTTGTTGCGTCCACGTTTTAACGAAGGACGCATTTTTGTAGCGTACGCTTTGGCCAACATGGCGGACTGGTCCGCGGAGCGCAAGGCCAACCAACCGGACGCGCGCAAGCTTTTTACTACGCTCTCGTAGGTCATGACGTGCCCGTCAGTCGCCACCTTGGAAACGTTCATCAGAACCAAACCATCTGGTTTTAAATTCTCCTTAAGTCGCGGCAGGGATTCGGCCAAGTCGTCATGGGAGATCCAACCGTCCAATAGGATGATAGCGTCATAGGATTCGTCACCCTCCCAAGGCAAACCCACTGCCAGATTAGCGGACAACCCCACCTCCTCCAGCAATTTGGTGGCTGCCGACATATCGGTCTCAGACGCGAACTTGGCCGTGACTTCCATGCCCGCGACTGCAAACGGCAAAACGTAATCCATGGCCCGTGGGCCGCAAATCAAAATTCTAAAATCCGAGCGCTCTCCGGCTAGTTCGCCCACCTGCGACATGAAAAAATCCAAAGCCCGGAGGCCTCCAGGCGTTCTGTAAGCGGCCGAAACCGCGTGATGGGGTTGACTCGGCAACATATTATTCGGCCACGGAATCAGTTGGTGCGGCGACGCTTTCAGTTTTTCCCAACACGGCCAATCCCGCGCACATCAATCCGATCGGCAACCACAGATGGGCCGTCCAATAGGCCGTATTCGCGAATTGATAAACCACGGCACCGCCCGCGGACACGGCCAACGCATATCCGGCCAGATGGTATGACCGATCCATATCGCGCAGACCCGCAACGGCCTTGCGCAGACCCGCGTACAATAAATACATGTAAGCCGCCACGCCGAAAATACCGGTTTCGGTCATGAGTTTTTGTATGAACCCGTGAGCATCCAAGGCATCTCCATATTCTTGCGCGAATATCCTGGCGTTACCCACACGCCACAAAAAGGTATCCGCCCCACCGCCGACAACGGGATGCTCCAAGAAAGAATGCCAAGCGATTTCCGTGAGCATCAAACGCGTGGAATTGGAACTTTGAGCCACGTTGGAAAAACTGAACTTGAGTTGGTAGATGGCCAAAGGAAAAATCATGATAAGCGTGGCGGCCAGCTCAAAGAAATGTTTACGCAAGGCGTGTCGCCAAACCGTGAGCATGAGAACGGCGGTCTGCAAAAACAACACAATCCAAGCCGTACGCGCCAAGGTGAGCAAGGCAACCAACGATTGCAGAGCGGCCGCACCAAACAACAAACGTCGCGTGGATGGGGTTTTTACCAACGCACCCAAAGCCAACGACGACGGTGCGGTAATCAAAAGCAGTTCGGCCAAAAGATTGTGATTGTTACCGAACAGATTCAAACCGAACAAAGCCATGGGATGCGCTCGCCTCACCAATGACCCGATGGCGTCGAAATTGGCCATGGATATCAACCCGTCGGCCGCGGCCAACAATCCCACGAAGGTCAAGATGCCCAATATCGCCTTCAACCTGCGCTTGGAACGAATGAGGTTTGCCGGCAAAGCCACGTAAACCACATAACAAAATAACACAGGCCTAAGGACAAATTTCGTAACCAAAACCGGATCCGGACCGTATGAACTGAAAGCCGACACGGCATGTGCGGCAACCAAAGCTAGAAACGGCACAAACAAAGGCAAAACCGGACGCCAATTGGTGTCTCGCCGCTTGTACCATAACAACAGAACCTTGACGGCCCAGGCTGCCAACACCAGACAAAGGATGATTTCACCCAAAAATAAATCGATGGAGCCACCAAAGGCACGTTCGCCTGAAACCGCATTGCCGGTCGACAGGGACACGGTCACGCCCAATAGCATGGCCAAACCCGTACCGACATAGAACGTGAAATAGGTATACCTATATGCAAAAACCAAACCCAAAACCGCCAAAGCTAAAGCCAAAGGTCCAAATGGGAATCCAAAAGCCACCAATAAACCACCCACGAAGAGCAATAAAAATCCGGCCCACGACAAAACTCCCCAATTTTTTTGGCTAAATTTAGTATCAAATTTATTTTCCAGCACTGTTCCCTCCATGCTTCTGCCATTTTAGCACACCATTAAAACACAAAAAAGACGCTGATTTTGGCCAAAAACTCGTCTTAAACCCAATTCCGGCCTCAACCCTTGACAAAATCGTCATTTTATTGATAAGTACCAGTTGTTATAGGGATGCTGTCGGCTAACAAAAAGGTTCGTTTCTTCGACATTCGAGGGAGAAAAACAATGAGGATCGCCCGTCTTGCCACGCTCGTTGCTTTGTCGTCGCTGTTCGCCTTCACGTTCTCTGGTTGCGGCAACTTCGAACACAAGGAACCCATCGGACAGGCACAGCAGGAAATCTCCTGCATCCCCGGCGACAACGCCGGGTGTTCTTGCGCCAACAACGGCACGGTCTGCTACTACAACAACGTCCCGTACGCGTGCGTGGGCCTCAATTCCACGGCCGGCTTCTGGCTGAACATGGACGAGTACTCCAAGAACCCCCAGAACATCGGCATGTTCACCACCTGCAGTTCTGACGGCGGAGTGGGTGGCTCTTCCGGAGCCGGAGGCAACGGTGGATCTGGCGGAGCGGGAACCGGTGGAAACGCTGGCGACGCGACCGTCTGTTCCTGCACGCCAGGCGCCAAGTTCACCTGCGAGGGGAACGGCGAACAGGTCTGCAACACGGATTGCCAGACGCTCAGCGCGTGCGTGCATCCGGACGCCGGGCTCGACGCCGCGGCCGAGGCGGAAGCTTCGGTCGAAGCCGGACCCGAACCCCAGCCCGAAGCTGGACCGGAAGCATCGGTCTGTTCCTGCACGCCAGGCGCCAAGTTCACCTGCGAGGGGAACGGCGAACAGGTCTGCAACACGGATTGCCAGACGCTCAGCGCGTGCGTGCATCCGGACGCCGGGCTCGACGCCGCGGCCGAGGCGGAAGCTTCGGTCGAAGCCGGACCCGAACCCCAGCCCGAAGCTGGACCGGAACCCCAACCCGAAGCCGGTCTGGACGCCGAGGCGGGACTGGATGCGGCAGCCGAAGCCGAAGCGGGTATCGTGATCAGCGAGAACTGCTGGGGCGGTTTCCCGTGCACATTCGTTGACGGTGGCGCGAGCTACGTCTGCTATCAGAACGTTCCGCAAGAACCGGATGCCGGCGATGCGGCAATCACCACCATCAAGTACGTATGCGACACCTGCATCGGATGGATCGTCACCGAGACCGCGGCCACTCAGACTACCTGCGGAGCTGACGCCGCCCCTGATGGAGCCGGAGGTTCAGCCGGTGCCGGTGGTATGGGCGGAACCCTGATCAACCCCGAGGCCAAGGTTTGCGACCCGACTCAGGTTGCGCTCGCGCAGGTCACTCTGCCCGCGACCGGCGAATGGATCAGCTTCGAACCGTCTGCGCCCTATCCCAACACCCTGAGGTTGGCCCTGTACTATTGGACCGACTTCACGACTACGGGCTGGAGCGACACGCAGTACCAGCTCCGATGCGTGGCCCCGGACAACACCACGGGCATCATCTATTGCCCGGTGATTCCTGGGGCGGTGACGTATAAGAACGAGATCGTTCCCAAGTTGGTCGCCCCGGTCACGGCAAGCGACTGCACGATCTATCACGAGGATCCGTCCAGCTACTACTGCAAGCGGACCACCACGGCGGCCGACACGAACAAGCTGTTCTGCGAAGGCCGCTACCGTCACTGGCTGAACGGCGTGGAAGTGCCCAACGCCCTGACAGGCGTCTCTGGCCAGGTGCCGCAGTCGCCCTGGGCCTACGTCCCCAAGGACAACTCGTCCACGGTCGACGGAGGCGCAGCCAACACGTGGTGGGTCAACCTCGCTTTCCTGCACTGATTCTCCCCTGCTCCGACAACCGTCACGACTTCGCGTCTGACGGTTTTTTCATATTCAAAAACGGCGGTGCATCCAAGTGGATACACCGCCGCAAGTTAAGCTAACCGACTAGAAGCCGCTGGTGAAACGATGACATTCATCTTTGCCAGAAACCTTCTGCAACGCAACCGAGATGACCGAGCCGCTCTCGATCTTCATGGTCACGCCCGTTGCATTCTCATGGCATACGCCTCCCCAGTAGGAGTTGTCGTAAGACATGTTGCCCGAGGTTCCCCACTCGATCCAGAACTCGTGCGGCGCGACTTCGGCCCACAGCAATCCGGTCTCGTAGCAGCCGTTGCCAACGTAGGGCATGCTCGCGTCCTGGCCCCAATGCGACACGTTGCGCATCATGGGCGTGTAAGCCAAGGTGGCTTGCACGCACATCTTGATGGACAGGCGCGGACTGTTGTACAGGCCGTCGCAATCCTGGTCCGTGTTGTCGAACTGCAATTCCACGGCTCCGGGATACATCGACGGATCGTTGGCGCCGCAATCGTTCGCGTTCGCGAAACCGTCGCCGTCCGAATCCGTAGGTCCGTAAGTGGTCGAAGGCGCGGCCATGACCATCAGGTTGCAACCGCCTTCGCCGTTACTCTGGGCATAAGGCCGCGACGTGGGACGCGTCACTCCGTTTTCTGAGATTTCGCACCACACGTTCATAGCCTGGGCCAGAGGTGCGCTCGAACATGCCACGGTACCTGACCAGAACTTGTTGCGCAGGGTCGAATCGCCGCTGCTCCAATCCGTAGACGGGTTGGGCGAAGGCGGATCGGCTACCACGTTCAGCACCACCAGATTGCCCTTACGGACCTGGTGGCTGAACTTGCCCCACACCTGGTCCAGGGTGACGAACGGCTGTCCATCCGCGCCCCACACCATGGGATCCTGACTATCAGTCCCCAGGTCGCCGGCGAACGCATAGTAATCGTGCGTACCGGGCTTGGGCGAAGCGAAGTGGCAGGTCAGGATGGGATCTGTATTGGTGACCGTGCAACCCTCATCGATCTGCCCGTCGCAATCGTCGTCAACGTTGTTAGCGCAGACTTCGTTCGCGCCGTGATGGATGCTGGCCACGCTGTCGTTGCAGTCCGTGGCCGCGGGGTCGCCGTCGTTGTCGCTGTCGGTCGTGGGGACCGTGCAACCTTCGTCGATCAGACCGTTGCAGTTGTCATCCACGCCATTGCACAGCTCCACGGCCGCGTAGTTGATGAGCGCGTTCGTGTCGTTGCAGTCGTCGGGCGGAGAAAAACCGTCGTGGTCCTTGTCCACCGGACAACCTTCGTCGATCTGGTCGTCGCAGTCCTGGTCCACACCGTCGCACTTCTCGGAGATTCCCGGACGGATGGACGAATTGTTGTCGTCGCAGTCGTCGGGAGTGAAGCTGCCGTCGTTGTCCCAATCGTGGGACGCGCTGCCGCCCGTGCCGGCATTGCCGCCGACTCCGGAGGAACCGCCCTGGCCCGACGAACCGCCGGTGCCAGACAAGGTACAGCCGTAACATGCGGAGAAGATGCCGGTGTTCAGACACACCTGCTTGCCAGGCTTACCGCCGAGGCAGCAGAACGTATCGATTTCCTTGCCGACCGGAAAACTTCCGCAAGTCACAACCTGGCTGCTGCCGCCCGTTCCCGAGCTTCCGCCCGTGGACGAACCGGCCGCGCCGCCCTGGGACGAGGCCCCACCAACGCCGGCGCTGCCGCCGACTCCGGAGGAACCGCCCTGGCCTGACGAAGCGCAATCGTAGCAAGTGGCCGTCCCAGTGTTCAGACACGCCAACTTGCCCATGCTTCCGCCCGCGCAACATGCCGCGTCAACGATCGTGCCCACAGCCTGCCCATCGCAAGTCACTTCCGTGGAACCGCCCGAACCGGCCGTTCCCGAGCTTCCGCCCGAGGATGAACCGGCCGCGCCGCCCTGTGAGGTCCCACTAACGCCGGCGCTACCGCCCACGTTAGTAGACCCGCCCTTGCCGGATGAACCGCCGGTGCCAACGCTTCCGCCTTGACCCGACGAACCTCCGGCTCCAGAGCATTCGCAATCGCCCCAGTAGGTACCCTGGTCGTTGCACCGCTGACGACCTTCTGTATTGCCAGGGCAACACGATGTCTTGATGTACAAGCCAGGTTCACAGGTCCCCTGATTGGAACCCGTCGTTCCTGCCGATCCACCAGTCGACCCACCGAACGATCCGGACTGACCGGAAGCGCCGGACTGGCCGGCCTGACCCGCAGTGCCGATCTCCGTCGACGATTCGTCGCCGTAATCCGCGCCACCGCAAGCCACCGACGAAACCGACAACATTGCCGCAAACAGGAAAGTTCGAAATCTCATCTTTTTAGCTCCTAGTCGAGTTGTCTAAACAGCAAACCCACTCCGGGTCGCCGTTCCATGCGTTTTTCGGTGCCGTGCCTTTTGCACAGCCGCCTTCCCAATGCGTCAAACCGCGTGTACCAGACCGCGAAACAATCGGCTGCTTAACATTTCGGGAAGCTAAAATCCTTTAAAATAACTGGCTAATATAACACAAAAATGTCTTTTTGTCAAGTGTCGAATGACACGGATAAACGCGCTTAAACCTATTTTGTCAAAGCGAAAACAAGGCTCAACCAAGCCCGATTATTCACCTCTCGTGACCGACAGCTACCCTTGACACTGGGTCAGATACCTGTTAGTGTAAAAAATCGTCAATAGTCGTAATCGACTGCCCACGAACGCAACTTTAAAGGAGAACACCATGCTCTGACGCTCACCTGCATCCGCTATCGGCTTCCATCAAGAGAGGACGAAGTATATGTCCGCTAGCAAAATCGGGCCCTCCCCCACCATGCGCATTTCCAAACGTTGGGAACTCCAGCCGGTAAGGAACTGTCTCATGGGCGGCTTATGACCCGAAAGATGAAAAAAACGTCCGGACAACAAATCCGGTTACGTGGGGAATTGGGAATCAAAACCGCAAGACAGCGGTGCAAAGCAGAAACCCAAGAACGATGTTTAGGCAAGCGTCAGGGACAGGAAAGCTGAGCGGATCATATTCTTAACACAAAAATATCCGACCGCCAGTTTCCTCAGTCTGTATCCACAGTGCCATGGTGTTTGCCCAAATACCGTTCGCCCACACGTCAAAAAACCGTGGACGACCAACAAGCTTCAGCGTCCATTGGACGCTTTATTGTTTACCTATTTTCATTCAACCGGTTTGCCTTGATGCCAAGCAGCTTCGAACAATGCCTTTAGGATATCGAATACCTCGCGGCTTTCGACCAAAAACGCCATGGGTTTTTCGTCGGATATGACGATTATCATGCTTTTGTCGTTGTCGAAAAGCAAAGTTTCGCCCGTGAAGGGCGCGTTCTGATAAGGCAATTCGCGCAATTTCCAATTCGTCTTGTCGAACAGCGGGGCTTCGGTACCGGGTTTTACCGCGAACAGGATTCGGCCATGCATTTTTCTCGCGTATTCATGGCGACTGCGTTCGTCCATCTTGGCTACCCTGGCACTCATCTCGTTGACGGCAACGAAATTTATGATTTCGCCGTGGCTTTGCATCATAACTTCGCGGCAGGTACGCACGCCTTCTTCGCCTTCAAAGTATCTGACAACTGGCTTTTGCGACTGCGCTGAATGGAACAGAGCCAAAAATTGCGGCAAAGCTTGTTTCAATCGGTCTTCCTTCTCTTGCGCTTGGCGCATCTCAACTTCGGCCAACTTCCTCAAACGTTCCGGATTCTCGGCCACGAACATGGTCTTTTTGCCTTTTTCGAAAGTGGACATCAGACCGCGGCGCTTGAGCGATTCGATCATCACGTAAGTTGTGGCGCGGTTTACGCCAGCCTTTTTGGCAATGTCTTGGACGCTCGCCGGGCCCAGTTCGAGCATGGTCAAATACACGTTCGCCTCTTTTTCCGACAGGCCGTATTCGGCCAAAGCATTTTTCAATTCGGTCATATTTTTAAATCCATTGGGTGAGGACTGGCAAAGTCTGTTCGGCTGTGCGCTTCCAGGTGAAACGCGCGGCGCGCGCCAAACCGGCCAACTTCAAACGCTGTTTGAGCGCTAAATCGTCAGCGACGTTAGCCATGGCGGTCGCCAGAGCATCCAGTTCCCCAGGTGGGAAATACACTGCCGACTCGGGACCGCATATCTCCGGCAACGAAGCGGCGTTGGATGAGATGACCGGACAACCACAGGCCATGGCTTCCACCGGTGGAATGCCGAACCCTTCGTACCAAGAGGGATGGACCAATGCCTCGGCTCCGTTGAGCAGATATGGCATGTCGCCTTCCGGCACATAACCCAATTGCACGATATCCCGCTTGGACGTGGATTTTTCCAAAGTCTTCTTAATGTCTTCAAAACCAAAACCCGGATTGCCGACCAATACCAATTTATACGGATCACCGGCCCCACGACGCGATTTGAACAAATCAAAGGCCCTAATCAGATTGGCGATATTCTTCTTGGCTTCAAGCCGACCGATGCAGATGAAAAACGGACGCCCGACATGATAACGCTGCAATCTTTCACCGATGCCCGCTATATCATTGATGGGACGGAACACATCGTGATTCACGCCGTTGTATGTAACCGCGATTTTTTCCGTGGGCACGCCGTAACGTTCTGAAAGCTCACGACCTGAGAATTCCGAAACCGTAACGATACGCGCCGCCCGTTTGGCAATATCTTTAGTGCTCCATTCGTGAAATCGTCGATCTCTAGCTTTGTACAATTGCGGAAAACGATGAAAGCCTACGTCATGAATGGTGACCACGTTTTTCTTGGCGGCCACGCGTGGTAAAACGTGCGCTGGCACAAACAGCACATCGGTCGGCCGACGCCACATTTCCCAAGACAATCTCACTTGCGTCCAACCCTTGATCAAAGGCCAACTCGCGCGCACTTCATACCAATTTTCCGGCAACTTCTCCAAACCGCCCTTAAGCACATCATTGGAATACAAAACCCAAGAATTCTGGTCCTTTTCGGTCAGGTTTTTAAGCTGCTGGATGACGTGGTACGCATACCATTCCACGCCGGTTTTATTGCTTTTATTGGCGCGCGACGCGTCAATTCCTATCAACATGTCAGGAGTATAACACGTTCGTATGCAACGCGTAACGCACGACGCGAAACGTCAGGAGCAGATTAAATATTTTGGACTTTAACTTTGCACGAAAAGCAAAACCTTAAGCGTTATCGAAAACGGCCGAGGGTACGGAACCCGGTGCGGCCGTCGCGGTAGACGGGATGGCCCCAGTAGACGTAGGCGAGGCCGCCGCCGTCGGAGTAGCCGCCGCGCAAGCGCCTGCGGCCGCCTTGGTGTCTGTCGGAAAACCATTCGTAGCAGTCCGAGGGCGGCCGGCCCCATTCCGGGTGGTAGAGGTTGCCCAAGACGTTGAATTCGATCATGCGCGGTAGCGAAACGGCGGCTTGGGGGTTGGGGTTTGGGAATTCGCGGTTCGGGTTCGCGAGGCCCATGGCTTCGGCGAACGCGGTCGCGACCTCGGGTTTCTCCAACTCCTCGGGGGACACGTTGAAGCGGGACAATACATGTCTAAAACCTTCAATCAAACCCCGCTTGCGCAATTTTATGAGTACGGGCTCGAGTAAATCCTCGTCGTCTTTGTAGTACTGGTCTCCGTCTTCGTACTTGGGTTTGGGCCGTCCGTCGACGAGCACCCAGCAGCCGGGCAGGAGCATAGCGCCGGGCGGGAGTTGTTTGGGGTCGATATTCCTGAAATCCGGCCTGACCCAGCCTTCGGGGCTTTCCTCGGACATGTCGACCGGAGGGAGGTAGTGGAGCTCGAGGCGCTTCCTTTCCCATTCCCACATCTTCTCGAGCGTGATGCCCTCTGGCAGGTCCGGAACTTCGATCATACGGCCGAAGAATTCCGAGAGTTTGGCGCGTTCGGTCCCGTACAGTGCCTCCTTCTTCTCCTCCAATTCCATGCCTGGGGCGAATTTCTTGTTGTCCAGGACGTAGGCCAGCCTTTCCAACAGGGACATGATCTCCTTCGCGTCCGCAGGCGGGATCCCGGCCCCGGAAGGCCCTGTGGCCCCGCCGAACAGCTCCGCCACGTCGGCCGCGCCGTATTTGGCGCAGACGGCCAAGGCGCGGGCGCGGAGCCTATCCGCGTAGCGGCGGACCGGGGCGGGGAGTTCGGCGCGGCGGGTTTCGAATGTCGGGTTATTAAACGTTAACTCACCCCCGCCCTCCCCCTTATCGAGGGGTTCCGAAGGTTCGTCGAACCCCCTCCTTGCCAAAGGAGGGTCGGGGTGGATTTCAGAAAGGCCGAACGGGTTCTCCATTCGACCATTCTACCACAATCCGTCGCGTTAGACGCGATCTGACGCCCCCCCCCACAAAAGGCGGGCGGTTCAACGATTTAATACAATCAATACAAAAAGGCCCGGAATGTCTGGCCTTCGCCAAGGCTTCGGCTGGCGCTGCGGCGGGATGGATTTCGATGACGATTTTGTTTTTACGAATTCCCTAAAATGCTGCGCTTGTAGGAATCCAAATTTTCAAGGGCGATTCCCGTGCCTTTGGCCACGCAATATTGTGGTTCGTCGGCCACGAAAGCCGGGATGCCCGTGGCTTCGCTCACGATGCGGTCTAGGTTGCGTAATTGCGATGAGCCGCCGGAAAGGACAACGCCTTTTTCCATGACGTCGGCCGCGAGTTCCGGCGGGGTGTTGCGCAAAACTTCTTTGATGGTATCGATAATGCCTTGCAATTCGTGTTGGATGGCGTCCGTGATGTCGTCACTCGTGATTGTGACCACACGCGGCAAACCGTTGATCATGTCGCGGCCTTTGACTTCCATCTCCAATTTATTCTCCAGATATAAAGCCGAACCGATACGGATTTTCGCATCTTCGGCCGTACGTTCGCCGATGGCCAAACCATATTTGCGGCGCACGTGTTCCTGAATGGCCAGATCAAGTTTGTTGCCGCCGATACGTACCGAGGCCGAAGACACGATGCCGCCCAACGACAAAACCGCGACTTCACTCGTGCCGCCGCCGATATCCGTGATCATGTGGCCGGATGGTGATCCGATGGGGATATCCGCACCGATGGCCGCCACGATGGGTTCTTTGATGATGTAAGCCGCGCGTGCGCCGGCCGCGATGGTGGCGTCGATGACCGCACGACGCTCCGTGGACGTGATGCCTCCGGGCACGGCCACCATGACCTCAGGGCGAAACAGGCGCAAGCTCCCCAAAGTGCGGTTGAGGAAATAACGCAACATGGCTTCCGTGGTGTGATAGTCGGCGATCACTCCGTCTTTGAGCGGCCGTCGAGCCACGATGGTGTCCGGAGTGCGACCAATCATGTCTTTGGCCTCTTTGCCCACGGCCAAAACGCGCTTGTCGGCGATGGACACGGCCACCACCGAAGGCTCGTTCAAAACGATTCCCTTTTTTGGGATATAAACGAGCACCGTTGTGGTGCCCAAATCGATTGCCACTTTTCTACCGAACATAGTTCGTGCCTCATCTCATCATCTGAGGGGGGAAATGGCAAGGTGTAAATAACCAAATTCTATATGAAGACGGTAGCCAGTAGACGGTAGCTTGTAGACGGTAGACGGTAGGAGTTTTTTGACCTTACTGCTCCCTTCATCCCGGGCGTACCATTCGTCGCATCGTCGCACGTCCCGCGTCGCAGGCTCAAAACGTACTCCGTACCACGTCATGCTGAACTCGCCTGCGCCCGAAGCTGAAAATGTAGGACGGTTTCAGCATCTGGAACCATCTGACTTTTCTGACCTTCGGACGGCCCGGTCGTCAAGTCATCAAATCGCTCAAGATTCTTCACTTCGTCCGACTTCGTTCAGAATGACGGTGCTTGTCTGTTACCCGACTGCGCACCGCGACTAGCCGCTAACCACTATCCACTAATCACTATTCGCTGACCACTGTCTTAAATCTTTAATCTAAAACCCTACTTCAAATCTCCTATCCTCCAAAGAATCCCAAACCACTTCGTAGTTCGCGTCTCCCCACTTGTCTTGTGATTCCGGGGGTTCTGCTTTTTGGACGGGGTTGGGCAAAAGAAGTTTTACCGCCATTTCCACGTCGTCATTGCCCGGCTGTTTTATCCAATCCAATGAGTAATCGCCTTGAGCCAAACGGTCTGCCACGGATGGCGGCAAAGAATACGTGAAGGACAATTCACCGGTCTTTCCAGGTTCTATGGCCCAAAACCCTCCGAAAACCGTTTTACCCAAATCCTTCATCACGTCCACTTTTCCGGCCACGAACCTTCCGCGCGTCTGCAACAAATCACCGAGCATGGCGCCGCTCGATTTTATGAGCGCACTACCCTCGGGCACATAGATGCGCGTGTAGCTGCGATAGCGCGTATAACGCCAAGTGAATCCCGGAGCTTGATTGGTATATTTCAAAGACACGGTCGCAATCGGTTTTTGCGGATCGCGTGCATCCACAACGTAACTGGCGGTTTTACGCATCACCCCGTCTGTCTTGAGCGCCGCCAAATTGGCGTCTACGACCCACAAAAAATCCTGATCCGTGGGTTTGGCCCTGCCTCCCCAGCCGTGTTCGTCCACGGCTTTTTGCAAATCCGCGCCGCGCGAGTAGACCAAAATCTGCTTACGTTCCAAAGCCAGAGTCACGGCGTTGAGCACGTCCGGCCATCTCGAAGTAGGCAAGGATTGAAGAGATTTTATCAATTCGTCGCCCACGGCGGACATGAAACCTTTGCGTTCTTCCACAGGTATCCCCTGCTCCAAAAATTTCCTTTCAACCTGTTCCTCTATCACATCCATGAAATTCGCCTCGTTGACCGACACGCCTTGAACGGTGATGGGTCCGGTCAAACGCAGAAGCGAACGGAACAAAGCGGGCTCCAAAGCCACGAAGACTGTAGGATTGTTTTTGGGTGTTTTGCCTTGGGTCGTCAATTCGCGGATGTAAAAATCCAAAACCTTGTCAGCCGAAGTCGGAAAATCCGGTGACCAATTGGCGTCGCGCATGAACCATGATTTGACGTTCAAATGATCGGCCAAGGGCTTGGGCGGCTCTTCCTTCCAAATGCCCTCGACCGGCCTGTCGATGGCGTACACGTCGGAAAATTGGAAATTATCCAATTGCCCGGAATCAACTGAGGCCGTGGCGATGCTGCCGATGAACCCGCCTGAGGGGCGCATCTCGTCAGAATTCTGCAAAGCGATCAGATAATGTTGTTCCGTCGGATAACCGGCAAGTGGCACCAAAGTCTCGATAAGCGGCACGGCTTGGTCCAGACTGCGCTTCAAAGTCGGCAACAGGTTAGCCAACGGCTCGAGCGCACTCTTCAAAGGCGATGCCAGACGGTCCTGCGGGATCCCTTTCCATAACGTCAGCGCCACATCCAATTTGGTACGTGCGGACCTGATTTGCGGCAACGCTCTGGCCAAGGCGCTGAGCAACGCGCGCTTTTCCTCTTTGGACAAATCCGCATAATTGCGGGTCGTGCCCACGTTCAGTTGAGTTTGCGGGATGGCCTCTTGAGCTTCCTGTAAAGCTTCGGTCAATTGTTGGGCCACGGCCAAAAGATCTTCCGCGCCCTCCAAAGAATCTGCACTCACCACGGCTGCGTCCTGTACGGCTCGCACCTGGGTGCCCACATATGGCATATCGCGCCAAAAACCCACACCGTTCAAAACCGTCTTGGCTTCCTGCAGAGACTGACGCGCTGCCGCCGCGCTGGCTTGGGCGCCGGTATAATCCCCCTTCGCGACCAAAACCTTGATTTCATCCAATCGCGTCTTGGCGTCGCGTGCCAACAGACCGGCTCTGACCACGGAAATTCCGGGTATGACCAAACCCGCCACGCCGAGCAGGAGAATCAAAATAAAAACCAAAAATTTCCATGACGGTCCTCGACGCTTCTTCCTTTCCATGACCGGCTTTTCGTCAGAAATCGGCGTCCCCTGATTTTGGACGTTCTTCGGCAATTCGCACGCCGCCGGACAGGTTAGAAAATTTGGCGTTTCTTTCATGCGTTCTGGACGCGGTCCGCATCACGCCAACGGTTTGACGCTGGGGTGCGGATGCTTGTCGTTGCGGTATTTCCAGAAATAGTATAGCGCACTCGCGATATGGGCGCGCGCCGGCTTGTGGGTAATGGCTTGCCACGGCCAATTTATCCGGCTCTCACGGTGGTGGTAATGCACGAATTTAGCGTGCGGTACGTAAGCCACGCGCCATCCCTGCTTCCAAGCGCGGCGGCATATGTCCACCTCTTCCATGTACATGAAAAAATTCTCGTCGAACAATCCGATGTTATCTAAAGCTTTGCGGCGCATGATGATGGCTGAACCCATGAGCGCGTCCACTTCGCTAGGCTTGTCAAACGCCAAAGCCCCACGCATCAGATACTGCTCCACGGCCCTGCGGCCCCACGGGGTCTTGCCCAGCACGGTGCGGCGGTAAATTGGAATCAGCGGCGAAGGAAAACGGTAACAAGAATCCTGGCGGCTACCGTCCGGGTTATGCAAACCCGGGCCCGCAAATGCCACGTCCGGATGGTCGTCCATAAAGCGCACGAGCTTTTCCGTCTCACCTTCAAAAACCACCACGTCTGGGTTGAGCAACATGACGTATTCTCCGCGCGCACGTTTCAAGGCCAGATTGTTGCCCGCGCCGAAACCCACGTTGCGCGGAGCGTCGATGACGCGCACCCACGGATATTTCTCGCGCACCATGTCGCCGGTCCCTTCGCCGGCCGCGTTGTCCACCAAAAAATATTCGAACGGCACGGACAGGCTCGCTTGCTCCAAACCCTTAAGCAACATACGGATCCAGTGCGGCGTGCGATAACACACGGTCACGAAGCTCACTTTGGGGTCAGCGCCGCGTAGCACTCCGTTTTCCATTTGAGCCAAAAATCCGGCGGGTTCGCCCGTCTGTCGTTTGTCGTCACGCAGATCTTTTTTGTCTTCCGCCGGTTTCTTCATACGAACCACCTCCGAACCTCCTTGGAATCGACTTTTGACATCTGGGCCAAAACTTTGCGTTCGCGCCACACGCTCGGCATGCCGATTACGGCGGCTCCGTAACCGCGCAGAGCAGACCACGAAAACACTGATATGAAAGCTTTCGCGGCTTCGTATGGCAATATCCACAAGCCATGAGCGGCCAAATCAGAACCCGCGAGATTTTTCACGAGCATCCAAGCGTGGTTACGCGTGGAAAGATAATTGATGTAATCGGGTTTACGCCATCTTCCGAACCAGGCGCCCAGCCAACCCCGGCCTTTAGCCGTGGGCGCGGCGCGATGATGCCAGGCCACGGCCTGGGGAACGAAGGCCGTACGCATGCCCAAACGGCGCATGCGCCAAGCCAAATCCGCGTCTTCCTTGTAGGCCAAAAACTTTTCGTCGAAAATCTTGCCATCAACCGCCAAACGCAGCAGTGACGACAGGCGCCAAGCCGCGCAAGCCGCGTCCGGACCGAATATTTCGCTGAAAGCGTCATATTGTCCCTGGTCCTTTTCTCCGGATCCGCGGTTGTAGGCCCGACGTGAGCGCGACATGGAGATGCCCAAGGAATCTATCACGTCCGTGCGGTCTGTTTCCGGATAATCCGAGAAGCCGGGCTTGCGACGGGCGCGCAAAAGTTTGGGTTGGACCGCATCCAATTCCGGATGTTCGTCCAAAATCTTTTGTATTTCCTCAAGGCACTGCGGCGCCAGTTCCACGTCTGGATTGCACAGGACCACATAACGGTTGTTCAAATCATCGCCTTCGTGTCCGGCCAAGGCCAGCTGCACGGCCTGGTTGTTGGCCCGCGAAAAACCAAGGTTGCGCATATTGCGCAAAACCGTGGTCATGGGATGTTCAGAAGACAGCCAAGAAACCGTGCCGTCGGTGGAAGCGTTATCCACCACACAGACGCGCAAAGGCACGGTCTGCTCTTCCAGGGATGCAAAAATGGCCGGCAGATATGTCAGCGAATTCCAGGTCACGATATGGACCGAAAGTCTGGCGTCGTTCATGGATGTTCAACCTTAACCCAAAACCGGCTGTCAATCAAGGGTTTTTTTCCTCACCGCCTCCGCGTTTGGGCGAGACGTAAAAACCCAAATATTTACCCAACATCAGCCTGGTTTGCGAGTCGATCGCCGGGATGGCACCAAATAATACGAAAGTGACTGGCAGCAAAATCCATTGGAAAACCATTACGATTGGGGTTTGCCACCTGGGAACGTATTTGGGACGAGGGGGCAGGAGCGTCATGGCCAAAATGGCGGAAGTGAAGGCGCCGACCATGGCGAAACGCATAAGCCATTCCAATGTGAAAGGCGTATTTTGGAAAACCGCGTAGGAACGGAATTGTTCCGGGGCCAACCAGAAAGGGAGATTGCCCAACAGAAACACGAGCAACGGCACGGTGGCCCAAGTGTACATGCCTTCGAGCTGTTTCCAGATGAATTTGAGTTTGGTCCACAGCGGCATCTTTGGATCGCGCGAAAAATTCATGGCCATGAACGGAAAATTCTCCACGCCATATGCCCAACGCTGCATCTGTTTGTACAAAGCTTTGAGAGCTTTCCAGTAGTCGCCAGACATGACCGTATCCATGGAAACCGGAAGGTGGATGGGTACCACGCGATAATCGCCGCTGTAACGCACCAGGGCTTGCAGGAAAATGCGCGAGTCCTCGCTGACCATGTCGGCTTGGTGAAAACCCACGTCCACCAACATGCGCAAAGTCATGGAATGCGACGCAAAGGTCATCATGCCCTCTGCGCGCGGCAATTCGGTCATGAGCCAAAAAGTAGTGCCAAACATGCCCAAACGCACGGGGGCCGGCGACTCCCACATGTTGTTGTTGTACAAAACAACAGGTTGGTACGAGGCGCGGTGGGGATTTTCCACGGTCAGGAATTTAAAAGCCACGCACGCGAAATATTGCGGATGTGCCACGGTATCGACATCAAAAGAATGCACCAAAACGTCGTCCACCGGGATGCCGAGCTCATTGATCTTATCTAAAGCCCGCAACCCCATCCAATGCACGTTCGCGCCCTTGCCGATGATTTCGCCCGGCAAATCCTTGGGGTGCAACGTGGTCATCAAAGTATGAAATTTGTCGCCGTACTTCTCGATGATGGCTTTGGCTTTGGGTTCAAACTGTTCGCGTGCACGTTCCTCGCCGCCCAACACCACAATCATGCGGTCTTTGGGATAGGCCGAATTCAGTAATGACTCCATGCTATCCGTGAGCACCACCAATTCTTCCTTGACCGTGGGCAACATCACCACGTGATAGACTTTTTCGAAACCCGGCTGGGCTTTGGCCAAAGCTAGCCAGTCGGTCTTTAGATCGCGTTTATATGTCCACCAGCTGGAAAGCAAGAACGGCAAATAATAGGCCACGCGAAACAGCCAATACAAATCGTATACGATTACAAAATACACGACCCACAAAGGTCGCACGTAAGATAAAACCAGGCTGGCCACGACGGTAAACCACACCAGAGCACCCGGAATAATCTCATAGACCCGTTTTTCCAATCTTAGAAGGTTCATGTTTTTGGCAAAGTGATATTTGGTTCGCTGTCGTACACCGGCGCGGCATATTCCACGCGCGGCACGGCACCTTGGGCCAACTCGGCGCCCAATTTTTTCCTGTCGACAGCGGCCTGACTATCAACCGCATACAAGGGTAAGCCACAAGTGCGTGAAATCAGGTTCGCGGCCAGTACGCCCAACCGGATGGCTGAAAACGGTCCTGGTCCGGTGACCACGCATATGCCTTGTGCCTGGACCAATTCAGCCGTCTTGATTCTTGTGGACATGGCGCCCAACAAACTGCTTCCCCTGCCGACTTGCGTCCAAATGCGTTCGCCGTCTTGCGACAGCCATCCGAAAACCGCCTCACCGCGCACGTGCGTATCCAGGAACAACCACCTCATACCTTCTTTTCCTCCTCTTCGGATACCAGCGTGTTGATGGCCACGAATTTATCCGAACCCATGACGCTCAACAGAAAACGATCCGCCAAATCGCGACGATATTTGAATTCTTGCGCGGTCAGACAGGTGAACTTGATTTCATAACCAAATTCGTCCTCGGCGCGCATGACAAGGCGTTTAAGCTTGTCAGTATCCAAATCACCCACGACAAACAAATCTACAGGCGCCGTTTTGCCCAAAAAAACGCCCATGAAAGCCGCGTACGACACGTCGCCCAAAACCGCAATATCCTTATCTAGACGTCGCTCCATGAGAAATCGGGACTTGCTCATCAAAGCCTGGATTTCAGCAATCAAGGGAAATCTGGGATTGACCGTGTAATATTTTCTTTTCAAACCCGGACGTTTGTTGCCTTCTTCATCCGGCCCTTCCACCTCGCGGATTAGGCCCAACTTTGTCAGATTGTCTATCTCACGCCTCACGGCATTGATTTGCGTTTGAATGCGCCGCGTCAATTCGCGTATGAAAAAAGATTCTTCCGGCTTGTTCAGGAACAATGTCATCAATCTGACGCGCGTCTTTGACCCAAAAAGGTGTTCAAGCATAAGCTCACCAATATCCTGCCCTTTTAACGGGGTATTGACAAGACCCGCAGGCTCCATTCTGTCCCCTTGCGCCAAGTGGACGAAAAATGGTGCAATTGCGTATACTTTGGAGGGTATAACAACATGTCAGACCTGTATTTCCGCTTTGCCGAAATCGAATACGGCAACAGCACGACCAACGAACGCATCGTAGGTCTGTTTCGTTTCGACCAGGGACGTTCCCGGGGCGGACTGGCGCATCTAGTGGTGGCCGAAATAGATTCTTCGCTCTACGCCTACGAACAGCTTTTGGACGCGATCAATTCCGCGGTCGAACAGTCGCGCGCCCTGACTTCGGCCATGACCCTGGACCCGTTCGCCCGTTTTGAGAAGATGGTCCAACGCATCAACGAGGCTGTGGCCAACTTTCAGAGCAATGAACCCACGCCCATCCACTGGAACAAAGTGAACGTCTTCATATTGGAATGCGGCAATGGCCAACTGTGCCTCACCGGGCACGGCCGGCTGACCAACATGTTTTTGCAGAAGGCGGATGGCGGCGAGGTCCGCGCCTTCGATTTGTGCGGCTCCCTGCAGCAGCCAGCTGTCACGGATCCGAACAAGGCTTTCGCCGCGATCATCTGCGGAGATATGAAGCCCGGCGACCTGCTGTTCATCGGTTCCACTAACTTTGAACGTTTGCGCCAAGAACTTTCCATCAAAGACCGACTGCTTTCGCGACCTCCGGTTTCCGCGGTCATGGAAATAAAAAAGGATCTGGAACGCCAGTCCATTCCCGACGATTTCGTGGCCGCCGTGGTTTCTGCCCATGCGGAAGAAAAATCCGTGCCGGCCGCAGCCACCGTCGCAGCCAAGGATTCGGCATTCGATTCACTGAAAAAACTCCACGAACAAAGCGAACGCACATCGCGCGTCTTGGCCCCGGTAGTCAATCCCCTGACTGCACTCAAACAACAATCTTCCACACAAGCCCAACCCAACGTGCCAGAACCGTTGCCGCCCCTGAAAAAACTCCTGAATTCGGTCACGGATTTTGTGCGCCGCAAACGCGCCAAACCCACGCCTGCCACGCAAACCGTGTTGCGCGGTTTGGATGCGGGCCACGGCACTTTCTTCACCTTGAAACGCAAAATCACAATCGGCGCCACGATCTTGGGCATAGTCGTGGTCACGGTGGGGGTCGTGAGCTGGCAGAACAACCGCAAACTGGCGGCCGCTCAAGCCGCTTGGGAAAAATCCTTCTCCCAAGCCGCGGACTTCCGCAATCGTGCCGAGGGTTCGCTCATCTATGCCAAAGACAGCCAGACCAAATCCGAAATCGACCAAGCGGAAAAGATCCTGGCCACCTTGGACACCAACACGCCGGACCATAAGACGCGCATCGAACAATTGACCAAGGATATTGACACGCTCAAGGAAAAACTGCGCAAAGTGGTGCCTTTGAGCGGCGTGGTGGAGCTGTATTCACTGCCCGTTACCGCGGCCGACGGGCAATTGACAGCGGCCGTATTCGCGGACGGCTCGGCTTACGCGGCAGACAACCAAAACCGCCAGTTCGTACGCGTTGACGTGAACACGCACGAGGTCAAAACCGTGCCTTTCCCTGATAAGGTCAGCCGTGTGGTTTCTGGTTCTTTAGGCGAACAATCCGCCGTGTTCATGGATGACAAGGGGCAGTTTGTATCCGTCCTACTCAAAAACCAAGCGGCCAGTCTGCTCAACAAATCGGGCGTGTCCTCGACCACGGATTTCGTGATCTACAATCAAAGAGCTTACGTCCTGGCCAGCGCTTCCGGACAAATTTACCGCCTCAAGAAAACCGATTCGGGTTTTGGCGGAGCCTCTACCTATCTGACCCAAAACAACCAGGACCTAAGCGGCGCCGTGTCGCTGGCCATCGATAGCAGCGTTTACGCGCTCCGTTCTGACGGCAACCTGTTGCGATTCCTCTCCGGCAAACCAGATCCTTTGGCCCTGACCGTGGCCGATCCCCCGCTCCGCGCCGCCTCATCCATCTGGACCGATGTGGACGACACGCGCATCCTGTTGGCCGACCCAGCGGAAAAACGTGTGATGGTATACGACAAAAACGGACTCTTGTTGGCCCAACTCACTTCCCCGGACTTCACGGCCTTGCGCGACTTAGCTTCCAGAGCCGGTTCCAAACAGGCCGTGGTAATCAGCGGCAATCGCCTGTTGCTCATCCCCTTGCCGTAAGCATCGCCTTAATTGAATACAAAAAACGTCCCGATTGCTCGGGACGTTTTCGTTTCCAATTGGAATCTTACTTGAGGGTGACCTTGCCGCCAGCCTCTTCCACCTTCTTCTTGATTTCTTCGGCTTCGGCCTTGGGCAATTTTTCCTTGATCATCTTGGGGGCGCCGTCCACCAAATCCTTGGCTTCCTTCAAGCCCAGACCAGTGACTTCGCGCACGACCTTGATGACGCCGATCTTGTTGCCACCGGCTTCGGCCAATTCCACGTCGAATTCGGACTTCTCCTCGGCCGCAGCCGCAGGACCCGCGCCAGCCGCCATCATTACCGGGGCAGCGGCGGAAACGCCGAATTTTTCTTCCAACACCTTAACGAGTTCCGACAAATCGAGCACCGAGAGTTTCTCGATCTGTTCAACGAGGGCCTTGAACTTTTCAGGCACCTCAACCACCTTCTGTTCGTCTGACATAGTATTCAATTACGAATTTTTAATTACGAATTACTGGTAACGTCGCAATCGTCGCACGCTGCGCCCCGAGTTTATCGAGGGGTCCCGCGTCCCAGGGAGTCTTCTGTCGACTGACGACTGATGACTGACGACCTTCACTACGCCGCGGCTTCCTCTTTCTGCTTGCGGATCGCGTCCAAAGCGCGGACGAAGCCGGACATGGGGCCGGCGATGACGCTGACCAACATGCCGTAGAGTTGCTGCTTGCCCGGAAGTTTGGACAGGGTGACCACGTATTCCTGGTCAACCGCCTTGCCCCCGAACACACCGCCCACGAGCTTGATGCTGGTGTCTTTGCCCATGTCGCCGATGACCTTGGCCGGAGCCACTTCATCTTCGGTGCCGAAAGCTGCGCCGATCATGCCGGGCAACTTTTTGGCGTCGAGCTCAAGACCAGCTTCCTTGGCCGCCAAGTTAATCAGGGATTTCTTGGCCACCATGTAGGTCACGTTCTGTTCGGCCATCTTCTTGCGCAAGACGTCGGCTTTGGGAACGGTCAGACCTTTGTAATCCGCGAAAGCCACTGAAACCGAATTCTTGAAGAGTTCGGTCAAGCGTTCTTTGGTCACGGACTTCTGCTGTCGTGATTTAGCCATAATAATTTTGAATAACCAATCATCAATGACCAAGGTCCAAGATGGAGATGGCATTCTGATTGGAGTGTAAATGGTTCGACCTTTGGGTCTCCGTTTGGAGAATAAAACACCCACAGCATCCTGTGGGGCGAACCGCGTGACCAAAAGGCCAACGGGACAGCTTCCTCGGCAGGGATGGTCAGCTCAGGCTGACTGGTTTGACCCCATTTTTGGTCGGGGCCCTGCTTTCTTGGGATGCGAGTGTTGGCCACAGTATAAAGAAGGCCCGCGATTCAGTCAAGGGTGGCTATCGAACGATCTGAAAGAAAAAAACCGCTGGATTGTGCGGTTTTAGAGCAGTTCAGGGCCGTCGAGTCCGGGTGAGCATGAGGCGATTATCCCCTTGCCTCCTGGCAGACAGCAAATCCAGGGCGCCAGGACATCCCCTCAGGCTGATGGCGATATGCTTCCAAGCCCACTCGCCCTCCTTCTGCTCCAGGCCCGTGGTCTGGGAAATTTGGGCGCCGAGCAGGGACAGGTCCATCAAGAAGTCCTCGATTGGGGTTCCTTTGGCGTCCGTGATTTGGAGCAGGAAAATTCCCTGATCCTCATCGTGCCAGAGCAGCGCGTCGCACATCCTGCCGGGTGCGCTATCCATCAGCATCCTCACTTGCGTGCTGGCGCGACCCAGAATCTCCATGATGCGGAACGGCGTCAGGCCCAACAACCAATCCAGATATTGGACCGAATCGTCCACCCTGACGCTCTGCAACCAAAACTTCAGCAGGTCGCACGCGACACCAAGCCCGCGTCTCGTCTCGTCAGCGATTTCGTCGCGATCAGACTTGAGAAAATGTACGAAAGTACTCATTTCTTCCTCCCAGTGCACTCACCTTAATCGTTCGATTGCTTATCACGTTTTTACCCTTAGGTCAATGGACGGAGATTGCGTGTGGTTTGCGGTCCCCCACGTGGCGTGGAATACTATGCGTAAAACATATGGATTCAGAAACGTCCTTCATCAAAGCGCCATCGGCCGAACTCAGGGTTACGGATACGGGAAAGACTCTCCAGGTCATGGTCAGCGGCAAAGCCGTGAGCCACGGCCGTCTGCAAAAGGTTTTTAAAACCGTGGAGGCCCACGTGGGCCTGGAGACGCTCGGCAAATTGGTCAAGCTCAAAGGCGACTGGTGGCTGGACGAACTCGAACGCCGACAGGATGCGGATTATGTGCGCAACCGTCTGGAAACCTTGCTCGCACGTTTTGGCGATATCCATGAAGCGAGAGTCCTGGACATCGGATCGGGCGCGGGCTCGTCGTCCCTCATGCTCTTGGATTTGGGGGCGGCCTTCGTGCAGGGCGTTGAACCGGATGCGCGTCTGGTGGAGATGGCCAATCGCCGGGCATCCGACCAAGGCCTTTCCGATCGCGTGAGTTTTTCCTGCATCCGCGACACTTCAAAACTGCCGTTCGACTCAGGAAGATTCGACATGGTCACGTTCAACGCAGTGTTAGAGCACGTCAAACCTGAAGCGCGCGCGGCCATACTCCAAGACGCTTGGCGTTGCCTCAAACCCGGCGGCCTCATGGTCTTTACCGAAACCCCAAACCGCGTTTTCCCTTATGACGGCCACACGACCGGACTGCCGTTGATAACGTGGCTGCCCCTTTCTTTATCATATCCATTGGCGAAATCCATGTCACGTCACGTGCCCCGTGGTCAATCCAAAGAGACTTACGTGAATCAAGGTCTGGTCGGCGGTTCGTATTGGCAAATCAAAAAAGCCTTGCCGGACGCAGAATGCTTGAACGCCAAAGGCGGTGACGCAATTTGGAAAACCACCTACGTCGCACGTCGCACGTCCCGCGTCGCAAAGCCGATACTGATAGTAGTCGAAAAAATCGTAAATCTTTTCGGCCTGCCGCTGAACGCTTTCATGCCCATGATGGATTTGGTGTTTAAGAAGAAATAATATGGAACTCAAAAAACTACAAAAACAAGCATCAAAAATTTTCGTAAGCAACCTCAAGCGCGACAACATCAAAATCTCGCAGGATTATCTGTTGTTGAAGCTGACTGAAGAGCTGGGCGAATTTGTGCAATCGGCTTTGGTGCATGAAAAACGTTGCCGTCCGGCTAAATACATGCCTGACAAAGAATCCAAACGCGAAATGTCTAAAGAATTGTCCGACGTTTTGGGATTGGTTCTGGTGATTGCTGAAACGCAAAAAATCAATGTTGAGGAGGCGCTGGTTAAGAAATGGATCACTAGGGAATGGATAAAGAAATAATTATAAGGTCCTTCACTCCATCGCGTTTCAATGCCACCCTTTAATCTTTTGTTTAACGCACATTTGTGTTCGTGTCTTTCCATGCGATATGAAAATGAATAATTATAAGACGATTGCTACAGTTGCAACCGTTATCCTTTTATCCGTCGTCATCTTTTACTTTGCGTATAAAGCCAAAACACCCACCCCAATCAATCAACGACAGACGCAATACTTTGATCTTGGAAGCATCCATGATCCCAAAGGTCCCAATTATGGATGCGAAATACATAAAGAATGTGGCGACTTGGTGGGAGTAGATTGCGACTCGTCATCGGACGGCCCGTACTATTACGTGAATAAAAATAATAACTCAATCGTCAGTTATTGCGGCGGCTATTGTATGGGCGCCCAGGGACAGTGTGAGAATTGTCCTCCAAAAGAATGGTCTTGCAAAGATTAACCAATTTTCGTGCCCTTAAACTTCTTTCCGGTTAGAATATTTTTTAAATTCTTCAGATCTTTGCCGGCGGCAATGGTAACGGCCATACCCCACTTGTGAGCTAGCTTTGACGCGATGGGATCGAAGGGCGCGTTCATACCAGGCGACCATTTGCCGCCTACCAATTTGCGGAATTCGCTCCACACCAACTTGTCGTACGGCTCAGCATTTTCGTAGCGCGACGGATCTTTGTCATACACCGCGTCGATATTGGTCAGGTTCACCAAGGTCCTGATGTCGTATTTGTGGGCCAGGCGCACGGCTACGTAATCCGTACTCCAACCCGGCTTCCAACCAGCGGCCACCATCACCGGCTTATCCCAACGCACGGGTTTGGTCGGGTCTTTGACCACGCGATGTAATGCCACGTCGCGGAAAATCGTGCGCAGCAAATGTCCGTTCAGACGCGTGGCATGGATGCCCAGCCAATCCAAATCCTCTGGATTGAGTTTGACGATAGCGCCAGCCGCTTGCTGATAGGCACGTGCCGTATGCCCGCCTCCCACAACCACAATGAAACGCGTGCCGGATTTTATCAGAGGCCGTAGAATGTCGCGGAAACTTTTCAGATACTCAACGTCTATCCCCTGTTTAGGCACCACGATGGAACCGCCGATGGAAATGACCACGGAATTTTTCATACACACCAATCATATCTCATCCGCGACAAATCAAAAACGGCCGCTTTCGGCCGTCTTGAATTTTGATTTTTTATACTGCCTCCTTGGATTCCTTGACCACGGAATTGGTGATCAAGGCCACGGCCCAGAACAGCAGGGCGCCCCAGAATGCCGGACCGAAACCGTCCACGTTGAAACCCGGGACAAAAGCCGAAGCCAACCAGAACATGAGCGCGTTAACCACCAAGGTGAATAGACCCAAGGTCAGGATATTCACGGGCAGGGTCAGAATCAGAATCAACGGCCTGATGAGTGCGTTCACTACACCGATGACCACAGCTGCGAAAAGCGCGGACCAAAAGCTCGAGACGCTCACCCCTGGTATGACGTACGCGACCAACATCACGATCAGGGCGTTAATCACCCAACGGAGGATGAATGACATATGATTATTAGGTAAGTTAAGCCTAACTCAACTTAATATACGACTCGCCAGAATACGGACTTTCGGAAATCCGTAACGATTGGTAGCGAGCCATTTCAGTTGGCGCGCTTTTTCTGGATTTCCGAAATCTTGTTTTCCGCCTGTTCCAACCTGATACGCAAAGCCTCGGCCAGCTCCGTGGCGCGTTCGTATTTTTTCAAGCCTTCGTCCAAATCGGCCTCGCCGCGCTCGAACCATTCGGTTATGTCCTCCAATTCTGAGAACGCTTTGGCCACATCGAGTTTGGAATCTTTTTTGGGTTTCTTGTCAGTCATATACGTCTTGCCCCTGTTATATGCAATGATTTTTTTAAAGCAAAGTCTGTTGTTTGGAAATTTTAGTCGGTCGCAAATTCTCCACCCGTAAATCGCCCTCGCCGTCGCGCAAAACCGCGGTCAGCATCTGGCCCGGCGACAAAGACGACACACCGACCACCGTGCGCCCCCTTGCGTCGCGAAGCATGGCATACCCGCGGGCCAATACGCCTTTGGGATCCAGCGACGCAAGGAGACGGTGGTGCGAACGGTATCTGTCCGTGAGCGCCCTAAGCCATTGTCTCACATTTGCGTCCGCCGCAAAAGATAGGCGGGATATTTCCTGTTTTTGGCGGTCCACCCAAGAACGCGGTGCCAGCAGGCTCCGTTCCAATAATTCCTGTTTGCGACGGATGTCATCGCGCAACATGCGCTCAATACTTTCGGATTTGAAAGCCAAATCACGTAACACATCCTTGCGGTCCGGGACCAAGCGGCGGGCGCAATCCGTGGGCGTACTGCCCCGCACATCGGCCGCCAACTCGGCTAGCGACAAGTCGCGTTCGTGTCCGATGCCCACCAAGGTCGGGATTTTGGAACCGTGGATGGCGCGCACCACTTGCTCGTCGTTGAAAGCCATCAATTCCTCCAATGACCCTCCACCGCGCGTAAGCACCAAAGCATCGTAGTCATCGGCACGTAAATTGGCGTTGCGAATCGCTCCCACGATATCTTGGGGCGCGCCATCGCCCTGCACCTTCACGTGATATAGGTCGATTTGCAATCCGCGCCAGCGCTCGCCCACTATCCTGACGAAATCTCCGTAGGCCGCGCTGTCGCGGGAAGCGATGAGCGCGATCCTTTCCGGAAAAACTGGCAGCTGTCGTTTGCGCGAGACTTCGAACAACCCTTCTGTCTCCAAGCGCGCCTGCAGAGCGGCCAAAGCTTTTTTGAGCGCGCCCTCGCCCACAGGTTCCACGCGCGTGGCGGTCAAAGAGAACTTGCCGAATTTGGGATAGATGCGCGGTTGTCCGTAAACTTGGGCACGCATACCGTCCTCCAAAGGAAAGCGCAGGTTCCAAACGGTCATGAACACGCTGACCAAACCTTGTTCGTCTTTAAGATCAAAATTAACCCACTGGCCTTGGCTGACCCGGAATCCACATACCTCGCCTTCAATGGCCAAATCCTCGGCGTTCCAACACTTCCCGAGAACTCCGTTGACATGCGCTATGAAATCGCTGACCGTAAAAACAGTTGGCATAACCCGTACAGTATTCCACGCGACGCGCTTGTGGGCAACGCCAACATTCCACAATCCTGGCCCTTGACCTCGGTGGGGGTTTGGACCATAATGTCGCCTTCCGCGGTCCTCGGCTCGAAAGAGACGAACCGCGGATTGTGATTTGACGGATTGGAGGAATAGATGGCAAGTGACGAGTCTCGGCGCGACGCTGACGGTGTAATGTGGTTGGCCACGGTCCTCAGCCTGGCCTGTCTGGAACACCGGGTTTCGCGAGTTCAGTACGTCTCGCTCTTCAAAGCGATGCACGACCTGTCCCAAGATCCCACCGTGCCGTTCACGGCCTTGAATTCCGAGGAAAGCGCCAAGCACAATGGCGTGACCCTCCCGGGATTCTACGAGGCGCTCACGCAATCCTGCGTCTACGGCATCGTGCCGGACGGCGAATCCTCGGAATACGTGATGGTCACGTCCCCCATAGCCGAAAAGGCTGTCAAACGCATCTCAAAAAAGATGGGTCCAGGCTACGTGAATACTGTCCGGCGGCACGCGGAAAAACTCTGCGGCATGTTGGCCACCCACTAACCAAGGTCCTCGCACCTTTTAACGACCGATACCGTCCGCTCCCTGCGGACACGCCCTTTCCTGCACGGAGGAAAACACGATGCCGATCTCCAGCAGATCCCCCATGAAAAGTGACGAACTGGCCGTCTGGATGGCCGCCTTGATGAGCGTCGCCCGGACGCAGCACGGGATTCTCCGGATGCCCGTCTCGCGTCTCAAGGACAGCATCAAGCACTTGGCGGATTCCGGAACCGCACCCGACTTGGCCAATGTCTTGGGGCAGGACGGCAAGTTGGCCTGGTTCGACGAGGTGTTCTCCGGGGCCCAAGATCTGGGTCTTCAAGCTGAAGGTTCGGAACCCGAGGCGGCCGTGAGCATCACCATCGAGCAGGCCAAGAAGGTGCTCAAGTGGATCGATTATTCGAAAGGCATGGAATACACCCATGCCGTGGAAAGTCAGGCCAAGGTCATGGCCGACTATCTGATAGCTCCTTTGTGACGGCCGCATAGGCCTCCCAACTCTTCTCGACACCGCCATCGCGGTGTCTTTTTCAATAAAAAAATAGCCGAGTGGCTATATGTCAGATTGGGCTTCGCGGACGCACGAGCAGCATTTCTCGCATCGACCGCAAGTCTCACAGAGTTCGCTGCGCCTTTTGCCGGACGAACAGCCAGGGCACCAAACCCAAGAGCCGCTGGGATCGCATGGGCAGCACGAGAAGCATTTGAAGCACGTATAGCAGAACTTGCCGTGAACGGCATCAACGCGGCACGAGGAACACTGTTTCGGAGCCGGAGGCATGGACATCATTGTTGGCACCCGCAACACCCGTAGCACAACCCATGTTCGGAACACACGTCTGAAGTGTCGACGGCGTTTTCGCAGCTCGAGCAGATGGTGGTTTCTGCGTTGGCCATGGCGTCGTGCATGCAGCATGTGGAACAACCACCGCAACCGTCCACCTTGCATATCTGCGAAGCGAAAACTTCGGTATTGCAGTTGCGACAGAGAACTCGCGAGACCTCCGGATCGCATGAGCAGCAATCCAGACAGCAGTCGCACTCAAAGCAGAATTCCGTATCCGCCACGGACGACCCGCATTCAGAACACGTACACGACCCGTCAAGGTTCAGCGGCATTGACCACACCTCCCACCTGCCTGCGTTTGCAGCGGCAACAGAATGTACACGAACCGCAACGGTGGCAAAACCCAGCCGACGGATGCCCACAATGCGGGCAACCTGAGGCGTTGGCGCGCTCGTCAGGAGCGGCCTTCAGACGTAAGAGCAATTTTGTGCAAAGGGCATCGTTCGACTTGGCCATGGAACCCTCCCTCTGGGCGAAAAAATGGCCGCAAAAAAATACCATTTCCCGACGAAAATGTCCAGAGTTTCACATAAATCAAAACGGATGCCCTTACGACATCCGTTATTTTCTCTATTTGTACAGCAGTCCTCCCCACTCGACCAACGTGAAGCCTTCGCGTTCCGGGGTGGCGATTTCCGGGGCCTTGAGGTCCATGGGGCCGGAGAGCTTCTGCCAGTCCATGAAGATGCGGATGCTGGTCTCAGGCCTTGGGTTCACGTAGAGAGGCGCGGCCTGGTCCCATTCGTTGGTCAGGAACGAGACCCTGTAATACGGTGAGCCTTTCATCTGGGGCAGCCAGAAATCCATGAACTCCTTGGCCTCCGTTAGGTTCAGGCCGTATTTTGGCAAGACGTCTGAGAGGAACGCGGCCTGATCGCCGTCCTTGACCAGGAAACCCGTCTTGGGCGGCAAGTAAACCACGCCCAGGCCTTCCCAATACAGCGATCCGTACTCTTTTCCGTCCGACATCGTGAGCCGTCCGTCCGGTCGCGCGACCGTCCTCCAGCCGCTTGCCGGATACGCGGGCTCGCTGACCGTGACCTCGATGAAGCCCGGCAACCTGACGGACACGGCCGTGGTCTTTTCCGGGTACAGGTAGATGACTGGTTTGCCGCACTCGGCCATGGGTTTAACGTCCGCATCCAGATACTTGGCCCAGCGACCGAAAGCGTCTTTCCAGAAAATCACGGGTACGGGCTTGAGTCTCAAGAACTCTGAGAAGTCAGGTTTCTTGTCCGTATCCGGAACGTACCAACCTTCATATGCCAAACGCACGGATTCGCTCTTGGTCGGATCTTTTGGCATATAAACCGGCTGGCCTTCCTTGGTCTTGCCGATGGCCACCACAGCCGCATCACTCATATCGGAATCATCCGGCGACACGATCCAAAAACTTTCACCGCAACCACCCGCTGGCGTCTCATAGCTCTTCGACGGCGTTTTCCCATTTAAAGCTGTCTTGTCCCAAACGATTCCAGTGAGCGTCATCCGCGACGAAAGACGCAACGGCCAACCGTCCACGTCTTGCACGTATGCACGACCGTCCGCCCGGCTGCCATAAACATCGCGACCGTCTTTAGTCTTACCTATTTTTTCCAAAGAAATTTTCCCATTGGCCAACCACTCGGTGTAGAGCGCGGAAGAATCACCTTCGGAAAAGAATCCATCACCTCTGATATACTCCAATTTTTGTCCGTCATCAGAATACAAATCGCCAGCCGAGGAAATGGGCAGCTTCAAACCGTATGCTTCGATGAAGATGGATCTCTCTTCGGGCGTAGACACGTCATACGGATCGCCCATGACCGGTTCCATATACAAACTATCCAACAATCTCGCCTCCTTGCCGTCGGCCGAAACAAGGAAATGATATGGCGTGCAAGCCATGGGATTGATGACGCATTCCTTATTACGACGATAATACAATGAAGACCCCTGATACTTGCCGTTCTTAACCGTTCCAAGCAACCAAGAACCGACGGCTTCTTCAGAAGGCTCCTGCAACTCCCAGGTGTTTTGTGTGGATAGCCATGTCTTGAGGGCCGTATATTTCTCGCTGCCATAAACATCACGCCGCGCTTCCACGACCGGTGCTAAAACCTTGGCTGTACCTTGATTTACGGGCTTGGTCCACTCTATATCCAAAGTCATTTTTGTCTCATCCGGCTTGGCATCGAACGATTGAGCCGTTGATGGCATACCGTACGTGCCCTCGGTGGTGCTGGCGAATTGGTCCATGGTCGTGGTGGTCGTTGGTACGGGCAACGTGGTCGTACCCATAATCTCCGAAACCGAATTCACCGGTGGCTTGTCTTCCGCCTTGGGTTGCGGCTTGTTCATGGAAAACCAAACCCCAGCGAAAACTATTCCGCCGAGCATCAAGCCAGCTAAAAAAACCAACAAAATCACTAACACTGGCACTTGAGATTTGGGTTTGCCGACCGTGGGGTCGGGAGTTGCGTTTGGCATAATAGTCTTATGGTAAATCATTTTCATCAATTTTGATTCTTGTTCCCCGCATGTTAGTGGATTCATTTCGTCGCGGTTAGAACGCCGTTTTTTATCTGGGATGACAAAGATGCGTCGGAAATTTCAGCCAAGCGGTCCAAACGGGCTTGCCGCTCCTTACCGGTCAGTAGGCTCGGCTGGCTCTTTTCTATTTTGATGGGAAACAAATGGAGCTCACTTCCATTATCTCGCAATACCAAGCCCACAGCCAGACCCAAATCCGTTTCCGTGGACCAATCTTGGTCGAAAATGAAGTTGCCCAAAGAATACGCGACCAAGTGCCCCTTGTAGACCTCCACGGACTGCATCCAGTGCGGATGACCGCCGATGACCGCATCCGCGCCCTGATCAATGAACCAATGCGCCAATTCCGTTTGATCCGAACCAGGTTTGGATTGGTATTCCGCACCCCAATGCGGCATGACGACCATATAATCCGCGGCGGCTCGCGCTTGGGTCAAGGTTTTGTCCGCCGCCTCTCGGTCCAATTTTTTAGAGATGGCATCGAAACCAACCAATGCGATTTTTTTGCCGCGTCGTTCTACAACCGTGTAAGCCACATCCGGACCATCCGTGTATTGGTCACCGAAAACCGCGAGACCGCCACGTGACAACAAATCGCGCGAAGTTCTAGCCGCCGCGCTGCCTTGGTCGGCGGTATGGTTATTGGCCTGCGATACGGCGTCGATTCCAACCGTTTTGAGGACTTTTATGAATTTGGGGTCGAACATGAAATCCACCTGGCCCTTGTTGGGATTTTCGCGCTTGGTGGCGATCGGGCCTTCGAGGTTGCCGACGATCAAGTCCTGACCGCGAAACACGCGGTTCTCCGTGCCCAAAATTTTCAGAAAAGCGTAATTGTCCTTGCCTGACTTGGCGATACGCGCGGCCACGTTGCGGTCGAACATCATATCACCGACCAAAAGCAGAGTCGTGGCTTGCTGGTCTTGGATTTTTCCTGGTGCGAACGAGGCCAAAAAGTGGCTGGTGGATTCTTGAGAAATCTCTGCGCGCAAAATCCTCAACGAATTGGTGTGGTCGTGGACCGTGACATTGCCCAAACCAAGTTCGCGGGCTGTCTTCAAACCCACGCGCATTACAGACGGCGCGTCAATTTCCGTTTCCGGGGTTTCTCGATCCGCCAAACCTTTGACCACGTCCGCTGTCATGACGTCATGGAAATCCGCAAGCCAAGCGGGCAGATAATGCGAGGCGTCGATGCTGGCTACCAACAAAGCATCAGGATTGTTTTTGAGTTCTTTGACCAGATAATCAGCCAAAGTCTTGGTCTGGTCTTCAGTGGCGTCCGGCCTGACCACGATGGGCACGATTTCCATGTCGTCACCCCAAGCGCGGCGCAAGAAAGGCGTCAAACCGGTAAGTGCATGCTCTTTGTCGAACCACTGTGTGCACACGGTTTCCCGGCACGAACCGAAATGATCAGGCACTAACAGATAAACGACTTTGGGTTTAGGCGTGGCCGAGACCAAGGAGGCTATTTCGCGCGCGGCCACAAGATGATGAGGCACCAACAAAACACGCGTACCTTTCTGAACCCGCCAGGCATATTTTGCCCTGAACGCAGCGTCCACAAACGCCCATTCGACCGAATAAGTTTCTTGAGAGTTTTTGGCTTGCGTTTTAGAGGGTTCAGAAGTCTTCCCGCCGTTCCCCTGCCCGTGGTCCGGAACGTAAGCTGTCACATCCACGGCCGCACCGCCCATCATGGTCTGCGCCAACTCGGGCACGGCTAAAATCGCGGCGCAAAGGCCCACGATCAGTCCGGCCACCAAAGCGATGGCAATAATCCACTTGCGGTCCATGCTGTGCCTATACCATTTATATGCGATTGAATCAAGGCTGGAGGGCCTGCTCTTCGCTGCCGTTTACGCTAATCAGACAATGTCTGGCGATACACGCGTCGCCCATGGTTTTCTCCAATTGCGCTTGCGCGGACTGGACGCGGCAGGACCCGGCCATGCCGGTAGTCAGAGTCTCGTCGAAATCTATGACATTGGTGTAGTCACCCCAAGTGAACGCAGGTTGATGCACGCCCTCGGGCAGGGACGTGACGTATCCGGTGTTCTTTTCTTTTTGGTTCGGGCCTTGGAGCAAGGCGTGCATGGCCGCGATTTGGATGGGTTGCGTGGCCACGACCGTCCGCTTAACCGGCTGGACCTCGGTACAGTCGTTTTGGTCTTTAGATAAATTTTGGTTGACCAAGAAAATAGAAATCTCAGAAGTCTTGAGACCCGTAAAACGCAAAGGCACGGAAACGAACAGCTGTTCGGATCCATCTTTCGGCGAATTGTTGAAAAGATCCAACATGCCGTTTACGCCAGTGGGCATGGCGTCGAAAATCGCCGTAATCTTAAAACCTCCCGGTTGCCCCATATCCGGACTATCGGTCATGGCCTGTCCGTTGGCCACGATCTTTCCGGTCGCATCTTTGACGCGCCACGAAAACTGGTTTTCGAAAACCGCGGACGCGGTGGTCGTGCCGTAAAAGGTAAACGGATTTCCGACGTCGACGCGGCCATCCGTGAAGGGAGCCATAACGACCACGGAAACGTAAACTTGTTTATCATCCGTGAACTCTTTGTAGACGCCGGCATTCCCCTGGGTAGTCGGTTTGCAGATGCCCATGGCATCCGGGACGTTGGGTCCGGGAACGTAGTCAGCACATTCATATCCAGCAGGGCACCCGAAGCCCGCGAAACCTCCGCACTCGCACACCATCATGCAGGATTGGATGCAGACTTGGGCATTGGGTTGGTTACGGCAAGGCGAGGCGCAAGCGTTCCAATTCCCGTGCGCCGCCTTACAAGCAGCCTCGAACTCCGCGATTTTTTCCGGCGTATTCAAATCTTGGTAGGTCGAAGTGGTCGCTGGCGAGCTGGTGCTCTGCGAAGGTGCCGGTGCGCTCGGCACGGGCCGTGCCGGAATCGTAACGGCCGGTCGGCTGGTCGTGCTCGGGAAAAGCGAACAGCCCGCGAAGGTCGCGGACATAAGCAAAGCAATAGGCAACATCAAAATCGAGTTCTTCATATTTATATCTTTAAAAATCTCTTTTTAAAACGTGGCTTCCGTTCCATCCAGATATACACGGCCTTCCAAAGCCCTGCCCTGCAACGGAACTGTCTTGAGCGTTTCTTCGATTTGCGACCGGATGAGGCTTAAGCGACATCGGTCCTGAATCCCATCGACCAAAGATTTGGGAAAGTCACCGACCAACCGGCCGGACTCATCCTGTCCCACGCGTATAAATTTCGCTTCTTCCGGAAAAGCCGTGGTGAAACCCTTGGCCGATTCCTCTTGTGTTGGCCCTTTGGTCAAAGCGCGCAAAGCGGCCGCATAATGATCCATGACGTTCCCTCCGCTCGTGACCACCGTTCGTTTAACCGGAAAGACCTGGTCGCAACTCGCCTTTCCGCTTTTTTTAGGATTCGGGAAATAGGCTTCTACGGTTTCTGTTTGGGTCGTGAGCTGCACCGGGATGCGGTATTGGGGCATGGCCGAAGAGAGCGCATCCGCGATGGCGAACCAGCCGGTTTTGGATTTAGGAACCTCGTCGTACCAGCCGTTAACAACGGCCGTTTCCTGATTGGATGACACGAAACCCGAGGCCAAAACCTTGCCCGCGTTGTCCTGCAGCATCCAGGTCGCTGCTTGGAATGGCGACCTCATTTCAAATACGAAAGGATTGCCCATCTTCTGTCCCACGGCCACGTTTGACCATATTTCCGTGCTCGTGGAGGACTTTTCCGTAAACGATTCATCAATCGGAGCCTGTTCGGACATCTTGACGATTTCCTTGTTTCTGGCTTCGATTCGCCCTTTAAAATACATAATGCCCGCGATGGAACCGGCCAAAACCAAAATCAGCGCGGTGAGTGACAAAACTTTGATTTGAGTGGACATATATCAATTCATCGTCGCAGCGTCGCACGTCCCGCGTCCCTGGCTCACGGCGACGGTGGGACCACGCCAGAGGCGGGCGCGGCGTGAGATGCGGGAGGATCACTCAACGACCACGATCATGACTTTTTTGCCTTCTTTTACGTTGCCGTCGTTCCAATCGTGCGCCGCTTCGATGATGCGCTGTGATGTGTAAACGTAATCTTTACCCTTGCGCGTACCTGGATCGCCCGTCACGAATAGACCGTCCTTGGTGAAACCTTTGACCACCAACATGTGGTACAAAGGCCCGCCATTACGGAAATTCGGGTTCTGTAAATCCTTGCCAGAGAACGGGATGATTACCGGAAAACCGCGACCGACCACGTCTTTTATTTGATCGGAGGTGCTGAAAGGCAACACGCGCACGTCTTTGTAGCCGAAGTAATCGCGTAGGATCTTGGCCGTCTTTTCCGCGTCCGTATCCTTATAATCGCCATAGGTCTTATTTTGGTATGCCACCAATTTTTGGATTTCCTCGTCCGCTTGTTGTGGCGTGATACTGCCGCGCGATTTGTAAAAACCGTCCAGCATGATCATGCTCGCCTCTTCGCACGCTTCTTGGTAAGGCATGTCCCAATTGGCGAACGGCGCCTGGCTGATCCAAGGTACGTTCAAATTTATCTCTTCCGGAATTTTCACGGCTAACGTCATTTTATCCACCGGCTTTTGCGCCTCCTGCGGACTCGAATCCAATACGAAATGTTCCGAACTGGCCATGCCGCCTTCTACGGGCGCTACTGGCGCGGAGCCGTAAGCGTTGGCGTTGTCGGATTTGACGCGTTCGTACGCCACGGCAGTTGGTACCTCGGGTTTGTTGAAGTCATACCAAAAATCCGCGATGCGGTGGCGCGCGAAAAACAGCGCAACCGCCAACAATACCACGCCCCCGCCTACAAACAACAGATTTTTTTTCATATGGCTTTCCCATGGTATCAAAAAACATCCCGGATATCAAAGGGTAAACGTCAGTCCAGTGACATAAAATTTCCACCTTCTACAATCCCGATTTTCGGCACGTCCGCAACCCACATGACACACAAGAGGACGAAACAAAACGGCGCGTTTGCGCCGTTTTGTTGTGTTCACGCTGGTTATTTTTTGAGAGGTTCCACGGACACGTTTTCCATCTTGTCGCCAACCGCGATCTTGAGCACCACTTCCATGCCGGATACCACGCGGCCGAAAACGCTGTAATTTGGAGGCAGGGGTTTGTCGGCCAACATGATGAAGAACTGCGAGCCGTTGGTGTTGGGGCCGGCGTTGGCCATGGCTACGATACCTTGTTTGTAAGGCAGGTTGACCTTGTCGTCCTCGAACTTGTAACCCGGACCGCCCGTGCCGTTACCGAGCGGATCGCCACCTTGGATCACGAAATCCGGTTCCACGCGGTGGAAAGTCAAGCCGTTGTAGAATTTATGGTTAACCAAGTAATAAAAATTGGAGGCTGCTTTGGGCCCTTCTTTGGGCAAGAGCTCAAACACGATATCGCCTTTGGCCGTGGTGATGCGGACCTGCTTGTTGGCCAATTCGCTTTCGGGCATAACGCCTGGGAAAGCCAGAGTTTCGGGTTGGGTCATAGATGTGGTCGTAGGCGCGGGCGGCTGTTGTGGCGCGGGCGCGGTTTCGATGGTGGACGAAGCCGTGGCTTGCGTCGTGGTGGCCGTGGGTTGGGTGGACGACGCCTGCTGGTCCGAATTATTTTGCGGCGGAACGAATTGATCGACTCCCGCGGATTGTTGCGGCATGGGATATTTGTCCAGTGAGACTGGGGATTCGGACGGGCCGCAACCCAATCCGAATGAGGCTAGCGCGGCGAGGGTGCCGACCAGCGCGATGGATGTGGAATTCCTCATAGCGGGCCTTATTGTAACAGCGCGCCCCCGAGTAAGGGAGTGGATAAAAAACCCAAATGCCGATGTTGCCTTACTGTTTTTTTTCTTTACCTCCCACAGCCATGATGGATTCGCGTATGGCCTCCAGGTTGGTTTCTTTTTCCGTCTCTTCGGTCTTCTGCAAGTTTTGAACATTTTCTCGCATGCGTTCCGCTTCTTTGATCCGCGCCAAATGTTCACGCGACCCCTTCATCAAATTCTCTTGCGCGTTCGCCACCTTGGTCACCATTTCCATAAAACCCGAGGCCTCCCCACCAGATACCGTATTTCCTATTTCGGAAGCGAATTTTCGTGCCTCTTCGTCGTTTTCCCGACCTTCAGCCAACAATTCATCGTCTTCAACCCCTTCGACATTCTTCATTTCCAGCAACCCACTCTTCGCCATCTTCTCGAACCACAACGATGGCACCATCAGCACGGGATTCGCTTTTACTATCCTCTCGAACAAATTGGGGTTGACGATGGCTTTCTGCAAACGCCCCGGCAAAGCGTTCCATGCGGCTTCGAAGGGCTTCATGACCACGGAACCATGCAAAGACTCGATCAACTTATTAAAAGCCTCTTGGGTCATACCGTCTTCCAAAACCTTGGCCGCCGACTCTCCGGCCTCGGTGGCTTTATCGGTTTCTGGCTTATCGGACGGTGTCGCTTCGGGATTCTCTACGATTTCGGCCGCCGCGCCTTCGACCGGCGTGGCCTCGGGATCCTCGGTGGCCTCTCGTTTCTTATAAATCAATGTCTCGTGTTTGTTGGCCTCTTCCAACTTCTTGTAATCCTCTGAGGCATTCTTCTTGACGCCTTGCGTCACGGGCATTTGTTCGAAATTCATATGATTTAAAAAAATAATCAACAGACCGATGGTATATCAAATCGAATCCCATGGCAAAGCCGCGTCACCAACCATATGGCCACGGACGACGTCCGTCATGAGACCGGAACGCGGCCAAGTCTCCGACAACCGGTCCAAATCCAAAACCCACGCTTCGACTCGACGCGACAAATCGCGACCAACCTCATCGCGTGCCCAAATTTCCGACGGACGACGCTCGCCCGCACCGTAACGCAAGCGCACAAATGCCGCGCGACTACCGTCTGCGATCAACTTGACGGACAGATGCCTGGCTAATGCATCGGCCAGAAATCGGCCGTCATGCCAATCCGTACCTGACGGATTGCAGACCGCTGGCATGGCACGCCCATAAGGCTGGAAGGCGGCGCCGGAACGGCCGAAGGAATTCTTTATTCCGGATTGCGCCAACAAACCCAAAGCATTGGTTTCGAATCTGACGGACGTCAATTCCGGATGGGATGCGCACATCTCTTGGATATCCCGCCTGACGGCCTCGAGGGGTTGATTGCCGCAATCCACTGTCACGTTGGCAACCGAAATTCCGGAGACTTCGTGCACACTCACGCTACCCGACGAACCTAACCAAAACCAGTTAGGGTCATCCAAACGTTTATCCGACAAAAATCTGGCGACAAGACGGGCCACATGGACCGTACGCGGCAATCGCCTCTCGTTTTCGTTCGTAGCGTAACCGAATCCCATAACTGGCTTTGGGCATTTTTCACGCAACCACCCAATCCGCGAACTATCCGCTGACTCGATGCATATAAACGGTTCCATGCCCTCATGGATGCCGTACTGGCCAAGCAGACGCTGAACCAAATGCGTCACGTCAAAATCGGCACCCGAGACGACCTCGCCGCATACGAACAAAGCGCCATGACCGCCAGAAACGGACAGACGCACGCGCGATTCTGGATCGCGTCGCAGATACTCATCCGCGATTCCGGCGGCTATTAAATCGCACAAAAAATCAGGTTGTCCGGAAAGGGGTACGTATGCCAAATTCATACGACACGTACGTTATCAAACACCAGCAGACACCGCAAACAGCCTATAAATCCTCCACTTCACGCAATAATGAGATGCTCGGCGGTTTTTTGGGCGAAGATGGTTTTTTCCAAACCGAAACGCCGGGTTTGGGTTGCGCCGAGCGCCTTTCCCCGTCCCGGTCCAAATTTATGGTGGGTTCGTCGTATGAAATCGTGTCGCCGTCCGCCCATTCCCCTTGCCCGTCCTCCAACCAATCCGACCTATTGCCGAATTTTTGGCCGGAGGCTTTCCAGACGTTGGAAACGGGCTGGGCCACGGCCTGACGGTCAGTCATATACGGGGGAATCTCGTCCAAAAATATGGACGGGCGGCAAAACGACATGGCGTCATATCCCGCGGTCTGCGGATAAGAAAGATACAGACGGTTGCGCGCCCGCGTGACGGCCACGTAAAACAGCCGCCTCTCCTCTTCCAGATTGCCGTCGTCCTCCAAAGCGCGCGGATTGGGGAAACCCAAGTTCGTCAAATGGATTACGAACACCGTATCCCATTCCAAACCCTTGGCCTGATGGATGGTTGATAGGACCACGCTCTCCGTATCCCCGGTCCCGCCTTGGCGTTTGGCGAAACGCGCGTCGTCCAATGTCACGTCCACCAAAAAGGATTTGGCGTCCGGATAACCGTCCGCGAAAGCCGCGAGTTGTTCCAAATCCGCCACACGATCCTTCCAATCAGGATATTCGCGTTCCAAATACAATCGATACGCATCCTGCGCCAAAATGGAACGCACCATGAGCCCTGGTTTGCCGCCATCGCGCAAATTGGCGAGCAGGAACGAAGTCTGTTCCCAACCCGAAGCCGCACGTGGCGGCACGGCCACCGCGCCCTCCAACCACACTTCCTCGGGTTCGGACAAGGCACGTACGCCGGCCAGGATTTGCGAGGCCGACGCCGCGCCGATTCCGGGCTGCAGGCCCAAGACGCGCAACCAGGCCGCTTCGTCTTTGGGGTTTTCGACCAAACGCAGATAGGCCACCGCGTCTTTGACGTGGGCCCGCATGAAAAACGTCACGCCCCCGCGATATTCGAACGGGATGTCGCGCTTCATGAGTTCGAATTCCAAAGCCTGGGAATGCGAGGCCGCGCGGAACAGTACGGCCATATTGCCCAAAGCCACGCCGTTTTGGCGCAAGGCCAGCATGGCGTCGGCCACAAACTCGGCCTCGCTCCTGGCCGAAGGGCAAGAGATCACGGTCGGTTTGGCGCCGTTGGCCTTGAACCCGATGAGATCTTTTTCGAATTGCGAGGAGTTGTTCTTGAGGCTCGCGTTGGCCACGTCCAAAATCTCCGGCGTACTGCGGTAGTTGGAAAGCAACTTGAAGACTTGGGCGTTGGGCCATTGCTGCGGGAAAGCCAAAATGTTTTTTACGTCCGCCCCACGGAACGAATAAATGGACTGCGCATCGTCACCCACCACAAACACGTTGCGGTGCACTTTGCCCAAGCATCCGACCACGCGCGCCTGCAGGGCGTTGGTATCTTGGTATTCGTCCACCAAAACCCAACGGAAACGCGAGGAAATCTGGTTGGCGACTTCAGGCCTGGTCTCCATGAGCCTCAACCAATTCCACAACATGTCGTCGAAATCCATGGCGTTGGCTTGGGCTTTGCGTTCCTGATACATGCGCAAAACGAATTCCATGTCGTTGGCGCAATCCAAAAAATTCTCGCATTTGGTCTCGATGGCTTCTTTGATGGGGATACCCGTGTTGCGCGCGTAGGAATAAGTCGATTGCAAAACCGAAGGCGAAGGGAAGCGGCGTGCCTTGGGATCGATCTTCGCGTCCTTGAGCGTGGCCTTGAGCAGACTCTTGGCGTCGTCCTCGTCCAAAATCGTGAAAGACGGCGTATATCCCACCTCGCGCGCGAACGTGCGCAGGATGCGATTGGCCACGGAGTGGAACGTGCCGCCCCAAATGCCATTGGACGCCGGTCCGGCCAAAGCGCCGATGCGTTGCAACATTTCACGCGCTGCCTTGTTGGTGAAAGTCAGCAACAAAATGGAAGCCGAATCCGCCCCCTTTTCCAAAAGATGCGCCACGCGATAGGTAACGGTGCGCGTTTTGCCGGAGCCCGCGCCAGCTAAAACCAAACACGGGCCGTCTCCGTGCAACACGGCCTCCAGTTGCTCTTGATTCAATTCCTTATTGAAATCTATAGGCATAAAACGCGTTCAAAATCTTCCGAAGCGTGATCAAATCCGCATCCGTTTTCCCCTTCCGCGCCAGCGAGCATACCAGCCCGTTACCCACGCGACAATCTGGACAATTTAATGTCGGGGTGTTGAAATACGCGCTTGTTCCGGAGGGTCGCCATGCCACCGATCTTCAATGCCTGCAAACAGTACCTCAACAATCACCTGAGCGTGGAGCGCTTCTGCCACAGCTTGAACGTGTGCCGCATGATGGAGAAGCTCGCGGCCAAATACGATTTGGACCCCGAGGCGGCACGTTGGTGTGGTCTTATGCACGATGTGGCGCGCGAACAACCCGATCACGAACTCGTGAGGTTGCTCGGCAAATTCTACCCAGAATCCCTGGAGCACCTGCCAGAAAGATACCGCGTCGGCACATACCTTCACGGACCGGCTGGCGCGGTTGTCATGCGCAAGCTCTGGGAATATCCGCATAGGGGAGTCATGTTGGCCATCGAGCAACATGCCGGAAACTATCTGGATATGCCGTTGCTCTCGCGATGCCTGCATTTGGCTGACCTGGCTTGTCCAGTCATGGAATATCCGGGTCGCGCCAAACTCGAACGCGAACTCCTGGCCGGACGCTTGGACAACGCGGACCTCTTGGCCAGCACTTGGCTCATCGAATATTTCGAGGAAAAAGGCACTCCCGTCCACCCGTGCTACTACGAAAAAATTCGACGTTTGCAGACGTCCATCAGGCCTGCGTCCAACTTCGCGGAACGCCTGACTTAAGCCCTAAACTAGGGCTTTTTTCTTATGCCAACCCTTGACTTTTTACTTTTTTTATGGCTAAATTGCTCCCGCAAGGAGAAGACATGGGAAAATCAGACATCGCGAAAATCTCGATTGTCTACCTGCAAGCGAACCTTTCACACGAGCGCTTCCAGCATTCGGTCCAGGTCGGCGCGGAAATGGAATCAATCGCCCCGTACTACGGGCTGGATCCGCGGCAAGCAAAAATCGCGGGTCTGCTCCACGATGTGGCCAAAGAGATACCCAAACAGGCTATGGAAGACTTGGTCCGTGAGAACGATCCTGATTGGTGGAAAATGCTGCCGGAATCGTGCCGGCACGAAGTCTATCTCCACGATCCGGCTGGTGCTATCTTGGCAAAACGCCTCATGCCCCAACTCGATCCGGCCGTGATTTCCGCGATCCGCAACCACGTTCTCAACGATCCGGATATGCCCCTGCTCACCCGTTGTCTGCGCGTGGCCGACATGAGCCGCCCGGTCAAAGAATATCCGGCACGCAACCAGGTGCAGAAGCTCCTACACGCTGGAGACGTGGACCTGGCGAACCTAATTTTGGACCTGATGGGGCTGGTCCAGTTCAAGAGCTTGGGCTTGCCCATCTTGCCCGCGCTCGTCGCCAATCACCCCAAGCTGGAAATGCGCGTCGGAAAACATGCTTACGACCGCATCAAGCTCGCCTTCCAATGACCCACTAGGGTCATTTTTTTATTGCGCCGCATCAATCAAAACGAGGCGCAATAATCCGCCGCAGTC
>CAZRYH010000001.1:161761-229267 GCA_964604275.1 uncultured Gammaproteobacteria bacterium
ATACGTAGGCGGATATAGGCCGCATCAATCAAAACGAGGCGCAATAATCCGCCGCAGTCATACGTAGGCGGATATAGGCCGCATCAATCAAAACGAGGCGCAATAATCCGCCGCGGTGCCGGCCATGGCTTTAGCGAAGGCCGGCGGTCAGACGTAGGCGGATTCAGTCGAACCGAAACTCAAAATAAAAAGTCTCTCCGTGGTTCCGCCGAAGCTGCGAGCGAAGGCGGAATTACGGAGAAACGAATTTTGGTTCAAGACGCGATTCGTTATTCACCAAAGGCCTTGGCCCGGTTGATGCGGTGTTCTTCGATTGTTTTGGCGTAATAAATCTTTCCGGCAGCGTCGTGCAGATAATAATAGTAATCGTTGGCCGTGGGATGCATCGTGGCATCCAAAGAATCCTTACCAGGATTGCAGATTGGACCCGGCGGCAAACCGTCGTGTCTATAAGTGTTATATGGGGAATCGTTCTGGAGATCGTCCAATGTCGGTCTGGCCTTGTTGCCGTTAGTCGCGTAATTGACGGTCGCATCGGACTGCAATCTCATCCCGCCCTTGAGGCGATTTAAGAAAATCTGTGCGATCATGCGTTTTTCCTCAATCGTGCGTCCCTCCCTTTCCACTATGGAAGCCAAAATCACCACCTCGGGCAAACTCCTGCCCTGAGACTTGGCCGCTTCAGCATAGCCCTCCGTGACTTCCGAAAAACGGTTAAGTTGCTTCAGCACCAAACCGAGGGGCATCTGGTCTTTCCACACGCGATACGTGTCCGGAAAAAGATAACCTTCGAGCGTGGCGTCCGCGGACAAATCTTTTAAAAAATCGAACTGGTCACGCAAAGCTTTGGCGAAAGGCTTGCCCCGTTCCGGATCCCCAATAAGATCTCCGACCGAAATCTTAGACACGCCGCGCGACACGAGTTGGGCCTGCAAGTCTTGGATGTCAGACCCTTCCAAGGTCTTAATTTCGATTTCATTGCGTGTGGGTCCCAAAGAAATTTGTCTGGCCATGGACCTGTATGACGAGCCCAAAGCGATATCATATTCCCCGGCTTTCGGATGGCGCGCGGAACTGTCGACCCAAGAAAAAATCTCATATCCAAATTTGGAGGATATGACGCCTTTATCCACCAAGTTTTGGGCGACCTGCTCCGAGGTGTCGTTTGGGCTTATCGTGACCCTCACCGTCTGTTGGCTGGCGTGACCGAAATACGCGGATGGCACAAACCACGCCAAAAACAAACCCAAGGCGATGACCGCCAAACCTAAAACCAGAAAGATTGTTTTCATCAACGCTCGCATATTTTTATCGTGTTTTCCTCACCAGCTTATGGCCCCAACGCACGATTGTAAATGCCACAAATCCCAAAATCACACCGCCCAAAATATCTGAAGGATAATGCACGCCCACGGCCAACCTGCCGAGGATCACACCCAGTAAAACGACCAGACCCGACCAACCCGCTATTCTATTGGCGCTGAACAAAAACAGCGTGATGGCCGTGGATACGGACGTGTGCAACGACGGAAACGAACTGGTAAGCGGTGGCGGTACAAGGGATACGATATCCTGGACCGCCAAAAACGGTCTCGGGCGCAGGATCACCAATGATAAGATTTCTCCAATCAACAGAACCACGCCCACTGCCCACAACGCCTCTCCCGCGATGTGGCGTTCGCGCCTGCTTCCGGATGCCCACAACCAAACCAGCAACCCGACATACAAAAAAATCCACACGCGGGCTAACGCGATGGCCGCATACTCGCCTGCCGCTGATGCTAAAAAGATCCTTTGAACGGCTTCAATGACCCAAACTTCGGTCATGGCTGGATTGTAGCATCAAACCACACCCATGTCATTCGGCTGACCCGTCGGGCTTTGGGGTTTTTGGGGTATATGCGCACCATTTGGCCACCGGACACTTCCAGCATTTAGGTCGTCTGCCACCCACGCATATTTCACGTCCGAATCGCACCATGGTCCTGTTCACTTGGTTCCAAGATTTTTGGGGCAGAAGCGCTCTAATGTCCCCTTCCACCTTTTCCGGAGTCTTGCCTTTTGACCAACCGAGCCGATGCGCGATGCGGAACACGTGCGTGTCCACGGCCACAGCCGGTACGTTGAAGGCGTATGACAAAACGCAACTCGCTGTTTTGCGGCCCACTCCCGGCAAATCCACGAGTTCTTCCATGGTGCGCGGGACCCGACCCTCGAAATCCGCGATCAACCTGATGGCCAAAGCTTTGATGGACTTAGCCTTGTTGCGGTACAGGCCGATGGTGTTCATGGATCGCTCGACGTCGCGGAGCTCGGCTGCGGCCAACTTTTTCCAGGATGGAAATTTTTTGCGGAATGCGGGGAACATCTTCAGGACCTGCGCATCCGTGGTCCTCGCGCTCATGATCGTGGCCAGTAAACTGTCATCCGCGTTACCCAAATCCATATCCGCTTTTTGCGGATAACGCTTACTCAGTTGGCGCAATACGAGCATGGCTGATTCTTTCATATTCATGGATTATACCCATTTACGGCAAAAACACACGCCGCCATTCAACCTCGATGAAAAAAGCCTTGCGCTTTCTCGTTTGGTCGTGCATTATGGGGAAACTAACTCATTTTCATTTTGAGTCTATGGACGACCAACAAATGAACCCGACCCCGGAAACCACGGAAGTCGAGACCCAACCCACGGAAGAAACCGTGGAGGCACCGGAATCCACCGAGGCCGCCCAATAAACTCCCTGGAGTTTAAACATGCCCCGATTCGTTCGGGGTTTTTGTTACAAAAAAAAGAAGCCGACAAGAGTCGACTTCCGAAGATTGTGCCTGGGTCTGAACGGAGACCGCAGGCTTGCCCATACCCGGCCGTACCCGGGAGCAGAGCCTTCCCCTGCCAGGAAACCGTCCGCAACCGCGATTCCTCAAAGGCTTAGCCCGTAACGGTCTCAAGGTTTCGCGCACCCTAGAGTCGGTTGGTTTGACTCCGATCTCTCCTCTGGGTGTCGCTTCCCCCTATCCACCTTTACGGTTTACACCTTTGGTTCCACGCGGCCACGGAGGCCGGCGGCGCCCTTCTACAGGGTGGCCGAACGGCGCACTTCACGGTCGTCGACGACGGCGCTCGCGTTGTGGCGGTTATTATAATGGGGGCTGGGCACCCTTCCCCCGAACGTGAGGATGAACCTCATGCGTGTCTGTGTATCAAAAAACCCTTGTTTTGTCAAGGGCTGGGAGTGGCGAGCTTTCAGGCTCAGTCCTCTTGGACCGCCCCGATGAAGAACCTGTCCGTATATCCGCTGAACATATCCTTTTCTCGGGCGACCGATAGGCCTTGTCTGCCATAAGCCAGATGTTGGATGCTGTAGAGTCCGTCGTCCGCGGCGCGGATTACCACGGACCCCAACCCCACCAACTCGATATCATGCCCGACCGCGCCGAGGACCCTGCAGTAGCACGCGAATTCTTGGGCCAATATCGGTCGCAGATTGTTTTTCACCAGTGCCTTCAGACCATTCTGGGCGCTGAAGCCGCGTCCGCAAACCTTCTGTTTGATCGCCATGAATTTGACGGTGCGGTTTTCGCGCGGCAGAAGTCTGCAGTTCGGAAGACGCCCCGCACGTGTCTTCTCGCCCCAAACGCAAAGGTTCCAGTCCATGGGTTTGAACGAGCGCACGGTCAGATCGCCATAATCGCTCCGTACTTGCCATGAATTCGCGGCCTGGTAATCGACATAAACGGCCAGACCTTTTACACCAGCCAAGGAGCGGGCTTTCTCGAGCGCTAACTTAAGGCTGTCCAAATTGTCGTTCCCGCCCAAGCCGAATTTCCTCACCATCTGTTCGGTCAGATATTGGTCCATGCCCTGGACCCCGTTTTCACCCAATATTTTGAGCACCAGGTCGCGGCTCAACGTTTTGGAAGGTGCGCCATTCTGAACCTGCGTCATCCGAATATCCTCCGACCGTTCGCCAAGAACGGCCGCGTAATCTTGCGCTTTCGACGGTCTTTGTCAAGGTTTGGTGCATATGCGGCAAAATTCCGTAGGGGCAAATCATGAATTGCCCCTACGGAATTTATCGTTGGCAGGTTGGACAATAATGCGTCCCACGCTGGCCCATGACTATTCGTTTAATTTCCGTACCGCAATCCCGGCATTTCTCACCCCCGCGGCCATACACGCGCAAGAAACCCAAAAAATTTCCTTTTTTGCCGCTCGCGTCCACGTAATCGTTAGCGCTTGTACCGCCCTGCTCGATGGACTCGCACAAAATTTTCTTGATTTCTTTGGCCAACCTCAGCCGGTCGTCTTCGGACAAGGTGCCAAGGCGGCGCGTGGGTCGTATTTTGGCCCGATGCAAAGCTTCGTCCGCATAGATATTGCCAACGCCTGCTATGACTTCCTGATTGAGCAGTGCGATTTTTACTTTCCGGGTCTTTGGCGATTTCAATCGCTCGGCCAACTCATGCGCCTGCGCCTCTAACGGCTCCGGCCCATAGCACGACATGACGTCGTGTAACTCCTCGCGCTCCACGTACTTCACGAACCCAAATTTGCGCACGTCGGACCAAACCAATACCAATCGTCCCGCGTCCCGCGTCCCGCGTCGCAGGCCCGGGGACGTTGCGACGTGCGACGTGCGACGAAAGTAAAAAACGGCTCGATCGTGTTTGCCCGGAACGTAATTCGGTTTTACGAAAACGAAACGTCCGGTCATCTTGAGATGCGCGAGCATGGCCGTGCCGTCGTCGAAATTCCACACCAATAACTTGGCGCGCCTCCCGATGCTTAGAATTTTTTTCCCGGTCAAAGCGCTTACAAATTTTTTGCCCACCGGCGTCTCGCGCCCGGACTGCAAAAGCTCCACGGCTTCCACGGTCGCGCCCTTAAGCTTGTCGTTCAACTGTCTGGCGATAGTCTCGACTTCCGGAAGTTCAGGCATATTCAAAATAAAAACAAAAAACTTCCTTATTTTTGAATTTTGCTTTTTGAATTTCGTTTTATATCAAAGCCCTTCCTATCATGGTTTCCGGTTGCGGCAATTCCATTATCTTGAGGATGGTCGGCGTCACGTCCGCCAACATGCCCACGGGTGGCGTCAAACTCAAATCGCCTCCGATGACGTCACCAGAAGGTGCGCGCAAACCCTCGAATTGCTTGCCGATAATCAGGAACGGGACGGGATTGGTGGAATGTTCCTTATCCACCGCGCCCGTAGTCAGGTTCACGACTTCCTCAGAATTTCCGTGGTCGGCCGTCACCAACACCACCCCGCCGACCGCTAAAGCCGCATCCGTTATTTTACCCAAGGCCTTGTCCACGGATTCATGCGCCTTGACCGTAGCCTCCACGTTACCCGTATGCGCTACCATGTCCGGGTTGGCCATGTTCAAAAGTATCAAATCATATTGTCCGCCAGAAATCTCCTTGACCACGCGGTCGGCGATGAGCGGCGTAGCCATCTCTGGCGCCTTGTCGTAGGTTGAGACACGCGGCGACGGTATAATGACGCGTTCCTCTCCGGGATACTCCTCTTCGCGCATGCCATTCATGAAAAAAGTGACGTGCGCGTATTTTTCAGTTTCCGCGATGTGTAACTGACGAAGTCCGGCATCCGACACGACCTTGGCCAACGAGGTTTCCACGGCCTGTGGCGGAAACGCGACTTCCACGGGTAAATCCTTTTCGTATTCCATCATGGTCACGAAAGCCAAATCCTTGATTTCTACGCGTGGAAACTTGTCAAAGTCCGGCAACGACAAAGCTTTGGTGATTTCGCGGGCGCGATCAGGACGGTAGTTGTAGAAAATCAAAGAATCTCCGTCCTTGATGGTGGCTACCGGCTGGCCACGCTCTTCGATTACAACCGGAACCAACTCTTCGTCGAACACGCCCGCGGCATATGATTTCTGTACGGCTTCGCTGGCGCTCTCTGCACGCGGTCCCTCACCTTTAACCATGGCGTCATACATTTTCTGCACGCGGTCCCAGCGGTTGTCGCGATCCATGGCGTAATAACGGCCACCCAGCGTGGCGATGGTGCCGACCTTAAGTTCCGCGATCTTTTGTTCCAATTCGCCGATGAATCCGGCAGCGCTGTTGAAGATGGTGTCGCGTCCGTCCAAAAAGGCATGGATGGCTACCTTGGAGAGCTGCTGGCGTCGGCAACATTCCAGCAAGGCGTAAAGATGATCCTGGTGCGCATGCACGCCGCCCGGAGAACACAATCCCATGATGTGCAGAGTACCGCCCGATTTTTTGGCGTGCTCGATAGCGTGCAGAAAAGCCTTGTTTTCAAAAAACGTGCCGTCCTCGATGGACATGTTGATACGCGGCAAACTTTGGAAAAATATGCGCCCCGCACCTATGGTCAAGTGGCCGACTTCCGAATTTCCCATTTGCCCCCAAGACAGACCCACGGCTTCGCCAGAAGCGCGCACGGTCATGGCCGGATAGGTTTCTATGAGACGCTTAAAAACCGGCATGTTGGCGCGCGTGACCGCATTGCCCTCCGCGTCCGGCGCGATGCCGAATCCGTCCAGCACCATCAGCACTACAGGTTTTGGTCTCATAAGAGATTCATTGGAAACCAAATTATCTTAAAACAACTGACTTGTCACTTCAAAAGACTCCTCCCTTTCATCTCTTCGGGTTTTTTGATATCCATGAGCGACAAAATGGTCGGCGCCACATCCGCCAAACTCCCATTTCGCACTTTGGCTCCTGCCATGGCGTCCGAGGCGAACAGAAAGGGTACGGGATTCGCATTGTGATGCGTGTCCAAAGCGCCGTGTGAATCCACTACCTCTTCCGCGTTGCCATGGTCAGAGGTCACCAGCAAGACGCCTTTGTTTTTGCGCACCGCCTTCCAAATCGGTTCCAACGCGGCATCCACAGCCTCGCACGCCAAGCGCGTGGCCTGATAATTGCCCGTATGGCCGACCATGTCCGGGTTGGCAAAATTGGCGCATACGAAATCGTAACCGCGGTTAACGTACTTGGCCACGGCGCGCGCGATCTGCGGAGCCCGCATGACCGGCTTTTTGTCGAATGAAGAAATTTTGGCCGACGGGATGCGCAAACGCTCCTCGCCGTAGCGTGGCGTATCAGAACCGCCGTTCATAAAATACGTGACCTGGGAATATTTTTCCGATTCCGAAATATATATTTGACGCATGGAGCGAAGGGCTTCCACCATGGTGCCGGACAATGAATGGTGTGGGAAAGCCGCGACCGCGCCGTCGATTTGGCGCCCGAATTCGGTCATAGTCACGAAGCACAAATCGCGCAGTTTCTTTTTACGTTTGAAGGTTTTCTTTTCCTTTTTTTCGAAATCGCCTTCGATAAAAGGCTTGACCAGCTGGCGTGCGCGGTCGGACCGCAAATTCCAAAAAATGACGGCGTCCTTGTCTCCGATGGCGCCCTTCGTGTTGCCGATGATCGTGGGCAGAATGAATTCGTCGCTTTCGCCGCGCGCATAGGCGGCTTCGATGGCTTCCAATGGGGTGCGCGCCACCAAACCCTCGCCGCGCGTCAACGCGTCGTAAGCCAAAGCCGTGCGGTTCCAGTTACGATCGCGGTCCATGGCGTAAAACCGGCCGCACACGGTGGCGATGCGCATGCTGGGCGGCATCAATGATTCCAAATCAGACAGCAATTTCGATGCATGGAACGGCGCCGTATCGCGACCATCCGTAAAGATATGCAGGTTGACGCTGGGCAACCTCAGACGTACGGCCCATTTGACCAAGGCCTCGATATGCGTGAAAGCGGCGTGGCCGCTTTGCCTATTGGTCAACAAACCCATCAAATGCAAAGTGCTACCCCGACGGATGACATGCGCCGCGGCATGCAAAAACGCGGGATTATTATCGAAAACCCTGTCCTCGATGGCGCGGTTAACCAAGACTTTATCCGACAAGACAGCCCGTCCGGCTCCGATCGTGGCATGGCCGGCCTCGCTGTTTCCCGCCTCGTGTGCAGTCAGACCCACGGCTTCTGCATCCGCGCGCAACAGTGAGGTGGCGTAATTTTTTTGCAATTTATGCCAGAGCGGCATACGCGCGTCCCGGACCGCGTTGCCGTATGTATGTTTGGAAAATCCGAACCCGTCCCATATCAACAGAACCACGGGTCCTGTCGCCTTTTTTGCTTCTGATGGTGCTTTTTTCATAAAAAACTAATGGAAAAAACCGCAAGACTCGACCGTTGGTATATAAGGATACCTTGGTGGTAAGCGTTCCACAAGTGTATTTTTTAGCTAAGTTGTCGCATAACACAGCATTTTTTAACGCCCGGATTACCGAAAAGCGTCAATGACCGTTGACAAAAAGGCTTTTTTATGCTACATTCAGCCATTCGCTATTCAAGCGTATAAACAAAAACCAGGCTCCTTACAAAGGACATAGAGACATGGGGATCACCGGAAATTCGAAGAAACGCCATACGCCTCCCACAGGAAATCCGGCCATCATGGACGAGGGCGAGCCTGGAAAGGTTTGCCCCAAGTGCTCCAAGGTTAATCCCTTGGTGGCGCGCATCTGCATCCAGTGTCGACAACCGCTCGAGGACACCACGCCCGAAGGCAAGCCCGCACCCGAACTACCCACCGAGGATTTGGAAACGCTCAAGCAAGAACGCGATCGGCTCCATGCCGCGCTCCAGGCCAAGACTTCAGAAGTTGCGGCCTTGACCGAGAAGCATGCCCACGAGCTCGCGAATCTGAACGAGCGTCTCCGTACCGCATCCGAATCGGTCGAGGCCATCAAGGCCGAATTGGAGTCCACCAAGACGGGTTTCGAATCGGCAAAGGCGGAAATCGAATCGGCAAAGGCCGAATTCGAACAGAGAATCGAAGCGATTCGTTCAGAATACGAACCGCTCAGGTCTTTGTTCGAGAAGCCGGCCGACGCGCTCATCGACCGCATGGACGACGAGATGTGTGAACTCAAGGACGCCAAGAAGGAAATCGAGGAGCTGAAGGCCAAGTGCGAGTCGGCGTTCGAGGAAATCGAACGCCTCCGCGGAACCGACGCGGGCAAGGCCGTCGAAGAGAAGGACGAGCTCGCCACGCAACTAGAAGTGGCCCAGCAGAAGATCGACGAACTCAAGACCGAGCTGGAATCAGCTACGGCCAACATCGGCGAGCTCGAAAGTCGTGTGAATGTTTCCAAGCGTGCGCACGAAAACGAGCTGACCGCACTCAAGAGCGAACTCGAGCAGGCCAAGAAATCGGTTACGGATGACGGTACCGCCGCCATCCAAGCCCGATTGGACACGGCCACGAACGAGCTCTCAAAGGCGCTCGGCGAAGTGGACAGTCTTACCAAGCAGCTCGAAGCCGCCAAATCCGAGACCGTCAACACGGTCCAAGACCGCGACAAGCGGTTGGCCGCGGCGCGCAAGCTGGTGGACGACGCCAACTCCAAGGTCACAAACTTGGAGAAAAAGGTTACGGAGCTGGAAACCCAGCTTTCCGGCAGACCGACATCGCCCACGCTCACCGCTGAACTCGCCCAGGCCAACGCCCGAATCGCCTCGCTCGAAAGCGAGTTGGCAACCGTACGGAGCACGCCTCTGGACCCCACGGTCCAAGACCGCCTGAACGGACTCGAGCGTGAACTCGCCTCGGTCAAGAACGACAAGGCCGACCTCGAGCGTAGGCTCAACGACGCCGTCACGGCCAGGGATTCAGCCGCGGAAAACGCCCGACGCTACTACGAACGGGCCAGCGCCTCGGCCATCGATGCGGTCAAGAAGGAATGGGAAGACAGGTTCGCGGACGCGGCCCGAGTGCACGACGAACAGGTCCAGAACCTGATGTCGGCGCACGATGCGGAACGCAACGCCCTGAGCGATGAGATTCAGCGCCTCGGCGGTACGGCGGACAAGGGCAAGCCTTCGTGGTTCAAGAAGAACGCGAAGAAGCTCACCTATCTGGCCGCCACCCTGCTTGCCCTGGTGCTGGTCATCGCGTTCAACGGTCCGCTGTTCCGGATGGTGGGAATCGGCCCCAAGCCGGTCCTCATCCCGGTCACCGAGAGCAACCTGCAGAAGTTTTTCATGCAGGACGATCCCAGTTGCGTCGAGGGTCGGGTAACACAACCCGCTCCCGACACGTTGGGCATCGTGTGCGAAAAGTACGTGACCGAGGGCGACTGCGCGGACGTATCCAAGGGCTGCAAGATCCAATTGCCCCACGGATACTCCGAACCCGGAAACATCCCACTCACGTCCGAGGTCCTGCGCGCCTTCGGCTTCAGCAGCACGGACCCCACGTGCGTGACCGAACCCCAGGTCTCCACCTTCCAAAAGGTAGCCGCGGACGGCATGCGGATCGACTTCTGCAACCCCCAGCAGAGCGCGAAGGACTTTACGTTCAACGCGGCCCGCAACTGTTACGACTACTCCAAACTGTGCTTGGTCCTGCCCCAGTATGAGGCAAAGACCAAGTAACTCCTCCCGCCCCGACGCTAAAAACGTCGGGGTTTTGCTTTATTAAGGCAAATTTACCCTTGACATTTGCGTATATTCATGGTATGCATTTACATTCCCCTTAAAGGGGCTCGCTCCCTCCAAAACTTTCGTAGCCACAAGGACGAGGTCGATAATGCCCAATGCCGACACCACCCCCAAGCGCTGCAAGCTGATTTTCGAAAACGGATTCACGGCCCTGGCGGAGATTTCCTCTGCGCTCGACGGCACCACAACGTGCGCGATCTTCATGCCCGAGCTTTCACTCAACCGGGTGGAAGTCGTTCATGACCAGACCGGTCAGAGAGTCCAAGCGGATTTGCGCGAACCCAGGGTTTTGCCTGGCGACGTTTTGAACTGCGCCGTGGAATTCCTGCCCTACGGCCAAAACTTCGACGACTCCTGGAAGTCCGGCGACGAGATTATCGTCGATTTCCCGATCGGCGTCTCGGCTCGAATGACGATCAGGAGGGAGATCCAATCCGGTCACATGGTCGCGGGTTTTTCCTGGCCCAACGTACACAAAGGCTCAAGGGTCAGGCTGGAGACGCCCGACGAACCGCCCCGAACCCGCATCATCCGCAAGTTCACCCCGCACTGGGACGCCAACAACGTCTGTCATCTGATGTTGGAATTTGCAGAAGAAAGAAAGTGGGGCTCCTTCTTCACCTACGCCGCGTTGTTCGGGGCTTGCGTGGCCGCCTTGTGGGCGCTGTACAGCTACCTGAACCCTGGTGATGCGAAGAACAAGACCACCACGATCACGCCCACTCCGCCCATGGTCTGCGTGCCGGCGACTCCGTACAACGTGAGGAGCTTCTACCTGCAGAAGGACCCGCGCCGCTTCATGGGCAAGGTCGCGCATTTGCCCCAGCCGTTCATGTCGTTCGCCTGTCCTACCCCACCGCCCTACGACCAGGCCAACAAGACCTCAGACGTGTCGGCGTGTGAAATCTGCTTCCCGCAGGCGTACGCCAAACCCGGCGCCGCGTTCAAGATGGACGAGGGCATGCTGCAAAGCCTGTTCTTCCAGAAGGACCCGCAATGCTTCATGGACCCGGTCCTGCCCTTCAAGCCATCCCAAGAAACCATGCGCAAGGCTTTGCGCGTGGACCTGGAATGCCAGGACTACTCATTCAACGGCAGCATGGGATGTTGGGACTACAGCAAATGCAACATCATCATGCCCAACTACGCCAACTACGAAACCAAGCCTCCAGCGGCCAAGTGAGTCACTCGACTCCTTGGCTGTTTTTTTTATTTCTTAATATCGGCAACAGAAATTTTAATCAGCTCTTCGCGATTGTCCTGGGGCAACACCGGACCATAACGTCTAAATTTGCATTTTTCGCATTGATGTTCCACACGCGTGATTTCCCCGTGCTGTACCCAAACCCCAATCGGTTTCATCATACCCTGGCAAGCGGACGCACGATCACCCGGCACATCGTCCATATGCCTGCTCCAAAGACAAACCGGGCAATGGTTTGTCCGACCATTACCTTTCACCTCGGCGCCGCAATGGGAACAGACGAAATCTTCTATCACTTTTTTTGTGTGCTGGGGCATAGGGGGTAGAGCAAAAAGCAAAATTCAAAAAGCAAAAATTCCGCTCAAGTATAAAATCAAAATCATCCTCCATAATTTTGATTTTTGCTTTTTGCACTTTGCTTTTATCCTTGCCAAACTTTAGCGAATATTCGATTACCACGCAACATCACGATTCTCCCCAAGAACCACGCCCAAAGTTATCAACAATCTTGGTTTGACTCGCCACCCACGGGCCTCTAAAACCATCGCGGACCCCTCAGCCCTTTGGAAGGAGGCCTACCATGGCCGACAATCAGACCAAGACTGCATATGTCTGCGGTCCGTTGACCGAGTTGCCGCCAGAGACGCAAGCCCAAGTCAAAACGTTCTACGAACGCATCGGCGATTTGCACGGCGAACTGTTCGGCCGGCGCGCCTTTGTACCGCACGAATACTACGACCCCATCAAGCACGCGCACTTCACGCCCCAAGACGTGATCGCGCCGAACGGCGGCAGGTCTGCGAGCTCACCAGCGTCCTCATCGTTGCGGCCATCCAGCCCTCATGGGGCGGCGGCATCGAAGTGGAAATGGCCCACCGCAGCGGCGTACCCATCTTGGTGCTGGTCCCCAAGGACAAAAAGGTTTCACGTCTCCTGCGCGGAAACCCGACAATTACCAGGGAGCTGGAGTACGAAAGTTACGACCACGCCCTGACGCTCCTGCGCAACGCATTGCCCGACACCCTGCGTCCGATGCCGCACATACCCAATCTTTTACCCTGAACTTAGCCAGGGTTTTTTATTCCCAGTGTTCCTGGTCCGGGGGCTTGCGGTTTTATGAAGCCCATGTTACATTTTCGCCACAATTTTTGGCGGGTTTGGCCCATGGGTCCGTGGTGTAGCCTGGTTAACACGTCTCCCTGTCACGGAGAAGATCGAGGGTTCGAATCCCTTCGGACCCGCCATGAACAATCCGTCTTGCCGCAAGGTGAGGCGGATTGTTCATTCATGTTGCGTTTTTCAATAGCTGGGTAATCATGCTAAGTTATAAACTGTTCGGTTGTTTTATTATCACCAAAGCGAGGAGTTATGAAAAACAATGAGATTGGAATGGGTTCGCCGTTGGAAAAAGAGGAATTAGAACAAAGGTCAAAAATTTTTAAATCCCGGACAATACATGATGCGGAATTGTTAGAATCAGGAGCGGAATACGTGTTCGATGAGGGGAAGGATGACCCACGTTTAGAGCTGACCGCCAAGCAAGTGGGCAGGGCGAAATATGAAATGGACTTCTTTTTTGAGAAAAAAGAGTTTGAAAAATTGCTAGAACGTGCCAAACTGGATAGCGAGGCGATGAAAAACGATCCGGTATTGGGGTACATCTTCACGGGGATGAGCCTGCGTGCTTCCGATAACAGGTATTGGTTTAGCAATAGAGACAATCCCCCGTTTTTTGGCGAGGAGGGGCGCCGTTTAGATTTATCCGATTTGGAATTCATTAAAGAAAATTGGGACAAACTGCCAGATAGCCTTAAAACCGATTACCTAATTTATCCGCCAGTAGAAAATCCGGAGGATTGGCCTTACGGTCCTCCAAAAGGAAGGCGGGGCACTCCAGCAAAATTGGTAGGCGACAAAAGCGGGGTTAAAGAAATTATTGAAGATTTCAATAACGCCTGGGGTTTTTGATGCTATTTGACGCATTCAACATTCAGGATTGCTATTTCGAAAACTCCGAGTATGCAAACCGCTTTCGAGCGGTTTTTTGTAGACTGAATTCATCGATTCTAAAGGTATCATAGACCATCCAAATATTTTCCCGTACGCTATTGTCATGAACGACACGAACCAGCGCATAATCAAAAGCGGGTATGCGGCAGAAGAATCGCAAAGAAAAAGGCTCGAAGAACGCAAAAAAGCCGCGCCCTTCGTGCAGACCATTTTCGATAAACAGATAATGGTGTTGCCTGGCGTTTATGGAACCGGTATCGATACTTCGCTCATGATAGAAACCGTACACATATCATCCGATCAATGCTTTTTAGAAATCGGATGCGGCACCGGGGTCATTTCTCTTTTCCTTGCTTCAAAATGCCTTCATGGGACTGCGACCGACATCAATCCAATGGCCATCGAAAACTCACGTCAAAACGCAAAATTGCTAGACGTACAGAATGTCGAATTCATTGAATGCGATGGGTTCGGTGCTTTAAAGGACAAATATGATATCTTAATCTGCAACCCACCTTACAACAACCACGCTGCGTCGGACTTGGCAGAGCGCATGTTTTGGGATCCTGAAAACCATCTGAAGCAAAGTTTTTTTCTTGAGGCCAAAAAACATTTATCTCCGAATGGTCGTATATATTTCGGATGGTCGGATTTCTCCGATATTGATACTGACCTACCTTTCAGATTGGCCGAAGAGAATGGTTTGGTCTTTCAAAACAAAACCGTGCAACCATCGGAAAATGGTAAGTTCAATTTTATGGTACTTGAATTTACCGCGTCGAATTAAGTTAAATAAATTCTATGAACTTCATCAAGCGCAACCTGCGGGCGATAGCCATCTTTCTGGCAATAGCAATCATTCTTTCGCTGCCACTGCTCGCCATGCAATTCACGGACCAAGTTGTTTGGGACGCGTGGGACTTTTTCGTGGCCGGAATTTTTCTTTTCGGAACCGGTTTATTGTATGAATTCGCAGCAAGGCGCGAAGGCGATAAAGCCTATCGTGCGGCCATGGCTTTTGCCGTAGGGACCACCTTGGTTCTAGTCTGGATGAACTTGGCCGTAGGACTCATCGGCAGCGAAGATAATCCGGCCAACCTTTTATACGGAGGGGTTTTGGCCGTAGGGATCGTCGGCGCTTTTTGGTCACGTTTAAAGCCGACCGGAATGGCACGAACCCTGTTCGCTATGGCCGCAGCGCAAGCTTCTGTACCGGTTATAGCTTTTGTCATCTGGAGACCCCCGATCAACCCAGGATTATTCGGCGTACTTATGCTCAACGGTTTTTTCGTGACCATGTTTGCCGCATCCGCGCTACTATTTCTGAACTCAAAAAGAAAGACCACTACCGGACGGGTTTGATGTACACCCTTATTAATCCATCATCGCCTCCTCCTCGTCCGACACATCGTTATTCAAACCGGCCGTGCTTGGGATTAGTTTGGCCAAATCCACGAGCAGCATTTTTTCGTTTTCGAACATGGCGATCAACTCTTTCAGTTGGTCGTCCGTGTAATCTTCATACAATTCATGACGTGTGGAACCATATGCGGTCTCGTCCCTCAAAAACCTTTTTAAGGATCCGATGATGTCGTTCAGATGGTTGGCTCTGCCTTTGTACCTACTGATGGCCATCAAGCCGGGACTGTCGTCGTGCTGATATGACTGAACGCACAAACCAGTTATTGCCCTGTATCTTTTCAAGACTTCACCCTGGCTCTGCGGTTCGCCCTTGACGTGGGGCTTGGCGAAAAAATCCAAATCTTCGGCGAACATTCCCAACAACTCGCCATATTGCTCGCGTCCAAAACCGAACTCCGCGAAATACTCCCGATCGAAGGGATAGAGGCTGTCATCAGACGCGGGCTTTCCTTCCCGCAAATCGCGGATCGCCTGCATGAAAAGGCCTATCCTTTCCGCGGCCAAACTTGATGGGGCCTTTTCGAAAGACGGACCCATACCTTGAGGCATGACGGAAAAATACACGCGTTGGACATGCACGGACCAAGGCCTGGTTTTTGCCGCGGCGCGCGTCTCGATGGCGTTATTTTTAGACCACAACAAATCCAACAACTCATCCAAATCCTCGGTCGTAAAATCTTTGAGCTTTTTGCGCAGGAAGGCCGGTTTGTCGTAATTGTAAAAGGTAACCACGTCGCGTAGATAATGCGGCACCTCGTCTTCCGCCTCCGTGAATTCGCGTAAGACGTCCGTTATTCTCTTTTTACGCATTTCAAATTCACGATCCTTCCTAGCTTCCTTAATTTGAACCCGAGTCTGTACCGCTTCGGTCGTCGGCTTGGGCGATTCTCCAATATTTTTCATACACCCAGTATACCCCCTCGGATGCCTGTTAGCACGGTTCGGTTGCGGATTGTTCGCCCAAAGGGCAAACTATGGCACGACGATTCTTATCGAAAAAAATATGGGACAATTTTTTGTGGCCTCGCATGCGTTGATCAAGAAGGACGGTAAGTATCTGGCCACGCGCCGCGCCGCGGTCAACGATTACATGCCTAATAAATGGGATTTGCCGGGCGGTACGGTGGAGGATGGCGAAACTTTGGAGCAGGCTTTGGAGCGCGAGGTTATGGAAGAAACCGGACTAAAAATTACGGTCGGTTCGCCCGTCTTCATCTTCAACACGCAAAATCCAGAACGGCCGACGCTCCAGTCCGTATTCGAGGCGGATTACGTTTCCGGCGAGGTAAGACTCGACCCTTTGGAGCACGATTCTTTCGAGTGGCTGGATGAAGAGGGACTGAGAAAAATTGAAAAAATACCTTTCTTGGCCGCGTTATTGGAAACGGGGTTGTCGTAATCAGTAAAACAGACAAGAACTAGCCAAATTCAGCCCATGTGCTATCGTGTTCATAGCGAATAATATGGCTTATTGGCTTTTAAAGACCAACCCTGAGCTTTTTAGCTGGGATCAGTTGGCCCAATCAAACGGTACGCGCTGGGATGGCGTGCGCAATTACCAAGCCCGCAATTATCTCCGGGAAATGAAACCCGGTGATATGGTTTTGGTTTTCCATCAAGGCGACGAACCGGGAGCGGTAGGCGTGGCCCGTGTGACCAAAGAAGCTTACGACGACCCCACGACCACGGAAGGCAATTGGTCTGTGGTGGAGGTGGAGCCCGTAACCAAACTCTCGCGACCCGTGAGCGCGGACGAAATTCGGTACACACCCGTCTTGAACGTGCTGCCCATGTTCAACCAACCAAAACTTTCGGTCATGCCCGTAAGCCAACCACAGTGGGATTTGATTCTGAAAATCGGCAAAACCCAACTGCAATAATATAAACATTTCAAAAACGCCGGATTCCGGCGTTTTTTGGTTCAATTATTTTCGTTTGCGTTTCTCTATGCTCGCGACCGTCTTCATGCCCTGCATCACCGTGTCCGGATTGAGCGAGATGGAATCTATCCCCTGCTCCACTAGGAATTTGGCGATTTCCGGATAGTCGGACGGCGCCTGGCCGCAGATGCCCACTGGGGTCTTGGTCTTTTTGGCGGACTTGATGACCGCGGCCAAAAGGTTTTTGACAGCCGGGTTGCGCTCGTCATACAGGTTGGAGACCAACGAACTGTCGCGATCCACGCCCAAGGTCAATTGTGTCAGGTCATTGGATCCGATGCTGAAACCGTCGAATATCTTGGCGAAATCCTCGGCTAAGATGACGTTGGAAGGGATTTCCACCATGACGTAGACTTTTAGACCGTTTTTGCCTTTCTGCAGGCCGTTCTTCTTCAACTCTTCAATGACTTTTTTGCCTTCCTCCAGAGTGCGGCAGAAGGGAATCATGATGAGCACGTTAGTCAAACCCATGTGTTCACGCACGCGTTTGACCGCGGCGCATTCGAGCGCGAACGCCGGCGAGTAAGGCGAGGGCGCGTAATAACGTGAAGCTCCACGCCAGCCCAACATGGGATTGTCTTCCGTGGGTTCAAACGCCTTACCGCCCAGCAGGTTGGCGTATTCGTTGGTCTTAAAATCCGACATCCTCAGGATGACGGGGCGCGGATAAAAAGCGGCCGCTATTTTTCCGATGCCTTCGGCCAATGTTCGTACGAAATATTCTTTCCCGTTTTTATCGTTGCGGGTCAGGGTTTTGATTTTGGCTCGAGCTGCGGGATTAGCCACCTTTTGCGGATAGAGCAAAGCCAACGGATGCACTTTAACGGATTGGTTGAGAATGAACTCCATGCGCGCCAAACCCACGCCGTCCACGGGCATCATGCCCATTTCCAAAGCCGCATCCGGATCCCCGAGTATGGCCATGACCTTGGTCCGCAAACCGGCCGGGCGTTTCAAAGGTTCGTAACCCACGACATATTCCAACGCACCCTGATACACATGGCCTTGTTCGCCCTGCGCCGCGCTCACGGTAACGGTCTGTCCGTTTTTTAAAATTTTCAGGGCATTGGCGCAACCCACCACGCACGGGATACCCAACTCGCGGCTCACGATGGCCGCATGGCACGTGCGTCCTCCGGATTCCGTGACGATGGCCGCGGCACGCCGCATGACCGGAACCCAATCCGGATCCGTCATATGCGCCACCAAAACATCCCCGTCTTTGAAATTTTCCATCTCTTTGGCCGTGCGCAGTATGTGAACTGTCCCGACTCCGATCTTTCGCCCCACGGCCACTCCGGCCAACAGAACCTTCGAGCTTCCTTTGAGACGGAAAACTTCGCGTTGGTTGCCGGTCTTGCGCGACGCCACGGTCTCCGGCCTGGCTTGGACTATGTAAAGCTTTCCCGTGCCGCCGTCCTTTGCCCATTCGATGTCCATGGGTTTATGGTATCCGGCCTGCTTGGAGTAATGCCTTTCTATGACCGCTCCCCACTTGGCGAGCGTAAGAATCTCTTTGTCGTTCAACACGAAACGCCGCCTATCCTGTTCCGGTGTTTTTATCTCCAAAGTCGGATCGCCCCGATGCGTGGAGTAGATTATTTGTGTGGCTTTATCGCCCAACCGGCGCTCGATGATGGGAGCGAAACCTTTTTCCAGCAACGTCTTATGGACCATGTACTGGTCAGGATTGACTTTGCCCTGGACAACGCTCTCGCCCAAGCCATAAGCCGCGTTGATGACTACGACGTCGCGGAAACCGGATTCCGTATCCAAGGTAAACATCACGCCCGCACCCCCCGTATCCGAACGCACCATGCGCTGCACACCCGCCGAAAGTGCGACGCGCATATGATCAAAACCGTTGTTCAACCGATAAACCACGGCCCTGTCGTTGAACAAAGACGCGATGCATTCCTGCACGGCCCACACCACCTGGTCCGCGCCCACGATGTGCAGGAACGAATCCTGTTGTCCGGCAAAAGACGCGGTCGGTAAATCCTCAGCCGTGGCCGAAGACCTAACTGCCACGTCTGCCGCCCGTCCCTGCGACGCGGGACCACGCCAGAGACGGGCGTGGCGAGCGACGCGGGACGAACCCCCATTACCCATTTCCTCGTATGCCTTAACGACCGCATCCCGAAATCTCTCCGGCATCTCGGCCTCCAAAAAAGCTTTACGCACGGCACCGGCACAACGCGCGACCTCAGCCGCGTCATTGACATTCAAGCCGCTGAGTTCGTGTTTAATCACTCGACGCAAATCGTTGGCATCCACAAATTCCCAATACGCATCTGCCGTGGTCGCGAAACCGTCGGGCACGGGGATGCCGTATTTGCCCAAAGTATGGATCATTTCGCCCAAGCTCGCGTTTTTGCCGCCCACTTGGGGCACATGGCGCATGCGCAATTTGGAAAAAGGCATGACCAACGGCGTGCGTGTTTTTTTCATAACAAAGTTCGAATCATTTTTTTTACACGGTCCTCAGTTCCACAAAGTTTATGTGCCCAGAAATTCCCACCGGATCGCCCGCGATCACGATCATAGTCTCTCCGGCTTTGATGTCGTGATTGTTTTTGAGATGCAGGACGGAACGGTCTATCAACTCTTCAATGGTTTGGCATGTGGGCATGACGAACGGAGTCACGCCCCAACTCACGGCCAACTGACGACAGACCCTCTCCTGATTGGTGGTTACGAAAATGGGGATTTCCGGCCTAAAGCGACTCACGATGCGTCCTGCCGTACCGGAAAGTGAAGCCACCAAAATGTATTTGGCCCGGGTGGAGTGCGCCAGGATGCCGGCCATGCTGGACATGGCCTCTTCCTCGGTAGCGTAGGCGCGGATTTTCATGGGCGGCATATCGTCCAACTTGGTCTTTTCGATGCGCGTCACAATCCTCGACATGGTCTCCACGGTCTCCACGGGATATTTGCCGGTAGCGGATTCGGCAGAGAGCATGACCGCGTCCGTATGGTCCAACACCGCGTTGGCCACGTCGGACACTTCGGCGCGCGTAGGCCGCGGATTCTGAACCATGGATTCCAACATTTGCGTGGCCACAATCACGGGCTTGGCCGCTTCCAAAGCCTTTTCGATCAAGCGTTTTTGAATGATGGGCACTTCTTCGGCCGGCATCTCAATGCCCAAATCGCCGCGCGCCACCATGATGCCATCGGCCGCGTCCAATATTTCCTCGATCCTTTCGACCGCCTCACGCTTTTCGATTTTGGCAATTATCCTTACCGGCGGTTGATCCGAATATTTCTTGCCCAACTTCTTTTCTTCGCTTTTGATCAAGTAACGCAAATCGAGAACCTCCTTGGCCGAACGCACGAACGACAGTGCGACCATATCCACCCCCGCTTTTACACCGAAGGCCACGTCTTTTCTGTCCTTTTCAGACATGGCGCTTGCTGAAACCGTGGTTTCCGGCAAATTCAGACCTTTGTGCGAAGTCAATAAACCTCCAGTGCCCACTTGAGCGTAAACTTCGCGGCCTTCGACTTTGGTGACCACCGCGTCCATGAGGCCGTCTGCCAAGAGCAATCTTTGTCCCACCTCCACGTCTTCGTGCAATTTTTCATACGTCACCGGAATCATGCCAGAGGGCGCTTTGGGACGCGTGGTAAAAATAATTTGAGTATTGGGTTTGAGTTCGATTCCTTGTTTGGGCAAGTCGCCTACCCGAATTTTGGGGCCTTGCAAATCCTGCATGATGGCGATATGGGTTTCCAGCTTCACGGCTTGGGCGCGCACTACATCCAAAAATTTTTGGTGGTCAGCGTAAGTACCGTGAGAAAAATTCAGACGCGCCACATTCATGCCGGCCTTGATCATGGCGGAGATTTTTGTGGGGGTATTGCTTGCCGGGCCGAGGGTGCAGACTATCTTGGTGTGCTTTTGGATAACATTCATACGCCGCAATGATATCAGGGAGACGGATGGATGTCGAAGGCGAATGACCATAATCAAATAACCAAACTTCAACCTGCCTTCGTCTGACTACGGCGGGCAGGAAAGAGATAATAATTCTAATAACCAAATTCAAAAAGCCAACCACTCCTGTGGGGTTAAAGCAGAAAACGATGATTCATTGTTGGGTTTTGCGGTGGGATTTGCGTTGACGCAGGTCGTCTAAAGCTTTTTGGAATGTTTTGACGTCTTCGAAAGCGCGATACACCGAAGCGAAACGGATGTACGCGACTTTGTTGAAGGCGCGCAATCTGGCCATGACAAAATCCCCGATTTCTGAACTCGTTATTTCATGCGAACCTTGTTTGGCTATGTCGCGCTCGATATTGCTAATCAAGGTCCTGAACGCCTCTTGCGTGTATGACAGTTTTTCCAAAGCCCGTCTCACCCCGGATTCCATCTTTTCGCGGGAATACATTTCACGCCGGCCGTCGCGTTTGACCACGGTCAAATCCAACAGCTCCAATTCTTCGACAGTTGAAAAACGGCCATCGCATTTTTCGCAAGCGCGGCGGCGCCGTATGGCCATACCGTCAGAAGACAACCTCGAATCCACGACCCTGCTCTCTTCGTGGCCACAGATGGGACAATGCATAGTCTTGTAACGTGTATCGTGAAGCCTGTATCGTCTGACACCGCAATCAAGAATTTTTAAATTTATCCAAAGTTCCCCATAACATTGCGCCAATTCTTTCGGATAAATTATTCGCGGATTTATAATCTTCATCCGAAATATATTTTTCTTTCCAACAAAATTCCACTAAATATTTCGATTCCTGCAAAGAACCATAGGATATCTGCAAGAAATTCTTAAGCACGGTATCGCGCTGTCTGGCGTAACCTTCGATGTAATTCAAAATAACAGATAAAGCGGCGCGTCTCAATTGCGAAGTGCTACCGAATACTTCCTCCTTCGGGAAGGACCGCGTAATCTTGTATGTCAAATGGACGTAATCGTCCATTAATTTTTTCAACTCATCGTGAAACATAAATCATACAACGCACGTCCTCAGACGATAAACGTTACACGAATCGCGTTACACGAACAACTACATCATCTTCTTCCTGAACCAAGCCGGGATTTCGACCGCATCGTCTGAAGATTCGCTGGACGGGTCGGGTTGACGCGGCGGGGGTTCTGGCGGGCGTTGTGCGGCCGGTGCCGGATTTACCGTGGGCGCGTACGAGGGGGGTTGCACGTGGGGCTGATGGGCCGCGGGCGCGTCATTGGCCACGGGAGGCTGTTGGACGGCCGGCGCCTGAAAGACAGGTTTGGGTTGGGATTGCATGGGGGCAGGCGCGGGCGTGGGCATGTATTGCCTGACCGGCGGGGTCTGCACGGGCGCGTGCCTGACGGGTTCCGGATAAACAGGAGCCGCTTTTCTGAATGGCAGATGTTGATCGTTGCTCAGGGCTCCGGCCGTGAAAGTGCCGCTGGCGATGACCTGTTTATTTCCAGAACGCGGCATCTGCGGCCTGTCTTCAAAACCCGTGGCAATGACCGTGACCTTGATTTCGTCTTTGAGCGATTCATCCACAATGGCGCCGAATATGATTTTAGCCTCGGGATCCGCAGATTCGGTGATGACTTTGGCCGCTTCCGTGACTTCGTACATGCCGAGGTTGGAGCCGCCGGAAACCGTAAATAAAACGCCCTTGGCCCCGTCGATTGAAACCTCGAGCAACGGCGAAGCGATAGCCGCTTTGGCCGCGTCTATGGCGCGATTGTCACCATGTCCCCTGCCGATACCCATCAAAGCAGAACCGCGATTTTCCATGATGGCCCGGGCGTCCGCAAAGTCTACGTTAATCAAACCGTGAACCGAGACGATATCGGAAATGCCTTGCACGCCTTGGCGCAACACGTCGTCCACGATTTCGAACGCGTCCAACATCGAGGTCTTGCGATCAATGATTTGCAGGACCCTGTCGTTGGGTATGGTGATGATGGTATCCACCACACCGGTCAATTTATCATGCGCCTGTTCGGAGATGGTTTTGCGTTGATAGCCCTCGAACTGGAATGGACGCGTAACCACAGCCACGGTCAGTATGCCCAACTCGCGGGCGATCTCCGCGACTTTGGGCGCGGCTCCGGAACCGGTGCCGCCACCCAGACCACAGGTGATGAACACCATGTCCGCTCCTTTGATGGTCTCACGAATTTCGTTTTGGCTTTCTTCGGCCGCACGCTCGCCAACATCAGGATTCATGCCCGCGCCTAAGCCACGCGAAACCGTGGGTCCGAGATGGATTTTCTTGGGAGCCAAATTGGAATGCAATGCCTGGACATCCGTGTTCATGACCACGAATTCCACGCCACGAATCTTGGCGTTGATCATGCGGTTGACTGCCGAACCGCCCGAACCGCCAACCCCAATCACCTTGATTTTGGCACCGGTCTCGACATCTGGTTTAATTTCCGGCATACAATGACTACAAATAGTGAACAAAATTTCTTTCTGTTGAGCCACAAAATTGCTCTTTCGATTAAAAACATTAACGGTCCAATGGTCTTTAGTCAAGTTGATTTGCGATCTGTCAAGAGGCTTGTGGCGTACGCCTGTCTACACTCCAATATACAAGTTTACCCCATGTGGATAAAAATAAAACCTCGATTCGAGGATTTTATTTTTTCGCTTTCCGGGGTTGCCATCAAGGCATGAAACTCTTGAAAATCTTTTTCAGCGGATCGCCAATCTTAGACGCCCAATTGGCTCCGCTTTGTTTGGCTCCGGATGTGAATGAAACCGCATCTTGCCTCTCAGCGTCGTAACCCCACATTACCAAACCTACGGCTGTTGAAAATGACGGATCTTGCACCAGTTCCGGAATCGAACTTTCGCCATGCGGTACCCCCACGGCCGCCGGTAAATGGAAAATCTCGCGAGCCACGTCGGCCACGCCGTTCAATTTGGCACCGCCGCCGGTCAGGATGATGCCGGCCGGCAACATGCCGGATCTTTCTATGCGCTTGAGTTCGGCTTCCACACGTTCAAAAATTTCTTCCACACGCGCTCCGATGACCTCGGCCACGAAACCCAATTGCACCTCTTCGCTCACTTCCGCACCGAAACCTTTAAGATCAGAAGTTTCGCTCTTTTCGAAAGTCGTGGCCGCGGCACTGCCTTTGGCCCGCTTCAGACGTTCCGCGACTTCGAACGACGTGCGCAAGGTGTAAACCAAATCAGAAGTCACGTGATCCGAACCCATAAGGAAAGTGGCCGCGTGCAACAATTCGTTGTCTTCGTACACGGCCATGCTGGTCGTGGCAGCACCCATGCACACGATGCACACCCCCAATTCGCGTTGGCGCTTGGTGGTGACGGCCTCAGCCGCGGCCAGTGGCACGTAAACCAATTCTGAAATGTCCACGTTAGTGCGGAACACGGCTTTGGTGGTGTTACGCAAATGGTTGGACAAGCCTTGGATTATTTTGGCGTCCGCTTCCAACCTGATGCCCTGCATGCCCACCGGATCCTTGATGTCTTTTTGATTGTCTACAGTAAAACGTTTGGGCAAAACGTGCAGGATGTCGTAGTTGGGCGTTTGCGCGTAAGTTCGCGCCGCCTCCAAAACCCTGACCACGTCCTCACGCCTGATAGTTTGGTCCGAGCGGCTCACGCCCACGATGCCTTTTGCGTCCTGGACCGTAATTTGCGAACCGCCCACACCCACGTAAACGTCGTTGATGGGCAAACCCACCATGCGTTCTGCTTGGTCCAGACATGCGGTAATGGAACTGACAGCATCCTCAAACGAACTGATACCGCCCTTGGCGATACCTTCGGATTTCACCTCGGCCGCACCGATGAAAGACAGTTTGGTTTGGCGTTCTGGGGTCGGCAAAACCTGTCCCACGGCAATCCGAATGGCCGAGGAACCCATATCCAAACCAGCTATCAAACGCTCTTTCATACGCGTGCGATCAACGAAAGATATGGCCAAAAAATTATTACGGATAAAACCACGGCCGTACAAGCCATTACCAGCACCGCGGCGGCGGAAAGATCCTTCAGATGTTTCGCATAATCCATAACCCGAGGCGAAAGCGCGTCAACCAACCGTTCGATGATGCTGTTGCCCAATTCTAGCACAAGCACGCCGCCTATGACTAGCGTCAACAGCGCCAGTTCCCATCTCTGCAACGGCAGGAGCAGAGCCAGGGTCGTGACGCCCAACGCGGCCAACAGCTGCCAACGGAAGCTCGGCTCTTGTCTGAAGGCCAAAGCCAAGCCTTCCCAGGCGTGTTTGAAGCTTTGTCCTAACTTCTGGCCACGAATCATAATTTGGTAACCACTTTTTCCTGTAAAGGCAACATTATTTCGGCATCAGCGTCTTTGATGTGGTCATAACCGCAAACATGCAGAGTCCCATGCACGATCAAGCGCCTCAATTGTTCGGCATAAGGCACACCCTGCTCCGCACTGTCGTTTTTAGCGTAAGCCGGACAAATGATGACGTCACCAATTACCGGACCTTTAGCATTTTCGTGATATGCAAAAGACAGAACATCAGTGGGCTTGTCTTTGTGACGATATTCCTTGTTCAACTTCCGCATTTTGGTCGAATCCACGAAAGCCACGTTTATCTCTCCAGTCTTCTTGGCCCCAGCCAAAGCCAAATCCACGGCACGTTTAATGTCTTTTTCCGCGAGATTCGACGGCCGTCTACCGACTATGGCCATTTGATTACTTTTTTTGTTCATGGGAGTACTGGCGGAGGAACATTCGGGGCATCTTGGCTTTCCGACATCAAGCCCGCCGTATCGGTCGCGCCAGTGACGGATACGGGTTGGGTGATGACGCCCGTCTCGGTGGCCGCGGGTTCAAACGGCAACTCGCCTGTTCCGGCTGGCACCATCCTTTGGGGCAATCCCTGGAGTTGCAGGGAATTGAGCATCATGGAATAGACCGTGCGATAATTTATGAAAGGCTGTTTGTCCATGTCGTATTTGAATACGAATACCATATCCCCCCAAGGCACGAACGTGGTCAACAAATCCGGTCCGATGATACCTTCGTATCCGCCTTTGGATTTAAACACCATGATGTGGGCTTTATCCGCGTCCGGATATTTGGACATGAACCAATCCACGATGGGTAGTTTTTGCGGATTGTCTTCCACGTTAACTTTAAAAGTTTCGCCGTGCCCGGTTTTTATCGTGGCCACGCTCCCGTCCGTCTGGTCGAGAGTCAACTCCCAAGACGACGGAATATCCATACTCCAACCTATCTCTCCGGCTACGGCTTTGACCGTATCGCCGCCGGAAAGTTTTGCCGGAGCCCTTCCAGTAGGACTGTAAAGATTGAAGACTTCGTTGCCATCCAAAAAACCGTCGCTGTCGCTGTCTGGATTGCGTGCGTCGGAAACCAATAACGCCTCTTCCAAATCCGTCAGACCGTCGGAATCTGTATCCAATCCCGCAGGCGGTAAAGGTTCCTGCTTGGGCGGAGCTGGCGGCAAGGGACGCGTTGTGATTATGATCTCGTTGCTGGGCGGCGATTCACCAGTTTCATTGCGGGCAATCACCCGATAGAAATAGGTGCTGCTGGCCGTAACCGAACCGTCCTGAAAAATCGTGCTGTTGGGCGGCAAATCCGTAATGCTTTGGTAAATGGTGGTTTCTGTAGATCTGCGCTCTATGCGGTATGCGGATTCATTGTCAGAAGCGTCCCTCCAAGTCAGGGTCACGTTGGACGGATTGGTGGAAGTCGCGGATAAGCTCTCCGGAGACACGGGGGCGGGCGGAGGTGGCGGAGGGGTTTCGTTGGTCGTGGTGGGCGTCACGACCGCAGGTTGTTGGACCGGGGGTGCAGGCGGCGCGAAAATCTTATCCCTGAACAGATAGACTGCATAACCAGCTGCGACCAAAACCAACACGAAAACTAAAATTCCGATGACCATGGGCAGCGAACTTTTTTTACGACCCGCGTCCGCCGCGACCACTTGTTCCTTGGTCGTAGTCTGCAGCTTTGTCTTCAAAGCCGCGCCATAGAATTGATCGGGTATGACGTGGATTTCTGGTTGCGTTACGGGAGGATTGGTGGTTTCGGCGGTCATAGTGCTTATTTTACGTGCGCTCGTTTCACTGCCAGATCAAATAACGATTCGAAGTCTTTTGCAGCCGCGCCATTGGTCGCATACCTGAACATGGTTACCGTATTGCCCTGGAGCATCCAGGCTGTCAGGCCATTTTTTGAATACACCACTTCAAAACCGTCTGCGCTCTTAGACGTTTCGTAATCCGTGACCATGGTTCCGAGATTCTGCGCCACGACCCAGTCCATCAAAGTACCTCCGTTGGCGAAGGTGGACATGGACAGGGAAAAAGTGGATGGGGTTCCGGTTTTGACCACCACAGTACCGCCCATACCCGCTTGTCTTTCCCAGGTCTTGGGTACGAAAATGGTCAAATCCCCGATCGTCTCCTCTTTGATGCCCGTCGATTGGCCGATTTTGTTGCCTTTAGACAAGGGATCGTAACCGCTACCCAATTCGCTGCCATCCTCAAACCCGTCGCCGTCCGTATCTTTTTTGGATATATCCGTCCCCAACGCCAATTCCTCCGCATTCGTGAGCCCGTCGCCGTCCGTATCCGTGCCCTTGGGCAAATCCTGATTAACAATCTGATCCGGCAAAGGAATTGCGGGATTGGTGGCCGGCAAAGTCTCAGGCTCCGCGGTCCCGGCCGTTGGTCCGGCTTGTTCGGCCGTTCCAGTCGGACTCAGCATCCCCTGAGGCAAGTTCTCTGAAGTGCCCGATGCTTGGGCCGCCAACATTTCGGCTTGGGCTTGAGCCTGGCTGGCCTGTCCCTGCATCATGGAGATGGTGGCCTGGGCCGCTGCCATCTGATCTTCATCGGGTTTGGGGAACGGATTGGGCGTTTGTTGAGTTTGGTCCGGGGCGGAAGTCACGGGCAAAACCGCGTTTTGTTCTTCGATTTGCGGCAAGACTAAATTGCCTTTTGGTGCGAAATACTTTTGATACGCGAACCAACCCCCTAAACCCAAGCCCAATACGGCCACCGGAATGCCAATAGCCAAACCTATTTTCAACAACGGACGAGATGGCGCGCTGGGTGGCATGGCGGCCGAAATCTCGGGTACGCGTTGGGCCATGCCCGGTTCCTGGATGTCGGCAAAAATATCCTCAGGTTCCTTGGTGCCAGATACGTTGATCCCGGCGCTTGGCGTAGGCGCGTTAACGGCCGCGGGCGTGGCGGGAGGCTTAGGCGGTTCTACGGGTAAATTCGTAGGTACTGAGTCGAACATAATTTTGGGCTGTGGCTTAAGGCGTCAGGGTCGAGGGCAACTGCATCAACGGGGATTGGAAACCGTTGGGTTGCGCGGCTTCCGGCATGGTCGGGGCCGGGGCGTTGGGTTGCTTGTCTTTTGGCAGGTAATTCGAGGGCGGGTCATAAAGGTTCTTGTCGCCCTCGGTTTGTTTTTGCCCTCCAACGCCCAAGGGAACGTAAGTCGCCAAACCGCCCACGTCGCGGCTGCGGAGAAACACCACGACGCCACCGATAATCAGGATCGCGGCGAGCGAGGCTCCGATGATCCAAAGTGCTGTACGCTGCATATCACCAGTTGATTTGGTTAAAGTTGACCTTGCTCTGATCGTCGCTGTGTACTTTGCATTCGGCAACCGATGGATCAGGGTTGGCATTTTTTGTCAGATAGAAATTCCATACTTGAGTCAGGAGCTGGGTGTCCGCATTCGCTCCATAAAAACTCAAGATACCCTTGCCCACAGCATTGATACACGTGTTGGAGGACGGTGTCCCATTGGGATTGTATTCGCAGCTTGCGCCGAATGTATTCCAGCACGACATGCCCGGCGGCCTCTGGATAGCCCTGCTGAATCTGATGGGATCCTTGCTCTCGGGTTGATAAGCCTGACCATTCTCCACGGGCAGACCCAATTCGCCCACGCTTTGCCACTGGTTTTTGACGGTCACGGTTCCGTTGTTGCCGATGCTCGCGATGTGCCAGAACGGGCGTTGGAAATCCTTGCGCGTTTGAGCCGTACTCTTGTTTTCCAAAACGTAAATGCCTTTGTCCGTGGACACGTAGACCTTGGTTTTGGTCCTAGCCCACATCTCGCGCCACGACAGGGGCGCGATGTTGCCCTTGGCTATCATGGCGTCCAAACCCTGATCAATCTTGGCCTTGCACGCCGCCTTGTCGATGACTTGCGGATCATTATCGCATTGCACGGTCTTGAGCAAGGTGACATAAGCTGGCGGGAAAGCCTTATTGGCGATCCAATCGCTGAACGCCTGTTGCCTCAGGCCCGCGGTCCACAGATATTCTCCTTTTACAGGCTCGTATTCTTGTCCTGAGAAATATATCTCGATCGGATCCACCAAACCGCTCAAAGGCTTGTTCATGTCCCACGGATCAGCATACCGGAAGACCGTGGTCACCTGTCCCGCGCTCACGCTCTGATGGCACCAATCATTGCCGTTGGTGTAGTCGTCGCCGTTGCCGTTCACACCCGTCCAGCATCCCGCCTGGCCAACTTTGCAGAATTTATTGCAGAAAGCGTCCGTAACATTGAAGTCGATCCATTGTTTGAACACGCCCATGGCGCCCTTGCTATCGATGCAGGAATCGAAACAATTCTGAGTGCCCTGCATGGGACAACCTTGGGCCGTGAATTCCCATTTGAGGCGCGGGCAGAAGACGGCCGTATGGGGCGAGGCGCCCAAATCACCCCATCCGTGGTTTATGTAGTTGTAATCGCGGTTGCACACGAACTCCTCGTATTGCTGATCTGAAACCGCAGCCTTGGTGCCACGCTCCGCGTAATTGCAGGCCTGACTAAAGACCGCCGGATAATCCGAGCTGCCGGTCCAGCCGGGTTGGCCGTTGCCAAGAACCGGATACAGACGCGAGAAGTTGGAAGGCCAGATGACGTGCGGTGTCCATTGCGGTTTCCAGGGCAACCAAGCCGCGAAAGGATTGAAGCCTTGGCATTCCGCGCTGGCGGGCTTTTCTTTGCAATCCTGCATCTTCTGCCAGTTTTCCGCATCTATCAGTGTGGGACGTCCATATGATACGTAACCTTCGCCCTTGGCCGGTCGCGGATAGATATAGATCATGCCCATCATTTCCTGCCACGGGAAACTGTCGATGGAGAATTCGTCCGTGGTGAACGGCCAATAACCACCGCGTGCGCCTTCGTCTATGTCCTGGTAGAAAGCCGGCGTGATGTCTTGCAAGCAGCTGCCTGACGGGCGTTTGCTCGAAGTGCAGAAGTTATCGTCGTATTTGTCTATGACCAAACGATATTTGGAACACTCGGCGCGCGTGTTCAGATTGTTGAATTCGTAATATCCATTGTCATCGGTCATCACCTGATCAACGTTTTGGCCACGGAACTGCAAGGTCACGCGCGCACCCGGCACAGCCTGGAGCCAAACGCGATCAAGGATATGTCCGGAAATCTTGCCTTCACCGGATTCGTCGGAACACCGGCCACAACCCGTGGGTTTGCAGACATTAGAACATGAGGGTTTGGCGTTGTCGGTCCCCACCAACTCGAACGCCCCGGTTTGGGTGCCGGCCAACTGCACGCATTGGCGGAAGGTCCGCAGATTCGGCCACTGTTCCTGAGGCTTCCATTGCGGCATGCAGACAGAGCCGAAATTCGCATCGGTCGTTTCTTTGACCTCCATCAAACCGCACTTCACGAATAAGGCGTTGGTCAATTTGAGTTTGGTATTGGCAAAATTCACGCCTTCCAAAAGCTTGTAATACAGGAAAGATTTGTTGCAACCGGACAAGGCTTGTTTGGAAAACGTGTCGATGGCCGCATCGCTGTTGGGCTTGATGTGGATGGCCATGTTGAATTGGCCGTTCAACGCGAAATCATAACCCATTTGTTGGCAAGTGAGCGTGGAGGCATCGGTCAGGCTGTCGCATTTTTGTTTGCTGGCCACGCCGCTGTCGCACATGATTTGGCACGGCGGGTTGTCGCACATCTGTCCGGCGTAAGGTTTGGCCGCTTGGGCATTGGCATCCGCGAGCACCAAATCCGCGCCTAATATGTAGGTATTCTTATCGAAAGCCGTAAAGCTCTGGGACGTGACACTGACGTTGCCGTCGCATTGTTCACCCGTCTCTTTGATGTCGTTGCCGCAATAGCCTCCAGCCTTGGCCAAAAACTTGCATTGTTGGCTGCAGTTGTTGCACGTGGTCCCGTACTTGGGATCGCACACCAGGGCTTCGCAATTCGTATCGCCGTTGCACAAAGCTTTGTTGGTGATGCCGTTGGCCGAACCGCTGTCGCATTCCTCCACGTTAAGCAACGTGAAACTGTCGCCGCACGTGGCTTTTTTACAGGTGGGCAAGCACGCATTCCAGTAGGCGTTGTCCTTGCCGTTGTCGCATTCCTCGCCGCCGTCCAAAACCCCGTCCCCGCACCGGTGTGCGATTTGGCACGCGCTCCAGGCTTTGGGCTGCTGTGTGTTCTCATCCGTATAAGAACATTGATATGCCTCGCCCGGCGCGTTGCACGAGCGCGAATGCTGCGTGGCATACGCGCGGCACGAACCCACCATGGCTTGCTTGCCCGCTTCCGGAGCCGGCGTGCTGCACTGGCTGTCGGTCTGGCATTTTTGCGCGTTGTTCAGGCTGACGCAGGTGGAATTGGATTTTTTGGCCGCGCAAGTGGCGTCTGTTTCGCACGGCACGTAACTGTTTATAATGTAAGGATTGGCGAAGAAAGTTCCGTTGGCCAAATCGTTGGCTTCGGTCTGGGTCAGACAGATTTTGGCGCCCGTGGCACAAGCCTGAATGGTGACGTTTTCACACGACTGATAGCGCGCGTCGTTGGCGTCACCGCAAACCCCTCCGCTCGTGGGCGCGCAATCATCGTTTGTGGCACAGGGTTTGCCCGCGTTGCTGCCGCCTTTACATATCGCTTTGGTCGTTATCTGCATTTCGCCGTCGCATTCCTCACTTGGAAGGCCTTCTACGATGCCGTCGCCGCAGAACGGGGCTTTGCCCTTGCAACCCGAACCGCAGGTCTGGTCGTATGACATGGCGTTGTTGGTGCTCGTATAGCACCAGCCTCCGTTGCCCTCGCACCAAACACCGTTGGATTCGCCGTTGTCGCAAACCTCGCCCGGATCCAATTGTCCGTTACCGCAGAATTTTTCTATGCCCGTGCAATTTTTGCCGCAATGTCCGTAAGTGCCGTTCAAGTTGCCATCGTCGCAAGTTTCCTTTATATCACAAGTATGGGGCCCGTTCGCGTCCTTACATTCATCGTTGGAGGTGCAGGCTTGGCCGTCTTGTTGCCCCCCGCTGCACAAACCGTCGATGCGTCCGTTTCCGCATTCCACTTTGGCTCGACAGATGGACAGATTGGGATCGTTGGCCCAACCCTTGCATTCGTCACAGGTTTGAAGTTTAACTCCGTCGCCGCTGCCTTTGTAATCGCAAGACACGAGCTTGGTTTGGCCCAATTCACAAATCTCGGTCGAACCGCAGGTCGAACCCGGGCAATCCGTATCCTGTTTGCAACTCAAGCCTTTGTTGGCGCCATCCAAGCACGCCCCACCGATGATGCCGTCGCCGCACACGCCGCTGTCGCCCGAGACTTCGTTGCCGCACATGTTCTTGAACACCCAGCGGTAACCCACGGGTTTGCAGGATTTGGCCGGATACCAACTGCCGCAGGTAGGCGCGTTGGGATTGAGACACGGCTTGCAATCCTGATCCTTGTTGCACAACCTGCCGTTGGACACGGTCGAGCTGGTGTAACATTGTTGCAATTCTTTGGGGAAAGCAGGATACCACCAGTTCTCGGTTTCACCTGTTATGGAATTGAATTGAGGGGGCGGGAATTCGAAGTTAGCCGCCAATTCGTAGCGCGAGCCGCCGCTCAAGGAGCGATATGAGTAGAATCTGGATTGAGCCCATGGTTCCTCTGTGCCGTACGGATCATATGACTGCTTGGGCAACTGACCGTTTTCGTCCATGTAAGGACATTTGAACTGGCGGGCGTCCGTATTCCAGCACGTGGCCGGATCGTATCCATCCGTACCTACGCACGTGTATTTTTTGTCAGGACAATCCTTACTGGTGTTGCAGGGTATGTGCGCGGATTCGGTCGAACCATCCGGGGGTTGGCACACGCCGCAAGATATGAATTTGTTCACCGGGTCCAGCGGCGGTTTTCCCATGCCGATTTCCGTAGCCACGGTTTCCAGCCACGAAGGCCAAAGGGAATTGGATCTGGCGCTCTGGAAAGTCCCTTGTGAAAGTTTAGGATACGAACCCTTTTGCGAACGGTAAGTCTCCAACGCCGTACCCAAAAGCTTGAAATCTCCCAGGCGCTGCAAATCGTGGCGCAACTTGTATTTGAAACTGGCGCAGCGCAACGAAGGCTTGTACTTCAAACAATCATAATCCGATACGCAAGTGATGGGCTCGCTGACTCCGGCCGCGGCATCCACGTACGGCGCGGCTCCGGCTTGTCCGGTTTTGCCGCCCTGCACGCAAACGTTGGTGTTGTCGAACGAGAAATTGGTGTTGAACACGAAATTCTGGACCAGTTGATCGAAAACTTCTTGGGTCACGACCGACGATCCTGGATTGCGCGAAATAACCAAAATGTTCTGGTACAGATTTTCGTTCAAGCCCTTGGTGTTGGGAAAGCCGATGTACACCGTATCCGTGTCTTTGACCGCATCGAAACCGTCGATTTTGACGCTCTGGGGATTGCCCGTGAAACCTTGGGCTTTGTACCACTCGAGCGGTGTGTAATGGTAAAGGTTTTGGTACACGCGGATGCCGATGCCGTCGTTCTTGAACGCCGGATCCTCAAAAATCAAAATATATTGGCGCAACACGCCCAAGGCGTCATCCACCGCGTTGTTGGGAACCAAGTTCGCGGTCAAGACAGGCAACACGGCCTGACCCTTATCGCGACAGTACATGCTCTGGAAATTGAAGTACGGCAAGGTGTCCAAAAACCCTTTCTTGTCCGCAGCTGAATCAAAACCCACGCTCTTGAGCCAACCCATACTCAAACCTTTCTCGACCGTCTCACGATCGTCGCGCAAAGGCACGATGCTGCCGTTGGCATCCAAATTCGGCCACGGATGGTCGCACAAGAAAACCGTGATTGGCACGCCGCCTTCTATATACAAGCCTTTTGTGGAGGATTGTTGATCTATCTTATCCTCGGTGATGGTCACGGCCGCAAAAACCATCGCCGAACCGTTGACGCCCACGGCCTGGATGGACGACTGGCTCATGACCGCCGTCTGGTTGCCGATCGCATCCTTGTGCAAAGCGATCTTGGGATCATTGACCACCCACGGCACCCACTCCCAAGAATATTCCTGAGTGGGCGTGACAGCCTGCGGTTTGCCGTTGCTCAAAGAGATGGCGCGCGCCAAAAACAAATGCTCCTCTTGGGCCTTGCGGAAAAACGCGGGGTGCTCCAAATCCGTATCCACCACGTTTATGGTATTGATACGGCAGATGTCAGGTCCGGTCTGGAACCACCACGAATAACTCCAACCCGCGGCGTTTTGCGGATCGTCGCCCAAATCGGCTTTGGCCACCACGCCGCGAGCGGTACGGATGCCCTGTTTCTGATTTTGGTCGTTAACGCCACCCGCGTCAGGATCGCCCATGAACCTCACGATATATCTGGTATTGGGTTCGAGCGACGCGTTCAGACGATAGCTGAAATCTTTTTTGGATTCGCCCACCGGGCCCATGGTGCCGGACACGGTCTGGGTGCACCACACCGCATACGTGGGCATGCCGGTGAGCCAGGCCCAGAACTTTTTGGCTTGGAACGCAATCCATTGCCACACACCCTCAGGTTGGGTCTCCAAAACCAATTTCTTGGTGCCATCGGGACAATTCGTCTCGTTAACCAACTCCTTGGCGATCTCAAAATTACCGGTTACCGAACCCACGTCCATGTCCTCGGCGAACGAAACGGAAATCAAAGTGTTGCGGCAGATTCCGGTACCCGTGGGCTTGGCTGACGAACTGACCATGACCGGACGCGGCGAACAGCAACCTTTCTCGTCCAGACCGTAAGCCTTGCCGTTTAAGGTGTAATCGCATTCTGATTCCTGCACATGTCCGCAGCTCACGCCGAACACCGAATTGCCGGAGATACCGGAATAAGTGGCGTTGACCTTGGTGCTGATAATGCCGTCAGCATCCGGCGTGCCGTTGCCCACGATTTGCGCCAGCACCAAACCGTCCAGTTTGCCGTTACCCGCGCCCGTAATCGAACCTTCTTGCGGATTTTGGTTGGATGATTTGCCGACTTCGCACATCTCGCCCGTGCCCACTTTGCCGTCTCCGCAGAAACTCGGGGTGGCATACAACCAAGACGAACCTTCGGACAGACAGATTTGGCTGCAACCGTCACCGTCTTTAAGGTTGTCGTCGTCGCAATCTTCTCCCAATTCTTTGGTGTTGTTGCCGCAACATTGGATATCCGTGGGTTTGGCGCACGCGGTCAAGCCTTTGCGCAAACAGGTCAAATTATCGCACCAAGAGGGTACTAAAGTCGGTTTTTGGTTCATGTCCAACGGCGCCTCGCAGGTTTCTCCCGGCTCCAAGATACCGTTACCGCAGACGGCAATAACCTTTTTGGACGATCCTTTGTGCAGACAATTGCCGGAGCATCCGCCCAAACCATTGTTCGTGCCTTGATCGCAATCTTCCCCGGCAGCGATGTCGCCGTTGCCGCAAGTGGTATCGGGCACGGACGAGGATCCCAAGTTCTTGCATCCCGCGGAACAACCCTGCCAGTCTCCCACCCCGCACTTGCCACCAGCTGCCTGACACGCAGTAACCGCGGCCGGACTGTCGCACGGCGTACCCATGGCATAGGTGGAAGTCGCGGAGACCCAGCAACGCAAACCCGGATCGCACATTTCGCCCAAAGCGTATTCTATCTTGAAATTGCCGCAACCTACTTTGGCCACGTCGTCCACTACGGATGACGGTTTCCAAAGGCAGGTGTTTTCGTCACACAAAGCGCCGCTATCGCATTGTTCGCCAGCGCCAGAAGCCATGGCCATGATCGTGCACTTTTGGCCGGCCAACGTGCTGCCGTTCACGCAATATTTGTCGTCCGTAGTTTCAACAGTGCCGTTGCCGCACACCGCTACCGCACCGTATACGCCCTGTGCGCCCTGAGCCTTGCAGTTGGTCGTGCAGCCGTCTGGCAAAACGCCATCCGCGTCGATTCCGGGATCAGTCACCAACTTGGCGACTTGGGCATCATCCACGCTCCAAGAAAACGCCTCTTCGGAAGTCAAAGTCTGACCCAACGAATTGCATTCGTCAGCCGGGCCCATGACCTCGGCCGAGAATAACTCGCGCTGGCCAATGGTCTGCTTGATGGAACGGGTCGGCACCAACGAGATGCTGTCAGGTTTGCACACATCGTTCGTGGGCCGGATGCGGAACTTCCATTCCACGGGTTGCGGCATGAGCACTCCATAAGAGCTCAATACCGACAAACCCGGCTTGCCGCCCTCGACTCTCATCAAATAATAGGTGCCCGCCGTAAACTTATTGGGCGCCTTCAAATCCAAGCGCCAAAAAGCCTGATCGTAAGACGCGCCTTGGTATTGGGGCAAAATTGACTTCTGTGCCTGGACGCTCAAAGGCACCAAATGCGCCAAATCCTGTTTTTCCGGAAGGCAGTTTTCGTTTTCGCAGCGATACAACTTTACCGTCTTGTCGTTCAAAGACTCTTGTTTGATGGCCGTATTGAACTGGAGCCACATCCAAATGTTGCTACACGCGCTAGTGCAGTTGGGGAACTTGTCCAAAAGTTTGGGCGCCACGAACTTAATGGTCATCTTACCCAAACCATTGATCGATGGATTGCCCGTCAAACTCGCCAAAACGTCGATGGGCGGCGTGACGGCTTCCTGGCCTCCTGCCTTCACCAGATTCTCGCACGTGTGTTGGTTGGGGTATGCGATTTGCGCCTTATTGGCGTTGGCGCCACCCGTGCTCCAATCCACGGACAAGCCGCCGCATGTCGTGACCGTGCAGATGCTTTCCTTGGGCACGGGCAAAGCCGTGTAACCGACCTCGGCCCCGCCTTCCACCTCGGACAACCACGGGTTCAGGATGAATTTACTGATTTCACACGCCTCCGTATCCGTACGTGTCCGGAATTTGAAGCATTCGCCCAACCCGACTTCGGGACAATCCGTCCTTTCTTTCATGATATCCCCATACACCATGTCCGCGCCATGCACCTCCTTCATTACGTAAACGTAATACACAGTACCGGGCACCATGTTGTCCGCGGGCTCGAACATGACGTAGGACATCTGGTTGGGAACCGTACCGACCACAGACATGCTCAAATTCGCGATGGGTATCTCTTTGCGGTCCTCTGATTTTTCACATGGATCCGCACCCTTGCCATCGCAACGGATGAGTTTGAAAAGTTTTTTGGCGTCAAACACGTCCGTTTGGCTGGGCCAACGGATGACCGGATCGAACAAAATCGTGATTTTCGGCTTCGGACTGTTGCAAACCTGATCGCCGCCCGGCCACTCCAATGATGGCGATGGCGACGGACCTTGTGGCGGTTGGGTCAAGCCTTGGGTATCGCAAAAATGCTTGACCACGGGCGCAGTGGGCACCGCACCGGTCGAAAGTTGCCACGAGTACATGGCCGTGAAGGATTTTTGCTTGCACTCCGTGGAACACGTGCCATTGCCGCAACAGATTTCGTTACCCGTGCAGATGCCCGGCTTGTCGTTGCAATTAGCCACCGTGTATTGCACCTGGTTGGAGCTGGCGTTGCCCAAATTCATGTACACGCCGCCCGTGACCGAACCCACCGGCACTCTGGCCGTTACGTGCGCCGCGTTCCAATCCTTAGTCACGATGGAATTGTTCTTGAGCGCAAACACCACGTTGTTGCCCTGTCCGGCCGAACCCAAGAATTCTCCAGACAATGTCACGTCCGTGCCCACCGGACCCACATTCGGTTTCACGGAGCATACGCCCGGGCCGGGCGTACCTTCTGTATATGTAAAATCAACTTTGTTGGAAACCGCGCCGTCTTTGCGTCTGACCCAGACGCTGAATTGCGCGGGTTTGATCACGGCCGAATCCACGGCCGGCACTTTTATTACCACGGCGCCGTCTTTCCACCAACCGCCGGCACATTCGTTGGGGAACAGTGAATCGCCGGAATATTCCTTATCCCCTGCCTTATCGTAAAAAACGACCACGTTGGGTTCGTTCCCAAAGCGTTGGCCCAGCAAGGAAATGTATTGTCCTTTTGGACCTTGCGACGGTGTGATTGTTGAAATCAACGGCGCGGGTTGCGCGAGCTGAGGACTCTGAACCTCGAAAGGCAAGGGATTGGAAGACGAACCGTTGGCGTGTTTCACGGAAACCGAATACGTGCCCGGCGACAACACCGGAACCAAAGCTCCGGTCACCGTGGCGCTGCCCCAGGCAGAAAACAAGGCCGGATAATTCTGACCGAAAATCACCGCACCCTTAGTGTCGCCAAAGTTGTTTCCGTATAAGTTAATGGATTTTCCCGGTTTGCCGCTGTTCGGATCCACCAGACACAATCCCGGCTTTTCCTCGTTGGTGAGTTTAAAGGAAAACTTGGGTCCGCGATCGTCGTCGGTCTGGTCGTAAAGTTTGCTTTCCGCGTTGTCTATCCTGACAGGTCCGGATTGCGCGCCTTCGGGCAACTCCACCAAAACGTAACCGTCCGTCCAAGTTTGGCCGCCCGATGCCACGCACGCAGCCGGAGCTTGGGCCACGACCGTCGGCGGACCCAGGAAGGTGACGGTCCCGCTCTTGCCGAAATTGCCACCCCAAATGGAAACAAAAGTTCCGGCCTTGCCAGACACCGGTGACACGTTGGTGATGATGGGCTGTTCTACGCATACGCCATTCAGACACATGCCAGAACCGCAATCCGTGTTTTTGGTGCAGCTGCCTCCCGCGCAAGCGTTACAATCCACGCCCCCGCAATTCAACCCGGTTTCGTCCGCGTCTTTGACTGAATTGACGCAATGTTGCGCCACCACGACCACGTTTACGGATTTTTCGCCCACGTTCGAGTCCACATCGTGTCCTTGGACCTTGATCGAGTACGTCTGTTTGAGCACCAAACCCGTGGTGTCCCAAATCGCGGTCCCGGAAAAATTCGTAGGCGTAGGATCCGCTGTCGGTCCTTGGTTGTCGAATTGGTTGCCGTCCTGGAACCAGTTGAGCGCGGCTACGCCATTGTCGTCATGCGCGGTTGCCGACACTTCCACGGCCGAATTCACACCCACGTTTTTGCCGTCGTACAGGCTGGTGATGTCCACGGACGGGGCCTGGGCATCGACCTCATGGCCGGCAGTGAAGGTGAATTTGCAGGCCGGATTGAACCCCCCGCATTGAATGGTGATGTTATTGGCGCTCTTGAACGCGCTCGGCACTTCCACGGTATATGCGGTATCGAAGGCAAAACACTTCTTGGTCGGCGCCCCGGGACACTCTTGCGAGGGCTGGAATGTGAACGAACGCGTGCCATTGGCCACCCAACTTCCGGCCACCGGAGGCGTAATGGTGATTTTGGACAAGTCCGCGAAATTCACGTCCTGATTGAAATCCAAACCGATAGTCAGGTTGGCAATTTTAAACGTACCCACGGGAACAGCCTTGGTGATCACGAATCCCGAAAGGTTTCCTCCGCCCAAACCTCCGCCGCCCGCACCCCCGCCCCCTCCGCCCCCAGTGCCTCCGCCGCCTCCGCCGGTCGCGTTCAGCAAAACGTTAATAACATAATACGCGATGGCCCAAGACGACAGGATGATGATCAAACCGATCACGCCGTTACGAATCCAACCCTTGGCTTTGGTCACCTTGGCCGGATCGCCACCCGCGGTCATCCACAAAAAACCCGCGTATAAGATGATACCTAAAAAAACTATGCCCAAAAAACCCAAAGCCACGTTGATGATCCTGGCCGCGATTATCCTGGGGTCCGTGGCCGAAAGCGCTATCGAGTTGCCCACGGCGTTCAACCCCGAGGTGACCTGCGCGTTGACCGCGGGAACTACAAACGCGCCCGCCAACAGGCTTACCCCAATGGCCAATGCGGCCAAAAATTTGCGATTGCTCATGGTCCTTTTTCTGGTTCGGGTTTCCAAGCGTCCGATTGCCAACAGGTTTTGGAGGTGCTCACGTCATTGCAGATGTTGGGCGTACCCTCTTTGAGGTTGCCCGTGTTTCCCAAATCGGATGACGCGGGATTGAAGCAGTTTTGGTACACGTCCATGATTCCATGCTTCAAGACAGGCGCGTAAATGTTCAAAGTGGGCCAAACGTTGTTGTTTTTTGGTTGGTCCGAAGGCAAGAACGGACGATGGTAGATGGTCATCTTGGACCGCTCAATCTCGTCGCCAAATTTCGCCTCTTCGCCCTTGGTATTGAGTTGCATGGCCTTTGTGTACCAAAACCAAGTGTTGGCGTCGGTTTCCTTGGGGCCTTTGGCGCGCATCATCACGTTGTTGCTGTCCAGGGTATGCATGAGCAGCACCGAATCCTTTTGCCAGGTCACGTCCACGTTTTTGTCCAAAGGCACGTTGCCTTCCACGCCCGCGGATTTGACGGCCGGATCCGTGCTTTCAATGACCGGGGATTTGATGCGAATCTCTTCCGATGTGTTGAACGTGAAACCCACGTCGTCCGGACCCGGGCTCGGACCATCGGCCTTGCCGTCGCGATTGCCGTCCATGGAATTGCCGGCCATGTCCACTGCGCCGTCAAAACCGAACGCGCCCATCTCAGCGGCCTGCGGAGGATTGGTGGAAACCGTGGCCGCCCTGACCAAAGCCGAAACCGTGCTGGAAGCCGGCAAGCAATACATCTTGAGCAGACAGGAATTGGTGCCGCACTCGTCGTTGGTCACGAATTCCGCGGTCTTGTAACCGTTTGAAATGCGCCACTCGCCTTCCAGGATTTCCGAAACGTTGCCCTGTGACATGCTGGCCGTCAGGTTTTGAAAATTGCTGCTCGCGCCTTTTTTGTAAAAACCGCTGACGCTGATGGGCATCATGGGTTCGTTGAAGTTGACCTGCATCACCACGTTGCGCGCCCAAGTGCCGGATGACGGAAAATAATTCATGACCTGGGGCGGCGTGTTGTCGATTTTGGTCGAGACTTGGAACGTCCAGGTGTAACCGTTCTTGAAACCGCCGCACATGGCCGTGCCAGATGCTGTCTTGATGCCGCCGTCCAACACCACTTCATAATTCACCGGTGTCGTGGAATTGCCCAACGGATCGTTGGGTTTGATGATCACGGTCTTGCCGTCTTTGGAAACCATGACGCGTGCTTTGTCTGACAATAGGTCGTCTTTGGAGTTATTGGCCGGATGGATTTTGACCATGTCCGTGTTCAACTGAGTGGATGACGGGGTCACGGAATAGTCTTTGATGAAAGATCCTGGATCCACGGCATCGGAAAAAGTAATGGCCAGCGCCGTATTGCGTGCCACGTCTTTCTGCCCGGGTTCAGGGTAATGGTAAACGATGCCGCCCTGGCCCAAGCATCCGGAATTTCCCCATTGTCCAAACCCGCCCGTCGAAGTCTGTCCGCCGCCGAAGATGCCTCCGCCCATGACCGCGCCGCTCAGCATGCCCAAAATCCAATTCACTATGGCGAACGATGAAGCCACGATGAGCAGACCAATGATGGCGTTGCGGATGCGCGTGACCGCCTTTTTGACCTTTTCGCCGTCACCGCCCGCGGTCATGTACTCGAAACCCGCGTAAATCAAAATCACGGTCAAGAGTATGCCCACGAATCCGATGGCGATGTTGATCAGGCGGCCGATGATGGTCACCAAATCCTGTTGTTGGTTGATGCCCGCGGCTTGAGCCGTGTTGGCCGCTAAATCCTGCGCCGCCCCGAATTGCGCCAAAGCCGGCGATGCAAACGTGCCTACGCACGCAAAAACTGCAAGCACCGTGGCCGCGATCCAAGTCAAACTTTTACCTGGGCTGTATTTTTGCTTATCAGGTCGCCTCAGCATGATTGAAGTAACCGTTAACTATGCGAAAAAAATTTCCTCCTTACGGAGGAAATCATATCACATCTAGGCTAAAAACGGCACGGTCTCAAGTGGATAACAATTTCTGGATAACTTCTTTGATGGCATTGCCGTCCGCACGTCCCGCGACCAGCTTTACGGCCGCACCCATGGCCTTGCCCATATCTTGTGGCGAAGTGGCTCCGACCTGCGCGATTGCCTGTTTGCATAAAGTTTCCAACTCCTCCATCGGCATGGCCGCAGGCAGGAAAGCCGACAATATTTCCAATTCCTTGTTTTGTTTCTCCACCAAATCCTGCCGGCCGCCTGACGTAAAATCAGTTAGGGCGTCTTTCCCTTGTTTGACCATACCCCTAACCACGGCTTGGCTCTCCTCATCGGACAAGTCATGCCCCACTTCAATCTGTTTGTTCTTGATGGCCGTGCGCATGAGCCGCAAAACAGAGAGCTTGGCTTCGTCCTTGGCTTTCATGGATTCTTTAAGCTCTTGATCCACGCGTTCGATGATTGTCATAGTAGCGATAATCTAACACAACCATGGGCGAAGGACAAACGAACAACGTTAAAGGACCAGGGACTGGTAGCTGGGGGCTGGAATCGGAGTGCGTCCGATTGACGCGACGATCTCCGATTCGGAATGAAACACAAAACGAGTCCGATGGTCCGGGTAAGCCAGATGGGTCCGAGATGCTGAAACTCGTTCAGCATGACGGAAGGAACCAGAGCCACCCCCAGTTACCCTAGCTACTGCCCCAGGGACGCGGGACCCTTCGACAAGCTCTGGGCAAGTCCCTCGTTCTCCGGTCTAAAATCGTAATTCGTAATTCGTTCGTAATTCGTAATTCCCAGTATCTTTTTATCAAAAAACCCCGATTTCTCGAGGCTTTTGAAATTCGTGATTTTATCAACGATGATGCTTACGCGGTTCTTCCTTAAGCTGACCTGTCTTGGACAAGTATTCGTATTCGTTGCGTTTCACTTCGCGGCGCAAGGCGCCTTCGCGGGTGCGGTTTTTGTTGGCCGCGCGCGTATGGAAGCGTTTGCGGCGCACGTCCAAAGACACGCCGCTCTGTTGCATGCGACGTTGGAAACGCCTGAGCAACGCGTCGAAAGTCTCGCCTTTTTTACGCTTTACTTCAACCATAATGCACGCTCCTTTCTGTTTAAGATTATTGGGGTCCTAGCCTTGCGGCCGAACTCCGGACTGACATCGACCAGTATATTACGTCACGGACCAGGAAAGCTTACGCGCCCAAGCCCGAAAATCGTGGCCTAAGATTACGTAAAAAATCGCTTCGTGTCAAGCCTGGTAAAAAACCCCAGAATCCGCGGCTAAACAAAAGAGGGAGATTGCTCCCCCTCGTTTAATGGCATTTTTTTACTGATGTTGCTCGGGCGGCACCTCAGGTTGGGCCCAAGTGCCCGTGTTGATCAAAGGCAAAGCCTGCGCCATTTTCTTTTGCACCACATGCACGATTTTGCGTCCGTCCACGATTTCCTGGGTTCCGGCATCCATATCGCGGATGATGGCCGTACCGTCCAAAACCTCCTTTTGACCCACGATCAAGGTGTAGCGTGCACCCATGCGGTTGGCGATGTCCATCTGCGCCTTAATCGCGCCTTTGGCGAAAGTCTCACCCACTTTTATGCCCGCCATGCGCAATTCCTCAAACATGGCCAAAGCCTTCTTGCGTCCGGCTTCCCCAAGTTGAGCCACGAATACGTCAATTTTCTTTTGCGGAGGGCCACCCTGTAAATTTTTGAGTTTGCTGACGATACGATCCACGCCCAAAGCGAAACCCGCGGCCGGCGTTGGCTTACCGCCCAAAACTTCGATCAAGCCGTCATACCGTCCGCCACCACCCAACGCGGCCTGCGCCGACTCCTCGCTCTCGGTCGTGTCGTAAAGTTCGAACACGGTTTGCGTGTAATAATCCAGACCGCGTACCAGAAACGGATCCAATTGATACGGCACGCCCACCTCGTCGAGATATTCCAACACGCGCATGAAATGGTTTTTGGAAGGTTCGTCCAACCAGTCCACGATTTGCGGGGCTTCGGCCTTCAGGTCCGCGATAGCAGGGTCTTTGGAATCCAAAATGCGCAACGGATTCTTGAGCAAGCGTCGCTTGTCGTCCTCGCTCAGGCGGTTGCGCTTGGGGCGGAAATGCGCCACCAAGGCATTGCGATAATTGGCGCGCGATTCGGGCGTGCCGATGGAATTGATACGCACCACGGAATCAATTCCCAAATCCTTGAGGAAGCGCCAAGAAAGAAGGGCCAACTGCGCGTCGATGACCGCGTCTTGTTCGCCGATGATTTCGCAACCGAATTGCCAAAACTGACGGTAACGTCCGGATTGCGGTCTTTCGTGGCGGAACATGGGACCCCAAGACCACATCTTTACGGGCTGGGGCTGGTTCAGCATGCCGTGGTGAATATACGCGCGGCAAATGCCGGACGTATTCTCTGGACGCAGGGTGACGTGTTCGCCCCCCGCCGTCTCAAAGCTATACATTTCCTTTTCCACGAGGTCGGTCTGCTTACCCACGCCGCGCACGAACAGGGAGGCCTCCTCTAAAACCGGAGTCTCAATCCTGTCGAAGCCATAAGCGTCGCAAAGCTCCTGGGCTTTGTCCTGGGCTTGCTTCCAGTACCACCAATCGGGTTGCATTATATCGCGTGTGCCGCGCACCAAACTCAAAGGCTGAGGGGCTTTTTTGGCCGGGGCCGCAACCGGTTTGCTCTTCGGGGTATTCATAAACAGTGTTGTTTTTTCGATTATTGTTACCGACGCCTCACGTCCACGTTATAAATTGAAGCCCGGCGTTTGGAAAATCTTCCATCTGTCCAAAGGCCAGCCGCGCAACCAGACACGACCCACGATTTGCGAGCGGGACACGGGACCGAAATAACGTGAATCCAAACTCGCGGCGCGATTGTCGCCCAAAACGAAATATTCGTCGCTCTTCAGGGTTTCGGTTTTTGTTTGTGCGGTATAGGTGTCATCCAAATATACTTTTTCGTCCAACACCACGCCATTGGGGTACTTGTCGTTGTAGACCTTCACTTGCCCATTGGCCACTTCCACTGTCTCGCCCGGCAAACCGATAACACGCTTGATGAAATAATTCTTCGGATCATTGGGATAATGGAACACCACGATGTCCCCGCGCTCGGGAATGTTGAAACGGTAGGAAAGCTCGTCGATGATCAAATACTCATGGTCGAAAAAATTCGGTTCCATGGACGCGCCTTTGACATAAAACGGCTGAATCAGGAAATACCGGACCGGGATGATGATGGCCAAAGAAATGGCCACGACCTGCACCAATTCCAAAATGAATGCCAACGCAACGCGCGGGGTGGTGCCGGGCATGCTGGGATCTTTGGTCGCGCGTTTGAATAATGACATAGTCGCTAAAAATAATGACTTTCGCTGAATTATGCTACCCAAAAAACCTCGGCCTGTCCACTCTTACGCCACCAACAACACGCTGCGTTTCAAGAGCCTTTCCAATCTCCGCCTGAAGAGCCAATCCGAACCGTAAAGCCTCAACACCGAACCCGTGTCGTAAAAAAGCCACGGCGAAGCCGCCAAACCAGCCAAAACCCAACCATTAGGCAAAAGCTGCGGCCATATGCCCAACGCCAAGCCGCTCAAAACCACGCTCAACAAAGCGGCCAGAGTCCAGACGCTTCCGGACGAAGCCAGTGCGTCTCTAAACCACATGGTCCTTTGGGAGGCATCCAATTTGCCGGCTCGGGCCAAGCGGTCGTAAAGGGCCTTTTGCACTGCCAAAGCCCTGATCAACCTAGCCCAATGAGTGCTGGTGGCAGCCAAACCAAAGAGCAAGGCGCCTACAACCGGGCTGGCATCGAATACCACGGACGAAAGCACTGCGCAACCCAAAGAAAAGATCGCGCCCGGCAGAAATTTAGCGGCCTGACGCTTGGCCTGCCACGTGGCGGCGCCGTAACGGTAGTGTTGCCAGATGCGCCATATTTCCCACCCAAAAGACAGGACCGTAGCGCCCAGCATCAGTGAGATCCATGGCGCTGCCCAACCCACAACATGCAGGACCGGGCCCAACACGAAAACCGCGGCCGCCAAAGTCCAAACGCTCGGTTCGGGTCTGGGGCCGGCCGCATGCGCCGTGGCGTTCACCAAGAGATGCACGGATGCTTGGTGTAAATCTCCATTCAATTCGTCCAAAAACACCAAATCCTCATCCAGAGTCTTGCCCTCCTGAGCCTGGAGCAACACGAATTGACGTTGCGTTTTGATGGTTTTATCCAATAGCTCCATATCACCCTGCGGATCCCAACCCCTTTCATTGGCCGCCTCGTGCATGCGATCGTCCAGATTCGGATATTGGCCACGGACGAAACAACGTTCCACCCAAGGCAACATGGCGCCGTCTTGCAACACCGTCAGCCTTTTGACCGCGGGCGCGGCTTGCAAGCCGGCCGCGTGACGACACCGTACGCCCAAACCGCATCCTCGATCCAACAAATCATGGAATCGTTTGATGCGTGACGGCTGCAAAGCCAACACATATCTGAGTTCAACGGGATATTTTTTGAAATCACGCGCGTCGGCCGCGGGCATGACCGTTTCCCAGCGGTCGGGCAAGTCCCATAACAAAAATTTTCCGTTTCCCACGGCCATCTGACCATCCACCCAATGGTTCGACATGAGGCATATTATAACATGAAAAAACACCCCTGTCGGGATGTGAGTTAAGGGACTTTAATTTTGGTTTTGCCCGGTCCCGTGTTTACCATGGCAGGCATGAGCGAGGTGCGGAGCGAACCGTTGGGCGCAGACACGAAGCGCTTGCTTGGAGGCTCTTGCGTGGCGAAACCTTCAGGAATCAAAGAAATCGGGCCGGGCGGCATATACAGCACGCCCCTGAACTCCCACCTGAGCAAGGCGCGACGCAAGCACTCGAGTCCGTATTCGTCAGGATTCTTGGCCGCGTGTGCCAACCTGAATCCATGGACCACGACAGCAGCCGCGGCATCGGTCAGACGGCACATCTTGCGCACGCAAAAATTCATGTCGCTGAGTTGCGCATCGCCGGATTCTTGGCCGATGACAAGACACGTGAGCGCCGGATTGCCCCGCGCGCCCAAGGTGAACACGTTGCCCACGCATTGCGTTTCCAACACTCGGTTGGCCAAACGCCGATTCATGCCGTATTCCACGGCGTAACGCATGACGAACGGTTGGTCCAAAATCGGCTCGCGTATATGCACGGCCACCACGAAAGTCGAATGAACGTTCTTCAAAGGGTCGGCGTTCGAAATCTCCATGCAGCCTCCTTGAACATCGTGAGTATTAACATCCATTTCCGTCCATGTCAAAGCCGACCCCCAAAACCATTAATCGGATTTGGATAAAGTAAAACCAGCCTAATAAAATCGCCGATTTAACTGAATGTCATTCAGCCCTCAGCATTATTAAATGCCTGTACATTCAGACCCCAGAACGCAAGGATGACGGACCGCGTTGGAAGGTGTAAATTGAAACGACTATGGATATGGAGCAAGCCATCAAGAGCAGCGGGCTAGAACGGCGCGAAGCCGAGGAATTGTTGGCTTTCGTGCTCAAACGCGGCCGGGCGCACGTGGTCGCGCAGGCGCGTGACGAATTGAAGCCCGTGGCTTTGAAAAAATACCAGTTACTTTGTGCACGTCGTCTGGCTCATGAGCCCTTCGCGTACATCGTTGGTTCACAGCCATTCTTGGGTCGTGATTTTTTGGTGAACGAACATACGCTCATTCCACGACCGGAAACAGAGGGCTTGGTGGAACGCGCAATCGAACAGGCCAAACGTGCGCACAAATCGGGAGACGGGGTCACCATAGTGGACATAGGCACAGGTTCTGGTTGCATCGCGGTCTCAGCCGCGCTCGCCTGCCCCTTTGCCACAATCCTGGCTTCCGACATTTCAAAAGACACGCTCACCATGGCGCGTAAAAATGCTAGACGTCTGGGCGCCAAAGTCAATTTCGTGAACGACGATTTGCTCGGAAAAAATCTGACTTCAAAAATAGCAACGGAGCTGAAAAAAAATCCCAAACATCATCTTATTTTCGTCTCAAACCCTCCGTACATCCCCTCTTCGGAAAAAAAATCCCTACAACCAGACGTGGTGAAATACGAACCTTCGAGCGCCCTGTTCGCGGGTCCGGACGGCACGCGGTATATAACGAAAATGTTGCAACAAATCGCAACCGTGGTTTCAACGCCCGTTGGGGCAATTCATGAATCGCCCCTACGGTCGACGACGGTGATGCAAAAAAAACCGTCCCTAACCACAATCACGATACGAATCTTCATTGAATTGGACCCTTCGCATGCGGGAAAAATAAAACAACTCGCAAGCGAGCTGTTTCCCACGCACAAGATTTCCATCGAAACAGACCTGTGCGGTTTGGATAGGTATTTGATCGTGGTTTAAACCTGGACGAATTCCACTGCTGATTGCTGGACCGCAATGTCAGCGCCCAAGCCGCTGATTTTTTCTATGATTTTTTCGTATCCGCGTTCTATCAATTCCACGCCCGTGACTCGGGATTGGCCTTGGGCCATGAGCGCGGCCAAAAGATAAGAGAAGCCCGCGCGCAAATCCGGAATCTGAATGTCTGCGGCCTTGAGCTGGGTGGGGCCGGACACGATGCATGAATGCAAAAAGTTTTGGTGACGGAAGCGGCAATCCTTGCTGCCCAAACAATCGTGATGAAGTTGGATGTTGGCGCCCATGCGGACCAAAGCCTCGCTATAACCGAAGCGATCCTCGAAAACCGTCTCGTGCACGATAGACACGCCGCGCGCCTGGGTGAGCAACATCACGAAAGGTTGCTGCCAATCGGTCATGAAGCCCGGATGCGTGCCCGTTTCGACCACCACTGGGGCGTATGAATCCGCGTGGCCAAAGACTATACCGTCGCGTTCTACGGTGAAAGGCACGCCCACGCGTCGCATGGCGTTCAAAAACGACAACATGTCGGCCTGGCGCGCGTCGCGCACGAAAACGCGGCCCTGGGTCAAAGCCGCGGCCACGCCGAACGAAGCAGCCTCGATGCGATCCGGTATGACGTGGCGGTCCGCTCCGTGCAGTTCGTCAACGCCTTCTATGACCCACGTACGGTTGGCATCCAAGTGGATAAGCGCTCCCATGGATTGCAGCAACATGGCCGTATCGATGATCTCCGGTTCCACGGCCGCGTTGGTGATGGTGGTCGTACCCTTGGCTTTAACCGCGGCCAATATCAGATTTTCCGTCGCGCCCACCGAAGGGAAAGCCAACTCGATGGCCGTGGCTTTAAGACGTTTAGCGCGCGCCACGTAATAACCGTCTTCGCACGTGATATCCGCGCCCATTTTGCGCAAACCCTCCAAATGCAAATCAATGGGACGAGCCCCTATTTTGCAGCCGCCCAACATGGGAATGCGCGCCTCGCCGAAGCGGTGCATGAGCGGGCCCATGAGCAGAATGGGAATGCGGTTTTTGCGGCTCAAAGCGGCTGCCACTTCAGGAGTTTTAACCGAACCGGCTCTGATGACGGCCGTGTTGTCGCCAAAGATAACTTCGGCGCCCAAACCGCGCAGCATGTCTACGGTCGCGTCCACATCGCCGATGGCCGGCACGTTGCGCAAGGTCACCTGTTCGTCGGTCAACAAAGACGCCACCAACTGTTTGGTGGCCGCATTTTTGGCCCCGCTCACGCGCACTTCGCCGACCAAAGGCTTGCCACCCGTGACCAGATAGGCACGTTCCGTGTTTTCGTTGTTGTTGGACATAGGGATACGGCTTTATTAACGCGAACTCGTGGCGGATGATGACACGACGGGCGTGAACTTGGTCGCGTTCAAAACCTCTATCCAAGTGGTGCCGCGGGCCAAGGATATGGGACGGCCGTCGGGTGTTTGAATTTTAATGAAGCCGTTGGTTTCGCGAGTCCATTTGACTTCGTCCTTATAACCGTTGGTGAAAAGCCAAGCCATGCCTTCACCGGCCGTGCGCAAGTACAGCCTTCCGTCGTCATCCAAAACCTTACTGTCGGTCATGATGGCCAAAACGTTGGTTGAACGCACCTCTGAACCGTCCGAATCCTTTTGCGGCTTACCCGCCAGCCAACGATCGTATCTGCCGGTCTGCGCATCGAATTTCCAGCGTACGTCGTAAGAACCGCCGTACGGGATGCGTATTTCGCGCGCGTCTCCGGCAATGGTGCCGCTGGCCACGTCCGCGTATTCCCAACCCTCGAAAGGTTCGGCTTTCCACTTCTTGTTAACGATGGCTTTGTTTAAAAGTTCGGTGCTGGTATAGGCGTTGTGCGGCGCAAAGCGTTTGCTGTCGCGCCAAAAATATTGGCTATTGGCCATCTCGTCCAAATTGCGGAAATCCAATAGTCCGGCCAGACGGTTCATGGCCTCCGGACTGCCGCCTACGTGTGCGTACACCGCGTTCAAGGCGCGCGCCCATTCGATGTAATACGGCCGCGCGCTGCGCACCGGACCGATTTGCGCCGCGGTTGTAGATGCATCAAACACAGCCATGTAGCGCGTGATGCCACCCTCAACGGGCGCGGCAATCACCAAATTGGCTTTGCTTAAACCAGAGAGCGGGCGCGCGTCCGGATGCGACTCGATCATCACGGCCAAAGGCTGCAGATGCGCGGCTTCGGGTTTGACCCTCACGCCATCCAAGGCGCGATCCACCAAACCGTCCGTGGAAGTCGCGACCCCTTGGGTGCTGGTAGCCGTCTGTGAGCTGGCGTCGTGGGGCACGGCCGTGGCGTAACGGAACAGGCCGTAGCTCGCGGCCAAAAGCAAAACCGCGCCCACAATCAAAAACGGCCATCTCCGGCGGACCCAAAAGTCCAAGCCAGCCATGGCCGTTTCGTTTTGCGGACGGAACGGGGCAACATTGTCCTCCATGTTTTTTCGAACTGCGATTATTTGGCTGCTTCTTCCGCTGCCTTGGCCGCGGCTTCCTTTTCCTTCTTCTCTTCGGATTCGGTCTTGATGGTCGCGACGTCAGCCTTGGCTCCGTCTTCCATCTTCTTGAGTTGTTCTTCAGTCAGCGGAGGTTCAACCGTGGCAACCGTAGCATGCGAATCGTTAGTGGATTTGACACCCTCCGGCAAGTTCAAGGTGCCGACCGTGATTGAATCGTCGAACGTGGCCAACACGCTGATGTCCACCACGATTTCGTGCGGCAAGTTGCCAGGCAGACACTCGACTTCGATTTCGTCCAAGGATTTGACCAACGTGCCTCCCAAGCCTTTGACAGCCAAGGATTCGCCGGTGAACACCAACGGCACGGTGACCTTGATGGCCTCGTCCATGCGGATTTGACGCAAATCAAGGTGGCTCATTTCCATAGTGACAGGATTGACTTGAATTTCGTGAACCAAGGCTTTTACCGGGGTCGAGCCATCCACGATCAAATCGAACAACGAGGATTGGCCGACTTGGCGGTACAAACGCAGGAATTCGCCGCGGGGCAAGGTCAAGGAACGGCTCGGTAAGCCGTGTCCATACACCACCGCTTCGATGGAGTTCTTCAGATCGGTCTTTTGCTTGGGATCGCGCGTCGTGGCGCTCAAGGACATGGTCATATGTTGCGGAAAAAAATGGTGCCCAAATATTAGGCTAACTTGCCTGAAATGTCAAGCCATCGGCGGCAGAGTTCGCGGCTTTGTTCGGTGATCAACCTGTGGGCTTGGATGCACTCTTCGGACCCTACGGCCTGGGCATCGGCCAGGCGCAATGCATCCTCCCCGGAAGCATCGGTCACCAAACCCAACGAGCTCATACCCCCATGCATTTCCATGACATAGGCAAATAAGCCATGTCCGCAGGAACGACAGGTGGAATGGTAGAGCTTGGTGCGCTCTTGCTCGGTCACGAGCTTTACGTCCTCTTGGGCGTACAACGCGTGGCATAACGGGCAATGCGACATCAAGGGGTAAGGTTTATCGGTCATAAGAGTAACTTTATAGCTTGGGAGAGTAAGAGTCAAAACCGGAATTTTTCTTTTATTTTAGCCACAATATTATTACGTTAATCCAACAATGGCCAATTCAGTGGCCAACATCATGACGTAATGCTTTTTTGGGGTCAATCCGTGGCCTCAGGCGCTGGCCGGGCGTGGATGGAGATGCTTTGGACCATGCCCATGGCCGCATAACCAGCCACCAGGGCAGAAGCCGCGGCCGAAGAAAACGGCAACGGAATGCCAGTGACCGGCATGATGCCCATGTTCATGCCCGCGTTGACCCACACGTGCATGCCGAACATGCCGGCTATGCACACGCAAAAGATACCGGCGAACGGATCGCCGCTCCGCTGGCCCACGCGCACCAACCTGAACACCAAAACCCCGAACAGACACAGGACCAAAGACACACCCAAAAATCCCAACTCCTCGCCGATGACCGCAAACATGAAGTCGGTCGAGGCTTCAGGCAAAAACCGCAGACGCGTTTGGCTTCCCTGCCCCACGCCCTTGCCCAACAAGCCGCCAGAACCGATTGCTGTCTGCGCCTGCAGCACGTTGTAACCCGCACCCAAAGGGTCGTATTCCGGATGCATGAAGGCCAAAAGACGATCGCGTTGGTATGGCTTGAAACCATAACCCCACACCAAAGCCCCGAGCACGGCGATCGCGCCGATCATGATGAACCAATCGCGCCAGCGCAATCCCGCAAACGCCACGGCCACCAGCCACATGGCCACGATGACCATGGCCGAACCGAAATCCGGCTGGAGCAGAATCGGGATGACATAACCCATCAATGCCAGCAGGCTGCCGAAGAAAGGAATCCACGTGAGACGTTTGTGCACGTGCTTGGAGAAGTACGCGGCCAAAAAAACCGCAAAAGTTATCTTGGCCAATTCCACGGGCTGGACCGTGATGTTGCCGATGGCGAACCAGCCTTGCGTGCCACGGATGGTGGTGCCGAAGATCAACACCGAAGTGAGCATGAAAAAGCCCACCGCATAGATGACCGTGCTCAAATTACGGATTTGGCGATAATCCACCAGCGCCAAAACGGCCATAACCACAAAACCTATGGAAACCGCGATGATTTGCTTCCTGAATTGGACCAAGGACACGCTTTCGTACGAAGCGCCAATGCCGTAAATCATCAACAAACCGATGGCCGTGAGCGAAAACAAGGCGCCCAACAGCAGCCAATCCGTGCGCCACAAAACGTCCCACCAATACTTTTTCATGGGACTTACTTTTGCACGGGAATGCAAAAGAGAAAAGGGGAAAATTCCCTATTCCCCGCTGACGCTGGAAGCCGAGGTATTGAACAACCTGGTGGACGGCAGGTACGAATTCTGATCCAGCAGGTTTACCACTGGTTGAATGTCTGTCTTGTTGACGCTGGTCAGGGTCTCGAACCAAGCGAGTTCTATGTGGCGCGTTTCACCGGGTTTAAGCTCGCGTACGTTCACTTTGTTGACGCCCACGACAGTGGATCCGCGCATCAGTTTGACCACGTAATCGATGGACCAAAATCCGTACGCTCCCCTGTTGACCACGTCGAACGAAGTGATAGACGCCGGCCGGCCCAAATCCGGAGCCGCGGAATCGTATTTAACGTTCTGCACCTTGACTCCGCCGAAGCGTTGGTCCGCGAACAGCGCATAATCCCCATTCACCTGATCTGGCTCCACCCTGTGCCACCGGATGTTATCCACCACAAGTTGGCCGTAACGCCCGCCCATGGTCTGTGGTTTGAAACCGAGTTCTGTCAGCGTGATGGTGGAATTGGGCATGACGAAACCTTGCCGCGTGGGCGTCTGCTCGCCAGAAACGTTGAAGTAATAATTGAACTCAACCCACCAGAACGGATTGGGATTCTGCACGTCCACCATCACGTCCAAGCGTTTTTCGGTCCCAGAAAAAACCAAGACCTGGGACGTGCCCACGTTTTCAGGTCTGTCCTCCATGATGCGATCCAAAACTTTCTGGTTGGACGCAATCTCGGTCGTGATACGTGATTCGCGCGGGTACGAAACGGCATACGCGTCCAACAACCCCCAACCCGAATACCCCCAAACCAATACGTTAAAAGCTATAAGAGTGAACCTGACCCAAAACCAGATACGCAATTCGTTGCGCACCCACCAATTCGCGGCCTTCAATTCACCCTCTGTAAAACCACGCCCCTCGTAATTTTCCATACCTAAGCAGTATATCATGCCTGGGGTGAAAGGACTGTAATAAAGTCGTCAGTCGACTGTCGTCGGTCGTCAGTGGGAGACGGGTCAGTCGCAGTGGGGACGGAACCCGAGCCTGGGACGTTGGGACGTGCGACGGTGCGACGAATGTTTTCCCCTCGTCATTCTGAACGGAGTGAAGAATCTTGAGCGATTTGATAACTGAACGACTGGTCCCGGGTCCTTGGTCCGGCGTCCTGGTTGTATAGCCAGTCGATGTCATCAGTCGGGGAAAGGGTAAATGGTAAGTGATTAGTGGTTTGTGGTAAGTCGCAGTGCGCAGTCGCAGTGGGGACCTACCGTTCGATTCGGACGGACTCCGCTCCGCGCTCTGCGCTCCCGTTTGGTCAATCGGCAATCAAATCGCTCAAGATTCTTCACTTCGTCGGACTCGTTCAGAATGACGGATGGTGCGGGCATCGGAAAGGGCGACGCCCTCCCCTCGTAATTCGTCATTCGTAATTCGTAATTCCTAATCCCCCCTTCCCCCTTGACATCCCCCTATCTTCAGCCTCATTTTTCTGGTAATATTTCTGGGCAAAATATGCCAAAAGAAGCCAAGAAATCCGGCGGTTATAGCGCCGAACAGATATCCGTTTTGGAGGGTCTTGAGCCGGTGCGCAAGCGTCCGGGCATGTACATCGGATCCACCGGACCCGAAGGTTTGCATCACCTTATTTGGGAAGTCATGGACAACTCGTTCGACGAGGTCATGGCCGGCCATGCCAATGAAATAACTTTGACTTTAAACGCGGACCAGACTGTTTCCGTATACGACAACGGACGCGGCATCCCGGTGGACATCCATAAACAATACAAAGTCTCGGCTTTGGAGTTGGTGCTCACCAAACTGCATGCGGGCGGCAAATTCGGCGGCGAGGAAAGCGGTTACAAAATTTCCGGCGGTCTGCACGGCGTGGGTGTGTCCGTGGTCAACGCGCTGTCCGATTGGTTGGAGGCGCGCGTGGAACGCGACGGCGGCACTTTCGTTCAGGAATACGAACGCGGCAAACCCAAGTACAAGGTCAAGGAAATCGGCAAGAGCCGCAGCCATGGCACAACCATCTCCTTCAAGCCCGACCCCACGATCTTCACGACCACGGAATTTGATCTCAAATACATTTTGGATCACTTGCGCCAGCAATGCTACTTGTCCAAAGGCGTAAAGGTCACGGTCGTTGACGCGCGCATCAAAGCCAAACCCGCGGTGTACGGTTTTTATTTCGAAGGCGGCGTGGCTTCGTACGTGCGGCATTTGAACCACAGCAAGCAGGTCAAGCACGACAATCTTTTTTACGTGGAACGCGAATTGGACCGGGTCAGCGTCGAGGTTAGCGTGCAGTACACGGACGACTACAAGGAAACGGTGTTCGCTTTTGCCAACAACATCTTCAACCTAGAAGGCGGCACGCACGTGATGGGCTTCCGCGCCGCGCTCACCCGCGCTCTCAACAACTACGCGCGCGCCAAAGGTTTCATCAAAGAAAAAGACGAGAACCTTAGCGGCGAAGACGTACGCGAAGGTTTGACGGCCGTCATTTCGGTCAAAGTGCGCGAGCCACAGTTCGAAGGCCAAACCAAGGCCAAGCTCGGCAATCCGGAAGTGCGCGGCGCGACCGAGACCGTGATGGGCGATGCGTTGGCGACCTTCCTGGAGGAGCATCCGCGCGATGCCGAGGCCATTTTGGGCAAATGCATTTTAGCCCAACGCGCTCGCGCCGCTGCCCGCGCTGCCCGCGATACCGTGATCCGCAAAGGCGCACTCGAAGGCTTGACCTTGCCCGGCAAACTCGCGGACTGCGCCAGCAAAGACCCCAAAGCTTCTGAACTTTTCATCGTGGAGGGCGATTCCGCAGGCGGCTCAGCCAAACAAGGGCGCGATCGCGACACCCAAGCCATCCTCCCCTTGCGCGGAAAGATTTTGAACGTGGAACGCGCGCGCTTGGACAAGATGATCGCCAACAACGAAATAAAAAACCTGATCATCGCGCTCGGCACGGGCATCGGCGACACCATGGACCTAGCCAAACTCCGCTACGATCGCATCGTCATCATGACCGATGCCGACGTGGACGGCGCGCACATCCGCACGTTGTTGCTGACCCTGTTTTACCGCTACTTCACCGAACTCATCGTGCAAGGCCACATTTACATCGCCCAACCTCCGTTGTACCGCGTACAGATGGGCAAAGACGTGCGCTACGCTTTCTCGGACGAAGAAAAAGACAAGACCGTGGCCGAGCTCCTGAAGATCAAAGAAGAGCGCAGCAAAAAGAAAGATGACGGTAAAAAATCCAAGGCAGCCACGGACGCGGGAAATGCGACGAGCGACGAGGAACCAGAAGGCGAACCCGAAGAAGGCACGACCAAAATCGGCGGCATCTCAATCTCGCGCTACAAAGGTTTGGGCGAAATGAATCCCGACCAGCTCTGGGAAACCACCATGGATCCGTCCACGCGCATCATGAAGCGCGTGGCCATCGCGGATGCAGCCGAAGCCGACGAGACGTTCGACATCCTCATGGGTTCAGACGTGGCGCCGCGCAAACGCTTCATCCAAACACACGCCAAAACTGCCAATGTAGACGTGTAAAAAATCATCAAAATCAAAAGGACGCCCGAGAGGGCGTCTTTTAAAAAAACGCCGAGCGGCGTTTAGGAGTTGCTGACGTACACACAACCCTGGGACTTGCGTCCCAGGTATTTTCCGGCGATCTCACTGACCGAGGCCGGTGTCACGTCTGCTAAGAGTTTGTAATCGTCAATGAACCGATCGTGGTACCAAGCCTGGGACAGTGCGTGCGTCCATTCCTCGGCGTCCAACACCTCGCCCGCGACCTCGCACTCAAAGCGGGCGCGCCTCTCCAACATGGTAAACGCGCGCTCGTCTATTTCGCCCCGAATCAGACGGTCCGCCTCTTGGGAAATAGCTTCCTTGACCCGTTCGAAATACGAACGTTGAGTGTATGCGCCGATCTCTATGAGCTGAGGGTGTCGATGGTGCCGCGCAGACATGCGCTGGGTCAGACGTTCGTGCATGCGCAGACGTCTTTGGAGCGTGCCCAACATGGAATCGTCCAAAAGCCTGAGCGCACGCACCAGATGCGGTTCGTGGTCAAGCGAATGGAGTCCGCCGTAATATGCGACCACGCGTTCTGCGACACGACCCTCGTGCAGCCATATCTGCGACACGACCGGCCTGGCGTCCGTGCTTTCGCGCACGGGTTCGCACTTAGGCAGAGCGAATCTTTCGGCCGTGTCCACCAACATGTCATGGCAATCGACGCCCGCGGCGATCAAGGCCGAGTTGGCGGCCACATATGAACGGGCATGGAAATCGGACAGTTTCTTTTGGTCGATGGCCAACACGGATTCGCATGTCCCCTTGCCGTTGGTCAACCTGGGCTCATGCGGAAACATGGCCTTGCGCATGGTCTTGGAAAAAGCCATGCCCGCTTCCGTGTCGCGGATGTCCTGCAGCACCAATCGGAGTTCGCTCTCCAACGCGCTCGGCAAAAGCACTGGCTTGAATGCCATCCCGAGCAGGCATACCGCCATGCGGCGCGCCAGTGTCGAAGGCCCTTCTACGTTGAACCTGGTCCACGTGGCGGCAGTTTCAGAGCCGGCTTGCGCGCCCTCGTACAACAAAGGCTTGAGCAATGAATGGCGAAAGTCCGTACCCTGTCCGCTATTAGCCACGTGCTCCATGTAATTTGCCAAACCAGGATGTCGGCCGTCGTGCCACCATCCCACGCGCACCATCAACTGAACCCGCGTCACCTTGGATCCCGTATCCACGCTCACGACCTGAAGGCCGTTGTCCAAAATCGTACGTTTGACGATTTTTCCAAGGTACGAATGTTCCACGGTCTGCATTAATCCCCCCTGGGGCTTGGTAAAAAACACCAAGCGCCCATTTTAAATACGCCAGACAACCCGTGCCAGCTGTCAGGCGCATAAAAAGAAAACCCCGATGTTTCGGGGTTTTCCTCTCACATGGCCTCGTCCGGCTTGGCATCGTATACGGCGCGCCATTTGGCGTCCCACTCAGCCATTTTATCCGGACCGGCTTTGGCCATGGCCACGCGTTCCGGCTCATGTATAGGATCCGAAGCCACATGATCCTTTATCTGCCCCACCAATTCCTCGTATGAATTCACCTTGAATTCATGGGTGCACGTAGGCGTACCCAACTCAGCGCACGTCAATGTCTTCATACGCTTGCAGTTAAATGAATATTAAACAACTACTTGACCAAAGGCTTGGCCAAACTCACGACCGCTCCCAAAGCCACCAGGAACAAGATGAAAGAACCAATCCAACCCACAATCGGAATGAGCATAACGGCTTGGAGCACCAAAACTCCCAATACCACTGCCTTCCAATCCATAATACGCTTATCGTCCTTGTTCAATTTGCGCATGAGCCACAATCCCAAAGCCATGCCCGTCACCACCTTGGCCGCCAAAATCGTCACAGCGTAGACAACTCCCAAGATTATGCCGACCACGGCCCCGATGACCGTCATGAGTAGTACGATGCAAGCCACTGGCACCACCACCAACCAGATGAAACCCCAACCCAAATTTCTGCCGAAATCGTTGAGCATGGCATTGGATGCTGTCGTGACCCTGTCCCGGAACAGCCACAAGGCCACCAAAGACGCCACCAACCAAAGCACGAAGCCGATTAGAAAACCCATCAAAATGGCCGCGGCTTTTTGCCCACTCGTCATGGACTTTGCTTGGTTTTCCACGACCGGCTTTTTAACCTCGGTGTAATCCAAACCACCGGCCACTGTGCTCGTGGAGGCGATGCGCGCGGGTTTGGGCGAAGAATATTTGAGTTTGCCGCCGACTTTGGCGTTCTCGCCCAAGGTCAAATCGTCAGCCGTGGCGTCCACGTTCCCGCCGATGTCGCCGTTGATGGAAATTTGCCCGCCACCCACTTTGACGTTGCCCTTGACCGTACCGTCTATCACGGCCGTACCCGCGCCTACATAAAGATCACCGCTGATGACCGCGCCTTGCGGCACATAAATCATGGCGCCACCCAACAGCGCGTCACCCTCAACAATCGCGTCAACGCTCACCCGGCTGCCAGCCGCGCGCACCGCATGGCCTACGCGACCCAGCACGTCCACATTGGATCCTGCGGCCATCACATTGCCCGTGACTTCACCGTTTACCCTTATGTTCATGCCGGCCACCATCACGTCGCCTTGCACGTTACGTTCCACGGACACGCTTTGGCCGGCCGCGTACACGTCGCCCGTGGAAGTGGCGCCGCGTAAAAACGATATGAAATCGCCGGCCTTGAATTCCGCGGCCTGTGCTTGTGCACCCCACGTCAAAACTACGGTGGCAATGGCCACGGACAGAATGTTTCTGAATTTCATAAAATGGGACGTTATATGTCCCCATGATATCAAAAAATGGGGATAACGTGAACGTTCCCCCGCCGCCACGTCGCCGACCTGCTTAGGTAAGTTTGTACGCTTTCATGTTCACCCCACTTACAGTCAAGGGGAACATCTTAAAGTTGAATTTGCCCTTGGCACATCCCTTGGCCGCGGCCTCAGTCAGCAAAACCTCGCCTTTTTCCGCTGTATCTTCGCCCAATTTGGCCGCCAGGTTCATCTCGTTGCCATACATGTCGTCGCACGCCAAAAGCGTGGTGCCATACCCGATTCCCATGCACACATAGATGTCGCTTTCGTCCGGGGTGGCCAAGTTCGCGACTTCGATGTCATGCAGGATATCCTTGGCCGCCCGCACCGCATTGTCTGGTTTTGGAAACACGGCGAACGCATTGTCCGCCTCAAACTTGATGACCATACCCTTGTTGGATTTTATGGCCGGAGCCACCACGCGGCGCATCCTGCGGATCATGGCCAGGTAATGGATGATGCCGTAGCGCTGCACGAGCCGCGAAAAACCGGACATGTCCAAAACCATGAGCGCCACTTTTTTCTCGAAGGTCTTTTTGATCTTGGCGTCCAAAGCCTTGGCGCGCTCCGGATGCTCCACGCGTTCGTTCAAAAACTTATCGAGCACCAGGCAAGTTGGGAGAGATGTGAGGGAGGGCATAATTAAGAAAGCTTAGCACGTTCGTTTGCCTATTCAGACAATAGATTCAATGTTTCAAAGGCTTTTTTTTGTGAAACGGGAGAAACATTCCTCATTATTAAAGGCGAAATGAAATCTAAAAATTTTTCGTACCCACCTAGCAATGCAATTATCATATGCACACATGAGAGCAAAGTGTTCCTCCCTCCAATGTTTTGTTTTTTTTCCATTCTCGGAAGATACTTAACATCTTCGTTCAAGGCTAAGGCATCAACATATTGAATGAATGCTTCCGGGGGCACGCCGTATATCGAGCCCCTCCTGTCCTCAATTGCTTTCAACACATCTTCTGGTGGGAAATAACGCCACTTTTTTTCCGCGATTGATTGGTGGTCCAACAAAAAAGCGTCGCGAAAAAAAATACAACCGAGCAATTCCAATGTCACCCTGTCACCATCGGTATATATTAATAACAGTTCATGAAAAATATCACTGAAACTGGCGTTCCTGTTAATTTTTTTATTATCTTGAAAAATTGCTGGCAACATATCGTTCGGATTCGGTTTCGCGTAATCCGGTGCAGCCTCCTTGCCAGGCTTGCCAAGTCTCACGGAAAAATCTCCTGATTGCCAGACCTCTTGCCAAAGTTTAGAGTCTTGGGAATCCCCTATGGGCCAACCAATCGCCTCAGCGATACGATCCCTACGCTTGGCTTTTATTGTGGGACTCCTTAATATATTTCTATCTCTTATAGATAAAGATAAAAATTTAGGAGCGTGGATTTCCTCCAATTCCCTCAAAGTAGCAAATACAGGCATAAATAATGCATTTTAAACTAATTTGATCGACTCTAGCACTGATGTTATCATATGTTATACCATAGCACTTCTTGTGGATAAATGTATATGAAAAAAATTACAGCGGTCGATTTCTTTTGTGGAGCCGGAGGATGGTCCGAGGGTTTTAGACAATACGGTATTAATGTAATCCAGGGTATTGATAATTGGGCACCGGCTGTTAAGACTCACAACCTAAACCACGGCTTGCAAGACGAACCGGTGGATATTTTAATTTTCGAAAAGTGCAAAACAGATTTCATTGACAAAAACATTCCGGATACGGAAATCATCGTCGGCAGCCCACCGTGTGTCTCGTTTTCCATGTCTAACAACGCCGGAAAAGCCGACAAAACTTTGGGCATAAGACTTATTGAAACTTACCTGCGAATAGTTGCTTATAAAAAACACAAAAAGGATTCGGTACTAAAAATTTGGTACATGGAAAACGTACCGAATTCTAAGAATTTCGTAAAAAAAGAATACACTTTTAACGACCTTGGTCTTAAAGCTTTCGCCGAATCAATCAAAAAGAAACCGACCGATATCGCTTTGCGTGCCGCCCACGATGAGAATGGTGGAATACTTTGTGCTGCGGATTACGGCTCCCCTCAAAAACGCGAACGTTTTGTTTGTGGCGAAATATTAAACGGTCCAGAAAAAGGCAAATTTTTAGCTCCAAAGAAAACACATGAATTTCATGTAGCGTTGGCAGATATTAAAAGCAAATTGCCACCGCCCAACAGCGAATTCAGCAACCGTCTTTGCGCCGACCCGAACTATCCCAATCTCCAATTGCCACTGTTCCAAATCACCGACCACTTCTACGACACGGGTGTCTATGAGGTTGAATGGCAGGCCGCCAAACGGGCAAAAATCGACCATCCGTTCATGGGTAAAATGTCGTTCCCGGAAGATGAAAAACGTCCCAGCAGGACCATAATGGCCACACGGTCTGCGAGCACTCGTGAGGCGATTTTGTACAAATCAGAAACCGGAAGAACTGGCGACGGAGAATATCGCCTGCCAACAATTCGAGAAGCCTCATCTTTAATGGGTTTCCCAATCACCTATCAATATTTTGGAAGCGAGAGCGTCAAATGGCGTCAAATCGGAAACGCGGTTTGTCCGCACATGAGCGCCGCAATAGCCAAAGAAATACGTGTAGCTTTTGATTTACCCAAATTGAAGAATCCCATTTTTGAAACCATAGAAAATTTAAACGATTTTCAAATCAAAGAATTGAACAACCCCCCTGGAAAAAAATCCGATTCAAAGTATCGACGGCACCCTTTCAAGACTGGAAACATGACCGTCGCCTTGGTCAACTTCAATCCTCACGACAAAACTGCCGTTCCCGGTAAAAAATGGTACGCTTGCGCCTTCGTTGGTTCTGGAAAAGCCTACAAACCGATAATCATCGATGAAACGTCATTCGATAAAATTTCTAATATCGTAGAAAATGACCAAGATGGGGAAAAATTTAGCGTAGAATTTAAAAATGCATTCAAAGATAAAATCGCCAATCACCAACAATTACAGAAAATGCATGTCGAACATAAAGATTACGGACCTTTTCTCAAACCAGACGGCTTAATAGAGGCAATCAAAGACCTGATTTCGAAAAACATTGACGATAAAACCTTTTCTGAGAATGATGAATTTGAAAAAATAATTGGTCGTAAAAAAATTCCGAAACGACAATTGTTTGCGATGTTTGCTTTGGGTTACGTGGCAAAAGAAAAAAAATAACGCACCCACCAAAACTCGCCCTTTAACAGGGCGTTTTTGTAACAAAAAACCGCCTAAACAGCGGTCAAGAAAAACTAACAGCAGGACAAGACGGCCGCTTCTACATCGCGTAGACTTTGGCCTTTGGAGCAGTTACCCCTGGCGCCCACGGCATTGAGCTGATCCGGCGTGCCACCAGTATTGGCCACGAAACGCACCTGAGGCAACAGTCGCCTGATTTCAGGCACCAACTCGTGGCCTCCAAAGTGCTGGCACAGACCTTGGTCCATGAGCACCACGTCCGGCTGGAGGGACACGACCTGTTCCGCGATATTGCGGAGCATGGTGGACTTGTTCTCCGGAGTGTTGGGAATCGAATCGTCCGGCCGTTGTACGCGGTAAGGCGCGGTTTCCACCTGCGTCCACCCCACCAGCGCCAGAGCCGTCTTGAGCAAATCGCAAATGTTGTCGTCCACCACCACGATGCGTACGGGGCGCGTTGGCGCCGCCCTTTCCCCGGCAGTCTCGATCCGCATCTCGGTGTAATCCGGGAACACGGGTTCCAGCCCCTTGGACAACAGCAACGAATTGATGAGGCAGGTGATGTTTTTGGGTTCCAGTTTGCCGTACGGCGAGGTGCAGTTGAAAGCACCCAGGGCCTTGGCCAAGGGCAACAGTTCCGCCGCATCGCCCAGACGCGTCGCGCACACGCGCTTGATGTGGTCCACGAATTTCTTCGCGAACTCCTGGTCTTCCCGTTTTGGGGGCGCAGGCAAGAACGCCCGCACCAAACCATCTTCCAACGGCAAAGGTTGGAGTCCTGCACGCACCAAGATGGCGCAAAGCGTATTGAAGACACGCTCGCGCTGCTCCGGAAAACCGTAAACCTTTTCAGAAGGGATGGCGAAAATCTGGGCGTCGAGCAAACGCGCCACGTCCAGAGCGGACTTCAGGCTTCCGGCCCGATTGAGCGCGTCCTTATGGGTATTCACGATATCCGTGTAAGACGGACGGGTCGCGGCGACCACGGTTTTGCTAGAGACGGACCTGACGGCCTTTTTGGCCCCACGGACATTGGCCTTGCGAGTCTTTTTGGCGGTCGCTTTTGCGTTTTTTCGTACCATCTTTGCGCCTTTGAAGGGAATTCTTTTTATCGGAGAGCGCAATTTTGATATCAAAAATATGGGGTTTTGTCAACCCTTTGTGGCCTTATGAAGGATGATTTTATAAATTCAACCAAGTAACCGTAAGTTGCAAGACGGTCGCGAAACACACCCAGAGCAAGTACGGGATATTGGCTAAAGCGACCCAACGCAGATTCTTTTTGTTCCACACCGAATACATGGCCCAAACCAGAGTCACGAGCACGGCCAAGATGTCCACGGACGCCAAAAGGTTGTTCTTGAGGCCGAACTGGATGGGCGTAAACAATACGTTGGCAACGACGTTCAAAAGGAAGGGCAGCAAATCCATGGGTTTGAGTTTGCGCTTGTACGTCAGCCAGGCCACGTATCCGAAGGTGACGATTATGATGATGTACAGCACGGTCCAAACCGGCCCGAAAAGCCAGGACGGCGGAGCCCAGGAGGGTTTGATCAATTGCGAGTACCAATCGTAGGTTGTCATAAATTTCACCGCATTCTTCAATCGCCTGACAGACGATTGTATGCCATTTTAAATAGTGGAATAAAATCCTTTGCTTTGGTTTTACCGGGTTCTATATAATAAACCGCTTCCTTCCATAAACTTTCGTATTTCGTCATTTTTACATGAAATTTCTTCGCCTGAACTTCTGGCATTTTGACCATAAACGCAAAAGTCTTTGTCCCCATCCATTTAATACCAAAAGCATTAAAGAAACCCGCTTTAAAACCACAATAATGCTTATTAAACTTTGTCTCTAGTGCCCAATTATTTTTTGCAATTATCCCCTCTACTTCCTTCACATAATTCCAAAACTCTACCGCGCTCTTTTTGTTGTATTGCATCTTATAAAAATCCAAATCATATTCCACCAAACCGCTAACAGGTGAGGTTTTAAATCTTTTTTCTTGTTCCAATTTATTAACCAATAATAAATGGCTCTTGCCGTCGACCCATCTTTTCACTTCAATTAAGTCCACTGGATAATTAATTTTAGTGGCAATATCCAAAGTTGACCTTAGAATATTTGGGGCAATTATAATTATTTTAATTCTATAGTCTTCCCAACTCACTTCTAAATCATCCGGTTTATTTTTACATTCCATCCATAAATTTTTTATTGAATCCGGATTTTTTTCCGCCCAAAAAGCATATTCCAAAACCTGAGGTATAATCGTAGAATCAACCGTCACATTTTTTAGTTCTACAATACATACATTTCCATCATTATCTATACCGATAATATCTGGTATTCCAGGTTTATTACCACCTCTTATTTGCCTTTGAATCAAGAAGATGTCAGTGAGTATTTCCGGTGTTTGAAAAATCGTCCTCTCGAACTCCTCTTCAGTTTGAAATGGTGTAGACAAAAGACTTATCGTTTTATTGTTTTTTTTCCAAAATAAGTTCGCCATATTGTTGTTTAATTCTTAGTAAAAACAAAACCCCTCTCTTTCTTCTTGAGAGGGGCGGTTTTCAGACATAAACGCGACGGCTACTCTCCTTCCTCACTCCGTCCAGTACGTCTCGTTGGCACCTTCCGAGACCTGATCGTTGGCGTCCGTGGCGCGGGCCATCACATCCAATTTGGTGGCTTTGGGATAGTCGCTGGCTTTGAGCGCGATGCGGCAGTAGATCTGTTTCTTGCCTTCGGCCACGCAGGTGTTTTTGACCTCGCCGTTCACCAACAGCTCAAGCTTCTTCACGCCATTGGCATTGGTCGCGGTCACACCGTAAGAACCGTCCACGGCCGAAGTCAGCAGGCGTTTGCCCTGGGTCATGTTCATGGGCTTGGTGGACCACAGGAAAGTGGTGACCACGGGAGCGGCAGGTGCGGTTTCCACGGTCGGGACCGGGGCGGATTCGATGGTGCCGGTGGTCGCAGTGGTCAGGGGCAATTGTTCCGTGACGCGCACGAGCTTGGCCTTGGTGGTTTTATCCGTAGTGCCGCCGCCCAACAGGTAAGTCCCGTCGGTCATGGCCGTGATGCTCGTGAACTTGTCGCGCGTACGTCCGTAGTATTCCAACTTTTCACCGTCGAAACGGATGAGGTCGTGGTTGGCTACGATCATCCATGACGCGCCGTTCCAGGCGGCCATGGCATCGTTCCACACCGTGTTTGGCACGACGGCCAACTGGTCAGAAATGTCATTCACCTGGCCGTTGAGAACGTAACGGAAAACATTCACCGGTCCGCCGGTTTCTGTATTGCCCACCACGATACCGTTATCCTTTTCACCAACCATGAGTTTGATGTCCGCGATGCCATTCCAGAGCTGTTCATCCGCGCCGGCCAATTTGTCGTCCTCATATCCCTGATCCGAAATATCCGTGCCGTTCCATGACGCGGATTTGACCGAACCGGCCGTACCCTTTTGCAGGTACGCGATGCTGGTGGCGCGCGACACGATACTATCCACACGGGTCAGACCCGCCTTTTTGAGCGAACCGGTAACCTCGGTCACCTTACCATCAGGCCATAACTTCCAAACCTTACCGTTGGAGGCCAGTTCTTTGCCGTTGGTGAAATACCAATCCAAGCCAAAATGTCCCACGGCCGTTATGCGCCAACCGTCGCGTTTAGCAGGGATTTTAGAAGAAATATCCTCCCAACTCCACGGACCCGTCGCGGCAGCTGCGGGCAAAGCTAAAGACATGGCCAAGGCCACGGCCGAAAAATATCTAAAAAATTTCATAAGCATGGTTTTTATGTTTACCAGATTATACCACATCAACGGACATGCCGGTTAAATTCCCCGTAGAGACGCAAAATCTTGCGTCTCTCCCCAGCGTTTTGTTGTTATTCACCTATCCGGTAGAGACGCCATCGGATGGCGTCTCTGTTCGAACCAAAAAACGGATCGCGCCCCGACGGGAAATCCCCCAACCCCTTTAACAAGGGGTGTTGTTTAAAAATTTACAAAAAACGGACGTCAAAACCCATCAACGTAGAGACGCAAAATCTTGCGTCTCTACCCGGCCGACACCCGACGTACGTTTTGATGTTGTAACCCATCAACGGAGACGCCATCCGATGGCGTCTCTACCAGAGGCTCCGTGCCCACGGAAATCTCTCTAAATCTCCCTTTGGCAAGGGAGACTTGTTAACCGGTTAAAGGTATAGCCCCCCCCCTTGTCAAAGGTAGAAACGAAGGGGGTTTCCGTCTGGGCTTTGGGATTCTCCCCTTTTGTTGACTATAAAAAAACACCCCCTTGCCAAAGGGGGCTGGGGGGATTTCCCCTAGCGTAAGAGGATCTCCGAGTCTCACATATCCTGTGTCGCGGGCGCGACCTGGACCACGGGC
>CAZRYH010000001.1:229367-240072 GCA_964604275.1 uncultured Gammaproteobacteria bacterium
GAGGATCTCCGAGTCTCACATATCCTGTGTCGCGGGCGCGACCTGGACCACGGGCTCCGTCTTTTTGCCTTTGGGACGGAACAAGAGGATGGGTACCGTGGCCACGAGCATGAGCAAGCCCATCTCGCGCCACAACCGCAGGATCGAGGCGTTGTTGTCCGGACGCAGGGCCAAAGCCCCGACGATACCTATCATCACGACCGTGGACCAGATTCCGGTGATGAGTGCCTGCAAGGATCCGTAGGTCGCGCGATATTCCTCCCCTACCCGCTTCTGCACGAACGCGGAAACCAGGGGTTGGAAAAATCCCAACGCAAATTCCATGGCCAAAGTCCCGGCGAGCAACGCGCCGAGCGCCAAAGACCGGCCGGCCACAAACAGGCCGATGCCCGTGGAAGCCAAGGCCGCGCACACTGCCAGGATGCCTTTGCCGTTCGAGAGTTTTTTGCTCCACAGACGCATGGCGAACGCACCAACCACCTTGGGTCCGTACACGATGAACCACAGTCCGGCCATGCCGAACGCATCCGCGTGATCCCGATACACGAGCGGCCAATAGTGGAAGAACGGCATGACGAAGGCCAGAACGCAGATGGCGGTCACGCACCATTTTAGGTCGTAGGAACCGCACAACAGGCGCCAACTCCGGTTTGCCAAATCCCCGGACGACGGATTGGATCCGCTCGAACCAGAATCCGCATCGGACTTGGGCGTTTGTAGCGGAGGCTCGCGCATGAACGCGACGGCCAGCGCGAAAGACAGGATGCCCGTGAAGCCGCAGGCCAGCCACGGCAAGCGCAAGTCCTTGGCCCCGATGATCGCGCCCAAAGACCCAGACAACAAACAGGCCGTGAAACCGACGGTGTTGGCCGTGCCGAACGAAGCTTCGAATTTTCCGGATCCGTCCTTCTTGGTGTTGAGCCAAGACGCGAGCCAAGCCTCGTCAGCGCCGCGCACGAAAGCAAAACCCACACCGACCAAGCCTTCGATGACCAGCGCGGACCAAAAGCCGCGCGCGAAGAAATACGCGAAATGCCCGAGGAACAAAATGAGCAATCCCAGTTTGACGGACAGCGCGCGACCAAACTTGTCGGCGAACACTCCGGTGGGCACCTGCGAGAGCAACATGAGCACGGCAAACGACCAGTTCACGATCGTGATTTGCGGATTGCTCAAACCGATTTGTTTGAGGAACGGGGCGTACGTGGCGCTGATGAACATGATGGACATGTCGCGCGTGGCCTGAACCATGGTGTAAGTGGTCGTTGGTCGCATCCGGTTCTCCTTCTTTCCACGTCTGCAATTTCAAAAGAGCTTCGACACTCAAACTTGGAGTGTCTAGAGAGACAAAAAGCCCGGGATCATCCCCGGGCCGGCTCGATATCCAAGATCTTTCAATCAGTTCTTGGATGGCACGCACGCCTGGGGATACGAAAAACGCGGAGCAGTTACAATCTGCAACTTAGCAGCGGCTTGGTAGCCGGAATAGGCGTGACGATTCATATGATTTATTTTTATTTACCACGTTTCTCGGGGTTTGTCAACCATGCCCAAACGATTTTTATGGTAAAATCCAGACATGGCGGTGTGTTATTTTTTGCGCCACGGTGACGTGGAGAATCCGCATAGCGTGTGGTACGGCAATCTGCCGGGTTTTCCGTTATCTGATAAGGGCCGCAAGCAAATCGTAAACTCGGTGCACGCCTTGGCCAAAACCAAGCCAGAAATTTTCGCCATCATCCGCTCCCCCAACCAACGAGCCAAAGACTCAGCCCGCATCGCTGGCAATATTTTGGGCTTGGATAAATTCTACGAGGATGTACGATTGCGCGATTGGCAGACAGACGAGTGGGAAGGCCAGAATTACGACCACCTGATCCACGATTCGGGATATTACGCCAAACCCATGCGCATCCCCTGGAAGGAAAAACTGGATGACCTCGCGGACCGCGTCAAAGCCACAATCTTAGAGACGCAAAGAAAATTCCCGGAAAAAAACCTGCTCTTCGTGGGCCACAGAGAACCGTTCGTGGCTTACATCATGCGCGAAATCGGACAACCGTTCACGGACATCCACGCCTTCGACATGCCCAAATCCGCCATCTGGCGCCTCGAAATAGAAAACGGAAAAGTCTACGACGCTAAACGCGTGGCCTGACAGAAAAGCATTCCCCGTAGAGACGCCATCGGATGGCGTCTCTTTAATGGGTCAACAATATAAAACCTCCACCTAGAGACGCAAGATTTTGCGTCTCTCCCTTGTCCCTTCGGTCATCCTGAACTTGTTTCAGGATCTTGATTGTTTTTCCCAAACCCCAATGTCCATGGCCATAACTGACCCCCGAAGCCTTTTTTCTGCCCGTCCACAGCCGTGGCCAGGCGGGGGTTACTTTTCGGTTACGAAAAGACGAATGCTATTTTAAAAAATATAGAAAACCCCCTTATCAAGGGGGTTTGGAAAACCTCTTTTTTATATCTCCAACGCGGCCAACGCCCCTTCGGATATGGCGTCCGTGATGCGGCGCGGTTTGACCGCATCGCCAACCGTCTTAACGTTCTTCATCATGTACCGCATTTTGGCGGCCAAGGTTTCGTTGGGTATGGCGCCCACGCACATGACTACGGTTTCAGCGGGCAAGACGGTCACCTGGTTGTCCGGTTTTTTCACGCGTACGCCTTCTGCCCTGATATCCAAAACTTTGGTATGCGTCAGCGATTTCACGCCGAGTTTTTCCAACCGACCCAAAAGCAACATGCGTTCGTCGATCGGAGATTCGAGCGCTACATTGTCCGTGAGTTCCACCATGGTCACGGCATGACCTTTCGTGGCCAGCCATTCCGCAGTCTGCGCACCCAAACAACCTCCGCCCACGACCACGATCGTGCCTTTTGCTTCAGCCTTACCCTCAAACAAATCGCGGGCGATCACCACATTGGAGCCTTCGGCACCATTGATGTGCGGACGCATGGCTACTGAGCCCACGGCCACGATGGCCGCATCGTATTTTCCAGATTTCAAATCGTCGAACGTGAATGCGTGGCCGGTCTGGATTTTGACTTTCAATTTTTTGACGTCGCGAATCATCTCTTTGCGCATCATCTCCCATTCCTGACGATACGGTGCCAATGAGGCTGCGTGCAATTGTCCGCCCAGTTCATCCTCCCTCTCCACCAAAGTCACGCTATGACCACGTTGGGCCGCGGTTTTGGCAGCGCTCAGTCCCGCCGGTCCTCCACCGATCACCAGCACGTTCTTTTTGGCCTCCACGGGTTTGGCGAACATCTCTTCACGTCCGCATTGCGCGTTGACCGTGCACCTCACATCCTGCTGCGCGAATAAGCGCGCGATACAACCCTGATTGCAGGCCACGCAATGCATGATTTCTTTCTGCTTGCCGGCTTTGGCTTTGTTCGGCCAATCCGGATCCGCCAACAGCGAACGTCCGATGACCACGTAATCCGCGGCTTTTGATTTCAATATTTTTTCTGCCAACTCCGGAGTGCGAATTTTAGCCACGGCCATGACCGGAATCTTCACGGCTTTCTTGACCTCAGCAGCGAGCGGCACCAAAACGCCGTCCTCTATGGCCATGGGCGGAATCATCTTGCCTTGAGCATAGGTCGCGTAATTGCCGGACGTGATATGCAGTCCATCCGCGCCCAACTTCTCCAAACGCTTGGCCGTGGACACCGTATCTTTGATGGTGATGCCGCCTTCGATCCATTCGTCGCCAGAAAGTCTCACGATCACCGGAAAATCCGGACCCACTGCGACGCGCACCGTTTTGTAGACTTCCTGGAGGAACATAAAACGCTTGTCCGGTGTACCGCCCCAATCGTCCTTGCGTTGGTTGGTGTAGGCCGAAAGGAATTGCGTGATCAAATATCCGTGTGCGCCGTGTATCTCAATAAAATCCAAACCCGCCTTTTTTGCGCGCGCGGCCGCGGCTCCAAATGCCTTGATCAGTTTTTTGATTTCTTCGGTTTTAAGTTCGCGCGGCGCTTCTGGTTCGGTCGGATCCTGAAGCGGCGACGGCGCCACGGGTTGTTTGCCCGTGACCGCGGGATTGGTCTGGCGTCCGGCGTGGTACAGCTGCACGCCGATCACGGCCTTATGGTCATGCGCTGCCTTTGCCAATTTGCGCAAGCTGTTGACGCACGCGTCGCTATGGATACCAAGCTGATTGGTGAAACCTTTGCCTTCCGGTGAAACGTAAGCCGCCTCAAGAATCATGGCGCCCACACCGCCTTTGGCTATCCTGGCGATATGTTCCACGTAGCGTTTGGTGGCCAAACCGTTTTCATCCGCATAATTGCGCACCATGGGAGGCATGACCAAACGGTTCTTGGTCTTGAGTTTGCCAATTTTCCCCGGCGAGAACAAAAGTTTGAAAGGCATAAAAGTTGTGCATCCCAGACACGGGATGATATCCACAACAGTATATGCATTACAGAAAAGTTTGTCGAAATGGATAGCTGGGGACTGGGGCAAAAGTACTAAGTACGGTGTACGTCCGATGGTCAGAAGAAGTCCGAAAGTCCGAGGAAAAGCTCGGAGCCCGGAATCCGGCATGAGGGGAAGTTGGTGAATAACGCTGAGGACCAATTGTCGAAGGTTAAAGTGGAACCCCTCCTTTAGCAAAGGAGGGGCAGGGGTAGAATCTCCCCTCCCTGCGACGCGGGATCCCTCGATATACTCGGGGCAGGCTGTGCGACGCTGCGACGATTCGTACCTTGCACCACAGCCATGGACATATATAGGATAACCCCCAAATGCCCCATATGAGACATTTTTCGGTCTTTTCCGCCCAATCTTGCCAAAAACGGTTAATCGTGTTATTCTCAAAGCGCCTCGGGAAGGGGCTTTTTAAAAAGGAATTTATTATGAACATCATTAACGCGACAGTCGACTATTTCCGCTCGTCAAAGAACGAATTGGGCAAGGTTACCTGGCCCTCAAAAGACCAGACCACCCGTTATTCCATACTGGTCATCGGCACGAGCTTGGCCATTGCCCTGTTTTTTGGGGCTTTGGACGTAGGCTTGGGACGCGTGGTCTCCGCCAGTTTGGCCAACAAGACCTCCTCGGCCCCGGCTGCCGCGGAGCAAACTGTGCCCACGACCGTAGATTTGAACCAGGTGCAGGTCGATGCGCAAACCGCGCCCAATACTGCCCAACCCACCGTTGATTTCACAAACGTGGCCCCTAACCAAGATGGCCAATCGGAAACCCCGAACTTCTAAAACCAACACCTATGCCTAAACAAACTTTAGACCTAGGCAAGCGCTGGTTCGCCATCCACACCTACTCCGGATACGAAGAGAACGTGGCGGAAAACCTCCAACGCCGCATAGAGTCGCTGCACATGCAGGATAAGATCTTCAACGTCATGGTGCCCATCGAAAAGAAGATCAAGATCAAAAACGGCAAACGCAAGATGGTTGAAGAAAAGATATATCCGGGCTACGTGCTGGTTGAGATGGTGGTGACGGACGATTCTTGGTACGTAGTGCGCAACACGCCCAACGTAACCGGTTTCATCGGCACGGGCACCACGCCCTCTCCCCTTTCGGAAGAAGAAGTCAGCTACATCATGAAACGCGTAGGCACGCACGAAGAGCCGGCCTACACCATCGATATCCAAGTGGGCATGCCGGTAAAAATCGGCGAAGGTCCGTTCAAAGGCTTCGAGGGCAAAGTCATCGAAGTCGACGGCGCGCGCGGTAAGGTCAAAATTCTGGTCAGCATGTTCGGCCGCGAAACCCCGCTCGAATTGGACTTTACACAGGTTAAAAAGATATAGACATACTCAAGGTCCTGGGTCATAGGTCCGGCGTCCTGGTTTGTTAAAAAAACCAGGACCAAGGACGCCGGACCACGGACCGGTCCCGACCCCCTCGTGGACGTTGCGTACCCGGCGGTCGCGTTTACCCGCGACATAATAGCTTCTCGCCCGGTGCGCCTGCGTCAACGACGCAATTAAAAAGCTTTTCCGACACGTTTTCACACGGTCATCCTGAACTTGTTTCAGGATCTCGATGGGATTCGCGTCTCTAAACGATAAGCCGAAGATGCCGAATCAAGTTCGGCATGACGGACAAACAATATGGCCAAAAAGGTCAAAACTTATATCAAGCTGCAGATCGAAGGCGGCAAAGCCAACCCGGCTCCTCCGGTCGGTACGGCCTTGGGTCCCCAGGGTTTGAACATCGCCGAATTCTGCAAAAAATTCAATGACGCCACACGCGACCGCATGGGCGAAGTGGTTCCCTGCATCATCACGGTCTTTGAAGATCGCACCTACGACTTCGTACTCAGGGTGACCCCGGTGGCCGACATGCTCAAAAAAGCGGCCGGCATCCAAAAGGGCTCTCCCAAGCCGTTGACCGATAAGGTGGGCAAAGTCACACGCAAGCAAATCCGCGAAATCGCGGAAAGAAAAATGCCGGACCTGAACTGCCGGACCGTGGAAGCGGCCATGAGGCAGGTCGAAGGCACGGCCAAGAACATAGGTTTGGAAGTTAAGGAATAGCCCAAGGTCCTGGGTCCTGAGTCTGAAGTCCTGGTCTTGAAAACCAGGACCAAGGACGCCGGACCACGGACCAAAATCCCGACCTCGGTCGGGATTTTTGTTTAAGAAAAAAAGCCGGAGAATCCAGCTTATCGTAAGAGCCTTTCGAGCCAATCCAGACCCGGCAACCCCACGTCGCGGAAAGCGCTGTCGTTGTCGCTGCCGCGCCGTTCGGCTTTGACCGTAAACCGCGTGCCGCACAACTGGCACTTGCAATCTCCGGGACCACTCACTTCGTACGTCGCCCCACAACCCGGACATGACGCAATCGCCATCACACTGCCTCCTTGAATTTGGCCAACGAACACAAGCCTTGATACCCCATTCCACTGGAAATGTCAAGGGTGGAGCCCAAGCCATTTTGGCACCGTCCAAACTCGTGCTATGATTTTAATCATGAACTCATTTGACGCCTTATCGCCCATGATATTCCTCCTTATACTGGGCCTAGGCCTAGTGCTCGTGGTCGGTTTTATTTATTTATTGCGCGACGAACCCAACGAAGAAACTATGAATCCTCCTTCGAATAAAGCCGCCATCATCAAGACGGTATACTTTTATCTCGTGTCCCTCATCGGCCTTTTGATGGTCGTGTTTTCGGTCGCGGACCTGGTGAACCTTGGCCTCAAAACCTGGGTCTTCCCCAAGGCTGACCTGAACGAATACAAACAGCCCTCCTGCGCCATGACGATCTACAAAGACCCAGGCCTCAAGGAGACCGACGAACAATATCAGATGCGCCTCAAGTCCTGCGAAGACACCCAAGTAAGCGAGGAGGAGGCACGCGCCATCCGCAACCAACGCGACGCGGTGCGCGACATCTCGTTCTTCGTAGTCGGTTTGCCGCTCTTCCTGTACCACTGGATCACGGTGCGCAAGGACCAAAAGAAAGACCGCGAAGCCAAGGCGTGACGCGGATCACTTGAATAACGACAGAAACCTGGACAACAGTCCGGGTTTTTCTTTTTCTGAAGGTTGTTTTTTGCCTTTCCCCTTCAGCCCCGCTCGCAATTCAGCCAAATCAATCAATTGGGTGTCGTCTTTCGATGGCACGTGGGGGTGACTTCGATATGAAGCACCTTTATCCACGCGATCCACAATCTTGGTGGGCCTGCCTTCCTCGAACTTTTTCAATTCGCGCCTGATTCTCGCGACCTCGGGCGTATCCTGCTGAACCACAGTTGGCCGTTTTTTGGAGTCCGGCGAACCCATCCCGGTCATCTTCCTGATCGCCCCCACTTCATCGGGGGTAAGAATCTGCGTCTCGTCCTTTTTGCGACTCCGCATGCGCTCCAAGGCACGAACTTCGCCTTCTGTTAGGCTGTTACCAGTGTGTATGCCCATTCCCACCTTAGTGGCTTCGTCCGATTCGGTTTTCCTCTTTTGCGGTTGGGGAATTCCTATTTTGGTTTCGCTGTTGCGCATATGCACGAAAATTTTTTGTGGTTATGGTTTCATTTTATCCCCTAAGCAAACTCATCGCAATCGCACAAAAAAAACACCCCGACGAGTTCGTCGGGGTTTGGAATCATTCCGCCACGGGTCGACAATCGACCACTTTGGGCACGCAGAAATCCGGATAGGGTTTGCGCGCATCGCGCCGTCTAAACCACACGCGCATCACCGGACCCATGTGCTCGCAGTAGATACAGGCCTGTTCGCGCGCCGCACGTCCCAGGCCCAAAGGCGTACCGTACACCCACACGTAAGGGATGTCTTCGCCGTTCATGCCCAGTACCCAGATGGGATGCATGGCCGCCGCGGCCAAAGCCAACAACCCGTGCCGTTCATGCTCCGTGACGTCGTGCAGATCGACACCCTTACGCGCAGTCAGATCCATGAAATACCAGGCCAAGGAATAGTCCCAATAGCCGAATTGGGTTTTGACGAAGTAGTCATTGAACTCCTCGTCGTTCACCTGGACACCAATCTGGTCGAACCAAGGCCATAACAATCTACTGTGGATGAGAGCGTGAAAAAAATGTTGCCGCATGCAGGCGTGTTTGTCCTGGTCCGCATCGCCTTGGCCTTCGCCACGTCGAAAGAAAGTTGGCACCAAGACCGGTACACGCCTCAAATCACAAGGATCGTACACGATGGCCATCTTGGTGGCCGCACGCAACGAGTCCTCGGAAATCGGCCACCCCATCAACCTCTTCATTTCGCGGATGAACGCGATCTGTTCGGCCGGAGGGGTGATATAGCGCCTCTTGCGGAGCAAGAAGCTCGCGACCACGAACAGGGCATCTTTCTCCTCGCTCTTGATTTGCTCGACCATCCGGTCGTCGCACCCGGCTTTGCCCAGGGCGTGCAAAAAAGGATGGATGTCGTCGTGAGGCAACCTGTTTACCGGAATACCCATAGTCCGTTCTCCTCTCCCTCGGCGGTCGCACGTATACGACGTAAGAGGGATTTGTGGTTTCGGGCGAAAGGACGTCCGCGGTGAAGCGACGCCCCGAAGCCCGATGTGAAGGAACGCGGTTTTTTTATCCGAACCAGGCGTGCGCGTCAAATCTTGACCCGTGCCCCGAACCGTGATAATCCAATCCGCAACGCACATTTCATGAATCGTTTTCGCGACGACCAGAAAGACCGAAAACCCATGGAAGCCATCACGCTCATCCGACCGCGGATTCTGATTTTTACGCACGATGACCATTTCTTCCATTTCTCGTCGTTCGAGACCCAAGTGCGCCTGGACGATTTCGGCGCCTCGCCGCTCATCCAAGCTTCCACTCCGGCCCAAGGCTTGTTCATCCTGCGCCACGAACCGCACGTGCGGATCGTGGCCGTGGATCAGGTCGAGGACGCGGAACGTCCTTGGTACAGGAAGTTGCACCTCATCCGCGACATCCATTCGTTCATCGCTCGCCGCTTTCCGCTCATCACGGTCGGAGCGTTCGAACCGGACAGTTTCAAGAGGGGTGGTGCCACCCACGTATCGCGACGTGACGAATTGCCCATCATTCTCTGCCAATTGTTCCGCGAGGAATGCGAACGTTGGTCAAAACCCGCGGACATGCCAACCAAGAAACCCAAAGGCCTCCGGGCAAAACCGCAAAAAAGACGCCGTTCTGTCTAAATTAACCCTCAGTTGAGGGTCTTTTTATATCTTGACCATTTGGCCAAAATGCCCTATTATGCCGGCACTAACTCAGTGGGAGGTCCGACATCTGTCGGGCCGCCAGCGTCGGCCGTAGCTTAAGCGAAGGCCGAATGACCACGGGGTGCGGACCAATAATCTCACCCTGCTAAACATATGGCGCACAGCAAGCGCTATCAGGAATCCGCCAAATTGGTGGACAAGAAAAAAAAGTACCTGCCCCAAGAGGCCGTGGAGCTCGTGAAGAAGACGGGTACGACCAAGTTTAAATCCAGCGTGGAAGCCCACGTGCGTTTGGGTATCGATCCCAAAAAGAGCGACCAAAGCATCCGCGCCACCATCGTGTTCCCGAATTCATTGGGCAAGTCCAAAAAGATCGCGGCCTTCGTGGGACCGGATAAGGAAAAGGACGCCAAGGACGCGGGCGCGGAAATCGTGGGTGGCGAAGAGCTAATCAACGAAATCGCCTCTTCCGGAAAAATCGATTTCGAAGTCGCTGTGGCCTCTCCGGATATGATGCCCAAATTGGCCAAACTCGCCAAAATCCTAGGTCCCAAAGGTTTGATGCCTAACCCCAAAACCGATACGGTTGGCCCGAACATCAAAAAGCTGGTCGAGGATTTGAAGAAGGGTAAGGTCGCTTTCAAGAACGACGTGGGCGGCATCGTACACCAAGCCGTGGGCAAGACGGATTTAGAAGCCGCGCAGATTTTGGAGAACCTGAACCTGCTCGTAGAAACCATCAAAAAACTCAAACCCGCTTCGGCTAAAGGCGTGTACATCAAAAAGATCACCTTGGCCACCACCATGGGTCCTGGCATAAACGTTGATCCCGCGGCTTTCGCCTAAACAGTGGTTAGTGGTTGGCAAGAAAAAAATCAGAGAGACGCGCAAGCGTCTTTTTTGACTGCTGATGACTTTGCGTTTACGCTTATCCAGATAATTCACCCTTGTCACTATCCACTGACCACCAGCCACTAAATCTTATGTCAAAAATCATCTTCGGTTTCGTGGGCCAGGCCGGGTCGGG
>CAZRYH010000002.1:0-120754 GCA_964604275.1 uncultured Gammaproteobacteria bacterium
TGTCCGCCCTGCTCGGACAGTTTAAAAACCACACTTTTTCCAGTATGGTTTGGGCGATTTCCAATGATGGCACGGGCTGGGGCATGCGGTTGGGGAAGGGATAGGGGCTGAGGGGCTTGTAGCTGGGGTCGAGTATTGAGTATGCAGTACGGAGTGCGTCCGAAGGTCCGATGGCGTCCGATGGTCCGAGGGTAAGCCCGGAGTCCGGTTGATTTCCGCCATTCGAATTTGGGTTGTTTCGGTTGACGGAGGAAGTTTGGTGTTTGGGATTTCGAATTTGGTCATTTCCCGTGTAATATAGTCCGTATCATGATGCAAACAGATACAAAACGCAAGCTCGAAGCCGAGGTCTCGCGTTTCTATGAAGATGCGGGAGAGGCTTTCGCTTCTTCGCGGTATGCACCGTGGGATGTAATGAAGCTTTTGGCCGATTGCGTCAAACCAGGTGATAAGGTGGTGGACGTAGGTGCGGGCAACGGACGTCTGGCCGATGTTTTACCCGATGGCGTGGATTATCTCGGCATCGAACCGTCCTCCTCCTTACGTTCCTCGGGCATTGCGTCGTTCAAGCAAAAGCATGGATCCAGACAAGGAAAACACAAAGAAAATGTTTCTAATCCAACGATTACGACAAGTGTCTCAAGCCGTAATTTGATTCAGGGGTCGTTACCGCATTTGGAGTTGCCGGATGTTTGTGCCGATGAGGTGACGTGCATTGCCGTGCTTCACCATATTCCAACCAAGGAGCAAAGGGCGGCTTCGGTTGCAGAATTGGGTCGCATCTTAAAACCTGGAGGGTATTTGCTTGTAACCGTATGGAACCTTCGGTCTTCAGAATTTTGGAAACGTAGGTTTATGACATGGCGCGCAAAAATGGCCGCATGGTTACGAATTCCGGGGTTTGCGGGCGGCGACTTGGGCGATTTATATTTATCTTGGCGCGCAGAAGGCAAGAATGAAAAACGTTATGTCCACGCTTTCACCTTTAACGAATTCAGGGGCATGTTTGATCTCAATGTTTGGGAAATAGAAAAAATTGGAGCTTATGACCGAGGCGTCTGGGCATCACGTTTCAAAGGTAGGAATCTAGTCGTTATGGCCAAAAAGAAATGATAAAAAAACCGTCGCTTTACGCGACGGTTTTTCTGATTGTTCGTTACATTGTGGGGGCTGCGACCGGGGCCGGTGCGGTCTTGGCCTTGAGAGCGTCTTTGAGGCTCTTGCCAGCTTTGAACTTGGGCACGCGTACCGGGGGGATTTGGATCTTTTCGGTCGGATTTTGCGGGTTGACGCCAGTGCGGCCAGCGCGAGTCTTGGCCATGAATTGGCCGAAACCGGCAATGGTCACCTCGCTATCCTTTTGGAGCTCGCTGATGACAGTATCAACGAAGCATTCGATCATGTCTTCGGCTTGTTTCTTGGTCACGCCAACTTTTTCGGAGATGACGTTGATGAGCTCTGCTTTATTCATACGCAGAAAATGACAATAGGAATAATCTTTAGATGCTAACAGTCTAGCATTTCTAGGCTTATATATCAACAATTTCACGTATTCGGTCAAGTCCGACCACCTTCTGGGATTCGCAATCAAACTTAATAACCAGGCCGTTGACCTCCACCTTGCCGCTCTCCAATAGGTCGTATGGGGCCTTTGTTAGGTCTAAAAATCGCTTTATTGAGCTATTTTTTTCAAAACCAATAACCGAATCTTGGGCGCCGACCATGCCCACGTCCGTCACATAAGCCGTACCGTTAGCCAAGATTTGCGCATCCGAGGTAGGCACGTGAGTATGCGTTCCGTAGACCAGAGCCGCCCGACCGTCCACATAGTGGCCAAAAGCGCGTTTTTCGCTCGTAGCCTCGCCGTGGATATCCACCAAAACCGGCAGAGGATGCTTCAAGTCTGGGTTTACGTCCTTCCAAATCCGGTCAAAAGCCAGAAAAGGGGAGGATGATTCTTGGCTCATGAAGAGTTGGCCTTGCAGGTTCACGATCACGACTTCCTGTCCTTTGATGTTCAACTTGGTCCAACCTTTTCCTTGCAGATTTGGATCCACGTTTGCCGGACGGACCAATCGCGTCTGCCATTCGGGTTGGTCCAATATGCCGACACCTGTCGGATTTTCCCAAACGTGGTGGCCGCTCGTAAAAACGTCCACGCCCGAGTCCGCGAGTTCTTGGATGGTCTGCGGCGTTATACCCCGGCCGTGCGCCAAATTTTCGGCATTGGCAATGGTCAAATCGGGAGCGTACCGCGCCTTCAACTCGGGAAGGCATTTGGCCAAACCTTTGCGCCCGATTTTTCCGACTACATCCCCGAACACCATGAAGGTCAAAATCATAATGCATTGATGTTAATCCATATGAATGCGCCAGTCCATGCGTCCTGAAACAAAAAAGACCCTAAAGGGTCGGAGCGTTCAAATGAGCAGTTGGCCGTTGTACGTGCTTTCCCACACGGGTTGGTCGAGGTAGAACAGTGTTTCTTTGCCGTTGAAGCGGACAAAGTTTCCTTTATGCTCCACCATGTAGAGCCAATCGCCGCGTTCGTAGGCCGTGGGCCCGCGCAACATCTCAGGGTCCTCGTTTTTACTAAACGCCTCGTTCAGGAATGTCTCCAACTTCATGACCAAGTCCACGCGTTCCGCCGGACCGAGCCCGCCGAAGATCATTTGGTTTTCGATGGTATGGCCGTTGTACATCATTTCCCAGATGGCTTCTTCCAAACTGGGATTGGTTTCCGTGTTGCCGAAAACCAGCTCCGTAAAAATGATGCGATACGGAGCCATGGCTTCGCTCGTACCCATGCGCTTTTGCATCATTTGACGATTGTCTTCCAGAAAGCGCCGTATCATCCAGCCTGGGCTGGTTCCGGGTTCGGGTTGCCCGGGTTCGAGCAGCGCCTTATGTGCTTTGAGCAGAAAAAGTTCGAATTTGATGCGTTCGCGTGACATGTTTTGACTCGCTTTTTTGATTGGCAAAGGATCGCGCAACGCCTCCAAACTAGTGGCAAAAGCTCAAAAAGTCAAGAGTCGCGGTATACCAAAAACCGTCCAACGAATCATCGCGGGACGGTTTCTGCAATGCATTGCCAAAAAGGGGAAAGCGGTTTTCTTGGCTCTGCCTGAAGAGTCAAAATGTTTTGACTGCTCGGGTAGGGACGCGATAGGGATCGCGTCTTTTGAGGAGGGTAGGACGTTACGGCTGGAGGTCGAGCATGGAGCGGACGTAATCGGGATCGAGGTTGACTCCGAGCCACAGTCCGTCCGTGAGATCGCCGCCACCACAGCCGCCATCGTAGTGTCCGCTTTCGGATTGCATCTCCAGGATGAAATCCTCATCGGCACCGTAGGAGCGCATTCGTTCGATTGCGGCCTCTGGGCTGTGGGCGAGTGCCGTCGCGCCGTCTTCTTCGTTGCTTGCCCATTCGCGGCCATCGATCTCGTGTAGGAGGTCGAAGATTCGCGCGTTGGGTCCGACCAGAGCTAGGGGAACGGTCAGATAAATCTGTCCGCCCCAATCGCCTTCGAGCACCAGCCAATAGCCGGTGGCATCTTCGATGGCGAAGCGCTCGCGGTCGGAAAGGGTGGTGTCGCTGGACGGGTAGAAGCAGACCGGCTTGGCGGTCTTTTCAGAATCGGTCATGCCGACATCCTTGTAAGGTGGGGAGGATTCCCCGCAACGAAAGTCCAAATTTCGACTTCCGTTGCGGGCAACCGAGTTACCTCGGTTTCCGTCTGATGAATCGGTTAGGATAGACCGACCATCATCGCGGCTCCGCGCAAATAATCGTTGGCTTTTTTGTAGCCGCTTTCGACATCCGCATTTTCAGAAAAACGCAGGATGTCAGAATGTTTGCCGATTTTATTTTTAAGATTCACGGTCTGATCCAAGTCGCGTTTGCCGGTTTGCATGAGTTCCGTGCATTTTTGCCCCAGTTCGCACGCTTCCTGCGTGGCTTGGTCCAAAATATTTTTTACGGTTTGGGTGGGGATGGCTTGCATCCAGGTTTTGGCGTAACCCGGAACTCGATCGCTGATTTTTCCGACGGCCGCCAATTTGCAGGTCGGGTCATCGCTGCCTAAATAATCGAGTATTTCGGCGTAAGCGTCGAACCAGTTTTCCGTCTCGTCCGGCACCGCCACCTCTGGCAATTCAGTCTGTGTCATCCGCACCTCGGGTTTTGTGTCCTCGGTTTTGAGCGGCACGACGAAGCCTTGGTTTTGTTCCGTGACCTTTTCGGTCTTCGGGGTTTGGTTGCGGCGAACGGTTTCCGATGTGGAAGGACGTTCGAATGATTTGAAGAAATTCATATGGGATTGATTACCATCCGCTGACTATTCGCGTCTCGAGAAGATCTTCGTCGCGTAGGTTTTTGATCAGGCTTTCGGCTTCTGCGTGTCCCAAGCGGACCACGTTGGAACCCACGTGTATGACTACTGTTTCAATATTATCTTCGATGTGTTTGTTGATTTGTCCGATAAATCCGTTGCGCAGTTCTTCAGGAGTGAGATTGGATGCAGATTCAATGTTCTCATCCTGCCAGGGGGTGTCGTCGGATGGATTTTCCTCAAATTCCTTTTTGTAAGCCTCCAAATCTCCGTGGCCGGCCAAAATACACAAGCCGCCTGTTCCCGAATCCGAAAGTTTGTCGTCGATGGAATAGTTGCGGTAACGCTCCTTGATTTTCCCGGCGGACATGACCCACAGGTTGGGATAGTTGCCGTATGAGACTATCAGCTCTTGTTCGTCGATGAATGAATCCAGTTCTTTGAGTCGGGCTTGTGCGTAATGCTGCAGCCGGGCATCCGTCTCGAGAGCGTCCGAGACCATGACCACGTCCTCGTGAGGAACGTCATTCCCGGCCAACAGCTCGGCATAATGCGAACGGATGGAAGCGGCGGCTTTTTCCGCCGTGGTTTTGACCGCATGCGAATCAGAGGTGTACAGATACACTTCGCGTTGGCCGTCTTTGGAAGTCAGATCAACCAGCAAATCCTGTATGTGCGATCTGGTGAATTCGGCTATATGCGCGTGGTTGGATACGTATTTATGGTCCGTAGCAGTGGCGTTTTCCAGATGCGCCAAATAATTCGTGATGCCATCCTGGATGCGCAACTCTTCCGGGGTCTGCAAATCGCGATCCTCCACGCGTTGGGCCCATGCGCGCCAATTCTGCCACTGCGCGGTTTGTTCCTGGTTCATTCCGCCCTCGGATTCAAAACGCGTTGATGTGTTTTCAGGTTTATTTTCATGGACCGCTTGGTCCTTGGATTGGTCGGCGACGATCGTCGCGCAGTCGAATTTGTTGGTCATATTCGTCTTCGGCACACCATGACAAGCTCGATGTGCTGAAGACGAAGGACGGCTAGATTCAGCCATCCGAGGTCAGGGCTCTGCTTCCCTAGACTCACCACTTCGCAGGTGACTCGCCCGTGCTTTTACGGCCATGGATTTTGGCCAACCGCGTTTAACGCGGGGTTTTGGGTTGGAAAGCGAGAGTGCGATCTAGCGACGGCGCTGGCCTCCGGTGGGAGTCAGCACGGCCAGTGGATTCCTTCCGCAGCAGACCTTGCGGGCCTCGCGACCCAGGTTGTGCATCCGGTTCCTATCCAGGCCTAGGATTCCGAGCGCTTCGATATAGCGTTCGTCTTCCCTTTGCCGCCCGTTCCATACCGCCAACACCACCAACTGCGCATCAGACTTGCTCATCCGTCCTCCCTTGCGGCTCACCATCTCTCCTCGATGACGAGCCATACGGGAGACCCGAACTTTTGGTTCGGCTCCTCCTGTCCTCCCCCATGTAGGCTTTTGGCCTGATGGGAACGAATGTCGCAGTCCGTGTCAGAATGCGGCGTTCGTTTTGCCAATGACGATGCTTATCTTCATTGTCCGACGCGACGTGTTCGCTTTTCTGGGGGCGGAAACCGCCCGCTTTTTGGCCCGAATGAACGGGACGAAAGGCTACAGACGTTGGCATCAGAAGTCCGCCTGAGGCGAACCGCTAAATTGAATTGATTTGAATGAACTGCGTCTCATCCGGACAAGCACGTCGGACGATTCGCGCCTTTTTTGGCATTCGGCTTTTCAACCGAATGATGGACGATAACACAACTTTAAGATTCTGTCAAGAGTGGCTGGACAGTTTTAGGGCCCGTTTTTCTAAGGGCTTAATTTAGCCAAAAACCCGCTTTTTACCTGTCAAAACCCACTTTCCATGCAAAAGTACGTTGTACGCGGTACGTGGTACGAACCCACTGTCCGTCAACCGCACCGTTGACAAAACCCCAAAAAAGTGTTATAGTCGAACGTATTTTGCTCGAAGTGTCGGGCAGATACCGTGCGTTCCGGCGAGGCATGTTGCCAAACCCAAGGATGCACGTCCGCCGCAAAAGGAAAGGAAAAATCAAAATGGCGGAAGCACTGTTCAGGAAGGAAAAGATCGATCGTACGTTCGACAGTCAGTTCAAACGAAAAGGAAGTTTGATTTCAGATGTGGGCACTGGTATCGGTGCCGTGGCCATGGGCGCAGCTGCCCATTGTTCGATGCTCGTGTTGTCGCGTTACGGCTTCGTCGCCATCAGCGACCTGACGGCGGTGATCGGAGAAGCGGTATCGGTACTCCTGGCATTGGGTGGTTTCGGAATCATCTGCGCAAGCGAAGCACGACCTCCACGCCAGTCCGGTGATTTTCACTGCGGCTCCGGCGGGGGTGGCTCGTGCGGCGGCTCAGGAAAGTCGACTTGCCACAAGGAACGTAGGCGCCCTGAATGGATCGGGGTCAATTGCTTCCTGGCGAGCGGTATCGTTTCCATGTTCGGCGCTTTCGCGATGATGTGCAGCGCGTCGTCTACGTGGATGGCCATGGGTATCGTGTTGTATACGTGCAGTGCCATCCTCTTCGGACTCGCTGGGTTCTTCGGCCTCTGGGGCATGTTCGAACCCGTCATCTCATGCGACAAGCGCAGCGGCGGACCAGACAGCGGCTCGTCATGCAGCGGCAGCGACAAGCGCGGCGCAAAATACTGCTCCGCGACCTCGGACGTGGTCGAGTGTGTGTCTATCGATAGCCGCACCGACAACGTCTACACCTGCAGCCGCAACAGGCTCGCGCCCGCCAGCGGCGGATGCGCGTGCAAGAAGCCCTGCGAGGTCTGCAGGTGCGAGCTCGAGCGCAACTCTTCGCATTCTGACAGCGGGACCGCCAAGGCGGATTCCGCTCTCGGAAGCGACACCGAAGGCACCGGCGCTACGGATCGCATCATGCAGTCCGTGGACGGCCTTGTGGCCAAGCTCGCGCAGCTCATGTTCCCGACGGAGAACACCCGCGAATTCGCATTCGCTTCCGACGGCGGCCCCTACGGACGTGGCGGACCGTTCGGCGGCAAGTTGAACTGCGACGGCGGACCGTTCGGACGCGGTGGCCCCTTTGGCCGCGGCGGACCGTTCGGCTGATCGATGGATTGACAGAGCCCGTTTCCTGACAAAAAAATGACGCCGAGTTGAATCGGCGCCACGCATCTCATAGAGGCTCGGTGACTACGCCGGGCCTCTTCTAATTGCCGATTTTTACGTTTGGTCCCAGGCCATCTGGAACATGCAGCGTATGGCTTGGGCGATTTCTTGGTTTTCTATCAGCACGCCCATGATTTTATTGCCTTTATAAGACGCCAAGCTGACCTTGTCGCCAAAGACCGTAATCTCGCCTTCGAAGTCGATGTCTTTGCGCGTGATGTTTTTGATCCTGGTGCTTTTGCGTGTAGGAACCGTTTTGTCCCGCGTCAGCACCAAGGCCCGCGTCTGGACGTTGTGTTTATCCAAGTTCGCTTTTATGGGCAAGAGATCCTCGTCCGTGAAGACTCTGGAAACCGCGTCATCGTTTACGAAATCGTCGACTTTTTTGGTTTGCGATTTGGCCATCTCTTCGGACATAGCCAAGATGCCTTCTTTGCCTTCAAACATCTTCACCACTGGTTTTTCGCCGCGCTGCAAGAGCTTGAGTTCGTCGGCCGCGGTTTTGATTTCCTTGACCGTGGCTTCCATCATCTTGAGTTTGGCTTCGGCCACGGAGCGCAAACGTTCCGGGGATTCGGCCGCGTACAATTGTTTCTTGCCCTTTTCAACCGAACTCATCAAACCTTGTTTGACCAGTGAATCGATGGCCGTATAGATGGCTTGCCGCGAGAGCTTGGTCTTGTTGCCGATCTCTATGACCGTGCTGGGGCCGAGCTCCAAGGCCGCGATGTACGTTTTGATTTCACTATCCAAGAAACCCAATGAACGCAGGGTGGGGGAAATGTCTCGCATATGGCGAACATTATAAACAATTAGCAGATGAAGGTCCACAGCGAGTCGCAGTTCACAGTCGCAGTATGGAGACGTGAGCAGCAAACAAAAATCCCCCGAAGGGGACTTTGAATCTTTCAACCTACCCACTGTGACTGCGAACTAAGCACTGCGACTGTTTATCTCGCGTATTCGATGATCCTGGTTTCCCTGATGAGAGTGACGCGGATTTCGCCGGGGTATTTGAGTTCGGCTTCGATTTTAGCCGCAACTTCGCGGGCCATGCTCAAGGCGGTGAAATCATCCACGACCTTGGGGTTCACGAACACGCGGATTTCGCGGCCGGCTTGGATGGCATAGACCTTGTCCACGCCTTCGAAGGAAGAAGCCACGGCTTCGAGCTCTTCCAAGCGTTTGACGTATTGCTCCAAGGAGTCCTTGCGCGCTCCGGGACGAGCGCCGGAAATTGCGTCCGCAGCTTTGACGATGACGCCTTCCAAAGTGTGCGGTTTGTCTTCGTGGTGCGCTATGCATTGGTACCAGACTTCTTCTGGGAAACCGAATTTTTTGAGGATTTGCACGCCCAATTCCGGGTGTCCGCCTTGCATGTCGTGGTCGACCGCCTTACCGATGTCGTGGAACAAGCCGCCCTTCTTACAGACCGCCACGTTGGCGCCCAATTCCTCGGCCAATAGGGACGCGATCAAAGCCACTTCGATGGAGTGCTGCAAGGCGCTCTGGCCGTATGAGGTGCGGTATTTCAAGCGGCCCAGGATTTGTACGAGTTTGGGATCGATACCAGCCATTGAAATGCCCAATTGGAACAGGGCGTCTTCGCCGGCCTTTTTGATGTCCAACGACAATTCCTTTTTGGCCTCGTCCACGGATTCTTCGATGCGTCCCGGGTGAATGCGTCCGTCTGAGATGAGCTTGTCCAAAGCGCGCTTGGCCACTTGGCGGCGGATGGGGGAGAAGCCCGAAACTGTGATCATGTTCGGGGTGTCGTCGATGATGAGTTCGCAACCGGTCAGCAGTTCCAAAGTCTTGATGTTGCGCCCTTCGCGACCGATGATGCGGCCTTTCATCTCATCGCCAGGCAACTCCACGTGAGTGGTCGTGGTTTCCACCACATGCGAAGCCGCGATGCGTTGCACGGCCACGCCCAGGATGTTGCGCGCGCGGCGCTCGATTTCGTCGGCTTCCTGCTGTTCGAGCTTGCGCACCCGGCTCATGATCGTGTCTTGGGATTGTTCCTCGACCAACGACAAAATGCGCTCCACGGCTTGGTCTCGGGTCAGACCCGCGACCTCTTCGAGCTTGGTGATCTCTTGGGCTTTGAGTTCTTCAACGCTTTGGATCTTATCTTTGAGTTCTTTTGATTGGTCTTCCAGTTTCTGCTTGATGGAATCCACCTCCAGCATCTTGGAGCCGAAAGCGGTTTCGCGTTCCACGAGTGATGCCTGTTGTTTCTTCAGTTCCTCGTTCATGCGCTTCTCTTCCAGACGCGCTTCCTCGAGGATTTTGATGGCCTTATCCTTGGCCTTGACCATCACTTCCTGTTCCTTGTTCTCTGCCGCCTTGACCATCTGCTCGGCTTTGGATTTGGCGTCCTCAAGCGTGGCTTTGGCCTTTTTGGCTTTGGAGTCGGCCATGTACCAAACGGCTCCGCCGCCCAGTCCCAGGCCCACGACTAACGCAATAAGTTCGTACATAATTGGTACGCTCGGCAGACCGGTCGCATCTTTAGCCTAAGACAAACGTCGGAACACCCATTCCATGTGACACTTGTGATTCTGTGTTTTTCCCGCTAATTAAGCCTATTTCTTTGGGAATCCACTAATATCGTCGGAAGGCGAAAAGTTGCTATGCGACCGCAGATGCTTTACCGGTTCAGCCGAGACGGATTATTGAAATTGAATGCACGGCCAGAATACCAAAGGCAGGGGGTTTTGGCAACCAGGGGTTTTGGATAAAAAAAGAAGCCCGTAGGGCTTTAGGAGTTGTCGAGCTTGTAGCGAGCCCGACCTATGGACATGAGTACCCGTTGGTATTCTTCGAGCAAACGTTGGCTCTCCCGGTCGTCCAGGGGTTTGGGTCCTGGCGATGTTGGGTCAGCGCGGTACGCCGCCGCTGACTCCTTGTGGAATGAGAGTCGTCTGGAGATTCTGGTCTTGCGCGACTCCAGCCACACGAGCTTTAGCGTTAGCCAAAAACGGGTCAGCCAGTTCACATCCGGGTCCGGCTTCGTGGGGCTTTGGCCTCAGCGCGAGCGAGATATCGGAGTTCGAGCTTGTCCATGAAGTCGAACAGCAGAGGTACGGACAATCCGTACAGCACTACCTCGGCCAGTACGATGGGCGCCAGGAGGCTGGGGAAGAGGAGGATCGGAACCAGGAACGACAGGGCTACGACGATTCCGACGCCAGTGGCCATGGCCAGGACGGTCAATTCCCTCCGAATCGTAGTCGGGGAAGCGAGTTTGCTTTGGTCGGGCGTCAAAGGTCTTTCGTGCATCTTTTCACCATGCGTCTTTGGTTTTGGACAGCTCGGGTATATCACATTTTTCGTGATTGGTCAATGGGGCTGTCCCATGTTTGAACCTTTCACTGGTTTGCCGTCCGGGCTTTTTCTTGAACCTCGTTGGCATGCCCCCAAATTTCCATGAGTATCTTTCGGTCGTGCCGTTTGGCGACACGTTTGAGGGCAAGGATCCAAACGACGTACGTGATGAGGAACGCCACTGATCCTGTCAGCACTAGAACCGAAAAGCTTGCGACCACATTGTCCATGTCGGCGCCTTTGTTGTTGGTGGAAGGGGCGTGCGGATGCCAATTTATATTCCAAAATTGATGCTGGGTCAATCACTATTCCATAAAAAAAGCCCTGGTGGGCTCGGTAGTATTTGTGGATTCGAAGTCGTCGAAGGTTCAGTGGCCGACCAGCCTGAGGAGATCCTCGAGATCGCCTTGAATCGAGAACGGGGACATACCGGATTCTTCGCGGTAGAACGACGACTTTATCGGCAACTTGTCCAAGTCGATGCCGATCCTTTGGCTCAACAAGGTCAGACGACGTTTCTCGGTGTCATCGGGCGGATTGTGTTCGAGGAACACGAGTTCCAGCGTCTCGCCAGATTCGAAGTCCTGACACATGGCAAGCACGCGTTGCGACTGTTCCGCCACCCACCGTTCGTCTTCCTGGGCTTGTTGGCTCAGGATTTCCGCATGGGCTTTTTCCGCGCTTTGCTTGAGGGCATCGCGGATCTGGTCTTTGATGCTAGGCTGCGATTTGGTTTCGGTCATGCCTGCCTCCGTGTCGGTTTTCAGGTCCAAGGATCGTATTGTTACGGTTAAAATAACTATCATTCTTTAGTCTAAATGTCAATCCTTGGCCAATACAAAAAACCCTTTTTACAAGGGTTTTGATTTATGCCGCCTGGAGTGAGGCATAGAGTCTGATTGTCTTGCGCGCGTTGGGCTCGAGCGGCAAATCGCGCAACGCCGCGTCTGCTGGCATCCAGACGAATTCTTGAGCTTCGTAGTTGAGAGTCACACGACGGTGCGGGGCGTGGGCCACGAAATCCACGAACAGGTGCGTGGTCGCTGGATCGTAGTAGCCGGAGCGGCGAATCTGATCGAAGGTACAGAGATGGGTTCCCACACGCGCGTCCAATCCCGTCTCTTCCTTGATCTCGCGCGCATACGCTTGCCGCACGCGTTCCCCGCGTTTGACCTTGCCACCCACCACGGAAAATTTGTCGTGCCATTTGTGCGTGCGCACCAGCAGTATGTCCGGCGGTCCGCGTCGTCGTTCGTGGGCGATGATGCCACCCGCGGCCACGACCGCATTAGGTGCGAGCAAATCTCGCCACTGTCCGTACATCCCGTGTTCATTGTGTCGCGCCCGGACTCTGGGCAATCCACCGTTCGCGACAATGAAGTCGTCCAACTCTTCGGCGGACCGAATGGCTTGTGGTGGGATGTAAGCCGGTAGGTCCGCGACTTTCGTGGAGAAGAAACACGGTACGCCCAAGGAGTGCGCCACGCCGAGCTCATAAGCCGCGCTGCGTCCCAGCAGGCCGTCAGGATTAACGAAGTAGGCGAAACCACGTTTGCTGCACGCCTTGAGCAGATGCAGAAAATCCAGCTCCACAGCGCGTGGGTCCAAGTCGAGTTGTCCGTCCAGAAATACGAAACCGTCACGTTCGCCCGTGCGTTTGGTTTCGATCGGATACAGCACGAAAATGCCACGCGATTCGAATTCGCGTTTTGCTTGGACGATGTCCGCAAAATGTCGGCGGTAAGAACCCAAGATGACGCAACGGAAACCCGCATCGTCGTTCTTTGAAAGGTGCATGCGATCCTCCGGTCAAACTTTCTGTCTCGTGTGACGTTTTGTCAACGGGTCGTCACAGGTCGTCATGGGCCGTGATCGTCCTTCGTTGGTTTAAGACCTTCCCCGTAGAGACGCCATCGGATGGCGTCTCCTCCCCGCGTATCCATGGTCGTGGTTTGCTGGAACCGACGCAAGACAAAACAAAAACATAAACTAAACGTAGAGACGCAAGATTTTGCGTCTCTACCTGATTGCGAATTGCGGACTCCGCATTTGTTTGTTGCGGCTTGGTCGGATCCGCCTTCGCTGAAGCTACGGCGGATTGTCGCGCCTCATTTTGAATGATGCGGCGCAACAAAAAAAGCCCCTGATGGGCTGAGATGGGAGTGTCTGTCAGAGTGCGGCGGCGCGGATGTCTTCGGCCGGGGCTGGCGTTTCGTCATAACGCATGAATACGGCGTCTTCCTCGTGGATGGGCGCGGCGTATGTGACGGTGCGCTTGAGACTGCTGCGCGGTATGCACAATCGATCTTCGAGCTGATCAACGTGCTGGCAGATGTTGATGTAGTCCTGGATTATATGCCCCAGGGGAGTCGGGAATTTACCCTTTTCGAGATGTTCGCTGAGCATGCCTACATTGCCGGGCAGAATCATGGGCAGATTCTGGGGCACGTCGGGCGTTTTTCGTAAGGCCAGCGTTAGCTCGTCCATGAGACGGGCGCGTTCACGGCGCAGCTTGGGCAAGTCGATTTCCGCCTCCCGCAAACTGTTTCGATGCTCGACGTAACTGTGGAGCGCACGTAACAGCGTCGCGGCAAAGCGCGTGCTCGAATACATGGCGAGTATCAAAGTTGAGGCCAGACCAACCACGACCGAGGTGTTCGCCAGGACCGTGTTGTCCTGATGGAAACCGGCTTTGTCGCCCGTGGCCAAAAGGATCAGGAACGAAGACGCGATTAGCGCGGTCATCAACGACATGACGAAGTTGAAGTCCCGTCTTGATTCTTCGTCCCCACGATTCTGTTTCCAGAAGTCCGACCAGCTTCTTCCCCCCACGTTACTCATGAATATCTCCTTTCGAGGAACAATACGCAGACTAGTCAAAACATAGCCATTTGTCAAGGCTCTTAGGAGGCTTCATGTCGGCTTATGCTAGGGAGACTTCCTCCAGTTTTTTCGCGTCCTGGATTGAGTGTTCACCGATTCTGGTCCGGCGCAATTCGGTCAGGTACGCGCCGCAACCCAATTTCTCTCCCAGGTCGTGGGCCAATGATCTTATATATGTGCCAGAAGAGCAGGAGACGCGGAACTTTAAATCCGGCCAGGCGTAATCCAACAATTCGATTTCGCTAATGTCTACTTTTTTAGTCGGCCTCAGTGCCTCCACGTCTTTGCCAGCGCGCGCCAATTCATACAATTTTTGTCCTTTAACTTTTTTGGCAGAAAACGCCGGCGCTTTTTGTTCATACCCACCCAAGAAGCTCTTTAGAGCTTCGTCGCATGTCGCACGTCCCAGTATCTCAAGTTCTGCGACGCGGGACGCGGGACGTGCGACGATCTTTCCCGTCAGATCATACGTATCGCTTGTGACTCCGAGCCTCGCTGTGGCTTCGTAGGTTTTGTCTAAGCCGACGTAGGTTTGGAGTTTTTTGGTGGCTTTGCCCACACCCAATATAAGGAGGCCCGTGGCGAACGGGTCGAGCGTGCCGGCGTGGCCCACCGCTCTGGTCTTGAAGATGCGACGTACGCGGTCCACCACGTCGTGACTGGTCATACCCGCGGGCTTGTCGATCAACAGAATGGCCTCAAGGGGATTTTGATTATCTTCCATAATATATGTGGGTAGAATGTAGCATGAAAATATGGGGGTGCGTAAAGTTTCACGGTTTTACGATTGACTTTGTCCGTATTCATGGGTATTTTGGCAGGGTTATGAAAACGGTTAAACCTTCCTTGCCCGCCGGCGTGCGCGATTATCTGCCGGCCGAAATGTTGTTTCGCGACAAGGTGCTCTCTAAGATTCGCGAGACGTATGAAATCTTCGGATTCTCCCCGATAGAAACGCCGGCCATCGAACGCGAGGAGGTGCTCACGGGAGGCAAGCCGTTGGATACCATAATTTGGCGCACCTCCACCAGCTCGCTGAAAGAAGGCGACGATGGTTTGGCTTTGCACTTCGATCTGACGGTTCCGCTTTCGCGCGTAGTCGCCGCCAACCCAGAGTTGCCGCGACCTTTCCGCAGATATCAATGTCAAAAGGTGTGGCGCGGCGAAAAGCCCCAGTCCGGGCGTTACCGTGAGTTCATGCAATTCGACGCGGATATAGTTGGCGCGTCGAGCGTACTAGCGGATGCGGAAATTGTGTGGCTCATGGTCACTACACTGAGGAATTTGGGTTTCAACCGTTTCAAGGTCAGATTTTCCACGCGCAAAGTCTTGAACGCTTTGGCCGGAATGTTGGGTTTGGAACCGGGCAGCGATCAGGCGCGCGATTTGTTTAGAATTTTGGACAAGCAGGACAAGATCGGTCGTGATGGTGTGGCGGCTTTGCTGGCCAAGTCGTTCGTGGATCAATCAGAACGTGACCCTAACGATCCGGACGCCACGGAAAGCGGCTTAAGTTTTGACGCCGAGAAGTTGGAATTGGTGCGCGGTTTTTTGGGGATCTCTGGAGAAACGGAATCTGTTCTGGAGAATCTTGGTAATTTTTTCCGCGGCCGCAGCGAGTTGGGCGAGGAGGCGGTCCGGGATTTGACGGACATGAATCGTGGTTTGAATGATTTGAACGTCCCGGCCGAGAATTGGGCCGTGGATATTTCCGTGGCGCGCGGCCTTTCGTACTACACGGGTCCGGTGTTTGAGACCTCGTTGCTGGATTTGCCAGAAATCGGTTCCGTGATGAGCGGCGGACGTTACGACGATTTGGTCAAACGCTTCACTGGCGAGTCTTTGCCTGCCACAGGCGCTTCCATCGGCGTGGATCGGTTGTTCGCGGCTATGGAAAAATTGGGCATGGTGGAAACGTCAAAGACCAAAACCCGCGCCTTGGTTACGGTCATGGATCAGGAATTGGTCGGTGCGTGTCTGGGCGTCTTGCATTCGTTGCGCGATGCCCAAGTGGCTTCTGAGATTTATATGGGTGCGGATTTGGCACTCAAGGCGCAGATAGCGTATGCGTTGAACCAGGGGATTCGTTTCATTGTGTTTTTGGGAAAATCAGAAGTGGCCAACGGCACGGTGCAGCTCAAGGACACTGTCAAACGCGAACAAATCGAAGTACCGCTTGAAAAATTGGCAGACAAGATACAAGAGCTGTCCCTGGCTTGAACCACTTTACGGAGTGCTGAATGACCGCCGGTTAGCAGGCGGTCTTTTTTTGGTGTTGGCTATTGACCCAAGCGACAATCCATGATATTAAACGGTTCTCGATTTACGCGCTCGCATTATTTTTTGCGCAGAAGGAGGAGGCGTGAAAACGAAGTGTTATTTTCCGGCTTTGATGGGTTTGAATTCACCCCACACGGAACGCAGCGGGACCATCGTGTTGCTGAGTTACAACGCGAGCTACAGGCCCAGGTACGAATGCGGTCACATCTCTGATGCCGCCCGCGTCTATCGCTGTCCTCCGGAGTTGGTGGAGCAAGCCAAACGACTGCAGTTGCTGGCCAGTACCGACGGCATGGGAGACGTCCTTCTGTTCGACCAGAATGGCCGGGGAAGTCGGGGGACCGGGACGGGTTACCGCATTACGCAAACTTGTCCCGCCTGCACCTTTGAGATGTTGTTGCGCACGCGTCCGGCTTGCGCCTTGTGCAACAGCCAACTGTTGCCTGGTCGTGTCGTGTACCTCGTGCATGAGGAGAGCATCCGCAAGATCCATGTGAACGGCAAGACCCAGATGCCCGCAGGGGCGTTGCGCTTGAGCGGCAGAAAGCCGCATCTCCTGTGTTGCGATGCGCCCAAATGTAGGCGACTGGCGCGCGGATGCGAATCCCTGGAGTTCGACCCTAGGATCATCGAAAGCCGCATTGAGCGCGCCCAGCGCAAGACCAAAGACGACCAAGAGGCCGCCAAGCCTCGGCGCCGCTGCACCATCAGTTCCTACGGCATGTGACCGCGTGCCGAATCTCCACACCGTCTCAGACTGAGGCGGTTTTTCAATATAAAAAAATAGACCTTTAGGGGTCTAAGAGTTGGGCGGCAGTTTGCCTTTGGCGCGTAGGTCCTTTTCCAGTTGCAGGTAGACCTTGGCCGCGTTGTCTTCGTCCAACATGAGCAGTTGGACCACGTCCTTGGCCGCGACCAGTTGTTTGATCTGGAATTCGCGATCCTCCCGCTTTTCGATGCGTTTGGCGCGGGTGCGCAGTGCGGTCGTGATGGTCCAGACCACGGCGCTGAGGATACCCAGAACGACTAACGCGTCGACGATGAGCATGTCATTTCCCCTGTGCGGGCGGCGGGGCCGGGGGCATGGGTTTGGCGCCACCCTGGCCGGGTGCCACCATCAGATTGGGCACGGGCGCCGCGATCACCAGATTGCCGTGTTCGCCGGCTTCCTTGTAGATGCCGGGCATCATGCTCTGCATGTTGTACTGCAGATACTCCGGATTGCGTCGCAGGGCCGCGCCGATGCGATCGATGCGCGCGGCTTCGTTGTCGCCTTCGGATTCCGCGAGCTTGCGCCGCATGCCCGTGGTTTCGATTTCGGCGGTCACGCGGTCGCGTTCCGCGATGGCCTTGTCCTTGAAGATGCCCTGAACGGCCCGTTCGGTATTGGCCTTGATCATGGCATCCGGGAACATCATGTTGTTCAGGCTCAGTTCGTAAATCGTGACCAGCTTGGGGTTCTGTTTGTTCACGATCTCATGGAAGCGCTTGTCGATGGATGCGTAAATCTCTTCGCGCTTGTTGTTGATGTCGTTGGCGTTGTGAGGCGAGACAGAGACGCGTACGGCTTCGCCCAAGGCCGGACGTACGTACAGCTCGTAGATTTGCTGCGAGGTGATGACGAGCTTGTTCTCGGTCGGGGCCACCTTGGAGAGCAGGGCCGTGACCGAGGCGTCGTCTTCGCAGTTGGCGCTGTAACGCACGTACACGTCCATGCCAAACTGCACGCCATCTTTGGTCAGGGCCGAGAGTTGCTCCTTAGGGTTCTGCTGGGAGCAGTCGACCATGCGGACTTCCGGATAGATGCCCGTATAATAGGTGCCTGGTCCAAGGATCGGGGCCTTCAAAGCCCTTGCCACCGGACCACAAGGCCATGGCCCCGGTCTTGTCGAACATGCGTCCCTTGTGTGCCTGAGGCACGTCTTGGCTATTGCAGCCCAGGGACAAGGCGGAGAAGACGATTGCTGATGCGCAAACGAGGAAACGGGATGTGAAAGTGCTCTTCATGTCAGACTCCCTGTGTTGTTCCGGACTTCGACGTGGCCAGATGTAAGCAGTGAAAAGCTATTTTGTCAATGGCGCCACATCGTTCATTCTGAGGCGCCCCGTCACCTGCATCACATTCCGATTTCTTGACGGTTGGGCCAAAAAAGCCTATAGTGCACCGCATGAATGTAAGCGATTTGGCCCGACGCCTGCGCGTCACCCCACAAGAGTTGCTGGATAAATTGCCGCTACTCGGTTTTGACATTGGCGCTCGCGCCATCAAATTGGATAACCAGATGGCGGAAAAGATTTTCCGCAAATGGGTTGAGAAGGAACGTCGCGAAAGGTTGCGCGGCCAACTGCTCGCTTCCAGCAAAAAGATGCACGACGTGGGCGGCGAAGCCATACCCAAAAAGTCCATAACCTTGCCCTCCATCATCGTGGTGCGCGAACTGGCCGGAAAGCTGAACCTCCCGGTCACTCGCGTGATTCAGGAACTGATGCGCGCCGGTATTTTGGCATCGCAGAATGAACGTTTGGATTTTGAGACCGCGGCCATCATCGCGGACGAGTTGGGTTTTGAAGCCAAACAGGAAACCGAGACCGCGGAAATAACGGCTTCACTTTCGGACCAGGACAGGTTGCGCGAGGTTTTGGATCAAGAGAAAACAGTCGAAGCCACCCTCAAGCCGCGCCCTCCAGTCGTGGTTGTCATGGGTCACGTGGACCACGGCAAGACGCGTACGCTCGACGCCATCCGACGTACCAACGTCATGGAAGGCGAAGCCGGCGGCATCACGCAGCATATCGGCGCCTATCAGGTCACGCGCAAAGGCCGTCTTCTGACCTTCATCGACACTCCGGGCCACGAGGCCTTCACTGTCATGCGTTCGCGTGGCGCCAAAGTCGCGGATATCGCCATTTTGGTAGTGGCTGCGGACGACGGCGTGCAACCCCAAACCAAAGAAGTCATCGACATCATACATGCGGCCAAGTTGCCCTTTGTGGTGGCCATGAACAAAATCGATAAACCAGAAGCCGACCCAGACCGCGTTTTGGCCCAATTGGGAGAAGCGGGAGTGACTACAGAAGCCTGGGGAGGCAGCGTGCCCATGATTAAGATTTCAGCCAAGAAAGGTGAGGGTATCGACGACCTTCTGGAGACCTTGCTGTTGGTGGCTGATTTGAATGCCGAGCAGATTCGGGCCAACCCAGACCGCCGCGCCATCGGTACGATCATCGAATCGCACGTGGACAAGGGCGAAGGTCCGGTGGCTACGGTTTTGGTGCAAAGCGGCACGCTACATCGCAACGATCCCATCGGCATCCGCAGCGAGTTCTATGGGCGCGTACGTGCCATGCGCGATTGGAAAGGTGAGGCAGTGGATGCTGTGCCTCCTGGCATGCCGGTCAAAATTTTAGGCTTCCGCGTCGCGCCGTCCGTCGGCGACATTATGGAAGTCCCGGAAAGCGCCAATGCGCTCGAGAAGGTTAAACCCAAAACTGTGTCCCAACTCGGTACGCAGTTTACGGCCGTCAAAACTCAAAGCTCCAACGATCAAACCGAAGACAAGAAGGCCACCCTGAACGTCGTTATCAAAGCCGACGTGCTCGGTTCATTGGAAGCCATTTTGGGCATGTTCGAAAAAATCCAACACGAAGCCGTGGCCGTGGATGTGATCAAAAAGGGTCTGGGCAATGTGGTGGAAACGGATATTGATGCGGCCTACAACGCCCCGCCTTCCGTGGTATACGGCTTCAATACGGTCGCGACTCCGGCAGCTAACATATTGGGCCGCGACAAAGGGGTCGAGATCAAGCAGTTTAAAATCATTTACGAATTGATGGACGACGTGGTTGCCAGACTGAACAAGTTGTTGCCACCTGAAGTCATACGCACTTCGTTGGGCGAGGCCGATGTGGCTGCCATCTTCCGCACCGAACGCGACCGCATGGTCGTGGGTTGCAAGGTCAAAAAGGGGAGTGTGGCCAAAGGCGCCAAGGTCATCGTGTGGCGCAAAGAAGGAGAAACCGAACAACCCATGGGCGAAGGTACGGTGGATTCGGTGCAGGTCGGCAAAGAACAGGTGCGCGACGTGTACCAAGGCCAGGAGTGCGGCATCTCGTACCATGGCAAGGAGAAACTGCAGGTAGGCGACCGACTGGAAGTCTTCCACGAGGAAACCAAGGTCAGGCGTGTGGAAATACAACGATAAAACAACGAAGCTCCCCTGGAAAAAACACCAGGGGAGTTTTTTTGACTTAACTTTTTCCGGGGCGTATAACAGCCGTAAAGTGGATTGGGACGCATGCACCGGCATGTGAATAGGGTGGTGGACGCGAATAATTCACTTTCTTTTATTCCTAAAGAAATCTTATGGAACATACTTTCACCGACGCGAATTTTGACGCCGAAGTTCTCAAATCTGATGTGCCCGTAATGGTGGATTTTTGGGCTCCGTGGTGCGGACCTTGCCGCATGATGGCTCCCATCATTGAAGAGTTGGCTGACGAGATGGAAGGCAAGGTCAAGGTCGGAAAATTGAACGTGGATGAAAACGCCAACGTAGCCGGCCAATTCGGCATCATGTCCATCCCCACCTTTTTGGTTTTTAAAAACGGCATGGTGGCAGAACAGATCGTCGGCGGCTTGACCAAGGATGCTTTGAAGGAAAAGCTGAACAAAGTGGTTTAAAAATATTTTGCGGAAAAATGAACGGCGCGGCAACGCGCCGTTTGTGATAAATATGGAGGCGGATCCCTCCCTTCAGGGCTGCGGTCTATGTCCCGGCGGGCAAGACCCCTCCCGGCCTTGACTTTAGGCTTGGATTGGCCTATATTGTGGCCATCGTCAAGCTTTGGTTTAGTAGGCCAAAGACAAGCTCTCACGGCTCCGGGTCTGGTAGCCCAAAGCCCAAAGCATGGGAATCTCGAATTGCGAATTACGAATCACAAGGATCAGAAATGACCTGATTCGTAACAGTAAGACGTCCGATTTCCGTGTATCTCGTAATTCGTAATTCCCTTCGTAATTCGTAATTATGTTATCCATTCGTTTGACCCGTATCGGTAAAAAGAAACAGCCAGAGTATCGTTTCGTCATCATGGAGAAAGCCCGCGACCCATGGGGTAAGGCTTTGGAAATTTTGGGAAACTACAACCCGCGCACCAATCCCGTGGCCTTCAACGTCAAAAAGGACCGCGTGGAATATTGGATCAAGAACGGCGCCCAATGCACGGATACGGTCTGGAACCTGTTTTTGGACAATGGTTTGGTCAAAGGCGACAAGCGCAAGAAGATGGGTATCTCCAAGAAGCGCAAAGAAAAGTTGGCCAAGAAACAAGCCGCGTAAAAAATTTAAAAGGCCTTCGGGCCTTTTTGGTTTGAGGTGTTGGCATTTGGGCGCTTAACGTCTTGGAATTTACGTATAATAAATTCTATAATTTCGCTGGGTTAAGATAAAAAAATCAGCATGTTGATTGACTATCGAGGTTCGTGGTGCTATGCTTTATGCGCTTTGGATTGAAGATGCCGTTCTAAGGCTCATTACCTCAGCATAAATCCAAGCTTGGCTCTGCATCTTGGGGCAAGCTATCAGCAGGTTCCGCACCCACGCATCGCCGCTTTGCAAACCCAAAGAGCGAGCGCGGACGGAACGTTCCGAAAGCCGCTATGGCGGAAAAGGACCAACAGTTCATAGAGTTCCTGGTGAAGTCCATTGTCAATCACCCGGAAGACGTCCGGACCGAACGGACCGTTGACGAACGCGGCGTGCTCATCACGCTTTATATCAATCAGGACGACATGGGTTACGTGATCGGTCGCCAAGGCCAGACTGCACGTGCCCTACGCATCCTATTGAAGACCGTGGGCGCTAAGGATAATGCCCGCGTGAACCTCAAGATTTACGAACCCGATGAGGCCCGCAAAGCTCATCAGGATTCCAAAGGCCCGGCCCCCGTGGCCGCCGCCCCAGCCAAGAGCTCGGCTGTGACGGACGACGATTTGGCGGACTTGGGAATCTAAGTCCAAAGACTAAAGATCAAAGACAATGACCGCTCGGAGCAATCCGGGCGGTTTTGAATTTAATTACTACCTTGAATCCTAGCATCGTCTTCGCCAGGACCCGACTAAAGCATCCGTCAGATTGAAAAAGCCCCGATTTTAGGCGGGGCGGGCAAGAGGGGCGCGGCGTAGAACTTTTTCCAGAAAGTTCTTAACCTTGAGTTGCTCGGAAAGCGGGTTGCTCAGCTCGATGGCAGCGTATTTGCCGTAGAGCGCAGCGGGGTAGTCGCGCAGGTAGTCGAAATCCTCAAGTGACACATACGTGTGGCGGTCCGGACGGATGGCCGTGCCCACGTAAGCTTTGACGTAAGCGCTGACATGGTTGGCGCGGATGGCATGTCTGCCCAACACCCGCAACAAGTTCTCGTAATCTTCCGCCTTGTCTTGGCGTACGGCTTCGAGATGCGACAGGTCCAGGCAGATGCCCGAGAAACCTTCCATGTCTTCGTCGTCCAGGTACCACGCGTTTTCGATGCAGATCCTGCTTTTCAGTTCAGGTGGCAAGCTGTACTGCAAAGGCTTGTCCTTGGTTCGATGCAGGTTGAACAGTTCGGTGCCGAAATCGTTCATGAGCAGCCGATATTCATCGGGCCGCATGTCGTTGCGCGCGTGTACGAAGGGTATGGTCATGCGCGGCGCGTGTTTATGGAACAGGCCGTAACATTCCTGGCGTTCCTCTGGTCCGAGGCCCGTCAGGAACAGTCCTATGCGACGCTGACCCAGCCTTGGGGCCACGCGGATGGCCATGCGCCAATCCATGGGTCTGTCTCCGTGCGTGGCCGCGGTGGTAACCGAACACAAAACTTCGCAATCCGGCTTTTTCCCAAAGAACATGCCGGCGAAAATACCACCACTTGAGTTGCAAGTCAACAATTTGCGTAAGAAAAAAACCCGCTATCCGGGTTTTAGATGGCCAAGGCCGGAGACGACCCTTCGAGCCAAGGGGTGCAGCACTCTTTTTCGACCAGCGTCAGGTGCCGGCGTGGGCTGATGCCATACACGGTAACGGAAGCGTTGTCCGCGATCTTGCCACGATAGCGGTCCACGGCTTCCTGGATGGAGAAGTGGTGGATCAACCGCTGGAACAGGATGAGCCAGTGGCCATGGACCACGATGAGCACGCTGTCGTTGTCTCCATAATCGCGGGCCAAGGTGCCCAGGAACGAATGGATGCGCAGCTCCATGTCCGGCCAGTTTTCCCCGCCATACGGCCGGTAATGGTAGAGGCCGTCACGCTCTTTGCGAATGAGCTCGTTGGGGTAGGTCCGTTCCACTTCTGCGCGGGTCATCATGTGCCAGATGCCACGTTCACCTTCGCGCAAACGCGGGTCCTCGTACACCTTGGCGCCAGGATACATGATTCGCATGGTCTCTTTGGCGCGCTCGTAATACGAAGTGTAATAGGTGTCGAAGGGACCGTATTTGTCGCGCAAGTATTGGCCCGTGATTTTGGCCTGCTCGCGCCCGCGCTCCGTGAGGGCGTAGTCCTTGGTCGATTTTTCAAAGGCCGCACGATCGTCCACGGAAAGAACGTTGCCCTCGGATTCCGCATGCCGCACCAGCACCAACAGTCTCGGCCAACTCATGTCTCGCGTCCTTGGTGCCCGAACCTTAGTCGAATCATCAGGTCTGGTCAAGGATGGACGGAGGCCACGAAATGTGTCAGAATCCGATGAGAAAATATGACATTGAAATCGCGGAAATCCTCTAAATCCCCTTTGGCAAGGGGACTTAAGAGTCATAAAAATTCCCTGAATAACAAGGGTGGCGAAGTTGTCGTCACCTCCCTTGTCAAAGGGAGGAGGGGAGGGATTTTGAATATTGATGTTTTGACTCTGTTCCCTGAGATGATTGACGCGTATTGCGGGACCGCGATTTTGGGACGTGCCCAAAAATCAGGTTTGCTCAAGGTTAAAGCCCATCAGCTTCGCGAGTGGGCTATCGACAAACACGGCCACGTGGACGACCGTCCGTTTGGCGGCGGGGCGGGCATGGTCATGCGGGTCGAACCTTTCTTTAACGCGCTGCGCGCATTGAAGGTACGAAGTACCAGGTACAAGGTTCTGGCCGCTAAAAACACCAGCACCAAGCACCAAACACCAAGTACTCGGGTGATACTTACCTCGGCCAAAGGCAAAATGTTCACTCAGGCTGACGCTAAGCGGTTGAGCAAATACGACCGTCTCGTGTTTTTATGCGGTCGGTACGAAGGCGTGGATGAGCGCGTAGCCTCCAAACTTGCGGACGAGGAGATGTGCATCGGCCCGTACGTCATGACCGGCGGTGAGATAGCGTCTTTGGCCATGATCGACGCGATTGCGCGCCTGCGTCCCGGAGTGCTCGGCCAAGCCGCATCACTGGATGAAGAGTCATGGAACGATGGCGTGAAAAAAGAATATCCGCAATACACGCGCCCCGAAGTTTTTTTCCCCAAAGGTGAATCCGCGTCAGGCGGAAACAAATGGAAAGTGCCGAAAGTCCTATTATCCGGAGATCATGCGGAGATTAAAAAATGGAGGGAAGGGGAGAGGACGGAAGTCGGAGGTAAGGACTAAGGACTTAAATGAGTCGTCGGTCGACAGTCGTCGGTCGACAGTGGACTGCGGGCACGAGGGAGTGCGTCCGAGGGGGAGTCCGAAGTCCGGAGTTCGAGTTAAGCATTAGGCAACCATTCGAATTTGAATATTTCTTGATTTTTGGTCATTCGAATTTGGTTATTTCACGAGACGTGTTTTTTCCCATTTAAAAAACGAGTGATTTTCTCACTCGTTTTTTGTTGAATTGTGTGTTTACTCTTTTACCGCAAAAACCGCGAAAGCACTCACTCCCGTGGCGCTGACTCCGAGCAGGAACATCATCCAAAGCAGACGATCAAAGCCGAATTGAGCGGCCACTAAGCCACCCAAAGCCGCGGCTGCGGCCATTATCATGACGTTTGAGAACTGGCGCATTTTGCGGACCGTGCGGCGATGTTTTTCTTCTGTGATGTGCCGCATGATGTGGCTCCAAGAGGACTTGCCCATGCCTAAACCCACGCCCAGACAAATCTGCGCCGCATAAATCAAAGTCATGTCTTTGGCGTAGATGTAAAACAGCGGTACGAGCGCGGTGAAAATTGAGCCGGCGACAAGGCCTCCGCGGGCGCGGTCCGTGGGTTTGCCGTGTTGCAGGTAGGCGGCGAAAATCCAATCGAACATGGCGTATGAAAACAACCATAAAGCCGCGGATGCGGATATGGCTTGGATGCTCGCATCTGGCAGGCGCTCGGTAAGGAATAACGCGAAGAGCGGCAACAACAATCCATAGGATCCGACCAGCAACAGATCCGCGGCGAACAGGTTTTTAAGCACGTTTATTTTCATAAAAATCCTAAGCTCGGTTCAGGGCCAAGCGGTTATAGGCCACGACCACCAGAGAAGATGCCAAAAACAAGGTTGTGCCAAAGAAGGCCAGCAGCGCGGTCATGCCTTGATCTTGGGCTATCATGCCACCCAAAAGGGCCAAACCGGCGCCCAGCAAGGCCCCGAACGCGTCCAATCGGAACCATACCGGTCCGCTGGCCAAATGGCACGTCTTTTGCTCCATGCGGTCCCAAGCCGGTTCGGAAAAAGCCAATCCCACGCCGTACAGGGCTTGGATGACGTAGATATCGATCATGTCACGCGCCATCATGTACAGGAAGGGCGTGGCGATGGCGAACGCGCTGCCGAACCACAGCATTTTTTCCGCGCGATGGCCGCGGAAATCGTTTTTGCATGACAGTTCGGCAAAGGGACGGATCAGGCCAAGCGACAGCAGGAAAATGGCTTCGGCTAAACCCACGGAAACCAACGTGGATCCGGGTATCTGCTCCTTAAGGAACAGCGAAAAAATCGGGCCCAACAAACCGAAGGCCATCAGGTAGACCATATTGCCCATGGCGAGCAAACGCATCCATCGGGGAAACATGCAGGCATTATATCACAAACGTGTTTGTGGGTGTGGCCACGATTGACAAAACCGAAAATGGATGATAACCAATTACCGCACCGTCACACCAAAAACGAAAGGATATCTGATGAGTTTTTCCATGGAACAAGGCCATGAGGTCAGCCAGACCGTCACGCATAAAAAGACCATGAGTCAGAGGCAGGATGTGGCCATCCAACAGACCATGCTGCAACGCCAACGCGAGTTGGTCGAGGCCGTATGCGGCATTCGGTACCAACCGCATGGCGATTGCGGCCAGTGCGGGCATCGTTTGACCGACCTCGAAATCCTCAAGGGCTTTCGTGACGATCCTAGGGATTACACCACGGAATGCCCCCTGTGCCACTGGCGTTTCGAGCCGCGGCTCCATGCCTCGACCCAGTTCACGAGTCTGCAAATCATGTACCTCTGTCCGACCCAGACGTTGGACAAGCTTGCATCCCTGCAGAATACGCCTTTGGATGAAATCAAGTCCCTGCACGCGACCGCATACCACTCGGCGCTCACGCACTTCGGTGGTCTGAAGCAGGCTTTCGCGCAACTGGGCATGGAATACGCCTTTGAGGCCGATCTGGACTGGCGCAAAAAAGTGGTTCCATTCCTGGGTAAGCTGCCGGACACGGTCATCGCCAAGTTACTTGGGGCTAGCGTGTGGCAGGTGAGGCGTTTGCGCGCCGCCAAGAGCATCGCGCCGTTCAGGGTTCGCGACTTGCCCGGCCAAGAGCCCGGCATTCTCGAACATCACGTTGACGAAGAGAGGAAGGGCGGCGAAGGCTGAGCTCGGCCGACCGGAAAGGTGGTGCTCGATGGTTTATCCGCGCGATCCGTTGAAGGGCGTGGGCATGGGCTGCTGCTCCAAACGAAATCCTGAATTCAAGAAAATCGTTTGGCGTAGGCAGCGCGAGTTGGTGGAGGCTATCACTGGCAAGAAGTTCACGATTTCTTGCGTCTGCCGCAACACCACTTGCGCCCATAGTTACACGGAATGGGAAATCGTGAATTGGTTCGACGTGGACGGCTTCACGGTCGAATGTCCCAAGTGCGGTTGGCATTCCGAGCCGCGGCTGACAGTGGATTTCGGTGACGGCGGCAACCGCAAGCGCATCGAGTGCCAGTTATACGGTCCTGGTTTGGTTCTGGAGCGCTTGCCGGTGGTGCTCAAATCGCCGCCTTGGGATTTCGCTGAATATTCGGCTATCTGCAACTCGGCGGTCGTACACTTCGGTGGCCTGAAGCAGGCCTGCGCGCAGTTGGGCATCGAACGTTCTTTCGGTCCGGGTCCTGACTGGCGCGATCGGATCGATCCGTTCCTGGGCAGACTGCCAGACACGGTCATGGCCCGGTTGCTCGACACTAGTCCACGGTTCATGAGACGGTGGCGCCGCAATCAGCGCATCGCGCCTTTCGATCCTGGTCGGGTTCTTTTGTCCGGAAAAGAGGTCCGGACAGTTTGACTCAACTTGAACGCCCAAGGGCGTTTTTTTCATACAAAAAATCCCTTTGCAGGGATTGTTTTCGCATCACATCAAATCCTTATAGCACATCGGATCCGCACCGGTCAGTTCTCCGGTCAGCCTGTACGCTCGGTTGCGGCAACCGCCGCAGTGGGCCAGGCGTTCGCAGTTGCGGCAGGGTTCGTCAAAGTCTTGCCGCTGTCTGATTTTATTGAACAGTTCGCTGTCTGACCAAATTTTTTCCAAAGGTGTTTCAAAAATATTGCCAGCGCTGACTCGGAAGAACGGACAGGGATAACATTCGCCAGATGGACCTATGACGCACGCGCCCACGCCAGCCGTGCAACCACCGTGGATGCCATCGAAGTCGCCTTTTTTGGATTCGTCCAACAAAGATACGAGCGGACTGGTGTAGCGGAGTATGTCGCCTTTCAGGAACAGCTCGTTGAGATGCTTTTCCGTGTCCATGAATTCCTCGCGCGTCATCAGGAAAGAAGGGTCGAGACGTTCGACCGGAATGCAGATGTTGAATCCGATCGGCACGTTGGCGCTTTTTGCGGCTTCAACCATCTGGTCGATCAAGTGACGGTTTTTGCGGTGGATAGTGGAAAAGACGTAGTTGTTGATGCCCGCGCGCCGCATGTCCTCCGCCAATTTGAGGTTGGCCGAACCGTGCAAACGCACGTCCTCGACCGGATCGAAACTCAGATGCACCAAATCGAAAATACGCAGTTTGTCCCACAGCCTCTCTTTGAGAAGCGTGCCGTTGCTCTGCAAAACCAGCCTGAATTTATGCGGCGTGTTGGTTATGAAATCGACCAATTTGTCGAATTCGCTGTGCAGGATGGCCTCGCCTCCTGAAATGGTGAATGTCCAAACGTCGTTGCGGTCCGCGAATCGATAAAGATCTTTAATTGTTTCGAGCGGCAAATCCACGGGTTTGAAATTCCGGTTGTAGCAATGTTTGCAGTTGAGATTGCATTTGGTGGTTATCTCAACTTCCAATATATGCATGCCCAAATTGGCATCTGATGTCTGGTCCATAGTTGGTATTTGAATCCGTTAAACGCCACGCTAAGCAACCTCCGCGGCACTTGCCCCACTTCATGCAACCCGAACATGCTCCGGGCTTGGGCTTTTCCAGAATCTGCTTGCGGAAAAATTCGAAACCTTTGCCGTGGTTCCAAATTTCCGAGGGGTCTTCATCGAAGATATTGCCGCAAAGGTATTCCTCGCTCTGGAAATAGCGGCAAGGGAACACGTCGCCTCGATAATCCACCACCAGCTTGTATTTTCCTCCGGCGCAATGGGGTAGGGGGACAGCGCTTTGGAAAACTTCGGGTTGATCGCAGAATACGTTCTGCATTCCGTGTCGCAATTTTCGTCGATTGTCCGGTATGGTCCGGAGGAATTCCAGATATTTGGGTACTGCGGTTTCGTACATTGATTGCCTTTGAGTTAGGGTGCCGCGATCTATCGCCAAGTTGAAGGCGTGGTAGGCTAAATCCAAATTCGCGAACCGGGCATAAATTGCTGGCATTTTCTCGATGCGATCCGCATCCACAACCGTGTTGATGGCCACATTCAAGCCGCGGTCCAGGGCCATGGCCAGAGACGCGGTGACGCGCGCGAACGAGCCTGGGACGCCGGTCAGGGCATCGTGGTCTTGGTCCAGAGCATGGATGGAAAACACTAACTCGTCGATATCTCCAAGTTCAAATTTGGACAAATCCATGATGCCGTTGGTGTTGACCGTAATCCGCGTCATGCCGATTTTTTTCGCGAAAGAGAACAGGCGCGGGACGTCGCGATACATGAAGATTTCTCCGCCGCTGAAATTGAGCTGCCGCACACCGATGGCGTGGAGCTTGGTCAACGCGTTTTCCCAGTCGGCCAAGGGCTTGTCCTCAAAACGACGATCCGGCGCGCAGGCCCTAAAGCAAAACACGCACCGCTGGTTGCAGTTCCGCGTCACTTCAAGCTGGGCCATGGCCGGCTTTTGGATGGCCAGGCCGAACAGCTCGGGGTATGAGAAACCGGCCAAATCAGCCGTTGATGAGGATGCGCCTGTCATGTAGGTGTTCGATAAATGCGGCCGGGATGCGGCCGCATTGGTTGGTTGTACCGTTCTTCAAAATCACCGAAATCCATTCGGCGGTCTGGTCTTCGAAAAAATAAAAGTCAAAGTCCAGGCACACCGCCACGCGCCCCCCTTTTTCCATCCAAGCGACCCGCGGATTGACGCGTTGGCCGTCTTGGATGGAATTCATGTCCGACGGGGGATTAGGCATGGTTAGTCGCCGTTTATCAGACAACCGTTGTTCTTGAAATCTTTGACGCTCATTTTCCAGGTCGTCGAGCTCTTGGGGGCTTGTACGGTCTTGGCCTTGTCAGCTGTTTTCTTAGCTTTCTTGGCTGGCGCGAGGTTCTTCATAAAATGAAGATAGATTAATGAAAAATTGACGCCTCCAACATAGACCCGTGGGCTTGGGATGTCAATTCCCTGGGAAAAATAAAAAACCCGACTTGTCGCCGGGTTGGGTTTGAGGGATTAGGCAGCTCGGGCCGTGAAATAGAGACGACTCGGATGCTCGAGACCGTCTTCATAGACCTTGGTCTCAAGCTTTGTCTCCAAATTCATGAAGCCCGCCGTTTCCAACATCGGAAGGATGTCGGTTTCGTCGTAGCCGCGCTCGGTGTGGAGCTCGTGGTCGTGGGCGAAGGCGCCATCCGGACGCCGCAGAAACATGTCCACGTCCATGGTCCAGACGCGATCCTGCCCTCCAAAGCGGAACGTCACGAAGGAAGCTTCATCCTCGAAAATCCTGGGCTTGTTCTTCTGCGAAGCCGCGATGTGGTCGCGGGTATTCATGTCGAAGAGGAAGATGCCACCCGGCTTCATGTTCCGCCTCACGCTCCTGAACGCGGACAGCATGTCCTCATCGGTCAGGAGATAGTTGAGTGAATCGTAGAAGCAGACGGCCAAATCCACGGCGCCGTATTCCGAGAGGTCAAAGTCGCGCATGTCGGCCAAGACGTAGACTCCAGAAGGTGATTTGCCTCGCGCCTTCTCGAGCATTGGCCCTGAGAGGTCGATGCCCAAGGGCGAAAAACCCATGCCCTCAAGCATGCGCGAGATGGTCCCGGTGCCGCAGGCCACATCTAGAGCGCGACCGCGGGGTACGGCGTAGCGCTCAACGGTTTCCGCGATCAGGGATTCCCAGGCCGCGTATTTTTTGCCGCTCATGAGGCGGTCGTATTGGGCGGCGAAATTGTCGCCGTATTGCGTTTGATCGTGGTTCATAGCCTTATTCCTTGTTCGTAAGCGCATGAGAAGCGGCAGAAACCGCCACAAGCCGCGCATGATTCCGTGGAATTGTGCGTGCAAGTCGCGCAGGTCTTGTGCCGCGAGAGGAAGCGTTTGGTTTCTGCTTCAAGCGCCGCGACCAAGCCCGGCCCGTCATACGTCTCGATGTCATCCAGGGCGCGCGTGCGGTCCATGACGCATGGATAGAGCTTGCCGATGGCGCTCACGGAGATGCGCTTTCTGATGCCGCATCCGTAGTACGCGGCCTTGGGTATGGATTTCTTGCTCGCCAACATACCGTTACGCACGTTACCGTTGCCCAAATGTGTGGCTATGGCCGACAGTTCGGCTTTGGCCAAGGCGTTGTGAACCGCATTGCCGGTCCGTATCGCTGGACGCAGGTGCACAGTTGTCTGATGGTCGTGCGCCACTCGGATGAGCCCGTCGATTTGATCCAGATTGTTGGCGTGGATCGTGGCGATGAAGTAGGGCTTGATGCCCACCTCGTGTATCCGTTTCAATCCGGTCATCAGATTATCATACAGCCCGGAAAGCCGTCGAATGCTGTCATGGACCGGACCCACGCCATCCAAGCTGATGGCTACGCCCAATCCGCGGCCGAGAGACTCCAGCAGTGCGCTTGATGCGCCCGCCAGTCCGCCACCGTTGGTCACCACGTAGTAATGCCTTCCCAAGCCGTGGATGTGGTCCAGGATGAGCGGCAGGTCTTGGCGTAAGGTCGGTTCTCCGCCCGTGACCTCAAACAGGCACGTACCCAGATGCGCCAACCAATCGATGCGGCGCAAGACGTCATGGAGCGTGGGCTGAGGGCCATGCAAATCGTCGATGTGATAACACGCCTCGCAGGCGCAATCACACGCGCTCGTCACGTCCAACAGAGTTTGGGGCGGCAATCCGACGCAGTCCACCTTGCAATCCAAGCGTTGGGATGAGGTGGAGCGCGATTCCAGCAGGACCGCGTTCTCCGTCAGCAGGGCGACCGTATCGCGGTCCAGTTGCGATTCACGGATTGGTTCTTGACCTTGCAACGCATCGGCCAAGTCTTGATCCGCGTGGATGAATGCGGCGTAGAGGTGGGGCGGGGTGATGACCGCGCCACCGGGTTCGCGGCGGATGATGGCTAGGGGATTGCGATGCAGAATGCGCGAGCCTGTCGCGGGCGTCCTGTCGGTTTCGCGGATTTTGACCACGCAAGGCGCCCCCAGATGGTGCAGCGATGTAGCGAACATGTCGGCTCCTTATTTCGTGGTTTCAGTGAATAGTCGTCCGTATTCCAGCAGCGCGTCCTCGGCAGGCACATCCAGACGCGTCAGGGCATCCAAGCCGGCCGTGCGATCGATGATTCCGAACCGAACACGTTCGGCTAAGTACTCGAGGACCACCGGACATTTTTCGATCACTTCTTCCAATGGCAGGCGTTTGCGACCTTGCGTCAGGTCCGCGAAATATGCGCCCGGCATCAGGCAGTCCGTGTCGTAGCCACCACACAACGGATCGGCCCACGGGAGGTTGAGCTCCGAGACCAGATTGCGGTTACGCGTTTTGCTCAGCCCGAAGGCGAAGCCGCCGCGTACGATGGTGATACCCGACGGTTTTTTCCAATGGATGGAAAAGTTGCCGTCCTGTTTCTGTTTGGGCGTGTCGCCCCCTGTCATGAGCGTTTCGTATCCCGTCGCCCGCATGGTCTCCAAATATGCACGGTCGATCATGCGATTGCAGAGCTTGCCGCAGGGCAGGGTCCGCGTCGCGTGGCAATGGCGATACACGTCGAACGTGTCCAAGGTCTTTCCCGTGATGGCGATGACCGCGGGGTCGTCTTGTATGGCGTGGGTGATGTCCACGGTGAGATGGGCTTCCCCCAGCCCGAGGTTACTGATGACGTCGCGCACGTTCTTGTCCGCAACGTTGCCTTTGACTCCCGTGGCCACCGTAAAAACGTCGAGCTTTATTCCGCGCTTGCGGCATTCGTCGCGCATGAGCGCGAGCACGATGGTGCTGTCCAATCCGCCCGAATAGGCGAAGAGCACGCTGCGAGTCGAACCAAGGAACTCCTGGAATTCGCGGTCGCAGGTTTCTCGGATGTTGGCCAAACCCAGGTCGTGGACCGCGGCGCAGCATTCGCATAGCGGTTGACCAGCGCGCATTTCGAAGTCGAGGGGTTTCCCCGTGGCCGGATTGTTCACCCGCAGACCCATGGGAAATACGCACGAGGAACAGAAAACGAAATCCTGATCTTTTGAATCGCACATGTTTGGCCTCTGCTGCCTATGGGTTGTCCAAGGGGCGAACGCGTTTCGCGTTGCGGTTAGTTAAGCCGTATAAATAGACAAAAGTCAAGCCCTCAAGAATCAAAAAAAAAGCCCCGGTCATTTGAACGGGACCTCAGGAAGAGAATCCAACAATCTCTGCAGGGTGACGAGCGCCTCCACGTGCTGGAAATTTTCATTCAGGTTGCGTTTGAGGTCACGGATGAGGCCTTCGTCGCCGGCCGCGACATGGATCGCATCGTGCCAAGCGCTGACCTTGCCGTACACCATCAAACACCTGTCCCTGAATTCTACTGATGGTTCGTTGGTGGGGGCATTCTCCGTGGCCGCAGACATCTCGAGCATAACTGCGCACTCCAAGGCCGCTTCCATGAAAACCGATCCGTCGCGTTTGTACGCTTCGAATTTCGCGTTCAGCTCGCGGCAGTGCATGATGGCCGAAAGCATTTCCGACCGAGCCTCCGTGTCACCGCTTTCTCCCAACTGCATCTGCTTGTTGGAGGCCGACTGCTGGAATGAATCGAAGGGCTTGCCCAGAATGTTGGGACCCAAGACGCCTTGGTCGCTGAGCAGGCAGTCCTGTGCCATCTCCAAATACGTCAGCAACGCGGAAGCCATGCGCATGGCTTGGCTTTTGCGGCGGTTGAGTTCCGCATGGGCGTGGATCCTGGCTCTGGTCTCCACTTTTTGCCAGGCCAACAAGGCGGTGATGGACATGAAAATCAGAGTGGAGAGGGAGGCTTTGACCGCGGATTCGGAATTGTCAGCCATAAGTACGAACCCGGATCCGAACGCCGCCCCACCTAACGCGAACATGCTTACGAGCCAGAATGTCGCCTTCCTTGAAAGGTGAGATCCGCAGGTGTTGCAGACCACGCAGTCCGTCCTCTTGAGCTCCAGGGCTTTGGCTGAGTCGGCGAACGAGAGCAGTTCATGCAAACTGGGTTGGGCATCGGATTTTTGCATGGGCTTCCTTTCATCCGCAGGCGAGCTTGGCCAAGCGTATCGCGCCTTCGCGGCTTTTGGCCGTGACGATGAAGCGTTTGACGTGGCAGAAGATGGCGTCTGATACAGAGGTAGCCGCGATCAATGATGCTTGTGTTTTTCCGGCCCATGCCTCCGGCAAAGGATGCAACGGGTCTGGCGAACCGGGCGCGATGGGAACCGCGCGCACGCTCCAATAGTTGCCGTCGTCGTAGATGACGTACCGCACTTCCGGGAATTCGTCTGCGACCGCATTCTGCCAAGGCAGTTTGCGGCCCAGGACCATGATGCGCGGATCTTCGCGTACGGCGGCGGCTTCTCGAATCAAACCGCGCGCGGCTACGACGGTTTTGGCTTGGGCGATGTTGCGATCAAGAATCAGCTCGGCCACGCGCACCATTTGATGGAAGGCATGGTCCTCGGTCAAGCCCTGTTCCAACCATGTTGGGTTGAAAGTCTCGAGCATGCACGCCACGGTATAGGGAATGGGATCGCGGACATGTTTCCAGGGCGTTTCGCCGTTGTCCGCCGCGTCGCCGTGCTGGATGAGCGTGTCGTCTACCAAATTGGCCACATCAGCGCCACCGCAAATCCTAGATCCGTATTCCAGCCACAGCAGTCCCGCGGCCGCGTATTTAACTCCGTTGGCACGGCGGGGGACGTCCGGTTGATGGTGGTCGAAATCTCCGGTCGCCGGGTTGTGCTTTCCGCCCACGTCGGCCCTAAAGTCCGCGTCCGCGAGCGTTTGCGGTTCGCGCGTGCGCACGATTTTGACGTTGAACAGCTTGTTGAGAATGGCCACGGACAAAGCGTCGTCCCAGTGGGCCGTGCCGTCATGCACCGCAACGATCTTTGAAGTTGTTTGGCGGATTGATTGCTCGCGTGTCACTCGTCACCTCTTTTGTGTGCGATGTGAAATAACGATGAAACAGGGCTGAGTTTAGCATAAAATCATGATAAGGTCAACTCCCTGAACTAAAAAACAGCCTTAGGGCTGTTGGAGTGTTTCAGTCTTGAGCCAAGCGTGCGAGGAGGCTTGAAAACTTTGAGTATTTTTCGTATTCAGCGAGCGTATTGGCCAAGTGCGCTTTGAAGTCTCGGTGGTCCATGGCGGCGTATGCGCGGCAGACGTGGTTGAGATTGGCGCTATCGATTTCCATAGCCAAGGCGCACTCGGCGGCATACGCCTCAACTTCCATCGGAAAGATGGTGCGCATATCGTCTTCCGTGAGAGGTTGGGGAGCGAAACGCAAGGGTTCACGCGGAAAGCGTCCTTCCAATTGTTGTTTGGCGTGGATCCATTCGTGGTACAGGACAAGTTCCTTTTCGCGCCTGCTCCTGGTGTCCGAGATTAGGAGCCTGGGGTTGATGCTCAACACCAATCGGTCTACGCCATCTACCTCGGCCCAGCCTATGCCTGCCAAACTATCCGTACCCGTCACGTTCTCTTGGAAATTGAGAGAGATTCGTCCCGAATCTATTAATGGAAAAAATCTTTCTCTCACTTCCGCGTGCGGATGGTGCGACAGCAGGTCGTGCAAGACCATTTCGCATTCTTCGCGCCTTTGGTTTTGTCCCGAGGACTCCTTAATCCGTAAAACGCTGTATCCCAACCCCCAATCCTTTCCCGAAGGCAGGGGAGAGGGGCGTGCGAGAGTCTCGAATGAAGCCCGCACCATCAGGAGCGCTAAACCCAACCAAAGATAGACTCGGATTGACTTGCGGCTCAAGACCGCAAAACTGTGGTTGTCAGGTCTGAACATTCCAACCCCCTCCAGAAAAGTCACATAGGCTTGTACGTTCGAGACGCCTCTGGGATTGCGTCATTCCTCGGTTACGTATTCAACATCCGGGAGCTTGGGGCCTGGTATTTGCACTTGTTTCAAAAAATCCACGATGGTGGCATCGAGTTTGATTTGGGAGAAAGTCACGGGTTTGACCAGTTGTAGACCTTCGAGCGAAGTGCAACGACTGAGGGCCACGTAAACCTGGCCAGCCGCGAATGCCCCGCTACCCAAATCCAACGCTACCTTTTCAAAGGTCTTGCCTTGGCTTTTGTGAATGGTCACAGCCCATGCCAGACGCAGCGGCAGTTGTTTGAAACTGCCGATTTGTTGGCGTTCCAAAGTGTCCGAGCTTTTTACGTATTTTGTCCGGAACATGTTCCACGTGTACGACTCGATGGTGATGGGTTCCTTTTTTCCGTCCAGCAACACGGTGGCCGAAGCGTGCGTCTCGTCCAAACCCGTGACCCAACCCAAGCTGCCGTTAACGAATCTACCGGCTTGGTCGTTGGCCACGCACATCACGCGCGCCCCGATTTTCAAATCCAGATTTTCATCCGTGGGTAGATCGCGTTCCGAGAATTTGCCTTGCAGTGTGCCGTTGAAACTTCGCGTTTCGGCTTTGAGCTGGCGCATGCGCGATTGGTTGATGGCGTCGGCCGCGGCGTTGGTGGGCGTGAGCACTATCGAGTCGGGCGGCAATTCGCCTGTGGTGCGACGGGCGTTCAATGTGATGAGTTCGCTAGCCGAAACCGTGCGGTCGCGTATGGCGTTGAGGATGCGGATGAAGTCTTTGTCTTTTTGGCGATAGATTTTTTCCAGTTCCGCAAAATCCACCATGCCTAATTCTGCCAGCATGCGGTAGACTTTGGCCGAGAAGAAATAAGGTGAGGAATAGAACCTGGAAAAAGCTTGGTTTTCGTCTTGTCTGATGACAGGTGGAAGCTGGTAAAGATCTCCGATGCCGATAAGGCGCACCCCGCCGAACGGCAGATGGTTTTTGCGTACGGTTTTTAAGAACGCATCCATGCTGTCCAGCAGGTCGGCGCGTACCATGGATATTTCATCGATGACCAGGGCGTTGATCTTTCGATATATGCCGGCGTTCTTGCGTTCCAAGGCTTCCTGTCTGGCGATGTCGGGCGTGACGGCTGGCGGGAGCTTGAAAAAGCGGTGGATGGTTTCCCCGTCCACGTTCAACGCGGCCACCCCGGTGGGCGCCAGCACAGGCACGTTGAACTTACTGTTTTGAACGAAATGCTTGAGCAATGTGCTTTTGCCCGTGCCCGCACGTCCGGTTACGAAAACGAAGGCTTTGCCATTCTCCATTTTGGCCAAAGCGTTTTCGAATTGCGGGGTAAAATCCAGTAGCATGTCGGATTATTAAACCTGACCGTACGTCTTGCCGCAAGACCGAAATTTTAACCGAAATAAATCCTAATAAAACAATACGCCACCGATATTGGGTGGCGAAGAGGGATGAAAGGGCTGGAAAATTAGGCGCACAATCCGTATTGCACGGCGTGGCTGTACATGTCCGGGCGGTATTGGCGCACGCGTATCCAACGGGTCAGATGGGCAAAACCGTTATTCAGATCCTCGTGAGTCATCAACTTGATGGCTGGATATGGTTTGGAATCACGCGCCACCACGAAACCCACGGTCCATTGTCCGGGAGCCCCGATGCACCACGGCCTAAGCCCGAGCCCATGTTCCACCAATTCCAAAACTAGATCCTCATAGTCCACGCGGTCCGGCACCGGGATGATGCAGCCGGTCTCGATTTGCCAACCGTGGGATTTGTCATGTGGCTTTCTGACCCAATGTCTCCGATCCCATAATTCACAGATCGGACAGTAGCGTTCTTGGAACGCATAACTGGGTTTGGTCTTTTTCGGTTCCCAGGCGTGTTCAATGAACTGCGTCAAAATCGAAAGGGTCGACATTTGATAGTTACTCCCTGACGAAAAGGCACAGCTGTGGCGATTGGGCAAAAAACGCGACAATCTAGCATATGCCATGTATGAACATACGACACGTGCTCTTTCCCTCTTTCTGATATTCTGCGTTTTAGCCAAAAAATGGGGCAGGTATGAAGAGAATGTGAAAATGACAATTTTTACATGGCGTATATTTTGATATGGCCATTAATTCATTGATAGCACAGTCTATGAACAGATTGAGTGCATTGGATTGGGTAGCGGTCGTGATTTTGGTGATCGGGGGATTGAATTGGGGCTTGGTCGGATTGTTCGGGTTCGATCTGGTGGCCGCCATTTTTGGCGACATGTCCGTGCTCACCAGGATTATTTATGTGCTGGTCGGCGTGTCGGCCGTGTACGTAGCGGTGGTGGTCCAGACTTTCAAACGGCCTTAACGAAAAACTCCCGAAAGGGAGTTTTTCGTAACTGTTTGGACGTGGAGAGATTTGTCAGGGTCGCCTTTCCGTTGTAGTATCCGTGCGAATCAGGAGGTGGCCATGTCGCATCAGATTGAGCCGCGCAAGATTTGCGTCACGTTCGATGAGTACTTTGAACTTCTGGGCCGACTGGTGCGGAACATCCGCGGTTCCGGTTTCAGCCCCCAACAGATCGTATGCATCGCGCGTGGCGGCCTCATGCCGGGTGAAATAGCATCCCGCGCGTTCGGCGTGCCGTTGGCCGTGATGTCTGTGGCCAGTTACCCGGAGCAGGGTACGCAACAGGAAAGGATGTGTTTCAGCCGCGACCTGACCTCGGCCAAACCTTTGCGCCGCCATTCCATCCTGGTCTTGGACGACCTGACGGAAACCGGCTTGACCTTGGCCAAGACGGTCGAGTGGCTCAACTGGTGGTATAGCATCCCACTGGAAGAGATTAGGACTGCCACGGTATGGCACAAGGCTTGGTCCGAATTCGTCCCGGATTTTTACGTCCAAATCGTGGAGCCGGATCCCGACGGTTCGCGTCCGTGGATTGTGCAGCCGCAAGAACGGTTTTGCCAAAGTCTCATTGAGCCCTAAGTCACGAACTCCGGGCTTTTTATTTTTACGCGACATCAATTCTCGAGCGTCGTGTAGGGCTTGACTTTTTGACCAAAATGGGGTTAATTCAAGCCCGCAAAGGAGGGTTTGGATGGCCATCATAGACATGCGCAACGGCGACCCTGTCGAGCTCGATCCAACCACCAGAACAGTGGTCTTTCTGCTGCCAACACAGGGCTTTGGTCGTGGATACGCGGCCAAGGAATCGGCGCGCTTCACTGACGAGTCTCGGGTCTTGGGGAAGGCGTACTCCATGGCGCAACAGGACCGCGTATATCTTGCGGTCACCGTACATACGGACGACGACTACTCGCAGGCGCCCAAAATCATTGAGGATTTCCTGAATCATCTGGACGAGACGCACAGCCGGAGGGTGCCCATTGCCATGGTCATCAGTGGCCGCGACATCCCAGTGGAAGTGCGGTTCGAGTTCATGGCCACCTTAGCCCGCTCCAAGCAACGCATCAAACTCTTTGACTTCTCGAGTTCTTGACCTCGACCATCGAGGTTTTTTATTTGCATCATCCCACGCAGACTCTCGACAGCGGTTCATATAGGAAGATCCCTCGTCACTCCCCTCCAGAGGCGGGCAGGCGTTTTCCCTCGGGATGACATTTTTTCGGTTTGCGTTTTAAAAACCGGGATTTGCGATCCCGGTTGTTGGTTTAAATTTTTTGCTTAAGACTTGATGCCAGCCTGAAGGGTTTTGATTTTTTCAGCGGCCGACTTGAGAGCCTCCCTTTCCTGTTCAGATAAATCCAATTCAATTATTTTTTGCACGCCTTGGCGCGAGAGGACGGCGGGCACGCCCATGAACACGTCTTGTTGTCCGTATTCGCCTTGGAGCAGGCACGAGCAGGGGAGCGTGGTCTGGCGATCGTTCAAGATGGCGTCAGCCATTTCCGCGATGGAAAAGCCAGGGGCGTAATAGGCGCTGCCCGTCTTGAGCAATCCAACGATTTCCGCGCCACCGTTTTGCGTGCGCGCCACCAGTGCTTGGATTTTTTCAGCGTCCAACGCGTGGGTCAAAGGCTTGCCGTCCACCGTGGCCGCGGAAATCACTGGCACCATCTCGTCGCCGTGACTGCCCAACACCATGGCTTGGATTTTTTCCGGCGCCACGCCAAGTTCGCGCCCCGCGAACAACCGGAAGCGCGAAGTGTCTAAAACGCCGGCCATGCCTACGACTCGTTGCTTGGGGAATCCGGATTGCTTCCAAGCCGCGTAGCACATGGCATCTAAAGGATTGGTCACGACCATCAAAATGGCGTTGGGCGAGTGTTGAGATACGCGTTTTGCGACAGGACCCACGATGCCCGCGTTCACGTCCAGCAGTTGTTCGCGTGTCATGCCGGGTTTGCGCGGCAGTCCGGCCGTTATGATGACTAAATCCGAACCCGCCAAATCATCTTCGCTGTTCGTGCCCGTGACCGTACCTTGGAATCCGGCCAAAGCCGAGCATTGGCTGATGTCCAAAGCCACGCCCTGCGGACGGCCTTCCACGATATCGAACAGCACGATGTCACCCAAATTCAATTCCGCGATCCTGAGCGCCGCGGTGGCGCCCACATTGCCCGCGCCGATGATGCTGATCTTATTTTTTGGCATAGTTTTTGAATTCTTTTAGTCCCTCCAACAGATGGTACAAAGCCTTCTCCAGTTTCGGCGCTTCAAGCACGAAAGCGATGCGGGCTTGGGTCAGGCCTTGCCCTGGGGTTTTGTAAAAATTGGCGGCTGGCGTGACCATGGCCGTTTCCTTATCTTTTTCGATACCCGAATAGTCGGTGAGCATGAAGCGCGTGAATTCCTCTGCGTCCACGCCCAAATCAACCATGAGATACAAGGCGCCTTGTGGGTAGCCACATTTGAGTCCGGCCTGCGTCAACATCTTGTGCGCGAGTTGGCGGCGCGCGTCGTATTCCTGTTTGGCGCGTTCGATGTCTTCCTGCCCCTTGTCGATGATTTGCGCGGCCGCGATTTGTTCCAGCGTAGCCACGCACAACCTGGCTTGCGCGTATTTGAGGGCCGCGGACATAACCTCTGGATTGCGGCTCACCAGCCAACCCACGCGCGCGCCGCACACCGAATAGCGTTTGGAAACGCTGTCCACCACGATGGCCAAATTTTTCATCTCGGGTTTGGAGAGCAAACTGGTGGATTTGAGGCCTTCGTACGCGAATTCGCGATAGACTTCGTCGGAAATGACGAACAAACCGTGCTTGAGGGCGATGGCACACACCTGATTCAGCTCTTCCGCGCTCATCACGGCCCCGGTCGGGTTGTTGGGACTGCAGATGAGGATGGCTTTGGTTTTAGGCGTGACCAGGGATTCCAGTTTTTGGATGTCATGAATCGCGAAATTGTCTTCCAGTTTGGTCTGAAGCGGCACGATCTCCACCTGGTTTTGCATGGCGAACGTGTTGTAGTTGGTGTAGTAGGGTTCCGGGATGATGATTTGGTCGCCCGGATCGCAAACCAAGGAAATGGCCATGATCAAAGCTTCGCTCCCGCCGGATGTGACGATGCATTGCTCCGGGGCCACCTCCAATTCCAGCTTGGCGTAATAATCCGAAATGGCTTTTTTCAGCAACGGGTTGCCCGCGCTGTTTTCATACGCCACCACGGGCTCGTGGAAAGCGCGGATGGCGTCGAAGAACAGATGCGACGTGGCCACGTCCGGTTGGCCTATGTTCAAATGGTAGACCGAAACACCGGTTTTCTTCAGGGCGTCAGACAGGGGAACGTACTTGCGGATGGCCGAGGCGGGCAAAGACTGAGCGCGTTGGGAAATCGTTAGTTCCATATTCGATATATTTTTAGTCTGGGCCCATATAATAGGATTGTCGCGCGGTTTGTGCAAGATGTGGGTAGATGTGCCGCTTATCTGATTAGACCGCGGTTTGAGGCGCATGTATTCTTTCTTCGAAGCCATTATGCCTTTTAAAAATTACACGACCCTAAAACTCATCCAGGATTATCCTTTTTCCGGTGTGGAGATCGTGGAGCGGAACCGTAAAAAATTCATACTCAAATCGGTTCCGGAATTTTTTGGCGAGCAACCTTTTAGGCAAAGATATTTAGTTCAGAGGTGTAAAAGGACGCGCATACCAAAAATCCATTGGATAAAGAAGCTCGGAGGTCGGTATTATTTTCTCATGGATTATATCGAGAAGGCCGAAACTCCGGTCGCGACTAAAAAGTACATCCAGACTTTGAATGTTTTTCAACGCGAGACCACCAATTGTAAGGCGCGGATTTTTCCGCTATATGATTATGGCGTTTTCCGCGATGAATTCGTCAAAGCCAAAAACCTCATGCCCAAGTCGCTGTACGCTCGGCTGGAACGCAATTTGAGCATCTTGAAGACCGTTTTCGATCTACCAAAATCCGTGGTGCATGGCGATTGGGTTCCGGCCCAGCTTATTTCGCATAAGGGAAAAAGTTACATCATCGACTTCGAGATGTCGTTTTACGGTCCTTCTATTTTGGACCACGCGCATTTTTTCTATAAGCAAGAATCGGTTATCGACGAAACGCTCAAGCTTATTGGCACGGATCGGAAGACGTTCGTCAGGGCCTGCGCGGTCGAAGCTTTGCGCAAACTCGGTTGGGTTGTCGGTATGCTCCACGGTGGCCACACGACTTACAAATTCAAACCAGAAATTAAAGAATACGTGGGGATCCTGAAACGGTTGGTCAAAGATTTGCGCTGATGATCTTTCAATAGCCGAGGCTGACGCCCACGAGCAATATCTGCAAGGTCATCCAAAGGGAATACAATCCGGCGATTACAAAATTGATTCCAAAATACACAGTGATGATATTTATCGACTTCTTTGTCTTGGTTGTCAGCGCCCATCTCATTAGCACATAATCAATAAATGAAAAGACCGAAGCGCAGGCCACTAAAATGTAAAATCTGATATCAGCCGCGTCTTTACGAAAGTTCCAAAAGTTCATTGCTGTACCCGGGAAGAAAACCTTGATACCAACCCTGTATGCGATTGTTGCCAGCAGGGTCGGCACCCCAAAAAGCATATAACCACCCACATTTACTACTGACTCGGATAATAACGACAGGATTTTAACAAAATTACCTGTCGATAAACCCAGTTTTAAAATGGCCGCTGCAAGAATGGGCGAGAACAATATGAGGACCGCCCAACCCAACAGTTTCAACCAATTTTTGGCTTTATATAAATCCATAGCTTTTTCAATTATAGCATAGGTCGGGGATCCTAATTGTCTCAAAAACAGAAAACCACCCGAAGGTGGTTTCTGTTTGGTCGCTGTTTGACGCTTGTTGCGTTCAACGTGATGGTAGCCCAAGTTAGAGCGAATTGGAACCAATTATTGGTGGAAATGAAGGGATGGGAGAGGCTGGCAAAGGCTACTGCCTGATTTTATCGTTCGTCAGTGTAGCCATGGGCATTTGATTAGTCCTCCGTCGCATTCGTACCTGCTGAACCCACTTTTCAAGTTTTTCAATATCGTTTTTCACCTCACTTGGAATAGGAAAAGGTTCATACGCTGCAAGAGGCTGATCATGACCGCCCTCCCATTTTGAAGATTTACGTATACCTTCACGAATAGTTGAGATGTCTGCTTCAGTTATATCATGAAGGTTCTTCATGAGCTTCGTGTCGACATTACGCCTGTAGCGCACTACTGCATTTTCAAAAAGAACTTCTTCCACGGCTCTTTCCCATGTTTGACGAAGGCGCGCATAGATACGAGTTACCATTGGTTCGTATTCATTTTCTCCGCGCTCTTTATATATACGTTCGGCGCGGCTAAGTTCCTGTTGGAGAATATCAATCCTCTCCTTTGTGCCCTTCCCCTCCCAAGGGAGTCCTGCGTTGATATGACCAGCCAAAGAATCTCCACCTCGACTGATTGTCTGGGTGTCGCATAATACATCCAAAGTTTTCGCCTCCTCAATGAGAGCAGCAACAAAAACTATTTCATGTGTAAAAACTATCACCTGACGCTTTTTTGCCTCTTCGACTAATCTTTTTGCCACGTTGGTACGCCAGCGATGGTCTAAGGACGATACGGGGTCATCGAAGATGATTGCCGACGCATGAGTAGCGCCACGAACCTCTGCTAAAAATGCAGCCAAAGCGATACACCTGCTCTCGCCCTCACTGACAACCTTACCCAGTTCTGCCTTTGTTGCGTGCTTCAAAAACACCTGGTGATAAAGAACGCCTTTCTGACCTCCTGCAGGTCTTAGCTCTAGTTCCGGTGCGTTGAATCCCAACAGTCGCAATTCATCATCGAAGGCTACTGTTAGAGTGTCTGTCACGTATTTTTTGGTTAAGTTGGTACTAAAAGTTGTCAGTGCTCGAGTATTTGTAGATTTCAAACATTGTTCGTACGCATTCATACGACCCTTGCGATCAATTTCTGCGTTTATCTGTGGAAGGACCGCCTCGAGCATGGAGCGTGACTTCAATTCCAACAGCCGCTCTTCCGATCGTTTTCGCTCAACTGGATTTGATGCCTTTAATATTTCGGTTGCCCGCTCTTCAATGCTTGTCGCTAAATTTTCCAAAATTGTTGTTGGTGGTGCCAGAGAAATTGAAGTTGGGACAAGACTATCTCCGAATAGACTAGTGCGCGCTGATTCTGCAGCCTCTAAGAACCGCTTTGTGGCTTCGTAGCCGTCGGGATCAAGTACAGCTAAGTCATCGAGTGCATCTTTCACATTCCCCGGAACAAAAGCACGGCATTTCAAAGAGAATTCTTCAAAAATCTTCTGCTTTGCCACAGCATCTGCCTGAGCGGTGCCCTGCACAAACTCTTCGAGCTTCGTCAAACGCTCCTTCGTAGACGATTCCATCTCTTGTTGACATAAAACGCATTTAGCGCCTTCTTCAATGTGCGGGAAGGCAAGACTAGGATAAGCGTTTTCTTTCGAATATACACGTGCAGACTCCCACAATCCTCGCCATGCAGACGATTCAAGACCGGCGAGTGTGACCTGTCCACTAAATTTCTCGGCAGCGTTACGAGCGACCCTAGCTGCATTGGATGCCTCATCGCGGAGTCTGACGAACTGCGCAACCGACGCATCTCCTAACGATACGCTTTGCTTTTTAAGTTCTTCCGTCAGGCGACGTAATCGCGACCCCTTAATTCTGTGGTCTGCTGCCTTTTTTTCCGGATTCTCCGATTTTGCAGTAGCAATCACTTCCGTCAATTTCTCAAGCTCAAGTTGTTCATCATGAGTCAACCTAGCTACGAGATCGACGTCTTCACGCTTTGTCAAAGCTGTCAGGTTGTTCAGAAATTGGCTTGCCTGAGTATTCTGAGGGATTGCTGGCCAAGTTACGACCTGAGTTTGGAGTAAATGGAGCTCATTGTTAAGACGCGACTCTATACGCGCACAGACCCCAGCGAGTCTGTCCATCACATCGAGGCCAAAAGGTCTGAAACGCACTTCGGTTTTATCAGATACGTACACCTGCGCAGCAGATGAGTCGAACACGCTTACTGCTCCGAGATTAGCGGGTCCAGCTATACCATCCTTCCAGATATATTCATCTTCGTCCCCAGCGACATCAACTATGAACTTAGCGGTTGGCGGTCCGGCAGGTTTCTCAGAGAGTGCGTTTGCGAGGATAGCGTCGTTGCTTCCGCGAGCTCTACAGGCTCTCTTTAGTATCCTTCCGTAACCCGACTTACCAGCACCATTATCTCCATAGACAATGGTGAGACCTGTTTTTCCAAACTTAATCGACTCATTTGGTGCAAGCGCATTGACGTCAGAGACATGTGTGAGGGCAACAAGATTAACAGATCCTTTTTCTTGACCGGTTGGTAGATGGTCAATGATCAACGGTGAAATCTCGATTGTAGTCGCGCTAAGACCTTGTGGTTTCTTGCAAAGTTCCGTCAACTCCTCGATATCAGTTTCTGTAATGTCAGTTTGGACAATAATTCGTCGCAACGCATCGCGTATCCAATGATTCTCGAGAGAATTTGACCAGGCGAGTATTTCTTCTAGGACAGACATAGTGACGAAAAATATTCAAAAGCAGCTCTTTATCCAAGCCATTCTGCCGCCTAGCTCCCCACTTGGCAAGTGTAGACAAAAACTGCATAAAATGGCACTATTAAGGCCATAAAGTTCGGCAAAACGGTCGGCAACATCCGACGTTGATACGAAAACTAATGTATGGAAAAAATCTTGGATAACAAAAAGGCAAAAGTAGTCGATGTGCTGCAAGATAGGATACAGGCAGGTTCTAAGTTATCTGTCATTTCGGCGTATTTCACTATCTACGCGTTCGACAAGTTGCGGGAACAGCTTGAGCGCGTTGATAGCCTACGCTTCCTTTTTGTAGAGCCGACCTTCACTAAACAAAAAGAAGAGAAGCGTGAGTTCGTGATCAATCGCAACGAGCGTGAACGGTTCCTGTCAGGCACGGAGTTTGAAATAAAACTAAGAAACGAATTAACCCAATCAAAGATCGCGAAGGAATGTGCGGAATGGATTCGTAACAAAGTTGAGTTTCGTTCGATGATGAAATCCGACGCTTCACAGACGCGCGCTATACATGTCAGTAATCCAAAAGAAGAATTTGTAGTTCAAGGGTCTATTGATTTCACAGCGACAGGTATCGGCGCGGTTCCGTCGCGGAAGCTCGATCTCAACATGTTCTCCAATGATCCGCAGGCGACAAGAGAGGTCCTGACTTGGTTTGATGAGATTTGGGACAACCCTGCTCTTGCAGAAGACGTAAAGGATCAGGTTCTCCAAAATATCCAGAACATCTACAAAGAAAACAGTCCGGAGTTCTTGTATTTTGTTACGCTATACAACGTCTTCCGGGAATATCTCGAAGAACTGACAGAGGAAAACATCCTTAAACCACGAACAGGCATCAAGGACACTACTGTATGGAACAAGCTCTACAAGTTTCAAAAAGACGGTGTCATGGGAGCGATTGCTAAACTGGAGAAGCACAACGGCTGCATCATCGCTGATAGTGTCGGGTTGGGGAAGACATTCGAAGGACTCGCTATCATAAAATACTACGAGCTACGCAACTGCCGTGTGCTTGTTCTTGCCCCAAAAAAACTTCGTGATAACTGGACGCTCTATCGAGTGAACGACAGCAGGAACATCTTGGCGCAGGATCGTTTTGGCTATGATGTTTTGAACCATACCGATCTCAGCCGAACGAGTGGCACATCGGGCGACATCAATCTAGAGACGGTCAATTGGGGAAACTACGACCTTGTCGTCATCGACGAATCTCATAACTTTCGTAATAACGATCCACGCAAAGACCGCAAAACACGCTATCGGAAGCTCATGGAGGATATCATTCGCAGCGGCGTGAAGACAAAAGTCTTGATGTTGTCTGCGACACCCGTAAACAATCGTTTGAATGACCTTAAAAACCAGATTGCCTTTATTACAGAAGGCGACGACAACGCACTCAAAGAAGATGGTATACGTAGCATCAGCGATACGCTTCGTTCCGCGCAGCTCGCGTTCAACACGTGGCTCAAGCTCCCAACAGAAGGAAGAAAGATGGGCAACCTATTGTCGTCTTTGAACATCGACTATTTTAAGCTTTTGGACGCATTAACAATCGCACGTTCGCGAAAGCACATAGAGAAGTACTACGATTTGACGGATGTCGGCAAGTTTCCTGTTAGGCGTAAGCCGATAAACCAAAAAACAGATATTGACACAGAGGGTAATTTTCCGACGTTTGACGACATCAACGATTCGATAAGGCGTCTGAAGCTCGCTCTCTATTCTCCCTTTACATACGTGCGGCCAGACAGAATCGCCTACTATGAGAAAAAATATGATATTCAAGTACAGGGCGGACGCTCTGTCTTTCGTCAGGAGGATCGCGAGCGCAACCTTGTGAACCTGATGCGCGTGAATATCTTGAAGCGTCTTGAAAGTTCCGTCTATTCCTATGACTTGACCCTACAACGCATCCACGGACGTATTGTAGGAGTTCTCAAGCAAATTGATGATATCGAGCGTACCGGTGAAGACGAAGAACAATTCAATCTCGATAATGTAACGCAAGAAGAGGCTGTAGACGACGAAAACCTAGAGCCAGAAGATTTGATGATCGGCACGACCGTGAAAGTTGCCTTCAAAGACCTGGATCTCGTTCGTTGGCGACAGGATCTCGTTGACGATGAAAAACGTCTGTCAGGTTTGATTACTGACTCCAAACAGGTTAAACCCAAACGCGACGCCAAGCTAGAAAGACTGAAGCAAGTCATTCAAGAGAAAATGGTGCATCCGATCAACCCAGGCAATCGAAAGGTCGTTATTTTTAGTGCGTTCGCAGATACAACAAATTACCTGTACGAGCACATAGCCAAGTGGGCAAAGAATGAGTTTGGTGTTGAAAGCGCCCTGGTTACCGGTAGTGGACCGAACTTAAGCACGGCAAGTGACATTCCTCACCAGTTCGGAGCCATTTTGACCAACTTCTCACCATTGTCAAAAGAACGAGACAAAGTCTACCCGAACATAAAAACGAATATCGACATACTGATCGCAACCGATTGCGTATCTGAGGGCCAAAACCTTCAGGACTGTGATTGTTTGGTGAATTATGACATCCACTGGAACCCAGTGCGAATCATCCAACGATTTGGTCGTATTGACCGTATCGGGTCAAAAAATGACAGTATCCAATTGATAAACTTTTGGCCAAACTTAGAGCTTGATGCGTACATCCGTCTGGAATCGCGCGTACGTGGCCGTATGATGCTCTTAAACTCATCCGCGACTGGTGAAGACGACATCATCAATGAAACGGAGACGGACATAATGAACGATATTGAATATCGAAAAAACCAGCTCATGAAACTTCAAGAAGAGGTGGTGGATCTGGAGGATATCTCCGGCAATCTGTCTATCACGGACCTGACCATGAACGATTTCAAAATGGACTTGATGGAGTACATGAAAGACCACAAACAAGAGTTGGAAAACGCCCCCCTTGGTATGTACGCCGTTGCCGATCGCACGCGCATGACAGATAGCGAGCTTAAGCCCGGCGCGATTTTCGTGCTGAAGCAGGCAGCGTTCTCGGGGTTAGAGAGTAAGGAAGTTAACGCTCTCCACCCCTACTACCTCATCTGCATCGAAGAAGGCGGCATTATCCGGCATGGATACACGCAGGCAAAGTACATTCTGGATATGTACAAGAAGCTTTGCCGTGGCGTGGAAGGCGTAAATGCGGATTTGGTCGCTGCGTTTGATCGCACGACAAATGAAGCCAGTGATATGCGCCTCTACTCCTCCCTGCTCGAGACGGCCATCGCGAATATCATCGGTAAAAAACAAGAAAATGTTCTTACGTCGTTATTTTCCCTAGGTAGATCACTCATTGCGGAACAAGGCCGTTTATCTGGACTGGATGATTTTGAGCTCGTTTCCTTTCTCGTGATTAAATGATATGCGCAATCTTGTCATTGAAGCCCTTGGTCTCACGAAACATCCTGCTCTTCAAAATAGTCGTGTTCCAAAAGCAGCTTTTTTTGAGCAGGAAAGCTGTGACGCACAAGATCGAAGACTTCTGACGGCTGAGGTTGATGGTTTAACTTTACTTGCAGTCTTCAATGCTACAACGACCAACCTCGCCTCCTACCAAGATGAAGATCACAATTACGAGGAGTTGTATCTGTTCTACGTTGAACTTCGGAGCGATACGCACGTACATCATATCGCCGAGTTGCTTCATGCGATCATCCCCAATCCTTTACTGGTCGTGTTTGCTTATGAGGGGAAAATAGCCTTGTCTGCAGCCGAGAAACGACTGAACAAAAATGAACATGGCAAGACAATCGTCGAGGGTGTTATGACGAGCCCTTGGACGTCCTTAAAGCCAACCAATGACCAAGAACGTGCATTCCTCACTTCGATAGCCATAACAAACTGGTCTCACCACGACATACTTTCATTTCTGCGTGATGCAGAACGCCTGATCTTAGCCTCCAATCTTGCGCTGATTGCCGGGCAGTTCACCTCTAGCCGCAAGTTGGATGTAATGGACGCAACCAGACTATTGCAAGAGCATGCTATGTGCACAGAAAGGATTAACGCTTTGGAAAGAGAAGAAAAAAACACCTCCCATTTTGGGGAACGAATGCAAATCCACCTCACCGCGAATAACGAGCGTAAAAAACTAGAGTCGTGCAGACAAACCATTAAAACCCTCGTCCAATCCCTTACTTAAAAACTATGCAAAAACTCACTCTAAATACGCATGACCTTATTGCGGACAATATCGAACAACTGAAGTCATTGTTTCCAGAGGCATTCGTCGAGGGAAAAGTGGACTTTGACATGCTGCGGACACTGCTTGGAGATGCGGTGGAGAAGGACAAGGAACGATTTGGCTTGTCGTGGCCAGGAAAGCAAGATGCAATCAAGATGGCACTGGTGCAAAATAGCGGTACCCTGCGACCGAAGAAGGAGGAGAGCAAAGACTGGGACACAACAGGTAATCTTTTTATCGAAGGAGATAATCTTGAGGTCTTACGCGTATTACTCGAGACGTATCGTGGAAAGGTGAAGATGATTTATATCGACCCGCCGTATAACACGGGCAATGATTTTGTGTATAAGGACGACTTTGCGGACAATGTGGCAAGCTATAAAGAGAAAGCCGGTGAAAACATGAAATCCAATGCGGCGACTGCAGGACGCTATCACTCTAACTGGTTGTCCATGATGTATCCGAGGTTGAAGTTAGCGAAGGAGTTTTTGAAGGATGACGGTGCAATTTTTGTGAGTATTGATGACAATGAATGTAAAAATTTGCGAAGTATGATGGATGAAATTTTTGGTGAAGAGAACTGGGCAGCTACATTCGCATGGAGAAAGACGGATAACCAACCTAATATTGGAAACGTCGCCAGAGTAAAGGAATACATTGTTTGTTATTCTCACTCAATTAAATGTTTGAGATTGAACAAGATGCGTCTCACGGATCGCGCGAAGAGAGAATATAGATATGAAGATACAAACGGAATATTTAGAAGGACGATACTTTTAGATAAAACCAGGGGCAGGCATTACTACGACCTCAAAACACCAACCGGCAAAATATTAGGGGGTCCTTGGATGATAAGGCTTGAGGAGTTTCTAGAACTCGAAAAAGATAATCAAATATATTGGACAAGAGGTGGAGAAGAGCAACCTTACGGGAAATTGCACTTATCTAATAGTGAGGGTCAAATAACAAACGATTTTCTTGGTATTGAATACGGCACAAATCAACAAGGTAGTTTGGAATGTGAAGAGTTGTTCGGGAGCAGGGTATTTGATTTTCCCAAGCCGGTTTCATTAATCAAACATTTCGCAACAGTTGCTACGTCAGATAATGACATCATTCTAGACTTTTTTGCTGGATCTGGAACCACGGCACAAGCGACTTTGGAGCTAAATATCGAAGACAGCGCTAATCGTAAGTTTATTCTTATTCAACTACCAGAAATAACTCCAGAAGCAGGTGAAGCACGAAAGGCCGGATTTAAGACTATCGCTGATATTACAAAAGAACGCATCAGGCGTGCAGGCGAGAAGATTAAAAAGGAGAATACAGAGAAACCGCTTGATGTCGGCTTCAAAGTCTTCACCCTCGATACCTCAAACCTCGCTCAATGGGACGAAAAAACACGCGACCTCCAAAATAGTCTTCTAAACTATACTCAAGGCATCAAGACGGATCGAGCACCGGAAGACGTGTTGTATGAAGTCTTGCTCAAATACGGCATTGATCTGACGACACCTATTGCCACGGAATCAATCAACGGGAAACAAGTCTACAATGTCGGAGAAGGTTATCTGCTTGTTTGCTTGGAGAAAGATGTTGATCTGGCCACAATTGAGGCCATTGCCGCAAAGAAGCCATCCCGTGTCGTTTTTTTGGACAAAGGTTTTGCTGACGACGTCGTAAAACTGAATGCCGAGCAGACGCTTAAGAAAGCGGGGGTTGAGGACCTGCGTGTTTTGTAGCGTATGTTGAAACTAAAATTTGACGCGCATCAAAAGTTCCAGCAGGACGCAGTCGAAGCGATTGCGGATATTTTTGACGGCCAATCGCTACGCCATTCCGCCTTCACAGCCACAAAAGGTCGTGGCCTCTTTGGAGTCATGACTGAGCTCGGCTACGGCAACAAGCTAGACCTCATTGAAGAAGATCTATTGAAGAACGTTATACGCATTCAGGATCGTAACAAACTTAAACGCAGCATGCGTATCGTAGATGATCTCTATGGCGTTCCAAACTTCGCTGTGGAGATGGAGACAGGGACGGGCAAGACGTATGCCTACACGCGTACGATATTTGAATTGAACCGACGTTATGGATTCTCCAAGTTCATCATCGTCGTTCCGAGCGTCGCCATTCGTGAAGGCGTAAAAAAGTCACTTGAGATTACAGAAACGCATTTTCGTGAACTTTTTCCAGACCAAGCCTATGACCACTTCGTCTATGACTCGACCAAGCTGAGTCGTGTGCGAGACTTCGCCACGAACAGCGCGATCCAAATCATGATTATCAACATCGACGCATTTCGCAAGGGATTCACCGGCGACGAGGGCGACACCAAGGCAAACGTAATCCACAAGGAGCAAGATGCTCTAAGCGGACGTAGGCCGATCGAGTTCATTCAAGCGACAAACCCAATCGTTATCATCGACGAGCCACAATCTGTCGACAACACAGACAAGGCAAAAGAGTCCATCAAGTCGCTCAATCCGCTTTGCATTTTGCGCTACTCTGCAACACATCGCGATGCGTATAATCTGATGTACAAACTCGGCCCAGTAGACGCCTGCGAACAAAAGCTCGTGAAGAGAATAGAAGTCCTTGCCATGGGGAGCGCTCCAGCCGGACCGGATATGCAGCTGGTGAGCGTCTCTGAAAAAGCTGGAAACTACACCGCAAAGCTTGAGATTGGATGTGTAAATAAAGGCGACGGCGGTATTACTGCCAAGGCTATCACGGTCAATGCAGGAAAAAAGAGCGACCTTTTTCTTCTCTCAGGTGAAAACCCCGCCTTCAAGGGCTATCGTGTTTCAAGCGTATCTATTGCACCCGGGAATGAATACGTTGAAGTCAATGACACGATCGTCGTCAAACTCCAACAAGCGACAAATGACGACGAGCTTAAACGCGCGCAGATACGCTCGACTATCGAAGCTCATCTTGAAAAAGAAGTGCACTTGCTCGATAAAGGCATCAAGGTCCTATCGTTGTTTTTCATTGATCGCGTTGCAAACTATCGTAATCATGAAGCGGCTAATCTCAAAGGGAAGTATGCGCGTATATTTGAAGAAGAATATCTTAAAGTTGTAGCCATCCCCAAATATCAAACCCTTTTTACCACTGACTTTGTTCGTCAGTATGCTTTGACTCATGATGTCGAAAAAGCGCACGATGGTTATTTCTCCAAGGACAAAAAAGGGAAGGTGAAAGATACTTCCGAAGGGAGAACGACTCAGGACGACCAGTCGATATACGACCTGATCATGAAAAATAAAGAACTATTGCTAAGCTTTGACTCGCCTCTGCGTTTTATCTTCTCCCACTCTGCCCTGCGAGAGGGTTGGGATAATCCGAACGTATTTCAAATTTGTACGCTTGTCGAAACGCAAGATGCCATGACGAAGCGACAAAAAATTGGTCGTGGATTACGTCTTCCGGTAAACCAACTGGGGGACAGGATCGTGGACGATCAAATCAATATCCTGACCGTTGTAGCCAATGAAAGCTATGAGCAGTTCGCGGAGACCTTGCAACACGAGATCGAGAGCGAAACGAACACCCGATTCGGCGTCATCACCGAGCGACTGTTCGAAGATATTCTGGTTGGTACCGAAGACACCGCGCATAGACTCGGCTATGACGCTTCAAAACGCATCCACGATCACCTACTCCAACAAGGACTTCTAGATCGTCATGATAAGGCGACAAAGGAGCTTAAGGATGCTATCGCAAGAAATGACCTCCCTGTGCCGCAAGAGTTCGTACCGCTGAAAATGGCCATTCTAGAAGAGATTGAGAAGACAACGAAACGTTTGCAGATTTTTAACGCTGGAGACAAAGAGCATGTATCTGTACACAAACAGGTTCTGCTCGATCCAAACTTCCGCGAGCTGTGGGATCGCATCAAGTGGAAGACGGTTTTTCGTTTGGATTTTGACGTGGACGGCCTAATCCAAGACTGCATCGACTCCTTAAAAGATCGCGGGAACATGCCGGAACTGACACCGAATCCCATTATCGCAAAGTGGGTCAACATCAATATCACCAATCAGGGCATTACAGCGTCCGAGCCGCATCGCATACGGACATTCGTACGCGATAACTACGAGAATCAAAACCTGCCAAATCTTCTTGAATACATTGAACGTTTCACGCGCATCAAAAAGGATACGATTGCCAAGATTTTGGTCGGATCCGGACGTCTTGAGGAGTGTTATGTGAATCCACAGGTCTTTATGGAGACGGTCATTTCGATAATCAACAGAAACAAGACCAAGCGCATCACAGACGGCATTCGTTACGAACGCATCGGAGATGAGTCTTTTTTTGCCCAAGAACTCTTTGAGGACGAAGAATTGCTTGGCTACCTAAAGATGAATGCCCTATCTGTCGACAAGAGCGTCTATTCTCACGTCTTGTACGACTCTGATATTGAAAGACAGTTCGCTCAACGCCTCAATGATGACGATGATGTAAAGATGTTCATAAAGCTCCCAAGTTGGTTCAAAGTTGAAACACCACTTGGTACATACAATCCTGATTGGGCTGTCGTTCTAGAAAAGAATGGTATCGAAAAACTCTATTTTATCCTTGAAACAAAGGGTAGTATCATCGCAGAAGATCTTCGCTTCTTCGAACAAAAGAAGATCGAATGTGGCCGTAAACATTTTGCGGCTATCGGAGACGGCGTGACGTTTGATGTCGCCGAATCCTATACGCAGTGGCGAAGCAAATTGATGTAAGTCAAATAGGTCCTTCTATTCGCGGCAAGCACTCCTATCACTGACCGTCAGTTACAGAATAATCGTGTCCTTAGCGACTCCTTCAAACATGACCGTGTGGTCCCGAAGGACATTGAGGGGCTCTACATCTTCCACTCGTCCAATAGTTAGACATCCTGATAAAATTACAAATGGAAGGTGATTATAGAGTGAAAGGAAAGCTGTTCCTGGACGGACTACAGTGGCATTTCGAGAACCCCTGATTTGCTGGCCAAGCGATAATATTGAAAATATCGCATACATCTTGGAGCGCCATCCAGCATCGACGATGCGAATATTTGAACTCAAAGATAAATTGAGCCACTAGCTACAATAGACTACCAAGACTTATCGAAAGCAGCACGTAAAGTCTTGGACGTACTGAACGCCAATATACCAGCACCTGTCGAACCTACGTATTATTTCCGCAAAAGAGAGCAAGGACCTATTCTTGTTTTGCGTCTACTTATTGGCGACTGGCTCTACTGTTATCCATGGTCTTACGCTATCCACCTAATGACGTTCGGGCTGACAGGATGGTTTCTAAGGGCAGTGGGGTTTTGGGTTTATTAACATCTTATACTTGATAGTTACGAGATATGCGTAGTTAAATGGATAATCGTCTGTGTTCTAGCTCGTTCACTTACGGTGAGGAGGACCATAAATTCTAATAATACGATTACATCACTAATATGATAAAAGTTGACCAAGACTCCATAGATCCGATTAACCGCGCGAGCAAAATAACCTGCAAATGTGAGCACTGCTCCTCAATAATAACAATCCATGTGACTAACGGATTCGACGTGGACGACAAGGGTGAATGTATTGATGCAGGGGTAATCGAGGGCCTGATGAAGGACCTATCCTGCGAGGCCTGTGGGAGCAAATTCTAACAAAAATATGCCTGACAAAGCTTGTCCGTTATGTAAGAATGCCGCGATCATAGAGAATCAGTTTCCGAAGTCAACCATATTCGTGGAATGCGACCGATGTGGAAGATACGAAATAAGTACAATGTTGAATGCAAGCGAGGTACTTAATAAATACAGGACGGCGCTTTCTGGACTATGTCGTGAATTAACCGAGACGCATCAGGATCTTCCCGTCTTAACCACCTCTCTTGATGAGCTTGTTAAGAATTTTCCAGTACCGAATATGGATGATTTGGAGGCTAAGCTTGAAAAGCTACTGGCCGCCATCAAGCGTAAATCAAAATACTTTGGATATCTTGTAGAGCTTGATTATGACAAGGATTATCCCTTAGCGTATGCCCAGAACGGCGACGAGCTCTTTGCTTTCATTAATCAGCTAAGAGCCATGGGGCTACTCGAGCTCAAGAGTGAAGATAGCCAAACGAAATTCGTATCCCTGTCAGGTGAGGGATGGAAGCAACTGTCTAGGCTAACAAAAACAATAAAACAGAAGCAGGGTTTCGTGGCCGCCTGGTTCGATCCAAGCACCGACGAAAGCATTTCAACCATAAAACAAGCAATTGAGTCCTGTGGCTTTGCTCCTATGTGCATAAAGACGGAGCACTTCAAAGAGACGATAATGGATAAGGCCTTAGGGGAACTACAAAACAGTAGGTTTGTCGTTGTGGACCTAACAGGCTCACGCCCTAGTGTATTTTTTGAGGCGGGTTACGCCCGAGCCCTCAACATCGAGACTATTTTTGTCTATAAGGAAGATGAAGCTGAAAAACAAAAATTAGAATTTTACGTTAAGCATTACCAGTGCCACAAATACAATGATATGGACGAGTTAGGCGAGATTATTAAAAATGCGATCAGCTCAAGAATTAAAGATTAAGATTCTAGATACGCCGCTTTGCCCTTATAAAAAATAATCAGGTTGGCCAACGTGAATAACAGGCCGGTCATTTCGATTGCGGTTCTGTACCCGTAAAAGCCTGCCACGGAGATACTCAAAACAGACCTGAATACCCACATTCCGGAGACGAAGAACAGTAAGAATAGGCCCCACGATTTTCGTTTGATCAGACCCACAATCATTATTGCCATTGTTAGACTTAGAATCCAGTAAGCGGGCGCGAAGATTCCCCTTATACCTGACACAACAGGGTCATTATAGTCAGACGATCCAATGCTCAACCCAAGGTTAGCTACAATCAGTGCTATTAGAAGTAATGAAGAAAAAAAATAAGTGAATATCTTACGCCACCAGTTGTAAAAATTTGTCATAGTTCATTTGATCTACTCACTTATAACCCGGCGAAAGTAGACGATAAAGAGAGTCAGTGATGCGCTCAAGGTCCCTTGCGGGAATAGAACGCCAGACTTCCTTGATCCAGCCAGTTGTTTGGTCGGTTAGGTCAACGCGGAAGTTGCCGTTTTTATACGGCGTAACTTTTAAGTCATAGCGAGTGTTGGGTACTCGTATATGCCAGAAGGGCGCGTCTTCACCCTTCCAGACGATGTCAGCGCAGGGGAGCATAGTTAGGTCTTAGCTTGAGGCACGCAAATGTGCCAAAAGAGCATTTCATTATTATCATTATCCTGTATGTCCATAATCATTTTCTTGTTATGCGTCAAGAATTGCCGAGGTATGGGTTGGCTAAATTTGAAAATGACGACCAAGTACTAGAAAATGATTTATAATCCGTTCCGCCCTTAATCATACCCGTTACCAGAAAACACGCCTTGTCATATTTGGCGCTACCTAAATAATTCTGGTCTTGAAAACCATCTGCATTGAAATTCGGCATCAGTCCAAGTGCTGCCCAATGAAAGAGAAAATTTTTGGTTAACAAGACCCATTTATAATTTTGATCAAGAAAAGCAAGACTTTGCTCATCCCCCTTGGCTGCACCATCTATCAATTCCCGAAAATCCTCGAAGGATGCAATGTCCTTTACCAATATTTCAGCTTCCCTTAAGCCTTGGATTCTTTGGTTAATCTTGCCCTGTAATTCACGGTATTCCTTCCATAGGAAATCTACATTTTTATTGATATCGGCATCGCCGTGAACATTTTCCTCAAAACAGGAAAGGAGTTTTGGGTAGAACGCTTCCATGCTTATTAGCTCATAAAAAATATTCATCACCAATTTACGTGGGTACTCTTCTTCCGAATAACGCTCTTTCCATTCTGTAATCTTAAAATCAGATCGGGTTAACGTATCTTTAACAATGTAATCCGCTATATTATTTTGCATATAGTATTCATTATCTACGCAGTCAGCTTATTGATTGTTTTTCTGGATTAGCTAAAAAAGCAAAAAACACCAAAACTCCTGCGATAAAATACAGCGCCCATGCGGTCGGACCATCAGCATGAACGAACAATGAGAGGACCGGAACCGTAAAGCAGGCTAATGCTAATCTTAGCGACCTGTTTTTAATCAGCTTACGTAGCAATAAGTTGAGAATCCCCGCCACAAGAGCGGTGATTAATCCGGCTCCAAGAAAAGACCCGACATACATTCCTATAACTTCATCTGAAGGCATAAGTTTGATGAAAATAATATTTTATACAAAAAGGACACCCCATCAGGTGTCTAGGCCCAAACAGCAGGAACGAGTCCTTACTGCTTGTTTTCAGGGGTGCCCGTTACGGCGCACTAAGGACCCCGAAAACAAAAGCTCACGCCTCTGTTTGATTCCAACTGTTCGAGCCTAGACGGAAACAATATAGCTTTTCCGGCCAAAATGGTCAAAATACCCCAATCCACGATGAACTGGGGTATCGACAGCACTAGAGTCACTTCCAAAGCTCGAAATGGCGATACTCCACCGAAAGCATACCGGTACTTTCATCAAGCATCCCCTCAAGATCGCCTGGGTAGACACCAGTCCAGCACGTACACTCGCCATCCCCATCAGGACAACTATCATCCTGGCATTTTCCGTATTCGTAGCACATCAGCTCATAGCCTTTTGGAATTCCGGTCTCGAGCAGTATCTGAGCCACTTCTCGTGAGACCGGTGTCCCACCATAGGATGGCGACTTTAGACTAATGAGATCAACTTTGAGCTTGTCCATCGCGTATCTGATGCCATCGACAAAACCGAGCTCCCTTTCCCGTTCGCCATGAGCCAATCCATCCTCCTCCGCATCAGCTTCGAGGCTCTCGGCTAAATTTTCAGCTTCTTGCATATCTTGCATCAGACCCGCCACCACCTCGCGACCGAAGCGCGAATCAAAACGATCTTGCATATAATGTAAGTTTAGGATTATTGGACAACTATCAAACGACTTCGCGCTCTTGTATGAGCGACGTAAGAGATTCTGCGCTCCTCCAGCTTGTCATCAGGAGCATCTAAGCCAAGTGAAACGTTGAGGCGACTTAGGACATCCTTCCTATAAGGTTGCTTGGCATACAGAACCGTATCTGCCTCCATACCTTTAGCCCGATGAACGGTCATGAAGTTGGCAAAGGGATATTCCTTCTCCCAAGAGGCTAAGTCTACGCCATAGAGGGAATTAGACCGCGACAATACCAAACATGGCCGCCCAAGGGAGGCCAGGAACTGACGGACGCAAACTCCCCCGAGGCCACCCTTAATAAACTCGACTTCACCGCCTGATTCGTTGGTTAAACCACCGGCTCCCATGCCTCGCATCTGCTTGTTCGCGTATTCGACTATCTCCCTTCCGCTACGATAGTTAGTGAGCAGGCTTACACGAGCAGAATCACCGAAACGTCCCTCGAAGTTGCGGAAGTAGTCCAAGTTCGATCCAGCAAAGCCATTGATGGCCTGCCAATCGTCGCCAACACAATACAAGCCCATGGAGGAGTTTCTGTCCCTAAGTTTCTGGACTAAGCGGAAGAATGGACTGGAGAAGTCTTGGAATTCGTCGATACACAGGAGCTTGATTGAGCCGAAACGGACTGATTGAGAGCCTAAGCGGATTATCTGGCCGTCTTTAATGCTATCGACACCCGTAAGTGCTGCTTCGATCAGGTCATCGAAATCAATCCGGCCACTGTCCGCAAGGGCCTGCTGGTATCGCTCAAAGACATCAACGGCTAGAGTAGCCAGATTTCCTTTGCCTTTAGCCCGTTCGTTGGCTTGCTCGGGGGTGAGATTCAGGTGCTTACACTTTGAGATTAAGGCCAAGATGGAATCTCTTAGTCCGTCCTCTTTGAAGCCATATGGTCTGAGGCAATCCTCTACGATACGTTCCCTTGCCTGCCCGAAGACTAAAGTCCCACGCGCAGGCTGCACGATCGAATGCGCCAAGGCGTGGAAGGTCGAAGATGGGATCAATTTGGCTCCATATCTATCCATTCTTCGGCCTAAGCCCAAGGCGGCATTACGATTAAACGAGAGTGCTAGGATGTCTGTCGCCTTAGTGCCTTTATCGAGCTCTAACGCTGCTCTCAAGGCGATGACGGCGGTCTTGCCGGCCCCAGCTCTCGCCGTTACCAGAACATTCTTGTTAGGGACGCTAAGAGCATCCAGCTTCTCCTTACTCGGGGAAAAACCTGTGATGGACTCAAGCCATATTCTTAAGCGATCGTTATAGGGACCAGTCGGGACCGGCTGCTCTTTGGCTCTCTTTTGCTCCGCCCACCCAAACGCAAGGACAATGAGGATGATGATTAAGATGGACATAAAGAAACCGGAGCGACACAGGAATCTGCACCGCCCCGGGTCATATGATTTAGTCGGCGTTCTGCTGCCGTATCATCTCACTGATAAACTGACTTGCATCGGCCTTGGATAAGCCTTCTATTACGCCCAAAGCCCTTTCTCGGTCTTCGGGATCGTCGTATCTTCGCGTTATAAGTTGGACGAGCAAGCCGCGCTGTCTTGGCGTCATACCAGTAGGATCTTCTGCAGGGGCAGGACTCGCTGTCTCGGGATACGCTTCGGCAGCGGCCATTCCGCCGTGCATAACCTCCTCAGCAGAAGGAGCCGACCAGCCGATCAGGTTGGCTATGGCCCGATTGGTAGCCCTCGTCTCGGCGATTGCCCTGACATCGCTCGCCTTGGTGAACTTGCGTTCATCCGAGTGGCACGAAGCAAGAGCCGTCATGAACCGTCCAGATGGTGAGATGGCACGCATGGTGACGAGGTAGGCCATACCATCTTTGAGTTCGATGCGGTCTTCATTGACCAGCTCCGTGCTAATGCCGAAAGCTAAAGCAAGCTTTCTAAAAGCGGATTTCTTAGCCAGCTTCTCCCCCTTAACCTCGGCGAAGTCGGATGGCTCGAGCAGCTTGACCTTGAGCTCTTGGAAATTCTGCCAGGATTGAAGAATCTTTTCATTGGAGGCTACCGGCGAGACCAAAGGGAACTCCTGGTGAAGAGATGCTGTCGGTGGAGCTGTAACTACAGTGGGTAACATATATTTGGACTAATTAGTTGGTTAACTTTCAAAGCCACATTTGCGGCAAACGCAAACCTCCAGGACCCTGTCATGCTCGTTATCAAGCAACGGGATCCGCTCGAAGCGGTGTTTGCACTCCGACTGGCGCTGACGCCTGCGGGATTCCTGGTATTCGAAGAAATCCTTTTGAAGGAGCCGGACTGGAATTTTGATGGACTCCATATCAGGAGTTTTGAATCCTCTCGACCTGGCTCTGGTAGAACAGGAAGATCTTCTTGGGATAGCTCTCGATAACTTTTCCCGAGCTGTCCTTTCTGTCAATCATGGTGATTGATTCCAAAGCCTTCTCGCCCTTCTTAACGATAAATCCATTCTTAATCCAATTTTTGTACGTTCTAGCCGAGCGGCTCGGTTCATATGAATCGGCAGCCTCAGAGCCATAGCGTTCGCGTATCTGATCGCGGACCATCTTGGCGGTCTTGATACTGCCTCTGTAGCCGTTCGGCACATCGGCCAAAGCTACTGGCATGGTTTGTTCTGACATATTGTAATGGCGCAAAATAAATAAGCGGCCCATCCCGTACGCGGAGGGCCAATGGGGTACGCCAACCCTAGAGAAGAAAAATATGCAAAGCGGGTTATGACAGAGACAGACAAACAAATAGCGGACAACAAATAAGCCATGGGGGGTTCTTGGCTTACCTCCCCTGGGTTGGATTTAGATGGTGGGGATACCAACTCAGCCGCTCTTTTTCCTATTTTTAGTGTAAAATATAAGCATGAACCACTTACATGAAGGCACTAAAAACGGTCAAAAAGCACTCCAAGATGAGTACCCTTATTTGAGCATTAATGACTTCAGTAGAGGCCTCCTCAGACATGATGGGGGTGGCGACAGGTGCCTGAAGCTTCCTGGTTTTGGCGGGCTTGAGATATCGTATGAGGTGAACTTAGACGAAAGCTATTTAGAGTTCTACGGAACGACCAAGCCCTTATACGGTTTTATCAGGCTCCGATCTTCCGAATCATCTTTCGGTATTCGACCATGGCTCGCTTGCCCAAGCTGTGGCAAACGCAGAGGAAAGCTATATAAATCAGGTAAAGGATTCAGTTGTCGCATCTGCCTCAACCTAACGTACGCCAGTACCAGATTCCCAAGGAACTGGCCTATTTTCAGCCTTTTCAGCAAGCAGATGCGACTAACCCAACTGGCAGAGAAAGTTAAGCGCATAACCTACGGCGGACAGCTGACTAGGCGAGCCAGACGCGTCATGACTTTGAGCAAAGCCCTTCAGGTGGATTTAGATGGGCAGAAATGATAGGATTCCACATGATTTAGGTTATTTAGGTCGGAAGGAGAAGGGGGCGGAGAAGCGCACAGAGCCTAGTTTCTATATGCCTACAGTACACAACGATATCTATAAAGATTTAACATATCCCTTGTTGGATTTTTTAATTGATAGGCGTCTTGATACGGATTCTAAGGGCAGATACAAGCCAGTCGACATAGAAGTTGAGGAGCTTGGGCGTTTTTTGGATAGTACCTTTTATAACGTACCTGAAAGGTTAGAAATAAAATGGCAACTGCTTCAAAAGGAATTGGAGGATATAGCCCAAGATATTGATCCAGCTGGAAATAAGTGTTTGTTAAAAATTGAAACGCCCGACAAGCTCGTTATGCTGGCAAATGGCGATACAGACGGCGGGATAATAAGGCTGAGATATTCCAGGGAGGATCTGGAAGAGTATAAAAAATACCTTAAACGCGGCGATATGTTGGCCGCCCAAAGGGACTATTTAGTTCTGGGCGCTGTTCCTGAGGTTATCGAAGGCCGCGTAATGTGGGGGTACGGGGACGATAAAATACACATTAAAGGACGGGCTGAAAAAAATTATGCGTCACGCCTGTGTCTGCTTTTGTACGGAAAACCTGCAAAAATTGATGGCGGAAGGGATATGACCATTAAAGAATTTGCGGCGGTTGATCAAGACGAGTTGGGGTACGACGACTACGAACCAGGTAAGTCGATAGATATTGGTTACCTCACAAAAATACTGATTCCTGATCTATCAAATTCTGAAATAGCTGGATCGCGTCAAAAAATCAGAACGGCAATCGAGGGTCTAAATAAGGCTTTTAAGAAACGGTGGCACAAGGTGCCTTTTAACATCAAAGATAACCAAGTAAAAATCGAGAAGTGGTAATTCCGTAATAAGTTAAATCCTTGTGGACAAGAGCGGCCAAGGCCGTTTTTTTGTTTATACAGCCAAAATACTGCATAAGTTAACTTAACTCAGTTAAGTGAAGTGGAGAAAAATTATAATGCTCGTACTGATTCAGTAGCTAAATAATGCACTAACCAACTCAGTATGGAAAAGAATCAAAACGCAGAGTGGGCAAAGCAATACTTAAATCATTATTGGCCGGCAATTCCTCTGGGACAAAAACCAGACCTTTCATGGAAGCAAGCGCTGGTTCCCTGGCAGTCTTACGAAAATATGTTGCCGACGGAAGCAGATATTGCGTCCTGGTGGAACCAGTGGCCATTTGCAAGGGTCGGCATAATCACGGGGAAGATATCAAAATTAGTGGTCGTCGACATCGACCCAAGGCATGGCGGAAACCCGAATGAGCTCGACTTACCTCCCACCCTTATCGCCTCAACTGGCGGTGGCGGCTGGCACTACTACTATCGCTATCCGGAGCATATGCGTATCAAAAGCCAGTCCGACATCAAAAAAGGGGTTGATATCAGGGCCGAGGGTGGGTTGGTTGTGGCCCCACCGTCAGAACATATCTCTGGAAAGAAATACGAATGGCAAGATGAGTTCGATCCATCAATGATCGCTCCATGTCCGGATTGGATTATCGAAATAAACAAAGACATGGCTATTGCGCCATCGAGGATCCAATCTGCTTCGCCTTTAATTTACGGACGAGATCCGCTAAGCAGGGCTCTAAACGCCCCAATCAATGAAGTCATATGTTATGCGGCAAAAGCAGTTGGCGTGAGCGTGTCGTTTCGGCAAAACGGCAACAGAACGTGCCAAATAATCGAGGACGGAAGGGTTACATCAGGTTTTATCTCATCGCAAGGGAACTACTGTTATTCAGCATCCGGCAAACTGCGCCGTGGGAACCCGATAAATGTCGCTGAATATTACATAAATGTTGTGGGAGGACGTAAGTATAGCCGCTCACAAATAATAAAAACTATCAACAACTTATGAATTCAGAGTGTGAATTTCCGATTATCAAGTATAAAGAGCTCTGTTCTATGAATTTGCCAAAAATCAATTATTTAGTGGAGGGGTTAATTCCAGAAATAGGTTTGACCATGTTTCAAGGTCACCCTGGCACGAACAAATCTTGGTTTGCCTACTATTTAGCCTATTGTGCGGCTAACGGATTACCCTTATTGAATACATACAAGACAAAAAAGGCTTCTGTGTTACTAGTATGCCCCGATGACTACCTACCGACCATGCAAGAAAGATTGGCGATCTTAGGCCTTGATCCCAATGTCGATATTTCGGTGCTAAATCCTGAGAAAATCCTTGACGTAGGTTCGCCGGAATTCGACCGGTTTCTGGATTACATAGAAAAAGAAAAACACGAGGTCGTGATCATAGATACCTTACGAAACATTCATCGCGCTGATGAAAACGATTCAAGTCAAATGGATATTATCATGCAGAGACTCCGTCTACTGGCCAAGAATCGGTGCGTAGTCCTCATCCACCACCTTAATAAAAATACTTTGGTCAACACAGTTGTTGCTTCAAGGGGCTCCACGGTTATACCCGCCGCCCTGATTTCAGGGTTCAATTTCAAAAAAAATGGAGAGTACCGCTTAAGCCTCACGCAGTTCAAGAATAAAATTGGCAGGCTTCATCCCGAATTACGGCTGGAATTCAATGAGCAGATGCGAGGCATCGACATATTTAATCTCGATCTATCAAGACCCAAAGAAGAAGTCCAAAGCTCTATCTTGAAAGTGATTAAGGAAGCCTATGAAGAAAACCCCACACCGGAGTTAACCAAAAATGAATTCAAAGATCTTCTTCATGGAAGTGGCAATGGTGCATATTCCAAGAATGAAATTGATAAGGCTTATTCAGAATTGATTAAACAGGGCTTCCTTTGCCCGGACGGCATCCGTAGACAGGCTAATCGCATCTGCTACATCAAGAACCCATGCACCAGGACGACCGAAACGGAAGCCACTTAGTGGATATGGTTAATAATGTAATTACCCAACTGAACCAACTGACGGGTAATACAATTACCCAATTACGAAAATATAGTAGTTGGTTAGTCGTTAAATCACTTATTAGTCCTACCCCACCTACTCTATACCAACGCTCAATGTGAGTGGCTAGGTTGTAGAGAAAGAGAAGCAACTCAAATTTACGCAATATCCCATGCTCACCCTGGATCAATGCCGCAAGCTATTGCCCCCAGGACTCGCCAGCATTACTGACGAGGAGCTTTTGGAAATTCGCAAGCAGTTATACACAATGGGCAGGCTCGGGCTTGAATCCTTCCTTACGTTGAGCGGTTCGACGAGCTCCCCTTTGGTTATCTATAAAGAGGCCAACGAATGAGCTAACCTGTAATAATATGCCCGCCCAAACCAATATACGACCCAACACCTGCGTCATTTATGTCCGGGTATCCACGACTGAACAGACGGAGGGTACGAGCTTGGATGTCCAGGAACGCTCCTGTCGTGAATACGCTGACAGAATGGGCTGGGAAGTCTTACGCGTGTTTATTGAGCAAGGCGAGTCGGCCAAGACCGCAGATCGCACCGAATTTAACAGAGCTATTGCTTTCTGTGGCAATAAAAAACAGACGATCGGATATTTCGTGGTCAATAAGCTTGACCGGTTCGCTAGGTGCCAAGACGATCATGTCGGAGTAAGAGGCGTTCTACGACGTTATGGCACGGTACTGCGGTCCGCAACAGAGAACATCGATGACACCCCGATGGGCAAGGTGGTCGAGGGCATCCTTTCTGTTATTGCTGAGTTTGATAACAATGTTCGCATGGAGCGCACTAAGGGCGGCATGCAGGCTCGGATAAAAGATGGCATTTGGTGCTGGCAACCGCCTATTGGTTACTTCAAACCCGTAAACGGCAAAGGAACGAACATCGCGCCCGACCCCGTAGCCGGACCGTTGGTGAGGCTGGGATTTGAGGAATACAGTAAGGGCATATATACCTACAAGGCATTGGCTGAGTTTCTAGCCGATAAGGGCTTAAGAACTAAAAACGGGAAATACCCGTCCATGCAACTGGTAGAAAAGATGATCCACAACCCGCTGTACTGCGGTCGTATGGAGGTATTCGGGGAATCAGGCAGAGGTAGTTTTACTCCTTTGATCTCCGAAGGATTGTTTAATTGCTGTCAGAGCATCGTCAATGGCAAACCTTGTCAGGCATCACCTCGATCGGCCAATAACCCGAAATTCCCATTGCGTGGTTTTGCGAGATGTGGCGAGTGCGGAGTCTTGTTTACTGGAAGTGAATCCACCGGTCGCAAAGGTGTTAAGTACGCTTACTATCATCATCACGGCTCGGAAAAATGTAGCTTGTGCCGAGCGATTCCGAAGCCTGTTTTTGAGCAAGTGTTCCTGGAATACCTGGACTCACTTACTCCCAAGGAGGAGTATCTGGCTTTATTCAAAGCCGTGGTAATGGACGTCTGGAAATCAAATTTTCAGCAATACGATAAGGCCAACGAACAGGTTAATAGAGAAATTCAAAAGCTCGAACAGGAAAGACAGAGCGTCTTCGACCTTCATAGATCCGGGCGCTATTCCGACGATGAGTTCAAGGAGCAGAAAAATATTTTGGAAGAAAGGATAAAACAGAAGCGTCGCCAGATCCAAACGCACTGGACCGAAGAGCTTAACATGGACAAGGCCTTGGAGTATTGCCTGAGTTTCGTCTCCAACGCATCGCAGAGTTGGCTCGCTGCTGACTACACCTCAAAAATTCAGCTCCAAGGTTTGATATGCCCTGAAGGGATAGAATTTGATGGACAAAGTTGTCGAACCGCCAAAACTGCGCTTATTTATGAAATGAAAAAGGACCCATTGCTGGATCCTTCTTCAGTGGTAGCCCCTAGGGGAATCGAACCCCTGTTAACGGCTTGAAAAGCCGCTGTCCTAACCATTAGACGAAGGGGCCTTGGCATCGTCGCAGACGTCGCACGTCCCGCGTCCCAGACTCAGACCTTCGGACGTACTGCGTACTCGGTACTTCGGAACTCGACCCTGCTAAAAATGTAGCGGCATTATAAGGGGAGCCGAGGTGGGTGTCAAGTCTGGACGCGGGGTGAAAAGCGTGCTTAAATCGGCTGGCTCATTGGAAAGGAGACCGCATGAACGGTCGCATTCAAACCATTTACAACCTGGGCAATTTCGTTCGCGCGATGTGCAAAGACGGCGTACGGGACGCCGATGACTATCGGGATTGGGTGGAGGGCCACGTACAGGCCATGGAGGAGCTGTACGAGTACCGTCCGAACCCGGGCATGCCCCCGATTACCTCCATGGTCAAGGTATTCTTCCATCCGCGGCTGGATCTGGTGGGCCTGAACTACACCCAGCTGGCGTTTAAGATTCTGCACCACGACCTGCACGACTTCTGGAGCTCGGCGCTGGCCGCAAGCCGCGGCATCATCTACAACTACGATGGCGAGCTGGTCGCTTTGCCCATGGCCAAGGCCTTCAACGACCACGAAATCCCGGCGGATCGTTATCCCACGGGTAAGTTCGTGGCCTCCGAGAAGCTGGATGGGGAATCGGGCATCTGCTATTGGTACAAGCGAAGGTTCCGCATCAACACGCGCGGCAGCTTCATCTACAAGACCGCCCGGATCGCGCAGGACATGCTCAACTGGTACGCCGAGGGCAACGCCTGGAACCGTCTCCAGGGGCTGAAGGCTCTGACCTTGCAGTTCGAAATCGTGCATCCGGAAACGCATAAGATCGTGCAGTACGGCGACCGCAAGGAGTTGGTGCTGATTGCGGCGTTCCGTTTGGACTCTTTGGACGATCTGGATCATACGGAGCTCTCGCTCTTGGGCGAAAGACTCGGCGTGCCCGTGGCCCAAAAGTGGGAAGGCAATGACTTGGATGGACTACGTCGCCACGTGAAGCTGGATAACGTAAGGAACCGTGAGGGCTACGTGGCGCGCTTCGAATCTGGCGAACGGGTCAAATTCAAGCATGCGAACTTTTTGGCCAGGATGCGGGAGCAGAAGCTTTCGTACCGCGAGCTCATGAAGCGGTTCCTGAACAACGAGCATGCGCAATTCGTCATGGGTTTGCCTGAGGAGATCGAAGGGGACGGCAAGCGCATGTTGACCGACCTATTGGCGGCCAAGGATCTGCCCACGCCCAAACTCCAACGCGCCCATCTCTACGGGCTTGTGGACCAGGAACAGCTCAATTCCACGTACAAAGACTATTGCGGCAAGTTCCTCAAGGCCTTGTCTGCGCCTTAATCCGCTCCCGCGGATTTTTTCTTAACTGGACGAACATCCGCTTCAGCGGTTGGCGAGTTTATGGGCGCAGCCCTTGGGTACTAGCGTCAAAAATGTCATCTCGAAGGAAATCGCCTGCCCGCCTCTGGAGGGGAGTGACGAGGGATCTTCAAATCAGAACAGACGTCCGGTCCCGTGGGCGGTTTCGATTCGAAGATCCTTCGCTTCGCTCTCCCTCCTCCGTCGGGACCCCTCCGGGGAGGATGACATTCTTATTTTATTGTTACATCGTCCAAAATCTAAGCCACAGCATTTAACTGGTGCTGCCCAGGCCGATCCCGGTCCCAAGCCCAAGTATTCGATTGACATGAAGGGTTTGGTGCTTAATGGAACCTATCAGAACCTTAGTGGCCAACCTACGGGCGATGCGACATTCACCAATGGCAACGTCGGCGCGTATCCGGAAGGTGCGTGCGTACCGGCTTTGATAAAAGTCACGAACAAAGAGGCATCTCCGCGCGTGGATTTTGAAATTGTTTACGATTACCACAAGAACGGCAACGTGACCCAGGTGGTGGGCGTGGAGGATTTGCGTCCCATCGAGCTGACCACCGGTGTCATCGGAGATCCGGAGACGTTCGTGGATAACCTCAATGATATCGTGTTCCCAGGTTGGGCTTTAAATGCCGTACAGGGTTTCGATTCTACGGCTGGTGGTGTTTCAGCCACCATCACGGGTCCTTACGGTGGCGATGAAGGCGCGGCCGCGGTCGCGGATAACGATACTTTCCGTCATTATAACGTGTCTTTGAGCGGTATCCAGGAGAATGCCACGGCTTATGTTTTGGTGTGCGCCAAGACGGGTTTGGACGCCAGCCTATTCCCGGGTTCCAGCATGAGCGTCAAAACCGGTGGCGGCGGGGGAGCTGGCAGTATGCCCATCCAAGGCGGCGAACTTTTGCAGTTGCCTTCGTTGACCTTGACCAAGACCGTATCCAAAGGCTCGGCCATGCCCGACCAGTGGGGTTTCAACGTCAATCCTGCCATCAATGGTGTTATGCGTTTTCCCATTCCGGCAGGCCAAGACAGCGTGACCATTCCCAACGTTCAAATCGAAGGCAATTATCAGATTACGGAAACGGTTGGACCGTCCGGCTATCAGTTCGAATCCGGTTCGGGAGAAAACTGCACGTTCGATGGTCCGACGGCCACGGCTTCGTTGCATGCGGCCAAACCCGCGGCCGATGCCAGCTGCACGTTCACCAACGGCATCATCCCGTTCGTGGCCACGACCGGCACCATTACGGTTATCGAAAACGTGATTAATGACGACGCGGGCACGGCGACTGCACAGGATTTCACTTTGAGCTTGACGGCTGGTGGCATTACGCATTCTTTCCCGGGTGATGCGGCGGGCACGACCTTTGTGGTTCCTGCTGGAAATTATTGGACTTCTTTCAATGCCGTGATCTCTGGTTATACGCCGACATATTCCACTGATTGCAATGGCGATATAGAAGCCGGCGAGTCTTTGACCTGTACCATTACGCATGACGATGACGAGGTGGTGATTCCTCCGGGCGCAACGACCGGCACATTGACCGTGGTCAAGCGTGTGATAAATGATGACGGTCGTGTTTCTGTTGCACGTGACTTTACATTGCATATTGAATCGGAAGAGGTCCAGACTGATTTTAGGGGTAATGAGGGCGGTACTTTGTTTGTTCTTAAGGCTGGCAACTATTCGATTACGGAGCTTGCTGATGTCGATTATACGGCTTCTTTTTCCGCGGGTTGCACCGGACCTTTGGTCGCGGGCCATAACCGCATTTGCACCGTGACCAATGACGATACGGCATTGCCGTTTACGGCCACCACGGGCACTTTGAGGGTTATAAAAAATGTCATCAACGATAACGGCCGCACATCACAAGCTGGTGATTTCACGCTTACCCTGACGCAAAGCACGGGCGCGACCACGACTTTCCTTGGTAACGCGTCCGGCACAACGTTTGAGGTCAATGTCGGTTCATATTCCGTGACCGAAATGGCGGCCAGCGGTTACGCCGTATCCTATTCCGAGGAGTGCTCCGGAGACATGGCGGCCAACCAGACCTTGGTTTGCACCGTGACCAACGACGACACCTCAGATAGTACAGACCCGCCGCCATTCACAGCCACCACGGGCACGGTTACGGTCATCAAAAACGTTATCAATGATAACGGAGGAACCAAAAAGGCCAACGATTTCTCTTTGATGTTGGCTGCCAGTGGCACCAGTCCGATTGATTTTTCGGGCAACGCGTCTGGCACCACGTTCGTGGTCAAGGCCGGGTATTACATCGTGTCAGAAACCGGTTTGAGCAATTACGCGGTGAGTTATTCGGAGGGTTGCTCGGGCACTATTAGGGCAAAGGAGAGCGTGGTGTGCACCGTGACCAACGACGACAAGGCTAATGATGAGGACCCGGGTGAGGATTCGACCGGCACCTTGGTCGTGGTCAAACACATGCATAACGTGTTCACGGTCAAAAAAGCCTCTGATTTCACTTTGGGCATTCGCTATGGCAGAAATCCCATCGAAGTGGACAACGCTTTGCGCGAAGGCGCCATGGACCAATTGACCGAAGGTTACGCCACGTCGGTCAGGGGAAACGAAAACGGCGTGTCTTTGGTCCTGCCCACCGGACAATACACGGTTACGGAAGAGGTGACGCCAGGTATAAGCGTCACGTATTCCCAGGGTTGTTCTGGCACTCTAGCCGCGAATACGACCGTGACTTGCGTGGTGGACAATTATGAGGTCAACGGCAGCGGAGGTAATAATGGTGGCGGTGGTGGCGGCGCGGGTTGGACCCCGGGTATCTACGGTGGTTCGCCGGCCGTGACGTCCGTGCCAGAACCCTTGCCCACTTTGCCGCAGCCGCGTGTTTTGGGCGTGGAGGACGTGGCCCCGCAATGCATCTTGACCGCCAAGGAAGCGGAGTATGTGACGCCTGACACGGATGTGATCTTGAAACATTTGAATCGATCCAAAGACGTTGGAATGGAGGAATATTACAATCGTGTTTTGACGCCGCGCGTGGTGCCCAAAGATTTGACTGGCGACGTTTTAGCCGCGGTCCGCAACTTTGTGAATTATGGCACTTTGAACACGGTTCGCCTCGGACATGGCGAGCGCGCGGGCGCGGTTAACAGCTTCGCCGCGATTTATGGTCGCATGCCCCAGGACGTGTGCGATTGGCAGGAAGTCATCCGCCTTTCCACAACCAGGATGCCGACCGCCCAGCAACTCAGGGATAAGGATGCTTTGAAAACCTTCAGGGCCATATACAGCCGCACTCCGCACGAGGAAAGTGCCGCAGATCGCGTCGCGCTAAAGGTCATGGCCTATGGCATCCGCCCTCAGGCCAGGAACATCCAGGCCGAGTATGAGGCATCCAAGGTCTTCTATCGCATATTCCGCAAACTGCCTGAAACGGCTACGGAATGGGACGCCAACCGTGCCATCGCGTACAGCGGACTGGCGCACAAATGGTTGACCGTGGATCTGACTGGTAGTCGCATCCTCTCAATCGCCACGGATATCGTGCCATTGGCCCTAAAATAAGAATGAAAAAACCGCCCTCGGGCGGTTTTTTTTGATTGGCTATTTCAAGGCGTTAGCCACGTCCGGCTTCAGGCTCGGCAATTCGGAGTAGGGAACCGCCAGGTCGAAGCTCCCGGCCGCGTATGCCGCGATTTGGTATGGCGGAAAAATCACATGGAAACCGTCTTTGGCCAGATACCAATATTGGAAATTCTCGGGTTTGGCCTCGGTGCCGGATTTTATCCAGTCCGCGTCAGACATCTCCAACGTTTCCAGGCCGTTGATTTTCTTGCGGAAAGCCGCGCTCAACTCGTTTGTGTATTTATTGCCATCGAATACATCCGAGAAAACCAATTTTTTGGCATTTAGTGTGTCGAAAACCATGGTTTGGTAAATCTGCATGCCGTGCGCACCGCCCGTAAACATGTAGCCGTTAAACATAATGGATACGAAACGGTCATTTTGCAGGGGGATGTCGTACTCACCCTCCAAGCCGTATTTGGCGCCGCTGTACCACTGCTCTGCATCCTTTATGCTCTCTTTGAAGATGTTGGTTGTGGTGGCTACGTATTCGCCAACAGCCGTGGTGACCTTGTCATTGAGGGCCGGCGCTCCGTCGTGGGCCACGGGGTAGGAAAGTTTTATATCGAAAAGCGCACCATGTTCTACGTAGGTACTGGATGTGAAGGTTAGCGGCAGGTTTTGTCCGGCTTCTTGGCTAGCGGTTTGGTCAGCGAGCGTACCGTTCAATTCCACAGACGTGGTCTTGGAACATCCTGCGCCAAACAGTAGCGTGGCCGTCAAAAATACTAAAGGCAAATGGCGTGACATATAAAAATTAATAATTCGATGACTGTATTGTGCCTGTAACCCAATGAGAATGCAATTTAAAACGACCCCGGTCGGGGTCGTTTTTGGAATTTTATTTATTGGGCGGTTGAGGTGGCGGTTGGTTGAGTGCTTGTCGGAGCCACCTGAGTTTGGACGTCCGTGAACTTGATGTTTTCCGGGAGGTTGAATTCGCTGTCCGCCAAGTCCATGCCTTTGCACGTGTCCTTTTTGTCTTCGAGTTTGGCCACGATGTCGTCTTGAGAGCGGATAACCTTATCGCCCATCTTCAAACTATCGTCCGTGATCTTGGTGAAATCCAACATCATACCTTCGGGCTGTTTGTCGGCCCAGATCCACATCTTGTTGTCGCGGATGATGCCGTGGAACTTGCCGTCTTCGCCCTCTTTGACGCTATCCATGCGGATTTGACGGCCTTTGATGGAGGCGATGGTGGTCTCGCCGGATTCATCCGTATATTGGCATTGGATGGAAACCGAGCGGTTCACTGCATCTTGAATGGAAGTGAAGGAACCGTCGCTCTTGCCCGCGTCCTTGCCGCCGAACAGGTTGCAACCTGCGCCCGCGAAAACAAGGGAGAACGCGAAAGCTGAAGCTATGACTAAATTGTTTTTCCGCATAAGCAATGAAATAAGACGGTTTGACCACCGAACGTGCGGCGATACGATGCGTCTGAATGATTTATTATTGCAGAATTATAAAGCTTGGGGCAAAAGAATGCAAAAACCCTCACCCACCGTTAACTATTACTCAATTGTCATGGTTTTTGGTTCAGGTCGAGACCGTGGCAAGACCCTTGAAAAACCCCGACGGAGTGCTACACTTGGGTTTGAGTTTATGGCCAAAAAGACCAAGTCAATACCCAAGAAATTCCGTGTTCTGGGCATAGAAACCAGCTGCGATGAGACCAGTGTGGCGCTTTTGGAAACCTCGCACGTCGCAACGTCCCAGGGACGCGGGACCACGCCAGAGGCGGGCGCGGCGTGCGACGTGGGACGGGTCCGTCTGGTGAAGCATTTCATAGCCACCCAAATTCCCATCCACGCCCGATACGGGGGAGTGGTGCCAGAAATCGCGGCCCGCACCCATGTGGCGGAGGTGGTCTCGCTTTTGGATAAAACCTTGAAAACGACTACGGTCCGGCGTTCTTCGTCCGGGGTCCTGGCCATTAAACAACCAGGACCAAGGACCAAGGACCAAGGACCATCCGCTTGGGGTTCTCAAAAGTTCGACGCCATCGCCGTCACCCGCGGACCGGGATTGTCTACGGCTTTGAGGGTCGGTGTGGAGTCGGCCAAAGCCTTGGCTTGGGTGTACGACAAACCTCTGATGGCCGTGAACCATCTGGAGGGGCATTTGGCTTCGGCTTGGTTGGTGCCAGCGAATCGTAAAAAATGGAAGTTCCCGATTTTGTTTCTGTTGGTCTCGGGCGGACATACGGAATTGGTGTTGGCTAAGGATTTCGGTAAATATAAAATCCTGGGCCGCACGCGCGACGACGCGGCCGGAGAGGCATTCGATAAGACCGCAAAGATTTTAGGTCTTCCGTATCCGGGCGGTCCGCATCTCTCCAAGCTGGCCAAAGACGGTGATCCCAAGGCTTTCGCTTTGCCGCGTCCCATGCTCCACGATCCATCTTTGGATTTCAGTTTTTCGGGTTTGAAAACCGCGGTCAGGCAACTTGTGGAATCGTCGCTTCAGGAGTCGTCGCAACGTAGCACGCCGTGCCCGCCTTTGGCGTGGTCCCGCGTCCTAGGGACGGCTCCCGGGACGTTGCGACGTGCGACGCGGGACGAGGATTTGTCCGACCTTTGCGCCTCCATCCAAGCGGCCATCGTGGACGTGCTGGTGGCCAAGACGGTCAAAGCGGCCAAGATGTGCAAGCCCATGGCGTTTGCGGTCGTGGGTGGGGTTTCGGCCAATATCGAATTGCAACAAGCTTTGAAGAAAACGTTGAAACGCGAATGCCCGCAAGTCACTTTTTTGGCCCCGGCCAAGGGTTTGCATACGGATAATGGCGCCATGATCGCGGCCGCCGGAGTTTGGAATCTGATGGCCGGCAAAAAATCCGCGCGCTGGCAGGCTTTGGATGCGGAACCGGATTTGGATTTGTGATGCCAGTCGAATTCTTATGAATAACAGTTTACGCAAAGTCATCATCAAACAGGGTCGTGTGGCCAAGCGTTTTTCGGTTAAGGATTTGGAAGGTTGGGTGCCCGTGGCCCAACATTTGGCCACGCTTATCCAACCCGGTTCGGTCGTGGCCCTCAAAGGCCCTCTGGGCGCGGGTAAAACCACGCTTGTCCAATACTTGGCCCAAACCCTCGGCGCCCCCAAGCGGGCCACCAGCCCGACGTTTGCGCTCGTCAGGATATATGATGTACTGCGTACAACGTACAACGTACAACGTGGGGGAAGAGACAGGGGACGTGGGACGTGGGACGTGGGACGCGGTACGATTGGCGTCTCGCGTCTGGTCCACGTCGATGCCTATCGCATAGAGGATGAAAAAGATTTAGTGGCCTTGGATTTAGATGAGGAATTGTTGGAGCCGGGGACCGTGGTTCTGGTCGAGTGGCCTGAGAACATAAAGAATTGGATGGCGGATAAACATGCGATAACAGTGGAAATAGCAAATTGAAAAAAGCCCCGAGGGGCTTTTTTTTCTGTCTCCTAATTTTTATTAAATCGATTTCTGCGCATCCAACTCCTCATCCGACGGTTCCTCAAGATCCGTCTCCATGCCTGCCACACGCAACACCTCATCCACACTCGTGATGCCGTCCATGGCTTTGAGCAAACCATCTTGGGTCATGGTTATCATACCGTATTTTTTGGCCACGGCTAGCATGTCGTATTCGGAAACCGCTTCGCCCAAAATCATGTGTTCGATTTCTTTGTTCATGGTGAAAATCTCGTAGATACCCATTTGGCCTTTGTATCCCAAGCCGTTGCAGGTCGTGCATTTGTTGCCTTCACCCGGGGGCGCGAAGAATTGTAGATTGTTGATGTCTATGGTGAGATTAGCGGCTTTGGGCAGATCGGAAAGCTCGTTTTTGATTTGTGCCATGATGGCTTCGTCGATTTGGGCCGGTTTTTTGCAATCCGGACACAGGCGGCGCACCAAGCGTTGGCCGATGACGCAGTTCAAAGCCGGGGCCAGGAAGAAAGGTTTGACGCCCATCGAGAGGAAGCGGGGGATGGCGCCAGCCGCGTTGTTGGTATGGATGGTGGAAATGACCAAGTGGCCGGTCAGGGCGGCTTGGGTTGCGATTTCAGCCGTCTCAAAGTCACGGATTTCGCCGACCATCACGATGTCCGGATCTTGGCGTAAAATGGAACGCAAACCTTTGGCGAACGTGTAATCCTTGGAATGGTCGATTTGGCTTTGGTTTATGCCCACGAGTTTGTATTCGACCGGATCTTCCAAAGTGATGATTTTTACCTCCGGAGAATTGAGTCTTTTAAGGACCGCATACAACGTGGTGGTTTTACCGGAACCCGTGGGACCGGTGGTCACGATCATGCCGTTGGGCCGTTCAATCTCCGCCTTTAACCTTTCCCAAGCCAAGCCGCGGATGCCTAGTTGTTCGAAATCCAATGAGATGGATTTAGGCCTGAGCAAACGCATGACCACGGATTCTCCGTAAGCGGTCGGGAGGTTGCTGACGCGGATTTCGATTTTTTCCGTGGGCAGGAAGATGGTGATGCGTCCGTCTTGAGGCACGGACTCCACGTTGATTTTCATGCCAGAAAGCAACTTGATGCGCGAAATGATCATCTTCCATTTGTCTTTGGGTACCACGGCTGCATCGTGCAGGATGCCGTCGATGCGGAAGCGGATTTTCACATCCTCCTCTTCGGCTTCGATGTGCACGTCGGATGCATTACCCTTAAGCGACGCGCCCAAAATCATGGTCACCAAGTCGGTCGTGGAAGCGCCTTCGAGCTTATTCTGAAGTTCCTGGAAGTTCGTGATTTCTTTTTCGATGCGTTGCAGGGCGTCCGCGTCTATCTTCACGCCCGTCACAACCTCGATGGGTTTGGGCAATGCCGCGTATAGGCTGAAAGCGAAAGCTAAACTGTCCGCGGAACAGTAGTAGAGTTGAACGTCCGAGACTTCGGCTTTGGCCAAACGTTCCGCGATTTTATTTACCTTGTCGCTGGGCGCGTCCGTGGCGATATGGATGGATTCCGAGAGTTTGACGATGGCCACGGCGTGAGCGTCGCGTGCCGTCTCCTCGTCGATGAGACCCAGGGCTTCAGGAGAAATCGGAAAGCCTTTGAGGTTGATGTAAGGCAGGCCTTTTTTAGACGACTCTTTTTGCGTGAGTTTTTCCAGTTCCGAAGTCTGGATTTGTTTCATCTTTTCCTCCAGCAACTCCATTTGGTTCATCTCGGAAGGACTCTTGGCTTTCTTTTGGATGCCAGCGCCAGAGATTTTTGAAGGCGCGCCTTTAAACAAGCCGACCGCGGACACTGGCGTGGCTGCTGTTGTGGTTTGGGCCGCCGTCTTCTTGAACAGCTCCTCGATGGATTGCGATTTGGGCTTGGGGATTGGCATACGGTAACGGGGGAGGTGAGGGGAATCTGAAAAACCGTTTTTCAGTTAGATTGTTTTTAGGCTTGCGGAACCTTGGTCAAACCCAGAAAGTTTCGGAACAAGCGGTGGAGTTTGGGCCGGACACCGCCCTCGCCGAATTTGCGGAAAATCATGGTCCAAGTAGCGTATTGGAAGGTTACCGTAAATCCTCCGAAGACCAACAACAGGATGAAGAGAACCGCTACCAAGATACCAACGCTGACCTCCATGAGCATGACGTTGGAGCTCATGACCGAAAAGGTAAACAACAAAATTGGGGGCAAGGTCAACAATGTCATGACGATGGTCGCGACCAAAGCCAATAAACCGATGACCAAAGTTTGTAGAATTGCGGTCTCCAAAGTCATTAGCCAATGTTGCTTGATAACTTTCCAGGAAATGACCATGGCTTGGGCCAAGCTCGCGCCTTGGTGGATCATGGCGTTAAGAGCATAGACTTGCATGATGGAGAACATCAGCGCCAATAGCGTGAACAACACGAAACAAATCACGTAAAGAATTTGGAACAGTATATTGTCACTGCCCAAAGACATGGCCAAGGGCAGGGAGACGCCGAAACGAGCGATCCAGATGAAGACCACCAGAATGATGTTGAGCACTGCGATGGGCACAAGAGCTTGTGCGCCGATGGTCAGGGCTTTTTTGAAAAAGGCTTTGCGTCCGCCAGAGTTCCAACTGCCGATGGAGTAGACCAACGCGCCTTGGGCGATAAACGACATGCCCGCGACCGCCAAAAACAAAACCACGAACAACAACACTCCGACCAAGCCTCTGGCTAGCGGCAACCAATGGATGCCGGGCGTATTGCCGATTTGCGCGGCTTGCCAAATGCGCATGGCCGCATGGCCTACGAAGATGTCGTTGCCTTGGGTTTGGATGGCGGTCAGAAACTTCCAAAAAACGTCCAACGCACCACTGGTGTTGAAGGCTGCGGCGAAGATGCCGAACAACCAAAAAAGCGGATGTTTCCAAGCGAAAGCGAGGGCTTGGGGGATGACCTGGCGGTACACGGGCCGGTCATGGGGAATGAGCGATTTTGACTTGAGCATATGGGGATATTATAGCACGCGACCAACGCAAGGTCGAAGGTCCGATTTGTAGAAAACGCAAACAAAAAACACGGCCTCAACCGTGTTTGAACAGATTTTTGAATCAAAGGTCTATTCATCCAAAAACTTTCCCAACAAAACCGTGCGCGTGCGTTCTTTTCCGTCTTTGTCTGTGACGATCACCTGGCCATTGAAAACGCCGCCTGCCGTGGACATGTCGAATTCTTTTTTGATGTAAATCTTTTGTCCTTGGATTTCATTTAAGATTTTGCCGTTTACTACCGGCAACCATTCCGACGATGCCTCGTCCCAATTCTCAAGCAGAATTTTACCGTTGATTTTTCCTTCCAAGATTCTGATGTCCGCACTGTCTCTAATGAATGCGCTGTCTCCACGATTGTCTGGAATAAATACCCTAACCACGCCTCCAACCACCGGATATTCCCTTATGTTTTCCAATTCCACGCTTCCGTTGAGTTTGCCGTCTTTGAAGTAGCACTTGGCTGAAACGGAATTGATTTTCACTGGATTGCCATCGTCGTCATGCACTTCGTCTTGCATCGTACCGTCCATGACGGGCAGAATTCGAAATTCCATAGAATCATCCAAAAAAGACGCTATGCCATGCAGCTTGCCGTTTTCCAATTTAGCTTGGTAAATCCACTCTATTCTGCGTGGGCGACCTTGTGGATCCTTAACTGTATACATCGCGACATCTTCGACAATCGTAGCGGAGTCGGGGTCGGATTTGGTTTTGGCGTTGATATTGATATTGGCGTAAAGCCTGCCGTTCACGTTGCGGGTGTTATCTGCGTGCAGTATCTTAACCTTCACCCCGTTTTCATCAATAACGTTCTCTATAACCCGACCTTGAATCACGGGCAAGCGAAGGTTAATGTCGAATTTGATGGAGCCGTTAAGTTTTCCATCGATGTTTCGAATATCGTCGCAGGAAACGATTTTCAAGACATTCCCGTTATACGACACGCTCTCAATGGGCTGGCCGTCTATGACGGGAATGGTTATGTTGTCCAAGGTCACGGCGCCGTTCAAGTTGCCGTTAATGTCAATCACGTCAGAACAGTTTCTGATGTATTGGTCGTGCCCGTCGCAAGTCGTTTTTAGAATGGGACGGTTGCGGATTACGGGGACCCATACCCAACACTCGCCCACATCCGCGAATTCATCCATGATCTTTACCCGTCCTGATATTTTTCCGTCGAAGCTTTGGTATTTGTCCCAATCGTCCAGCCCTACGACTTTATGATTGGGCAGATTGCGTTCAACTTCCTCAACCATGTTTTCAAAATCCTTAAGCACCGGGAATTCGCTGAAATCAGGCGGCAACTCATTGTTGTCCAATGCTTTTTCCAGAGCCGCTATCAGATCCGCCACCTCGGCCGCGTCTTTTTTAGTCCGTTCGTGGACTTTTACCTGCGAGATTTTGGAGAGCAATGTGTCTAGGTCGTGCGCTCCGTATTTTGCATAGATTCCCAACAGCCTGGAATGCAGCTTGTCTGTGTAACTCCTAACCTCAGGATCGAGATTCTCCCTTCGTCTCTCATAATCGCCAAAAGCACTCTTTTTCTCTGTAGATTTACTCCCGCTCGTTCCCTTCATGGTCGGATTCGCCTCTTGCGGGAGTTTCGTCCCAAAACCCTCTCTCGATAAGAGAGGGGAGGGTGAGTTCACGTTTCCAAACGGGTTTTCTATGTTTTCCATTATACAACAAACGGCCCCTTTCGGGACCGTCTTATGTTTTTGGTTATTTCTACCTTCGAATTTGAAACTATTCCTGTCCGCCGTAGTCCGACGAAGGCGGATTGATGTTTGGTAATTCGAATTTGGTTATTTCATTCTTATTGCTTCTTCGCAATCGGCTTCGGCCTATTGTCCGGATTCGCAGAGGGCAATCCTATCGCCTCGAGGAATTGGTCGCGTTCCATGGTTTCCTTTTCTAAAAGTATTTTTGAGACTTTATCCATGGCCTCGCGGTTTTCGGTTATCAGGGATTTGGCCTTGTCCAAAGCGCCGCGTATCAAGGTGTCGATCTCTGCATCGATGAGCTCGGCGCGTTTGTCTGAATAGTCACGGTTCTCGTGGATATCGCGACCCAAGAAGATCATATCCGCACGTTCACCGTACACGCGCGGGCCAAGGATATCGCTCATGCCCCATTGGGTCACCATGTCGCGCGCGGTTTGTGTGATGTGGCGCATATCGCTGGAGGCACCCGTGGTGATATCACCGAAGACGATGAGTTCAGCCGCGTAACCGCCCAAGCCTACGGCCATGTCTTCGCGGTATTCCTCACGCGTGCGCATGTGACGATCTTCGGTCGGTGTTTTGATGGTGTAACCGGCTGCGCGTCCACGCGAGATGATGCTGATTTTTTGCACCGGATCAGTGTGGGGGAGCAGGTGCGCGACCAAAGCGTGCCCCACTTCGTGATAAGCCGTGACTTGGCGTTCGTGTTCGTTCATCACGCGACTGCGGCGTTCTGGGCCCAGCATGACTTTTTCGATGGATTCCAAAAGTTCCTCTTCGCCGATTGAAGTCTTGGCGCGACGCACGGCCAGGATGGCCGACTCGTTCATCAGATTCGCCAGGTCCGCGCCGGAAAAACCCGGTGTGCGTTCGGCCAGTTTGCGTAATGACACGCTTTTGGCCAAGGGTTTCTTTTTGGCGTGGATTTTCAGGATGGCTTCGCGATCGTCGATGTCTGGCGGGTCGAGCACGATGCGGCGGTCGAAGCGTCCGGGGCGCAACAACGCCGGATCCAAAACGTCGGGCCTGTTGGTGGCCGCGATCACGATCACGCCTGCGTTGGGTTCGAAGCCGTCCATCTCGACCAGGATTTGGTTCAATGTCTGTTCGCGTTCGTCGTGTGAACCACCCAAACCAGAACCGCGTTGGCGGCCCACGGCATCGATTTCGTCGATGAATACGATACAGGGCGCGTTCTTTTTGGCGCGGTCAAACAAATCGCGCACACGCGAAGCGCCCACGCCCACGAACATCTCCACGAACTCAGAACCGCTGATGAAGTAAAAGGGGACGCCGGCCTCGCCCGCCGTAGCGCGCGCCAAAAGGGTTTTGCCCGTTCCGGGACCGCCCATGAGCAACACGCCTTTTGGTATCTTGGCGCCGAAAGCTGAAAATTTTTCAGGGCTCTTTAAAAATTCCACGATTTCCACCAATTCATGTTTGGCTTCGCGCACCCCGGCCACATCCTTGAACGTGAATTTATCCTTGGCATCCTTGGGGATTTCGTGCCCCGGGGATTGTCCAAACTGCATGGCGCGGTTGTTCTGTCCCTGTATTTGTCTGAAGATAAACCACATGACCAGCGCCAAAAGGATGATCGGCAAAACGTTGGGTATTATCAACGAAGCCCAATAGCTAAAACCTCCGGGTTGTTTGACCTCGGTCGGTATGGCACGCAGTTTCTCCGCATCCACGCCATAGTTTTTGAACACCGTGGGCAAGGAGTCTCCGGCTTCTTTTTGAGCTTTGGCTTGGGCCTTGTCCTTGTAGGTGGCAACAACCTCATTGCCGCTGATGGTGAGGTTGGTAACTTCGCCTCTTTGCACGTCCGAGGCCAAAGTCGCGATGTCCGTATTTCTGATATTCTCGACAGTCATGGAAGCCAAAACCACACCCGTAACCAGGATGGCGCCAATGAAAATCAAGGCGTTTCTTAAGGTTGCATTCATATTGTTTGGAATGAAATTTTAGCCTTTTTTTACCCCAGAGTCAAACAATAAAGACAAAAGCCCTGTCATTCCGAGCGGAGCTTGCGGGGTCGAGGAATCTTGGTGTTTTGGATAACTGGACGCACAAGTGTTGAGCGTGTCCTAAGGTCCGAGTGCGTCCGATAGTCCGATGGGAAGCCCCGAGCCCGGAGCGCGGAGTCCGGCATGATGGAGGGAAAGTACGCAGTACGAAGTACGTAGTACGTTTGAACCCGCGACGCTTGGTACGTTGTACGTTGTACGATCCCTGGGACGCAGGACGTGCGACGTTGCGACGAATTAGGTTTTGCTTTTATTCGACCCACATCATCCAACCTCGACACACGCGATCGTTTTTTTTGCCCACGAAATCGAACCACAGATGTTTGAATTTCCAGCGTTCGACTTTCTGTACGGGTTTTTCTTCCTCGGGATTGTCCAGATACACGTATTTATCGTCCAAACCTATTACGACCGAATAATGGTCGGTCCATTCGCTGAACCAGCCGACGATGACCGGGGTGTCGCGTTTTACCAGCTTTCCCAGCTCACCCAAGGTCGCATCCTTTTTTACATTGACCTTAAAACCCAAAGCCCGTGCGGCTTTGACCATGCCTTCGTGGTGGGTGCCTATTTTATTGTCGCAACCCGAAAGTTTCCCCAGTTGCGCTTCGCTTTGTTCCACTCCGTAAAACGACAGCAGGATTTTTAGCGACGCGGGTCCGCAAAAGTTGGGGCGTTGACGGAAGTGTTTGACCTTGATGAGTTTCATATTTTTTCACGTATTTTTTTATGAATTGATCATGTGACAACCCAAGCGGGTAGCCGGGATCGCCTTGATAGATGCCGCCAGCCTGGCGCCGAGCTTCGCGTTCGTACGCGGTCGCGAATTCGTGCGCCACTTCATATGATTTGCCTTGGGCCATGAGTTCCCGTTCTTTCATTTCGTGCAACAACACGTGCGGTATGTCGCGTGTGTCCATGCTCGCGTCCAGCCATACGGTTTTTGCGGGGATGTAGTCGTAGACCAGATCATGTCCGCCCGATACGAACTCAAAGTCCAGATGCTGGCGCACGATGGCCCCGTCTACATGGATCACGTTTAAGCCACGTTGGCGTGTTTTGCTTATGATGAAATCAGGGGCCGGGCCCTCCAAGCGCATGGCCAAAATTCTACGGCGCCTTTCTTGATGGTAATTCTTCAATATGGAGCGGTACCATTCTTCCTCCTTAAGCAAAAATTCTGTTTCTTTTTTATACCGGTGGTCAATCCAGATTTCACCTTCCGGGATATAGAATTTTGGGGAGTATTGCGTGGGGATGACGCTGTGCGAATGGATCGCTCCAAAGTCCGTGTCCAAGGTCTGATGTATCTTGTATCCGTCCACGTAGGCGATGCGCATAATGCAATGATGTTAACAGGGTTTTGTGTTTTGGTCGACCCGTCTGAATGCATTTGACTCCTTGCTTTGGATTGAGTAGTCTTGGCATCGGAGGCCTAAATGTCTACGGAAAACAGGGTTTCGACGGGCGCTCTTTCCACGAACGACATCCTTCTATGGATTTTTCTCTCACTGCCCTCCGGAATCGTTTTTGATGAAGGCGACCTCGGAGCTTTTGTCGAGCAGGAGGTGGAAAATTTACCGCAATTCGGGTCACTTCTCGGCATGCGTAAAGGCCAGTGCGGTGATGAGTTGGACGGGATAGATAGGCATTTGTTTTTCAATGGTTTGCTCATTGAAGCCGATTCCGGATATCGCGTCGGAGGCGAAAGCCTTCGTGCGGCTCACTGGAAAATATTGGAGGTTGGTCAGGAATTCGAACCCGAAGCACGGGCAATGGCCAGGCGTTTTCAGGCTCTCATCAACAGTCGTCGTGAAAACCGTAAGGCATAGCCCCGAAATCTCAGCCCTTTCAGGGTTCTTTTTTTATTCATTTTTTCGATGATGGTTGTAGTGTTTTGCAAACGTTGATTTTATTGGTCGATATCCCATGGAGACGCAAAATCTTGCGTCTCTACCTACATGCGTCCCATACTAAAAAACCGCCAGACTTTTACATCCGGCGGTCTTTTTATGTTCATCGTGACTGTGATCGTCGTCCGCGACTAATAGCTAACCACTAACCACTGTTCACTTTTTTTACGCGGCCTTATCTTCCTTGCCCTTCTTGAGGGACAAGCCCAAGCGGTGGTTGATGGGATCGATGGACACGATGCGGAATTCGAATTCGTCTCCCGTGCGCGCCACTTCGTTCACGTCCTTCACCGGCTTGTCGGAAAGCTCGCTGATGTGGGCCAGACCATGGATGTCCGGATCCAATTCCACGAACAGACCGAAGGGGTTGATCTTGAGCACGCGGCCCTTGACCCATTGTCCAACTTTGTATTTATCGCCCACGCGGAGCCAGGGATCGTCCACGAGTTTCTTCATTGAGAGGAAAATCTTGGAACCTTCGATGTTGATGATTTCGGCACGCACGCGGTCGCCGACTTTGAGCACGTCGCGCGGATGATCGATGCGCTGCCAGGCGATTTCGCTGATGTGGACCAAGCCTTCCAGGTTGGCGTCGAATTTGACGAAGGCGCCGAAGTCCGTGACGGCCGTAACCGTGCCTTCCACCGTGTCTCCGACCTTGTATTTGGAAATTACGCTCTCTTGGCGCGTTTCCCACACGGCCTTTTCTGAAACGATGTATTTGCCTTCTTCTTCGTTCACGTCGATGACCTTGGCGTCGAGTTCTTTGCCCACGAGCTCCTTAAGCTTTTCCAAGATGCGGGTTTTTTCACCGCCCTGCACGCGAGGATAGTGTTCCGGAGAAAGCTGGGACACGGGCAAGAAACCCGAGAGGCCTTCCAAGCGCACAATCAGACCGCCCTTGTTGGCTTCTGTGATGCGCACCTGGACGATGGCGCCGCTGGTGAAGATTTCCTTGAGGCGTTCCCAAGTCTTCTTGCGTCCCGCGCCCTTGAGGCTGAGTTCGAGCTCGCCGAATTCGTTATCTAAATCGATGACCGTGGCGTCCACTTCGTCGCCTATGGTGAGCAGGGCCTGAGGATCGAGTTCCGGACCGCGGACCAAGCCCACGGCCAAGCCGTTGATGTCCACGCGGACCTCGTTGCGGCCCACGGCGATCACTTTGCCGTGCACGACTTCTCCGACCTGCGGGAAAGCTGTGTATTTTTCGTCCAACAATTTGCCGAGTTGGTTTTCTGTTGCGTTAACTGGGGTCGTAGCCATAAGATGAATTTTTTTTAACTCCCGTGCCGGGCAGACCCTTGCGCGACTACGGGGTGGGGAGACGTTAAGAATTAAATTTTTCCCCTTGAATTAAGTAGCAGGATTATAGGGCAAATCGATTTTTTTATCAAGGGCTAGCCATAATTTCGACCTTCGTTTAAACCGCGCGCAACCGGGTGGGATTTTTTGTTTGTATGTAGCAAAAAAATAGTGTCCGGATATCCGCGGGTTGGGACGTGATGTATAATGCCGGCATATGGAATCCCTTTATCTCAATCTTAGAGACCCCTTGGCCATGGCCGATTTTTTCGACCGTTGGTCTGGATTTGCCTCAGAAGAAGTTCGCCAGCAGACCGAAGCCGTGGTCAAAGGCATGGACCAGCGTCAGGATATTTCGCGTGGGGAACTTAATCAGGCGGTGGTGGAATTTGCGCGTGCCGTTTGGCCCGTGCGTTATGCTGTCGACAGATTCTTTTCCAAGGAGGGCGCGGGTATCGAATGGGACGCGGTGGTCAAGGCCGTGCGTCGATCAACAGCCCAACTCATGCTCAGGTTCCAGGAAACGTCAGAAGTCCATGGCGTGGACCAGTTGCTGGGGCATAGCGACGTGGATACGGTTTTGCACGAAGACGAAATCCACGAAATCCAAGAAGTTCGCCACCACATACGAGAGGATTATTGCCGCGCTCACCGCAAACAACTCGAACCGTTGGTGCAAGAAGCCCAAGCCTTGATGGCCAAGTTTACGGAAGAGATAGCGGCTATGCGGCAGACCGCGGAAGGTCTACCCGCCTTGTTGCAGGAGGAGTTGTATAGCAAGGTCACGCGTTACGAAGATCGCGTGTTGTTCGGCGGCGAATATGTGCCTTCGGAAACGTTGGAGGACGAACTCAAGTATTATCGCGAACAAGAGGCGTTGCCTTTGTAGTTAGTGGATTTGCATTCTGGCCATTCTGGGCCTGAGCATGCCGTTTGCGTCACGCGCATAGCCTACGAGCAAAGCCCGGCCAGCGTTGCCATAGCCCGCGTCCAAGACCGTGTCGCGGGTTTTTTTCTGCATGCGGCAAACCGCGACATCGCAAATCGCCAAATTGTTGTTTTCATCAGTCAGCAGCCAGCCTTTGCCGGTCCACACCGCTTTGCCGTTCACGAGCAGGGGACGGGTTTCGCGGATATCCCAAAGTCGCCTCACGATTCGCGCCAAGTCTTGTGTCGAGTTGCCGTCACTCAGCAAGCCTTGGATGGATGCGGTTTTAGGCAGGGTGCGCGACACGCCGAACGCGAAGATTTTCGTACCGTCAGAACCCACGACAGAGCGGTCACCGAGTCCGCGGAAAGCGCCGGTTATTTCTTTGAAGCTCGTGCCGTCGAAAAAGAAGAAACGACGGTCCAGGACACGCGAGCCGAAGGCCTTGCTTTTCGGTCCGTTAGCTTGGGTGAATTCCGCGACCCAGCCGTTCTCCACTGCGTGGAAGTTAATGTCCGAAACCCCGGGTTCGCGGAAAGCCGCGGGATAAGCCACGCTCGCGGGTTGGGTCAGCGAAGAATCCCAGATGTAAACTCCATGCGAAGTAGGAATCACCCAAAGACCGCGTTTACCTACCGCATGCCCCACCCATTCTTCTGGCGGCAGATTGGACATGAGATAACTCACGTTTTTCCAATACACGCCGTCGTATACAAAGGCCAGGTCGGGTTGCGCGTTCCAAAATCCGCTGTCGCCTATGACCAGCCAAGATTGTCCGTCCCCCGCGACTTGGCGCAGGCTCACGAACCCAAAATCTTTTAGGTCAGGCGTCAAATCCTTGATCTTGTCGCCATTGACCATAAAAAGCTGGTTTTTGTTGCCAGCCAACCATTGGTCTCCGCGGCTTGTGACCATGGAGAGATATGGCGTGTCCGCATAATCATCCAGCTTTGTAGTCGGTATTTGGGCGGAGAGATCGAGCCAGTCGGCTTCGAGTACTGAGTGCGGAGTGCGTTGTACGGGACGTACGTATCGCGCTTGCGCAGTCTGGGGCAACAAAAAAGACGCTGCCAGAAGCAGAATCGCAATGACGTTCAACGCTCGTCGCATATTGTATATACCTTGCCTGAAACACACCCCAAGTCAAGGTTGGCCCAATGGGAGCTTTATGAATGAAATGAAAACGCCCCGACAAAGTCGGAGCGCTCCAAATTCTTGCTTTTTGGATTTTGCTCTTTGCTTTACTCCAAGTAGCTCCTCACCAAATCGTTGGTGTTCGGCGTTTTCACTTGGAAAATCTTTTGCACGTCTTTAACGTTTCCGAAGACATCGAAGATTCTAGCCGTGATGTTGATCTGTTCGCCGGCATTGTTCTTGTTCAGATCCAGTGTCGCGCGGCATTGTATCTCTCCTTGCGAGCGGCCGAAGAAACAGGCTTGTATGGGTAATCCATTGGCCTGCATCTGGATGCGTTCGATACCTTGCGGCGCACTGGCTCTCAAAATCACATCAGCGTATTTGCCGCTGCGCGCGTTGGCTTCCGTGGTCAGGCCCGTCTGGATGTCCAGCAACGGGTCGGTTCCGTAATCGCGGATTTTGAAAGTCTTGGGTTCTGACCAGGCCATGTAACCTTGGAGGTCCGTGACGCGCGTGGCCAGGGTAATCCAGGCCCCCGGATAATACATCTTGCCCGACACGCTCAGGCCGCAGGTGCGGTCTTGGTCGATAACGCCGTTGGCGTTACAGGTTTGGGACAAGATTTGATTGATGTAGATGTCGATTCGCTTGACCCCGGCTTTGGCGTGAGCCGTGGCCGTAACCGTCTTGGAATCTTCCGGCAACATGGTTTCGCCTTGGGGCTGGATGTCCATTTTGGCGTTCAGTTCGTCAGCCGGTCTGGTCAGGGCGTCCGTAACCTTCAGGATTTGCGTTTCAGACCAGGCCGTCTTGCCGTTCAGGTCCGTGACCCTGGAATTCACGATCATAGCGCCGAGCGCGGCTAGAGGACCATCGCCCTGGATGTCCACGGTGCAGGCGCGCGAAGCCGTGCGATCGTAATATTCACATGCTTGCACCACGTTGTTATTCAAGAAGATTTCAACCTTTTTTACTCCGTTGGTGGCCGTGCCGCCAGCCGTAAGCGTGCGTTTTTCAGTCATGGACATATCGGTCTGTCCGGGCGTGACCGTGAGCCAGGCGTTTAAAGTCTGGTCCGTGATTTTTTCGTAGCTCATCTGCAAGTCGGCCGTATCGGTTTTACCCTTCAGGTCCGTGGCCACGACTTTTAGGTTGATGTAACCATCACTCGAATAATCCTGGGAAGTGGTGGTGACGTCACAACTTTGCATGTCGGTCTGTCCGCCAAAGTCGCAGGTTTTGCGAGAAACGTTGTTCACAAACACTTCCATTTTATCCAATCCGTTTTTGGCGAATGCCACGGATCGGATTTGCATGGTGCGGTTGGCCATTAAATCCAAATCATACTCTGCCCAGATGCCGGCGGACACTTCCTTGGACGTGTAAGCGGGTTTTATCAGTGGAAGGTGTTTGAGTTCGGTCCACGCATCCAATCCATTGGTTCCGATGACGTGGGCGTTGATGGCCGGCGTGGTGTTGGCCGGCAAGTCTTTGGACTGCAGGATCAACGCGCAGGTCTGTTTTCCCAACGCCGCGGAGTAATCGCAGGTCTTGGCGATTTGTCCGTTCAGGAAGATTTGGGTTTTGGACAATCCGTTTTTGGATTGGGCCGTGACCATGTATTCGCCCTGGTTCCAGCCCATGACGGGTGTGGCGTCGAAGTTTTTAAGTTCGCCCGTGGCTTCCACGTGCGCATCATAAAAGCGAATGGTTTGCGCCGGGACTTTGGCCACCTGGTTTTTGGAATCCGTGATTGTCGCGGTGAACGCTATGTCCATATCGTATCCAACGTCCTTGCCGGAAACTTTGGCCACGCAAGTCTGGTTGGTTTTGGCGTTCTGCGATTCGCATGCATTCAGGAGTTTGCCATTGGCGAATAGCTCGATGCGCTTTAGGCCGTTGGCCGATTGCGCGCCTACGGAAAATTTTGGATCAACGATGTTATCTTGGAATTTGTTGTTGGGTTCGAGCCATGACCAATAATTCATGCCGAGTGTACCGCCACGTACGGTCTGCAGCTTGTCGGGGGCGGTAGGCGCCTCACCCAAAGTCACGCGCACCAATTTGGCGGTCAGCGGCGCGGTCGGAGTTTCGCTTTCCAGAGTAGAGACTGCTCCGCCCAACCAAAACGCACCCTGTCCGTCGACCGTGATAGACGTGAAGAAATCGCGCGTGCGTCCCAAGTCCTTCAGATCATTGCCCGTGGAGGTGAAGATGCGTTTGCCGTACAGGATGATCCAAACCTGGCCGTTGTAAGCCGTGATGATTTTGTCGGAAATCTCTTTGGCCAAAGCTCCTGTTTTCAAGACTTCTGGTTTGTCTTTTTGGCCCAACGTTTTGTCGTCTGAATTTCCGACATCAATTCGGCCGTCACGAAGCGCGGCGTATTTTATGGCCGCGACACCACCCGGTGTGTTCTGTATCAAATAAGCCATGCCATCTACAGTCGCGATCCGATCTACACGCTCAAGGCCCGCTTCGCGGACAGTGGGGGTGATGTCGGATATGTCGCCGTTCTTGTCCTTGCGCCACACGTGGCCCGTGGTCGTCAGGTTTTGGCCGTCCGTTAGATATACGAAATCAGCGGTACCGGCCAATGACCAGACCGGACGGTTTTGGCGTACTGGGAGTTGGCCGGACATGTCCTGCCATACCAAGTTTTGGTCCGTGGCGGCTTGGGCCGCGGGCACGGTCATGAAGGCCAAACCCAACAGGGCCACAAAGGCCACAATCAAGCGATAAATATGGGAAAGCATATTATTTTTGGCTAAGTTTAGCCAATTTGATTCACTGTATTTGGATGAATGAATCAACTTTCTTAGCAGATTTTCGGGTTTTGGTCAAGTGTCGGGCTCGGACCCGAAAATCGTGACTGGCAAATAAAAAACGGACGAATTAGACGTTCGTCCGTCAGTCGGTGCGTTGGCTTTTGGGCACGCTCGCCGTGAACTTGAAGTAGAGTTCCCGTTTCTTATGATACTCGGCCAGGAGTTTGCGTGGCGTATCGTGCGCCTCGTGAAGCCAGAGGAAGACTTTGTCTTCCGTGAACGTGGTCTTGAGCAGGACGCGCGCATGCGCCTTGGAAAGGCCCATGGCTTCTGACGGCTTGAACCAATGGATGTCGTCGTCCTCGAGTTCCTCCCAGGGCGGCAGGAAGATCTTTTCCTTCAGGATTACCTCGGGGCTCTCGCCGTAGGCGGATTCGCGCAACGTGAGCTCGCAGGCCATCACGTAATGGCGCCACAAGTCCTCGCCGACCTTCTTGAGGAAGCGTCTGACCAGCTTGGGGTTGTGTTTGCTCCCGAAGGTGCCGTTGAGCCAGAAGTCGTTCTCCACCATGCTGACCATGGGGTCGCGCAGGGTGGGATCATCCAGGATTTGGCGCACGGCCTCGGAGTCGAGCTTGGCGATCATGCGCATGAACAACCGCGTCACGTCCATCCTTTGGTGGATCGGGTCTTTGCGGTCGTTCGAGAGCCGGATGGTGCGCGGCAAGTTGTCTTCGAGTACCCGTTTGGGCAGCCGTGCCATGTTGTTCGAGAGGAAGATGAGCGTGATTTTCATCAAGCCCGTCCGGGTCAGCACGTCCAAGGTCTTGGGGTCCAGACGTTTTTCGAACGTCTCCAGCAGATACTTAGTGGCCTTACGCCGCTGGTCTTGGCGCATCATGCCGATGCCCTTGGCGATTTCTTCGGGCGGCACCACCTTGTTCTGGGCGATATATTTGATTTTGTGGGCGGTGAGTTCCGCCCACGGAATCTTGGCCGCGAGATGCCGTCCCACCACTTCGTCCAAGGCCTTATGTTCTTCCCCACGGTTGCCCGCATGGTAAAGCGCCAGGTCCAAGGCGGTCGTTTCATCGAGCGCCGGACTCCTGAGGTCCAGGCAAAAGATGATGTTTGGCGCGGATTCCAGCGAGAACCTCTCGGAGTGGACACGCAGATGTCGGATGCGTTCTGTCACGAGGTTTTTGAGCGTATCCGTTTCATGGGCCGTAAGGCTCACCCGATTGGCCCCCAACCGCTTGAAGAACCGTTTGCTGAGCGTTTCGTCCGTCATGCGTCGCAGGGCTTTGACGCACTTCGAGTATTCCTCGATCACGTCGATGAAGCCGCGGTTCGGCAGATTGGCCGCGGCCAATAGCAATTCGGTGTTGAGCCAATCGGTTTCAATTGACGGCGGGTTTTCTTGCGCCCGCTCGGCCTGTAGCTGCAGTTGGTATTCGGTCTGTTTGACCGGCATTTTTGCCAACACGCCCTGTAACCGGATGTTCCCGTTCAAGGCCTCGAGTTCCGCGGCCACCGACTCCCAATCCGGTTCCCAATCCGAGTCGTCCTGAAGAGTGAGGTGCCGGGTGGCAGTGGCGATCGTGTCGCGGCTCAGGATCTTCAATCCGCAGCGGTGGCGATCGCGGGACGCGAGCGTGGCGCGAACTTCCAGAAGCTGTTCGCGATACGCGGTTGTGAAGCGGATGAGTTCGGCGAAGAACCGGGCCGCGGGCAGCTGCACGATGTCCTGCAACATGGCCGATTGGCCTTGGGGCAAGGACTTGGCCGCTTGCGCGATTTCCGCCACCACCTTGTTTTCGAACGCCTTGGCGGCTGCTTCCGCGCCGCCGTATTCCAGGATAATGCCCAAGTTGATCATGCGGTCGATACGCGGCGCCATGGTTCTCACCACGTCGTCCTTGGTATCCAGCGGCAACTGGAGCTTGTCCGCGGTCCTGAGCATGACCACCCACAACCCGTGGGCAATGGTTTCGTGCAAGGGGAAAGACGTCCAGTGGCAGTGCCCCGCGTTGGTCACGCTTTCGTGGCCGAATTTGCGGTGCAACGCCTGCAGAAATTCGCCGAACGGGCTGGGGTTTTGCGTCGCGACCCATTCTTGGTCGCGTCGCGCGGCCTCTTCGGCCCGCTGCCGAAGAATTTCTTCTTCGAGGATTTGGGCGCGTAGAGGATGCAGGATCATGGCCGTTTGTGGGATGGCTCGCATGTGCCGTTCCTTTGTTGTCTAAATGACGTCTGATGCAACCGATTCGTTGCGTGTCCCTACTCTGGGTAAGGACACATAACAAATCCGACACGTATAGACGTGTCGGTGTAAAAGGTGCCGAAGTGCCGATCGAAATCAGAAGTCGATCTTGCCGGCCGCGTCCGCTGCGGTGTCGCGGGCGGCTTCGGCCGTGGCTTCTTGTGCCTTGCGCTTCTCTTCGCGCTCGGCCTTGGCCGCTTGGAGTTCCCGTGATTTGTAGCGCAGCAGGCGTTTGCTTTCCAGCAGTTCGCGGAGCAGGTCCATGCCGCGTTCGGGTTCGATACCCACGGCTTCAAAAGCTTCGACCGAGATCAGATCCTCTTCCTGGGACAGGGTACCGAAGTAGGATTGGTCCATGGGCAGTTCGGACTCATCGTCGCCTTCTTCGTCGCGCTGTTCCTGGTCGTTCAAGACCTCGTTGGACAGCACGATAAGCAGGCATTCGAGGAAGGTGAAGCCGTCCACCACCGTGGAGTCCAGGATTTCTCCGTAGTCCTGGCGATGGACGAGCTTGCGCGCCCATGAGCGGCATATGTAAGCCGCGCGCAGTACCTTGGTCCGGTCGATTTCGCCGTCGGAATCCGTATGCGAGCGAGCCTGCTCCATAGTCGCGTCGTCGCGCAAATCCTTGCGGATGGCCTCGATGACCACGTTCAGGTCCGCGATGGAAGCGGCCACGGAATCCAGGTCCGAACGTGCGGACAGGAGTTCGATCTGGCGGGCTTCGGACAGGTGGTCCTTCACGAACTTGGCCGCTTGGACGTCGTTGTCCATGCCCGAAATCACTTCTTCCAGAATCTTGGCCGCGCCTTGGGACGAGAGTTCGTATTGCGCGTCCTGTAGCATGGTCAGCGCGACCTCGGGCCTTTCGGCAATCACCTGGAGCGCTTGGCGGTAACCCGCGCTCTGGTTGATCACGGTCCGGAACAGGGAGATGACCGCGGATTTGTCGTCCAGACTCTGCCTGATGATGGCGGTATTTTTCTTTTTGGTTTTGCGCATGGTCGCTCCTCAGTCCAGGTCCCGCGATTCGGGATCCATGGGCGCGGTGATGAGTTCGTGTGCCGGCTTGGCCTTGGGCAGGCGATAGATCCCGGCCACGTTTTCGTGCTGGGCTTGAGCCAACAACGAGACGATCCGCAGGTACATCAGACACCCGTTCGGCGTCTTGATGAGCTTGTCCAGAACCTTGTTGGAGACGCCGTCCGGCTTGCAGGCCAACGGCATGTCGTTGTGGGCCAACAGACGCTGGACGGCCGGCAAAGCCGCGGCTTCGCCCATCTCGTCGTCCATGTGGTCGACTTCCAATCTCTTGATGAGCGCGTCGGCCTTGAGCGGATCGCGCACGCAGACCGAGCCCGAGAGCATGGCCGCCAAGTCGCTGGTTTCCAGATAGGCCAACATGTCTTCCGGAACGTCGCCCCTGGCCAGTTCTGCCACGCGGTCGTGCCGCGTGTCCAAGTGATTCTCGTCTTCATCCGTCCTGACGTATACGTTGAGTGCTGCGATGAATTCGTTGTAAGACATTCTGCGGTTTCCTTTTTTCCGCTGTCCTCGAGGTTATTCGCAAACGAAGATCCACATATCCCCGTTCTCTTCGCCGTTTCGGCCTGCACCCCCCAGATTGGGGAGGCGGCTCCAGCGGTTGTCGGTCTCGGGCAGTTGCAGCCCGATTTTGAGCGGCGCGTCGTAACCGGCGCGTTTGATTTCCGCTTCGACCACCATGGATCCGGTCGGGCGTCTGACGCTGGCTACCAGGGGCACGCCCCGTTGCGGGGCCGCGGGCGCGGTCGGCAGTTGCACCCGCATGACTTGCAGGGCAACCGGATTGCGCTCGAAATACTCCTGGATGGAATTGGGTTGGACCTGGCCGCGGTCGTAAATGCGGCGCAAAGTCGCGTCACCCAGGATGCGGTAGGCTTCGGTAGCCGCGCGAAAGGCCATGGTCTTGGTCGTGTCGTCGCGCGTCTTATCCGGGTGCGTTTCCGACGCGATGCGTCGATACGCTTCCCTGATCTCTTGGTCCGTAGCGTTGTGGGGTACGCCCAAAATGGCGTAAAGGTCTGTGTCGTGGGCTTCCAAGTTTCGGCTCCTTGTTAGAGAGTCCAAGGTGCAATAGCCAAAACTAACAGGAAATTTTGGATTTGTCAATATCTGAACGGGCTATATATATGGGCTAATATAAACAAAAACGGCCCGTTTGGGGCCGTTTTTCAATTTTCCGATGTATTGTTATTTTTTGTTGATGGTGGAATAACCGGTCCATGTCCTGTTGCCCAGGCTGTCGTACAAGTTGGCGCCGTAAGACAAGCTCTCGGAAGAGTACGGGCCGCCCGTGAACGAGCAGGTGGATGTGCCTTCGCAGGTCTTGGCCAATTTGGCGTCGACCAAAACCTCAATGCGCTGGATGCCGTTTGGGTCGCTGCCCGTGGCCGTGAAGGTAACGTATTGGCCGCTCGTGTAACCGCCCGAGACGTTGGTGGAGACGCTGACCGTTCCAGGTTGATCCGTGGTCTGCTGTTGGGACGCGGTCACGCTGATACTGCGCGTGTTGGTCCAATTCACGTTGCCTTGCGAGCTGATGAATTTGCCCTGCAAGGTGACGTTTGAATTGGCGTAACCCGAAGTGTTCAGGATCGTGGAGCAGCTCGGCGCATAACCGCTGGGATTGTTGCAGGTCTGGACCAGGTTGCTATTGGCGTAGATTTCCATGCGCGTGATGTCCGTTACGGGCCAGCTCATGGAGACGGTCGCGTTCTCATTGGCCGTATATGAAGTCTTATCCGGTGATACGGAGAAAACCATGGCACCCGGGTTTTGGTAATCCGAGACCGTGAGATACTTGGCCGAGGACCAGGCCGTGTTTTCGTATATGTCAGTCACCTTGGCCTGCACGGAAATCGAGGTGTTGCCGGCCGTGTAGTTGTTGAAGTACACGTTAGCCGAGCAGGTGTAATTGGTGTTGGAGTACGAGGCGGTGCAGGTGTTTACGATGGAACCGTTGGCGTACACGTCGATGCGTTTGATTCCGTCGTTATCCGAAGCATTGGCGTTAAGGGCCGCACTCTCGTTCCTGGCGTACGAGGTCTTGTCCGGGTTGACGCTCAGGCTGACCGAGCCGTTTTGGTTCCCGCCATCGTTGGTCATCAGGAAATACTGCGAGATGGACCAGGTCACGTTGCCGTAACGGTCCGTGGCGCGCGCGCTGATCTCGACATTGCTGCCGGCCGTGTTGTCCGTACCGTTGACCGTTACTGAGCAGGATTGCGTGCCGCTGACGTCGCCGAATTCGCAAGATTTGTAGCTCACGCCGCGCATGAAGATTTCCAAGCGGCGCAAACCGTCGCCATCAGATCCGTAAGCCGTGATGTAGCGCGTGGTGTTGCGGTTCCAGTTGTTGTCGCTGGGGGATACGGTCGTATAAACCGTGGCGCCACCGTTGCCAGAACCGTTGCCCGTGATGCGCAGGTACAACGTGCCCGAGGTCCAAACCACACTGCCATTGGCGTCCGTGGAGCGGGCTTTGAGATATACGCTGGAACCTTCGTTATACGAGCTGCCGTAAATCGTGGTCTGGCAGGATTGCGTGGTGTACACGTTGTTGAACGTGCATTGTTGTATCAGGTTGTCGTTGGCGTAAATCTCCAATTTGTTCAGACCGCTGGCGGTCTGGCCGTAGACAGTCACGGCCTGGGTCAAATCGCGGCGCAACTCCTGGTTGTTGGAGACTTGGGCGTCAAACCACACGTTGCCGTTGACGGTAGAGGTCCCGCCGTTGCTGGTGTTGTTGTTGAAATTGAGGTTGATGGTGTTGGACGTGGCTTGTCGGCCGTTGGAATCCGTGGCCACCACGTACGTGGGAACCGTGCTGGTGTAGGGGAATGACGAAGCCCAGATCGAGACGGCGCAGGTTTGCGTTCCATAAGCCTGGCTATAGGTGCAGGAGCGGTACAACGAGCCATTGGCGTACAAATCTAAACGGTTCAAACCGTTGGGAGAGTAACCCAAGGCTTTGACGTAGGCGCTCGCGCCAGAACCGCTGCCCGTCCAGCTGTCCACGGAAAGATTGGATGTCATGTCACCCGAATTGGTGTTGTTGACGTATTGGTCGTTGATTTCGTACGTACCCAACCAAGTCCAACCGTCGCGGCCGTTAACGTCCACGGCGCGCACATTGAACGCGATGGTGCTGCCGTTGGGATAATCCGTATTGAGGTTGAAATTGCAGGTATTGTAGGTGCCGGAAACAGAGCAGGTGCCCTTGACCGAACCGTTCACGTACAGATCCATACGGCTCAAACCGGCCGGAGCGCTGGCGTTGGCCGTGACGGAAACGTAGGTGCCACGCGTGAGGGTGTGGTTGCCGTTGGACACGCTCATGTTGGCCGTGACCGGACCGTCGTTGCCCGTGGCCGATGCCGAATGGTTGACCGTGCCGTTATGGAATTGGATGTCGCGTACCGGGACCCAAGTCACCAAGCCTTTGGCGCTGGTGAGTTTGGCGTTCACGGCCACGTCCTCGTCGTAAACGTAACCCGTGCTCTCGATGAACATGGCGCAGGTCACATTGCTCTTGCTGTCTTTGCCGTCGCATACGCGTTGGCGCACGCCGTTGATGTAAAGCTCGATGCGACGCAAACCGTCGTAGGATTGTCCCACCACCGTGTACTTGGGGTCGGAAACGTTATCCTGCAAGGCCCAATCCGGGGTGAAGAAAGCGCGGTAAGTGATGTTGTTCTTTTTGCCCGCGGTCGTGGTCAATTTTTCGTCGCTATAGACCGTGTTGCCCGAAGTGTCGGTCGTGGGAGCCGCGTAACCCGTGCCTTCGTCCACGCGCACCAATTTGGCGGTCAGTGGGGAAGTGGGATAGGAATTGTTGGCCGTAGAAACCGCACCACCAAGTAAGAACGTGCCGCTGCCGTTACCGGCCACTGACAAGAAGAGGTCGTTGGTAGAACCGTAGTAATCGAATCGAGTACCGTCGAAGCGCACCAATTTTTTGCCGCCCGTGATCATCCAGGATTTTCCGTTGTATGAAGCGATTGCGCTCGACCAGTCGATAGAAGCATACACGGCCGAATCGCTATAGACGTAGTTTTGGTTTTTGACCGTGCTGCCGTCCAAAACCAAAAAACCTGAGTTGTTGGTGTAAGAACCGTATGTGTTGTTGCCTCGGAGGATTACTTGATTGCCGTTGCTGGCGATGAATTGCAAGTTGCTCAAACCGAGTGAAATTTCGTTGAAGTATCCATTCTGGTAAAAATATGTCCGGACGTTGGGTGTCGAGTTTTGCGGGATGGTGAATATCCAGCCGCCAGAAGTCGGCACGGCCTGCGGGGCGGTGAAAGTGCTATACCCGTCAGCAGGCGAAGAATGGCGTATCGAGTAGGGCTGATTGCTGGAGTTGCTAGGTGTCACAGGCAAACTGATTTGCGAAAGCGTGTTTGATCCCGTGTTCCAGCTGAAGACGCGGTTTTGACCGGTCACAATCATCCACATGCCGCTTTTTCCCGAGATGGATGTGATGCCTTCGTTGGAATTGAAATAGCCGCGTAAAAGACTTGTGCGGTTGGAATACGAACCGTTGTATGAGACGACCTCGAATTGGTTGTCGCGGCGCGTCACGTTTTTGAGGAAGAGCACGGCCTGGCCGTCGCTCACCATGTCGTCAACGCGGGAAATGCCAGCGTTACGCACGTCGACCGTGATGTCGGTCATGACGGAGCCATCGGTTTTCCAGACATGGCCACCGGACCAGAGTTCCTGGCCATCTGTCATGTACCAATACGGTTCGGCGCGGACCACGGCCCACACGGGGCGGTTGTCGCGGACAGAAAGTTTGTCCGAGAGGTCAGTCCACTGCCAAGGGCCGGTGGTGCTTTGGGCGTGGGCGTTCAAACCCACGGCCATGGAGACCACGGCCAAGAAAGCGATCATGGATCGCGAGATCATACGAGTCATAATATGTGTTCGTTCAGAGTAGGGCATCGATTAAATAATGCACTAACATAGCAAAAAATGACAATTTTGTCAATCGTACTACCCTGTTTTTTACGCTTTCAGAACCAATTCCAAGCCAGACGTCCATTCGTTGGGTTTTGCGGGATGACAAAAAATTGTGCTTAATGGAGCGGTTTCTGGTATGGCACCTGCAGTTGAGGCTATGACCGGAGTTTGGTAAAAATTGGCTTCATGTAGCGGTAAACCGAATCCTTCGTACCACGAAGGGTAGAGAAAAGCTGCGGCATGCATATATAGGTAATGAAGTTCGGCTTCCGACACGTTGGCATGGGGTTGGATGCCGCAGGGTCCACCTTGATGGACAAGCCTTCCGCCACCCAGGAGGATCGGTACCACGCCCCTGTCTGGGTGCAAAAGGTTGTATTCCGTGATGGCCGTGAGCGCGGTTTCCGTGTTTTTGCGCGGATCGCCACCCCCCATAAGGAGTACGAAGCGGGTTATGGATTCCGGCAACCAGCAAGGCTTCGCCGGCTGGTCCGGGGGAAGCGCGGTCGGGAAGGTGAAGGTCCGTATTTTTTCTGGGTCAGCGCCAAAAAGCATCCGCGCGTCGCGACCCGTGGTTTGGGAAACGCAGTGCAGGTGGGTCGCGTTTTTGATGAGACGTGCCACTGGCAACAAGGAGTGCCACAACCGACGCCGCATCTTGAACCATCGCGGTTCGATGGCGAAGGACACGTCGTGCAACAAAAGTTCATACGGTGTTTTCAGCTCACCCACGAATCCGAGGTTGGGGAGCAGAACGCGATCGACTTTTCCCAAACGGCGATGCGTCGCTCGGTCTATCGAAAAAAATCCCAACATGCATCCGAGCGTCCAGATCTTGTTTGGTATTTTCAAATGCAGATATCCGAGGCCCAGTTCGTCGCAAAATTTTTTTACCTCAGCCGAGGGTTTGAGTCCGGTCGTGAAACAGACGAACTCGTCGCACGTCGCATCGTCGCATTGTCCCAGGGACGCGGGACGTGCGACGTGCGACGTTAAACCCGCAATCCAAAGCCTAGCAACCCTGCCCACGCCTCCAGAATTTCTGTCCGCGATGGCGCGTGCATCAATCAAAATACGTGGCATACGTGGGCACGAGGTCCTCTTCCGCCTCGTTGCCTAATTTGAGTATCCGGGCAATTTGTTCCAGCAAATTGTCTTGGAATTTGGCGGACGAGAATTTTTCAGCGTGTTGCCGGATGGCGTTGGGATCGAAGTCCGAGGCGCGATGGCGGATGATAGCGTCGCCGATGTCTTCCCAGGTTTGGGCATCGATATACGTGCCAGTCTTTCCCGGAACCACGGTTTCGGCCGCGCCGCCTTTGCCGAACGCGATGACCGGCCTGCCCGCAGCCATGGCTTCCACGGCCGTGATGCCGAAATCCTCGACTTGCGGGTACACGAAACCTTTGGCGTAACGATAGAGCCGTGTTTTTTCATCATCGCTCACCAAGCCCACGAATTTGGTTTTGGGTCCGGCTATGTCTTTTAGATTTTGCAGCTCAGGTCCCACGCCAAAAACAACCAATGGCATATTTAGCATGGCAAAGGCTTTCACGATCAGATCAAAGCGTTTATAGGCCACCAATCGTCCACCGGCCAACCAGAATTCCCCTTCGTGGCGCGAGAGCGGAATGCGTTCCACTTCCACCGGAGGATAGACCACGGTCGCTTCGCGGCCGTAATGGCGACGGATGCGCGCGCGGCTAGTCTGAGAATTGGTCAGCAAAGCGTCGGGCCTGTCTGCGGCCATCTTGTCCCATTGGCGCAAGCGGTGCAGTAACCAAGGCAAGGCCGTGCGGATGGCGGATGGCACCTGCAGGTCGGCCAGATAATTTATGCGGTGCTCCCAAAGGAAACGCGTGGTCGTGTGCAGGTAGCAGATATGTGTGGTGTTGGTGGGAACGATCACGCCTTTGGCGAAAGAACTAGACGAACTCAATACCAAATCGAAACCCGAAAAATCCAAATGTTCGACCGCGATGGGCAGCATGGGCAAATACCAAGGTGTACGGGATTTGGCCAAAGGCCAGGAGTTCAAAAAAGAAGTGCGGATATCTTTGCCGCGGAAATCATCGTGGGTGCGCTGGGGATTATGGGCGATGACGAAGGTTGGAGCTTGGGGGAAAAGTTTTTGGAGCGATGCCAAAACCCTTTCGGCTCCGCCTTCTTGGACCAAATAATCGTGGGCCAATGCCACTTTCAAGCCACCCAATTGTTTCTTCAGGGCTTCCGAATCTTTGTTCATGGCCCCATTTTAAGGGGCTCTCCGCAATTTGTCGGCATCAAATGTCAACCCTGGGTTGTGAGCAATTTTTTATTACGTGCCGGCCTTCCACGCAAAGGTCCTTTTTGGGGTTCTGGCAAATCTTTTGCCAAATCCAAATTGTTTTCTTTGTCCTTGGTCCAAATATCTTTTTGCGTGTTATAGACCACAAGGCACAGACCCACAAACGATACGACTAAAGCGTAGGGCAAGGCTCCGGATAGATAGGTTTTTCCAGTTATTATCAACAGCGTGTTGATGATAATGAACAGAATGCGGGCTTCGGTGGGACCTATTCCGTAATAAACGATTCGGAAACGGTTTGTGGAGGCGAAAGCCAAATACGAATTGACCATAAAACCTCCGCCCATGGCCAGGACGAAAAAGTGTAACCATTTATTTTGGTCCGGCAACATGAGCATGTAGGCGATGAGTATTGAGCAGAGGAACACGTAATCCAAAAAATGGTCCATGTAATAACCCCATTTGATCAGGCCTTCCTTGCGGTGTTTGCCCAAAGCCCCGTCCACGCTATCCGTGAACCATTGCGCGAAAATTAAAAAAGACACGCCCCATAACCAATGGTCGTTATCTTGCGCCAAGTATCCGAAGAAAATGATGAGTGCGCTGATGGGGAGCGTGGCCAAAGTCAGATGATACGAACGGATGGATTTAGGGATACGCGGAACCACCCAACGCACAAACGCGGATTCGGCCGGACCCAGGATGGATTGTCCCTCTTTGCGGTCACCGGTAAACGTACTGTCCGTGGAGGTCATATGCACTTGGTACGATTTCGGAAAGTCTGGAAATTCAAAAGACAAGAACGCCCAGCGAATCGAACGTTAAACGGCAAAGACATTCACGTTGTTGCGCGATGGATAACAAAAAACCGCCAAGGCGGTTTATATCGGATTAATATGCGCCTTTTCTTTGGATGACTGCGAATGGCGTTTTTAGAAGGATATACAGGTCGAGCAGGGGAGACCAATTTTCTATGTACCAGATGTCGAGCCGCGCTTCTTCCTCAAAAGTTAAGTCGCTACGTCCGGAGATTTGGGCGAGTCCGGTAACTCCGGGTTTGATGGCCAGCACGAAACGCTGTTCGTCAGAGTATTTTTCCACCTCACGTGGTTGGTGCGGCCGCGGACCTACGATTGACATGTCGCCTTTTAAAACGCTGATGAAATTGGGCAGTTCGTCTATGGACCAACGGCGTAGGAATTTACCCGTATGCATCACACGCGGATCGTCCGCGATTTTGTAGACCGGACCTTTTTTGATGCTTTTTTCCTTGATGAGCTCCTTTTCCAGTTCCAAATTCTTTTTTGAGTTGTTGAATTGCGGGCCGATGGAATATTTTTTATACATGCTGCGCAGCTTATAGGTCATGAATTCGCGGCCTTTCTCGCCCACGCGCACGTTTTTGAACAGGATGGGAAAACCGTCTTCGATTAGAATTATCAACGAACCCAAAATCCAGAGCGGTGAAGTCAGCAAAATGAGGAACGTTGAAAAAAACACATCTTCCGTCCTTTTCGCAATACGGCCCCAACCGTCGAGCGGTGTGGGTTTGACTTCGATGAGCGGGATGCCGCCGGGCGTGGTGACCTCGATGTTTGTAAAACGAGCCGCGAACAAATCAGCCAGGTAATGGAATCGAAGATGGTATTTGTTGGCGAAACCGATGAGGTGCAGGGCGCGGCTTTTGGGAAGGTCGGGATCGGCAAGTACCACGCCGTCTACGGCTCGGCGTTCTGCCATGGAACGCAAGGCTTCTTTTTGCGCCATATCCCAAACCGGAAAAGTCTTGACCACGGTTATGCCGTTGATGGGGTTGTTCTTGAAGGTTTTGATCAAGGCTTGGGCCTGGTCCGCCGCGCCCACGACCACGATGCGTTCGTGCCCCATGCCCATGCGCAACAATTGGTGTTGGATGGTGCGCAACACCAGTCTCCCGAGATATACCAAAAGGATGGAGAGCAGCCAGACTGCGATGACGATAAAACGCGATTGGGCGAGTTCACGGCGAAAGAAGATGGTGGAGATGAGGATCATGGTGCCGGCCGTGCAGGCCAAAATCACACGCCCCAATTCATTCCAGGCGCGCATTGGTCTGGTGGTGTACAAGCCGGCCAAAACCAACATCACAATCCATACGGCCACGAAGGTCAAAGACGTTTGGATGTATGTGGTGTAGGGGATGTCTTGGAGTATGGGGCGCACGTCTGTGGCGAAACGCGAGAAGCGCAATAGGTAGGCCAAGGCCGATGCGCAAAGCAATGCAGCCGCATCAATGGGCAGCCGTAAGGCAGTAAAGGTCAGGTTGAAGCGATTCATATTTTTATTCACCCCATGCGTCATCCTGAACTCGTTTCAGGATCTCGATGGCTTGTAGGTCAACAATACAGATGCCGAAACTAGTTCGGCATGACTGAGGGTGGGGTGTTGGTCATTGGCCACAGTATAACAAAAAATCCGCTTTAGGCGGAATTTTTGTCTGGACTAAACTATAAGCCGAATTTTGTCCCCGTAAAACCGCTTGTGCGATCACGGGGGATGACCATCTATCTAGCCCCACGATTGCTCGTGGGATCGTGCGAGCGACCAGCCGCCACGCATTATGATTGCGTAGGGCCTTGCTCTTGCACCGGAGAGGGTTTGCCGACGCTCCACGTTGCCGTGGGCGCAGATGGGTGGCGGATCGTTGCCTCGCCAAAGCGGGGACGCCCACCTCCAATCGCTTTTCACCTTTGGCCACCCATGGCTTGCGCTAAGGGTGGTTAGTATTGTCTCTGTGGCACTTTCCCTGGGTTTATGCGGTAAAACGTTGGGCACGGAACGTAAATGCGTCATCTTGTTCGCTTTTCACGAGGCATCGAGGTGAACTCTAGCCCAAAATGATATTGAATATACGTTCCACGTGTCCTTCCGTTTTGGATCGCGGTATATCCCGGCCGCCGTTAACGGCTCTCCCGTCCAGACTCCTTGCGGAGTCTTTACGATTGCGGTGTTCGGACTTTCCTCCCACCTTAGTCACTCGCGCGACTTCGGCGGGCGGCCATCCGTTTGGCCCGAGGACTGGAATATAACCCAAAAAGCCCTTTTTGTCAACGGGTGAAACGGTCCGATCCGATGTCCTTTTTTGTTATTAATCAAGGTACTTGATATGATACCCGCGTATGAAAAAGACGCCCGTGATTTTAGGCATCAGCATCATGGTTCTGGTGGTTTTTGGAGTGGGCTGGTGGTTCTGGTCTTTGGGGGGTGCTTCCCAAGAGCCGCAAGCCGTGACGCGTTTGGCCGTGGCTAAAGGTGACGTCTATGTGATCAGGAAAGACGGGAATGAGGAAAAAGTAACCGGCGGCACGGAACTCGCGGTCGGCGATTCGGTGAGGACCGGGGACCGGGCTTCTGCCAGCATCGTGGCCGATGGGCGAGCCGATGTGCGTCTAGACGGAAATACAACCGTGGTTTTGGAAAAAAACGAATATCCTTGGTCTTTGGGTTTGGTGGTCAAAATCAAACTGCAGAGCGGACGCATTTGGTCGCGCGTTTTGAAGTTATTGGACATGGACCAGTCCTTTGAAGCCCAATCCAACGATATGGTGGCCACAGTCCGTGGAACCGCTTTCGGCCTTCAAAACGATAATGGGAAAAATCGTTTAGTGGTCAGACGCGGCGGCATCGCGGTCAAGCGCGGCAACGACAAAACATTCGTGGTGACCGGGGGTTGGCTGGATGATGCAAACGGTAAATTTACGTCCGGAGACATCTCGAGTTCCACTTGGTCCAACGACGCTTGGGTTTCGGAGCAGACGAGTGCGGACGAAAGGTTTACGCAAGCCGCCAGAAAGACCTTGGGGCAAGTCGTGGCCGTGGATCCGGGTTTGGCTCCAGACGATTTTTTGTACCCGGTCCAAAATTGGTCTGAGTCTTTGCATTTGTGGTTGGCCGGCAACGAGGCCCCTGCATTGTATGGAAAATATCTGGGCAGGAAGCTGTATCAAATCAGAGATTTGGTGGCGCGCGGCAAATCCGGTATGGCATACCATCTTTTGAATCTCACGGACGATGAGTTCTCGCGAAAGTCAGAAAGCGTGGCCGGAAAAGAATATCGAAAAGCCTCACGGGCGGCAATCGGTAGGATGCTTTTATCCATGGCAGACGTACCGGCAGAAGATGCATCGTACAGAATCAAGCTGAAATTGGAAGACATGTACGTGGCCACGTGGTCGGGAGAGGCGGGACAGGAATTGTATGCGCGGGCATTGGGTGCGGATGCGCGGTTGGAGGAAGCCGAGTCCATTAAGTGCGATTCGGAGGCGGACGTGCAAAAAATCCAGGACGCGGTTGTTGCTGCTGACCAAAGTGTGAAGCGCATCGTAACTGACGCGGCCAAAGTTCAAATCGCGGATACGCAACGTAGGGTTTTGGATGAAAAATTGGAAGCCGAGCGTTTGCGCATCGCGGCTTTGGAAAAGGCTATGAAGGATTGCTTGGCTCCGGCACCCACATCCACTACACCCATCGGATCTGCTACCTCGACTTCGGATGTGCCCACGAGCACGGGTATTGTAGCTCCGGGTACGGTGACGAGCACCCGGGTCCAGAATCCGCCGACTGCGGCTAAAACATTCACGACGACCACGAACCAGAACGCACAAACCGACACTTCAGCGCAAAGCGCTTCATTGGGTTTGGTCAGAATAGAGCTGTATGCGCAACCCAATCCAGCCAACGTAGGGGATAGGATCATGTTGTACGTAAAAGGAATCAAAGCCGATGGCTCAAGCGTGGACGTCACGTCAAAAGCTACTTTTTCCGAGGTCGGTGGCTTGGGTTCATTAAATGGCCCTGTTTATCTGCCCATAAAATCCGGTTCCGCGACTTTGTACGCCACTGTCTTGAATGGAGGTCAGACTTTCCGCGCCACCGTGTCTCTGCCTGTGGGGCAAACGCTGAACGTTTTGAGTTCTTTAAGGTTGAGCATGACAGGTGGCACGAGCGTACCCCTGGGCCAAGCGCGTCGCATCACGGCCACGGCGGTTTATTCCAGCGGTTACACGCAAGACGTGACGGGCTCGGTAAAATTTACATGGCAAGGCACCGCGGGTACTGTTTCTGGCTCGACCTTTACCGCGGACAAACAGATTACGGGTCAGGTGATCGTTACTGGCATTTATACGGAAGACGGCGTCACCAAAACCACGGATTTGCCGGTCAACGTGACCGTAACTTCTTACGGCACCAGTCTCCAATAAAATATGACGGACGCAAAATACTTTTCTAAAAAATCCAGAACCGATTGGCCTAGGCCTCTGGCCGTGGGCGCGGCTGTGGGCGCGCTATGCGCTTTGGGTATGGCTTTGGGAGTTATGGAATCTTGGAGCCGGCGTGCTTCGGACAAGCTTTTTTTACCGCGCGCAGCCGATAGCCGCATCGCCATCGTGGCCATTGACGACGCGTCTTTGGGGCGTTTGGGGCGTTGGCCATGGCCACGGAGCACGCACGCCAAAATCATCGACAACATTGCGGCCATGGGTCCCAAGGCCATCGGTTATGACGTGAATTTTCCGGAACCGTCCAACCTGATAGACGACGCGTCTTTGGCTAAGTCCATCAAACAGGCAGGCAACGTGGTTTTGCCCATTGAGTTGGAAGTGCGCAATGCGTCGGATGGCGTGTATTTCGATTCAGGAAAAGTTCTACAACCCATACCGGGCATTGCCGGAGCTGCGGCGCGTTTGGGTCACGTCAACCAGCAGCCGGATTCCGATGGGGTCGTGCGTCGTGTGGCTCTCGAGACCATTTCTACGGATCGATCGAAAATACAGTCTTTTGCTTCGCAAATGGTATTGGTCGGAGGTTTGGAAATGGATCCATCCGTGGGAACGGATTCGCTCAAGCGTTTGATAATTTCCTATCCTGATGCGCCAGGAAAAGGTTTCGCCAAATGGTTTTCCGCGGCTGACATTTTCGACGGATCCGTGCCTTTGGAAAGTCTACGCAGCGCTTATGTCTTGGTCGGAGCCACTGCGCCGGATTTGCACGACAACGTGATTGCGCCCACCTCCAACGGACGCACCATGCCGGGCGTAGAGGTCCACGCCTCGATTTTGGACACCTTACTCCAACATAAATTTTTACGTGAAGTTCCGGTCTGGCTCACGTTTTTGTTGCTGATTTTTCTGGGCGCTTTGGTCGGAGTCTACGTCCCGTACTTACGAGCGCGTTGGTCCGTGTTGGTCACGCTGGGCTTTTGGGTGCTTTGGCTGGTCGCGGCTTTTTTCCTCTTCGACCGTGGCTGGATTTTGGAATTGTTGTGGCCGACCTTGGCTCTGTTCATTGGTTTCGCAGCCGTGGTTTTAGAGAGGCGTATCGCATCCGAACAGCAGAAACGTGAGATTCGCAACGCTTTCTCGCGCTACGTGTCCAAATCTGTGGTCCAGTCGATTTTGGACGATCCGTCCAAACTTAAACTGGGCGGCGAACGTCGGCGCATGACCGTGCTGTTTTCCGACGTGCGCGGCTTCACCACCATTTCAGAGGGATTGAAACCTGAACGTTTGGTGGAGGTCATGAATACGTATCTCTCGCGCATGACCGAGGTGGTGTTTGAACACAGTGGCGTGTTGGACAAATACATCGGCGATGCGGTCATGGCTTTTTGGAACGCACCCTTCGACCAACCAGACCATGCGGACCGTGCGGTCGAAGCGGCTTTGGACATGTTTACTACGCTCAAGGACATGAACGCGTCCGGAAAGTTCGGTGAATTGAACTTCAGGATCGGGGTGGGCGTAAATACCGGGGACATGGTCGTGGGAAACATGGGATCCGAAGAACGTTTCGATTATACGGTTATCGGCGATAGCGTGAATTTAGGTTCGCGCATGGAAAGCCTGACCAAGGAATACGGAGTATCTCTGCTTGTCTCGGAAGCGACCAAGGAGGAACTCAAAGGCAAATACCTGATGCGGTCAGTCGATCTGGTCGCCGTCAAAGGCAAAAAGGAACCTGTGCGCATGTACGAGGTCATGAAGCGTGAATCCGATGCCAGTCCGGCAGACAATAAGCTAGTGGCTAGATTTGGCGAAGCCATGCAGGCGTATACGGCCAAAGCTTTCGAAAAAGCCGTGTCCATCACGGACGAATTGTTGTCCCAATATCCAGAGGACGGTCCCGCAAAAACCTTGAACGCCCGCGCCAAACACTTCATCCAAGAACCTCCTCCAGCTGACTGGAATGGTGTTTGGGTAATGACGAAGAAGTAAAGCAAAGAGCAAAATGCAAAATTCAAAAATCCGGACTAACTCCGGATTTTTGCTCTTTGCTTTTTGGATTTTGCTCTGCCTTTATCTCCCCAGTCCCATCCTCTCGCGCACGACCTTCATCTTAGCCTCGGCGTTGGCCAGGGCTTTATCGCGTCCTTGGTCCAGAATCTTGTTGAGCTCGGTCTTATCCGCGAGGTAGTGGTTGATTTTGTCGCGTAGCGGGCCCATGTGCGTTATGACCTGTTCGGCCAAATCCTTTTTGAAATCGCCGTAGCCTTTGCCCGCGAATTTTTTCTCGATCTCCTTCATGTTTTCGCCCGTCATGTGGTGGTAGATGGTCATAAGGTTGGAGACGGCCGGCTTCTTTTCTGGGTCGTAATGCACCAAGGCCTCGCTGTCCGTAACCGAGCGCATGATTTTTTTGCGGATGGCATCATCTTCGTCATTAAGCCAGATGGTGCTTGTATCAGCGTTGTCGCTTTTGGACATTTTTTTCTTGGGATCCTGAAGGCTCATGATACGCGCCCCGACTTTTTGTATTAGGGGCTGGGGGATTACGAAGGTATCGCCAAAACGCTCATTGAAACGCCGCGCCAAAACGCGTGCGAGTTCCACGTGTTGTAATTGGTCTTCACCCACCGGGACGATTGTCGTGTCATAAAGCAAAATGTCGGCCGCCATGAGCACCGGATAACCGAAAAGGCCCATGCTGGCAGATTGTGCGCCGCCTTTTTTTGATTTGTCCTTGAATTGCGTCATGCGCGAAAGTTCGCCCATTTTGGCGATATTCATCAAATTCCAACTGCACTCCATGTGTTGGGGGATTTCGCTCTGTACGAACAAGACAGAGCGTTGCGGGTCCAGGCCCACGGCTAAATACGTGGCCACTATGTTCCAAGTCAATTCGCGCAATACTTTGGGGTCGTATTCCGTGTTGATGGAATGCTCGTCCACCACGCAAAAATAGCAATGATGCTGTTGTTGAATTGTAACCCATTGCTTTAGAGCGCCGATGTAATTGCCTATATGGGGGATTGAAGTGGGTTTTACGCCGGAAAAAACGATGTCTTTCATATCGGGAACATCGTACAACGTCAAACGTACAACGTCCAACTTTGAAATAAACCAAATTCAAATGGCCAATTACCAATCTGCCCTCGCTGAAGAATCCAGGCTCCGCCAAGTCGTCGGAGGTCATGAAGTCCGCCTCCGTCTGACTGCCGGCCTTCGCTAAAGCTGCGGCCGGCGCTGCGGCGGATTGTCGCGCCTCGTTTGATTGATGCGGCTTGGTCGGATCCGCCTCCGTCTGACTGCGGCGGATTGTCGCGCCTCGTTTGATTGATGCGGCTTGGTCGGATCCGCCTCCGTCTGACTGCGGCGGATTGTCGCGCCTCGTTTGATTGATGCGGCGCGACAAAAAAACCGCCAGGTGCGGTTAGATGGCGGCGAGTTTTTCGGCGGCGGTTTCGATGCGTCCCAGGTAGGCCTCGTGTTCCTCTTCGGCCACGTGGGTTTGGTTTGCGCCGATCACGCGGTTGGGTTCGAGTTGGGCTAGGACCGTGACGATGGACATAGTGCGGCCCCGCAGGTTGCTGATGGCTTGCTTCATCACCAATTCTGACAAGGCGATTTGCCGCTCGTCGTCGGCCACTTGTTCCTCCAGCTTTTTGAGAAGCTCGGCGTCCGCCACGTTTTCATCCAAACCTTGGGCTTGGGCAAGGCACTCGTTCAGGGCAGCCCGCGCACGGCTCATCGCATCGCGATGTCGCGAGAGCGCTTTACGCAAGTTGGATTCACGCTTTTTGGCCAGCTCCATCCCTTCCTCGAGCGGCGGAAGACGGTCGCCCGTGGCTTTTTTGAGCCGATGCAGGATTTGAAGGCGCATGCTTTCGGCTTGCGACAGCAGTTCGGCGAGCCCCTCTTCAGCTTTGGCCATCTCAGAGTCCGGTCCGATTGTGTCGGCCCTGATGCGTTCGATTTCCGCCACGGCGTAATCGCGAACCGATTCGCCGGTGGGGATGTTTTCGATCATGGTCGATTTATCCTTCAGGGATATGCTACCCACCCAATGGAATGCTTCTGCGTTAAATCGTTTAGCGGCGCGATTGAACAGCATTCTCTCAATAATGAATTCCGTGGTGGAACAGAAGGGTACAAAGAATGAACTCAAAACTAGCCATAAGCGGAAGGCTCGACTTCCCGAACGTTCAGGGCTGAGGCAGGCGAGTGTCAGACCCGCGTGGATTGAGATAAGCCCGCAACATGTGAGCACGAACCCCATGATTACCAGATATTTTGTCGCCAAGGCAATCGGAGGGCTGGGCAAGGCCAGCATTAAAACGAAAATCGCAATGAAGCCAATAATCTTGAACACTTCCCATTCACCCATTTTTACTTTGTCCAGGTGCTCGGGGAGGTATTTGGCCCTTGCCTCGGCAATCAAACGGTGGCGTTCAGCTTCCGCGATGGTCGTGGGATTCGTGATGTCCAGCAAGCGTTTGGCCTGCAACAATTTGTGGTCTGTACCGTTACTGGACCGTCTACCTTCACAGTCAATACATGTCGCCCACTTTGCCATGACAGCCTCTTTTTTCAAGGAGCTTCGGTACGCGGATGTTTGCATGAAACAACGGTGCGGTCAACTATCTAACCGCAACCAAAAAACCCCTTTCGGGGTTTTGGTTTTTAGGGCATCGCCGTCAGGTCGCGCCTCCTGAATCAATCATTACATGAGGGACGTGACGGTTGCCGATGTCCAATTATTTTTACACTTCGACGATGAGCGTCAGGACCATGGGGCGGCGGCCGGTCTTGTCGAACAAAAATTGTCCGAGGTCGTCGCGCACTTTGTCTTTGAGGTACTGGCCGTTGGCGTTGGAACGCGGATCCGTGTCTTTAAGGACGGAGGCCACTTTTTTGCGGGCTATGGGCAAGAGCTCTTGGTGTTCCTTCATGAACACGAAGCCGCGCGTGATGACTTCCGGCATCTTGATGAGCTTGCCGGTTTGAGCCGAGACCACAGCCAACACGATGGCCACGCCGTCTTTGGAGAGTTCCATGCGGTCGCGCAACACGATGTGGTTGGTATCGCCCACGCCCAAGCCATCTACGAATACGTATTCGCTCGGTACCTTCTTGTTGGTCAAATGCCCGTTTTTTTGCAGGTCGAATTCCGCTATTTGGCCGTTGTCGGCGATGAAAATGTTTTTCGGATTGAACCCGCCTTCAACCGCGGCTTTGCCGTGCAGGCGTAGGAACGAATGGTGGCCTTCGATGGGCATCAGATACTTGGGGCGCATGAGCTGGTGCATGTACTTCAAGTCCTCTTGGCGCGCGTGGCCGCCGGCGTGCACGTCCATCATCTGGTAATGCACGACTTCGGCGCCTTCGCGATACAAAGTGTCCTTGAGGCGTTGCACGCTGCGTTCGTTGCCCGGAATCACGGACGATGAAAACACCACCGTGTCTCCGGGTTCGATGCGCAACATGGAGTGTTCGCCGTTGGCGATGCGCATCAGGATGGCGCGATCCTCGCCTTGCGCGCCCGTGCAGATGATGACCACCTTGTCGTCAGGCATCTTAAGTGCCTGTTTGATGTCGATGAGCGTTCCTTTTTGGATTTTCATGTAGCCCAACTCTTGCGAGATGGCCACGTTGGACTTCATGGAATAGCCCTCGATGCAGACTTTGCGTCCCATGCGTTCGCAGGCCCAAATGATTTGTTGGATACGTCCCAACATGGATGAGAACGTACCGATAATCAGACGGCCTTTGGCGCTGGCGATGATGTCGTCGATGTTGTGTTGAATGTCACCTTCCGTAAGCTGGCGGCCGGGCAAGGAAGCGTTAGTTGAGTCGGCCAAAAGACAAAGCACGCCCTCATCGCCCAAACGCTTGATCTTCTCGATCTCGGTTGGTTTGTCGCCGGAAGGATTGGGGTCGATTTTAAAGTCACCCGTGTGCACGATGACGCCGGCCGGGGTGTGGATGGCCACGCCGAACGAGTCCGGGATGTTGTGTGACACGCGGAAGAATTCGATTTTGAATACGCCCAATTGCAATACGTCGTTGGTATCAACCACGTTGATCCTGAGCGGCGCGATGCCTTTGAATTCTTCTTGGCGTTTCTTGACGATGCCTGCGGTCAAAGCGCTCATGAAGAGCGGGGGGTTGCCCAAACGCGGGGCCAGGTAGGGGATGCCGCCGATGTGGTCCAAGTGGCCGTGCGTAATGATGCCGCCGCGGATATTTTTGAGTTTGTCCTGCAGGTACGTGAGGTTGGGAATGATGAAATCCACGCCTGGCATGTCATCCTCCGGGAATTGCAGACCCATGTCGATGAGGATGATGTCGTTCTTGTATTCGATGAGCGACATGTTGCGTCCGACTTCCTCGTTGCCACCCAAAACGATAACGCGCACGCGGTCGCCAGCGCCCAGCATGTCTTTGTCCGTGCCTGTTTTGAGGCGCGGTTTGTGCTTATAGGTGTGCAAACGCGGTTGTCCGTCGTTTACGCCGCGGCGTTGTTGGCGGCGATCTCCGTGCTTTTTGCCGTGCCCACCGGGACTGCCTTGGGGTTGTTGACGTTGTTCGCGTTGTTCGGTCCTCGGCTTATCGAATTTAGACATCTTTAAACGCTCCGCGCTTTGCCCGACGGCACGCAGATGTTCGGTTTTCATGGCCGCCTGTTTGATGGCTTTGGCGATGATGTCCTTACTGTCGGTCTTTTTTGCGGCCTGGTTTTGGCCTATGTTTCCGGATTGGTTTGCCGGAGGTTTTCCCGAAAAATGTCGGGGACCCTTGTCCGTCCGACCGAAAGACGGATGGATCTTAAAGAAGGGGTCCATATGTTTTTATATCGCGTATGTCGCGTTGATTTGCGTATCCTACAAACAAACCGGGTCGTCTTGCGGCGCGGTGTTCAATGTCTACGCATGTGCTGTGTCGCCCTTAGGCGATCTGGCATAACTGGATAAATTGAATAAAAACAGAACTGCGATAATCAAAAATCAAGTGTTTTGGGTCTTCAATTTTTGAATCACGACTGTTGAAATTTGGCTTAATTAGGACCAAATTGGCAACAAGCGTCATTCACGATATGCTTAGCATACACTTTTTGGCCCTCTATGTCAATGTCCAATACCTTTGAACAACGAAATCAATCTCAGGCCGCATTCCACACTGAACAACCCACCGCCGCCAACATCCGTGCGGGATCGGATACCTTCAACCTGAGCGCCGACCGTCTTCTCGAGAAGGCCAAGTCCGTTAGGCAAGGTTCGGGCGCATTGCCACAAGAATTTTCTAGGTCTGACGAAATCGGTTCGGATGCGGCATCTTTTTTAAATAAGGCCAACACAGAATTGCGGCTCATGCCCGAGGGCATGTCTTTTGACGGACCGGAGGAAACCGCTCATTACGAATTGACCAAATTGATAAAATCTAACCGCGAGCATTATGGCGATGGAGAAGACACTTTCTTCGCGAGACGGGGAAAGCAATTAGTTGAATTGAACGCTTTGTCCGCACGGGATTTGGAAAAAGCCAAGCGTGAAATCCTGTCACGAAAACTTTCCGAATCAGAAGTCGAATTGGTCAATTACCGTTTTCAAGTCGTCGAGTCAATGTTGCAGGAAGTGCATATTGCGGAAAAGTCGGGCAAGTTGGACGGAAATGGCGTCAATGAGTATTACCATGCTTTGCGTCAAAGCGTTTTCCCTGTGATGGAATTATTGTCCGCGGCAGAAACCAAAGAACTCTCACCGGTCATGGATGGCTTGAAGCACGATACCGTTGGATTTTTGACCGCCGCCATTCCGGATTTGGATCGGGGATTGTTGGAGAGGCGCGCCGCGACCATGGGTTTTAAAATCGAGTCCTCGATTGATGGCCGAAAAAATTGGGAGCTGACTAACGGCGTTTACGATCCTGTAAAAGACGTCGCCACGATTTCCCGGATGAGCAAATTTAATGAAAATACTTTACGCCACGAAATCATGCACGGCCTGAGCCGAGGGGAAGGGGAAGAGCGTATTGGCTTCCATGATACTGAGTTGGAAAGTTCGGCGGGACGTTTTTTGGAAGAGGCCATCGTGGAAGAACTTTCGCAGTTCGCCGGGGAAGAACGACCGGAAACGTATGAGGACGAAAGGTATGCCTTCGCCTCTTTAAGACGCAACGTCTTGGACAAAGGTGAGATTCCTTTGGCCGTATTCGCGAAAGCCTTATTTGGGCCGGATAAAAGTTTGCGCCACGCTCTGGCGGATTACGGTTTGAACAACGAACAAATTTCCAAAATATTTGAATTGGCCAACCGTTTTGCTTCCAGTATAGATTTTGGTACGAACCAAAATGGAAATGAAAAATCCGAGAAAAAGGATTCTTAAATCAGTCCAAAGTGTTTGAGCGCGGGTAGGATGCTTGGGCCGATGTCATCCGGCAGAGCATCCATATCAAGCCATGCGATTTCGCGGATGTCCGGACCGGGTTTGGTTTCTCCGACGCGTCTAGCCAAGAAGTGGACCAGGATTACGTCGATCTGGCCTTGGTCTGTTTGTTTGGTTGTATGCATCATGAAAGGCGTAGGATCCAACAACTCCAAGTCCACACCCACTTCTTCCTTAGCTTCGCGCTGAGCCGCTTCCCACAGGGTTTGGTCAAAATCCTCCACGCGTCCACCACAAAATTTCCAAAATGAAGTGTCTCCGTGTTTGTTGACCAGGACTTTGCCGTCTTCAACGATGACCGGACCCGAGGCGATAATGATGTGGCTCATATAATAAACATAATACGGCATCCATACCCACCGTCAATTCGTTCCCCCTCCTTATTGATGTTTGGTGATTAGAATTGGGTAATTCAAAAACCCCCGCAGGGGTTTTTGTATGGTGGGCGAGGAGGGACTTGAACCCTCATGGCCTTGCGACCGCTAGCTCCTGAAGCTAGTGCGTCTACCAGTTCCGCCACTCACCCATGAATGCGCCAAGAATTACGAATTACGGGAATTACGAATTACGAGGATCCCGTAATGCGGGCGAATTATCGTGTATTGGCCAGTCTTTGTCAACTCCCTCGTAATTAGTAATTCGTAATTCCATTTCGTAATTCCCTTATCATTTCCAGACCCAGCCGGTTTTTACGTACCATTCGGTCAGCGCGTTGAAGCGGTCAGAAGGTTTGGCGGCCACGATGTCTTGCTGCACACCTTTGACGCGCGTGGACACCACATAGGAATAGGCCGGACGTAATAGGAAAGCGGCCGCATAACGTTTGTTGATGGTGTTGGAGAGGTCGGCGCGAGCTTTGGCCAAAATGGCCGTGGTGGAAGCCGATTTTGTGGCGCTGATGAAAGTGTCCACCTCTTTATCCGCCAAAGCTGAAAAATTCATGCCCCTGTCTCCAGCTTGCCCGCTCCACCAAATGGGGAACAGGTCCTGATCCGATGACAGAAGTATGTTCCAAAGCACGACCTGCGCGTCGCGGTCGCGTGTAGAACGGCGCAGAACAGTCTTCTGTTCTTGGGTCGAGACGGTCACCTGGATGCCCAGAAGTGACCATTGGCGCTTGATGGCTTCGGCTACTTTTACCAAATCCGCTTCATCCGGCGTGATTATTTCGAGAGTGAGTTTTGTGGACGAAGGCGTTGAAGTTATGGGTATGCCGGGTTTGCGCTGTTCGGGTTTGACATACACGCGCACCGTATCGTTGTTAGGCAAAGCCCAGCCCGCCGCATCCAAAAGCCTGCGCGCAGCCTCGAGGTCGGTCTGCGTGGAAGAGGGCGTGGAGAGGAACGGATAGGCCGTGTCATTGGGCGTAGCCTGTCCCTCCAGGGCATCGACCAAATCTTGACGCGAGATGGCCAGCACCAAGGCTTGGCGTACGCGCGCGTCAGTCAGAAGTTTGTCCTTTAGATTAAAGAAAGCAATGGCTTGTTGCGGAATTTCCAGTTTGGATTGCGACCAACGGGCCGTTGAGGAGAAACGGTTGCGCTCCAAGGGCGGCACGAAAGCCAGACCGTCGACCAGATCGGATTTGATAGCATCTTGGGCCGAGTTAATGTCTGGGAAGAATTCGAAAACAATATTTTTGATGTGTGGTTTGATGCCGTAATAACCTTCGTATCTTTCCAGGGTGTAGGTTTTTATCTGGCCCAAATTATCGCGCGTGAAAGATTTCACGCGATACGGTCCGCTACCAATGGGTTTGACGTTGGCATTGGCCAAACGCGCGGCCTGTGCGGGCACATCCTGCCAGACATCGATGGGCAAGATGCCCACGCATAGCGCGATGGGGAAGGTGGCGTCTGGTTGGTCCAACGTGAATTGCGCAGTACGATTGTCCACGGAAACCACGGTCACTCCGCGGAACAAAGGCGCCAACAAAGAATTGCGTGCCGTATCCTGGATGGATTCCACGGTGAAGACCACGTCGTCAGCTGTAACGGGTTGGTCGTTTTGAAATTTGGCGTTGTCGCGCAAGGTTACGGTCAAAATTTTTCCGTCCTGACTCCATTCGTACTTTTCCGCCAAATCCGGTACGGGTTCGGTACCGTTCATCTTAAACAGTCCGGAGTAAATCAAAGACACCAAGTCCGCATCCGCGTCGTTGGCCGGAGCGTCAACCGGATTCAGGGCTTGAGGCGCTCCGATGATCGCTTCTGTATATGTGCCGCCAAAAGCCGGAACCGGAGACATGTGTTGGGTGGAGAAGAGGACTACGCCTGTAGCCAAAAAAAGTGCGCTTCCGCAGGCGGCCAATACGAACCACAGTTTTTCATTGGGTTGAAAGACGCGTGTGGCGTAACGCATTTGCCTCCAGGTCGGCACGGCACGTGGCTGGGTAACGGAAAGCACTAAGGCATGGTCCCGCCCCATGTCCGGGATTTGTTCGGTCGAGTTCAGTTGGTCTTTGTCGAGCCAAAAAAAGACCCGCCGGAACCATGCCCGTAGGCGAGCCGTATTTGACATATGGCCTTTAGGACAGGGCGATATTCAGGATCGCGGTGGCGAAAAAGAGGACAGCGAGTCCAATGGTTGCGTAAAACAGGCCTTTTTCGAGTCCGCGTTTGGTCCTGAACACCGTGCCCTCGCCACCGAAAGTGGCGCCCAAACCCGTGCCGCGTTGCTGCAACAAAATAGCCGTGACCAGCAGCGCTGAAAGCACGATTTGGATAATGGGAAGTATGATTTGACGCATGTGACACAGGTTAGTACCAGACCGCGCGCTAGTCAAGCCTGGGAGGTGGGGTGGGCGGACCATGGTTACCGGGAATCGCCGTCGCGCCATCCGAGGTCGTTAACGCGTCCCGTGTGCTATAATGAGCCTATATGGAGGAAAGGCCAGGTTTGGGCAAAAAGTGGACTGTAATCGCCATAGGCGCGCTTTTTGTCGTGGCTTTGGCCGCGGTCTGGTTCGTTCGTCAGACCTACATTTATTACTCGGACATTAAACAGGGCAAGGGAATCAAACCCGGGGCCATCACCCGCAAGGCCCAGGTCCATCCGGCCGTGGCCATGGAAATGGACAAAGTGAAGAAGAGCGTTTCCGGCACTGAAAACGATCCCTTCTTGGGTCCGGCTTCGGCCACTCACGAAATCGTGGAATATTTTGACTTCGATTGCCCGTACAGCCGCACCGCCGAATCCGACGTCAGGGTTTTTGCGGACAAAAATCCGGATGTGAAAATCGTATTTCGCGATTATCCGATTACGGATACCCATCCCGACGCCTGGAACGCGGCCAAAGCAGCTCGTTGTGTCTGGAGGCAGGGTGATCGGAGGAAATATTGGTTGTATCGAGAAACTTTATTCGCCAATCAGGGCAAGTTGGATGATGCGAATTTGGTAATGCACGCCGAGATTTTGGGTTTGGACGTTCGTAAACTTCAATTATGCATGGCGGATAGAAATGTGGATGCGGAAATCCAACGGGCTATAGATTCGGCAGAGCAAGCTGGCACATCGGGCACCCCGACTTTTTTCGTGGATGGCGTAATGATTGAAGGTGTTTTGCCTTTTGAGACGCTGGATTGATTTTTGACCTTATGCGAAATTTTGAACGTGGGCTAATGAAATGTGCGGTCGCGTGGTTGGCCGTGCAGGTTTTTTTGTGGCCCACGGCCCCGGCCTTGGCCGTGTGGGACAATGCCCAGGATCAGCCCTATGCCACAGAACCGGACAAGATCGGCGATTATTGCAGTTGGACAAGGATTGTCGCTGGAGGTTTGGGCATTGTTGGAAGTTATAGCGCGGTGACTAGGCTGAATATATGCACTCAGGCTTGCATTACTGTAGATCAAAGTTATTTCAAAGAAGAAAGCAAATCAAAAATTTGGGAGTCTGCGTGTTGCGGTCTGACCGGCGCTCCGGCCGCATCGTATTTTATCCCCGCGACTTTGCCTGTAGCTGCGGCGCTGAAGGTGGCGATGCAATTCAACGATAAAGTTGATTCCTTGAAGGCTAAATGCAATGAAGCTAAGTCCCATACCGGCTCCGGGGCTTGTATATGGCATACGGACAGACCGGATGGCGTACCGGATTGTTGCGGTGAGAAATCGGAACGCACGACGTCTTTCGGTGCAAAATGTGCGGTTCAAAAGTTTACGGGTTCGGATACGTGCAAAGCGGATGGCGTTTTTTCCTGTTGCGTGTGTCAAAACAATAATGGGCGTAAGGTTGTTGCGGCGGGTGGCGATTTGAAAAATTGCAAAAGCTGTAAAGCATTGTGCAAGGATCCCAAATCAAACGGCTTGGGCGAAGTGGGAACCGTGAGTTGGGGCGAGGTCGCGTTCAGCGAACCTTCATGCGGAGAGACTTCAAAATCGTTCGAGGGTAATACAAATAATACACAGGCGTATCTGACAAAGACCAGGGAAAGGGGAGAAGACGTCAACATGTTTTGTTGGACCGAACAAGAATGTTCAAAGGAGAACGGTAAATGGCGCAAGGACGGTAGTTGCAAGCCCAAAGGAACCACCGAGCAGGGCAAATGCGAAGCCCCGGAGCCGGATTACGAATTGCAGAACCCAGTCATCGGCGCCACCACCATCAAGGGTTTGCGGAGCTATATCGGTTTGATTTTTACGGCCGGCATTTCGTTCGCCCTGATTGCCGCGGCCATCATGTTCGTTTATGGCGCGTTCAAATACATGGTCTCGGCCGTGGGTGCGCAAATCGGGCGCGCCAAAGAGACGATGATCGACGCTTTAATAGGCATGGTATTGGCCTTGTCTTCATATGTCATTTTAGCAAATGTGGCACCGAACACCTTAAACATGAACGCCTTTAAGATAGATATGGTAAATCGCATGTCTTTTTACAGCGTCGTTTACTGTTCCGACATCAAACCCGGCCCCAACGAAGCCGCCATAACATTCCAAGATGCTGGCAGCCCTATCTCGCCCAATACTTTCGACATAACCCAAGGCTACACCATTCCTTTGGATAAGACCGTATGCGGTAATGAATATTTCATCAGCGGCGGCAATCAAGACAGCATATGTATGGGTAAAGGTTGCCCTAAAAACGCCAAATGTTTGAACTGCGCATCCGGCATGTCTTCGGGTTGTAAGTCGTCTTCTGCCCACGAATATAGTTGCACGGATGCGGTTGTGGGCGGCAATATCGCATCTGTCGGCAGTATAAAGCCCAAAGCCGTGTATTTAAAAATGTTGACGTCGGATGCTGCGGAAAAGAATTTTGAAGATATTGAATTGGATGAGTTTTCCTTTTCGGACGACCAAATCAAGTCGACGGCGGGCGGTTTTCAGACCTCCTATCGTTTCACTTCGTCTAAAATAAGCACCGACAGGATCGTAAAAATGTGGGATGAGCAGGAAAAGCAAGGCAAAAAGGTAATCGGGATATATCTGATCGCCGCCTTTAAGCCCAGCGGTTCAATAGCGAATATTTTTGGAGTGGATGTCTATAATATTTATATTCCTGCACAGGGCAAGGCTGTTTATGTGAATCAATATGCGGGTGGGCCGAAAAACTGCATCGTCAGCACGGCGGTCTCAGTGTTCGTCAATGTAGCCGACACTTCATGCACCTTCTCTGGTTATGTGGAATATTTGGCGAAAAGTTATCCCATGACATACAGTAGTTTAAAGGTCTTGGGTATGAAAAAACAGGATTTTAGAGTCCAAGACGCATTGGGTGGAGAGACGTTGCTTTGCGACATCAAAGTTGGTGAAAATGGCGCTCCGATAGATTGAGCGTAAAAAGGTTTTGGGGTAGGCACCAGACTTGTCCCTTTTTTAGATTTGTGGTAGTGTCGGACGAATACTGTTTCCGTAACCCACACACCGCA
>CAZRYH010000003.1:0-23521 GCA_964604275.1 uncultured Gammaproteobacteria bacterium
GATCCCCACCGGGCGCACCAACAAGAATCCCCTTACGGGGGTTTTTGTTTTACCGGTGGGGACTAAACTGCCTCCTCGTCATTGACCGCGAAACTGCGCGTTACACGTCTGCATGCTTCCAAACAAACACGAGGCTCCCCACATGCGTCACAATCCACAAATCCAAGAACGCAAACAGCGGCGACTTACTTTTGCCGCACTCATCACCTTCTTGGCCATGTTGACCTTTCCCGCACTTTCCATCATGCCCACTTTCCGCGACATTTTTTCCGACTGGTCGCCAGTGGCCATCGAGCTTTTGCTCTTTGTACTAACTTTAGTGGTTTTCTTTTTGTCTTTTGCCAATGATCCCCGACGCATCGACGAACACGGCAACATAGACACCCACTGGCCGCCATAGGCCTTTTTTTATAGAGCAAAGAGCAAAATCCAAAGAGCAAAATTTTGGTGGCCTTCGGCATTAGTAATATCCCGGATGTCCCAAAGGGACTCCTTCTTTTTGCTTTTTGCTTTTTGAATTTTGCTCTTGATTCCCCTTGACTTTTCCGCCAAAAAAAGGTTGCATGTGGCAACACAAAAAAGGAGTTCCCATGCCGCTCATCATCGGTTACAACATCTCCCCGCTCATTCCAGTGGACATCCGCTACGTCAGGACGGACAAAACCACCGATGAGGATTTGGAGTATTTCAAACGCGTAAAAAAGCACGGCCCTGTCGTCCCGCCGCCTTTCGGATGGCGTGAGCAACTGAGCGAGATTCTTGAAAAACTGACTTGCGAATATTGGGACCTGAGCCCAGGAGACGTGAGTTGCTTTTTTCCTCACGATCCCTCAGTACCTACCCACCCCTACCCCATCTCTACACTTATAGTGGACCTTTTGTTTGAGAAACCCGAGAGGACGCCTGAGCGCCGCCAAGAATACGCCCAAAAGCTGGCTCTTGCGTGCCGCAACTTTCTCAACCGGCACCGCGGGACCGAGGATGCCAAAGTAGAAGTCGCAATCAAACCCTTCAACCCAGAAAAACACGGCCTCTACATGGCCAAGTAACTCAAAACCCCTTCCGGGGTTTTTCAATAAGCATTCTCTTCTCTTCAATCCAAATCGTCCGGTAGAAATCTTTCGATCAAAGATGCCCACTCCGAGCCGTCGTCCGTCTTAATCGTGCTCTGCAATTCCTGCGACAGACGCACGCGATCCTCCGGATGCTTAAGAAGCTTGACGGTCGCACGATACAAATCCTCAAAGAAATTTTCGCCCTGTTTGACTTCCACCACGCTCAAACGCAAATGCCTCGTATTCTTTTCCTGGTGGCTATTGGGGATTGGGATGAGAATCGCGGCTTTGCCGAACGTGGACAAGTCCGTAATGGCACCCATGCCGGCCCTGGACACGACGATATCGGCCGCGGCATAAGCGTTAAGCATGTTTTTCACGTCAAAAAAATCGCTCCTCACATAGCCCGACGTCTGTGCCACTTCCCCACTCTTTCCGCGTCCGGTGACATGGATGATTTGGGTTTTGGCCAGCCATTGCTCCAATCTATCCTCAATGACTCTATTGATGGCCATAGACCCCGTACCGCCTCCCGTGACGAATACGATGGGGCGTTTGGGATCCAAACCGAAGTGTGCGGCCGCCACGGCACGTTCCGGCAAATCCATGCTGGAAAAACGGTTGGGCGTGGCGATATGCATCTCGTCTACTTTAACGTTGAACTTGCGATAATGGTAAATGAAAGTGGTGGTGATGAGTTTGCAATATCTTGCTACCAACTTATTGGATAGGGACGGCAAAAAATCCAACTGATGGATGACGCATGGAATTTTGCGTTTTGCAGCTTCGCAAATCACGGGCACTTGGGTGAATCCTCCGGCGCCAATCACGATGTCAGGTTTGTATTGGTCCAAGAATTTTTTGGCCGCGGACTTGGCTTTCCAAAAATCAAAAGGCACGGTCAACCATGCCCAGGTCAAATATCTAGGGAATTTCGCGGTCGGGATACTCACAAACTCCACTTTACCCAAAGCTGCAACCGGACCTCTTTCAGGACCGTTTTCCGTACCTGCCCACACGAACTTATCGCTCGGATGACGCTGGGCTAAAACTTTTTGGAGCGCCAATAGCGGGGCCGTGGGCCCCATCGTGCCGCCACCCACCAAAGCTATTGTTCGCGCCATATTTTGGTCCCTCGACTTATTGAGGCCATAATACCACAGGCTATCGAGAGCGCAACAAACGCCGAGCTACCATAGCTTACGAATGGCAAGGTTACGCCAGTCATGGGCATCAGGCCCAACATGGAGGCTATATTGAGTATCGTTTGAATCGCAATCCAAGCACCGATGCCCACGGCCAAATACCGACCGAACGGGTCATCTGCATTCTTGGCGATTTTCCAGCAGCGCCAGACCAAATAACCCACTAACGCCAAAAACATCAGACAGACAATGAAACCCAACTCCTCGGCCATGACCGCAAAAATCGAATCACCGTAAGCCTCTGGGAGGTATAGATATTTTTGTCGCGAATGTCCGTAGCCCAAGCCCAGCAATCCGCCTGACCCGATGGCTAAAAAGGCTTGGTTGATCTGATATCCGATGCCATCCGGATCCAACTCAGGATGCAAGAAAGTCATGAAACGTGCGGCGCGATAAGGCGATAACTTCAACAACAAGGCGAACAAGCCCGTACCCAAAACACCCAATCCCGCGAACCACACGAAAGGTGCGCCGCTGATGTAATACGTGGTCAGGGCCGAAGCCACAATCACGAACATGGAACCAGTATTGGGTTGGAGTATCAGCAGGATCATTATCAGGGATATGGGTAACAAAAACGGCAAAAAACCCTTATCCAAGGTTTTGCTTTCCGCGCCGCGTTTTTCCAACCAAGCAGCCGTATAAATCAAGACGCAAATCTTTACGAATTCCGATGGCTGGAACGATATAATCCCCAAATACACCCAACGGCCTGAGCCACCAAAACGCATGCCTATGCCCGGCATATAGACCATCAACAGCAAAAGGATGGACGCGCCCAATGCCAAAGGCGCCAGTTTCATAAGACGGCGATAGTCCAAGCGCGAAAATATAAAAAACAGAACCGCACCAGGCAACAATCCGTTGATGAGTTGGTGTTTAAAAAAATACGCCGCGTCGTGGAACCTTTGATAACCGATGGGTCCGCTAGCCGAAAGCAACATGAATAGACCGAATACGACCAACACGGCCAAGCTGGCAAGGAACCCGCGATCCATCTGGCCCAACTCCCCTCGCATAAATTTTTAGCGGTCGATCATGTGAATCAGCGTGCCCAAAACCGCAAAGAGCATGGACACCACCCAAAAGCGCATCACGATTTTGGGTTCGCCCCACCCGATGGCTTCAAGATGATGGTGCAAAGGCGAACTCTTGAACACCTTTTTGCCATGCCGCAATTTTTTTGAAGTCAGCTGGATGAGCACGGAGGTTGATTCGACAACAAACGGTATGCCGATGATGGGCAAAAGCAACGGCTGGTTGGTAAGCATGGCCACGATGCCCAGTAACGTACCCAAAGCCATGGCTCCGGTATCGGTCATGAAAAACGCGGCCGGCGTGATGTTGTGCCACAAAAACGCCATCAGGGCGCCAATCACGGCCGCACACAAGCCTGCCAAGTCCATACGGCCCTGCATGAAAGCAATGGCGCCATAGGCGCCGAACGCGGCCATCAACGTACCGCCGGCCAAACCGTCCAAACCGTCAGTCAGGTTGACCGAGTGTTGAGTGGCCACAATCACGAAAATGAAAAACGGAATATACAGCCAACCGATGTCAAACGTTCCCGTAAACGGCACGTGTACCGAGCTCCACTCGAGTTTGGCGTAAAACCACCAGGCACACACTGCGGCGATGAGGGTGTAAAACAACAAACGGTGTCTGACACGCAAGCCGCCACCTTTGGGACCGATGCGTCTGACGTTCATGTAATCATCCACCAGGCCGACCAAGGCTGCGGCGATCATGGCCCCGAACGGTACGTAAGTTTGGGCGCGAGAGAGAATGTTCCAATCGCACCACGGTCCGTTGGGAAAAAACCGACATGCCAACCACACGCCACCGGCCACGATCAAAACCGACCCCCAAATCACGATGCCTCCCATGCTCGGCGTACCTGCCTTATGCGCATGCAATTGGTTCATGATGGGAGCGGATTCCGCATCGCGGATGCTTTTACCCATTTTATATTTTTTAAGCAGTTTGATGACGCCCGGAGTGCACACGAAAGCGATCAAAAAACATGACAGTGCAAAACCGATCATGCGGATAATTTCAATGGAAAGACTGTCCATAAATTTTAGATGTTTATTTTTGAGAGGTAAAAAAGCTGGATGCTCCACAATAACGTGGAAATCGCAGCCAAAGCCATCAAGGCCGTACCCGCCACCATATCATCTCGGTACATGCCCATTCCGCACACGATGGTACCAGAAACGAGAAGAATTGGCACGAACAAAAACAGCAGGAACCAATAAACCGGCAACACCTGGTCGATGCCCAAATAAACAGTGTAATGCGTCACCGTATAACCTACCGGAATGCTGGCGCCAAAGACCTTAAAAGCGGCAAAACCAGACATACCTAAAAGACACACCAACGTGCCGATACCTAAAATCTTAATGCTGGGCTTTTCCCAAGCCATCCGGGTTGAAAATTTCCACTCGTCCCAAGTCATAATGCCGGGCCAAGGGTCAATTGATGGCTTTAATGTCCTTTATCCAAGCAAATTTTTCCTTCAATGCCTCACCGATACCCTCCTTCAGAGTCAACTCGGACAATGGGCAACCCACGCAGGCACCGTGCAGACGCACAGCCACCACCCCAGCCTCTTTATCCACATCAACCAACTCTACGTTGCCGCCATGTGCTATAAGGGGTTCGCGCAGCTCATCTAAAGCCTCCTCGACCTGAATCTTGGGATCTGTATGTTCGTTATTCATGTTATTGGCATATTACTGCCCCTTTCTGGCCTTGACAAGCCTGTGGAAACCGCTTAATATACGGCCACAAATACTTTAATACCCAAATACCCAATTAACCAGGGTCCAACCCGTTTACGGTCTTGAATTCAGCGAGTCGAGACGGATCAGGAACTTGAAGTTTGTTGTTTGGTTATTTAATTGTCTTATGGCACATACTAAAGCTGGCGGTTCTACCCGTCTGGGCCGCGATTCCCAAGGCCAACGTCTCGGCGTTAAACTGTACGCCGGCGAACGCGCCAAAATCGGCAACATCATCGTCCGCCAACGCGGTTCCAAAATCCGCGCCGGTTTGAACGTCAAACAGGGCCACGACGACACCCTCTACGCCATGATTAACGGCGTGGTAAAGTTCACCAATAAAACCATCAAAACTTTCACGGGATCACGCAAGACCGTAAAGTTCGCCAACGTTTTGCCCACGGCATAACCAGCGAAGTTTGAAACAAAAAACGGGCTCAAGCCCGTTTTTTGTTGCCTGTGATTGAGATTTACTTTTTATGTTTCAAAGCCGCTTTTACGAAACCCACAAACAACGCATGCGGCGCGAAAGGACGTGACAGGAACTCGGGATGGAATTGTGTGGCTACGAAAAACGGATGGTTTTTCCATTCCACGATTTCAACTAGGTTGCCGTCTGGCGAAGTACCAACGCACTGCAAACCGGCCTTTTCCAATTCTGCGCGATAAACCGGATTGAACTCGTAGCGGTGGCGATGGCGCTCCATCACGAACTCATGGCCATAAATTTTTCTGGATGTAGATCCCTGGCGCAAAACGCACGGATATTCGCCCAAACGCATGGAACCACCGTAATTCGAGTTACGCATGCGTTCCTCCTGCTCGTTCATCAGATGGATGACCGGATGCGAAGTCTGTTTGTCGATTTCCGTAGTATTGGCATCGCTCCAACCCAATATGTGACGCGCCACTTCGATGGTGGCCAATTGCATGCCATAGCACAAACCGAAATACGGGATTTTATTCTCGCGCGCATAACGGATGGCCATTATTTTGCCTTCGATGCCGCGATTACCGAAACCGCCGGGAATCAGGATGCCGTTTAGACCCTTCAAGATTTTGGAAACTTCTTTGGGCTTTTTCTCTAATTCTTCACTGTTGATCCACTCGATTTGCGGCGCGACTCCCAAATGCCAAGACGCATGTTTGATGGCCTCCATCACGCAAAGATAGACATCTCCCAAAACGAAATCCCCGGTGGAGAAATATTTGCCCACGATTCCGATGCGCACGGGCTTACCGGATTTATGGATGTGTTTGGAAAATTGATCCCAAGCCGAATCTTTGGGGCAACGTTTAGGCAGACCGAATTTTTCCATGATCCTTTCTGGCACGCACTGCTTGCGGAACATGGCTGGAACGTCATAAATAGAGGACACGTCCGGAGCCGCGATTACGTCCTCGCCTTTCAAACCGCAATTGGTGCCAAGCTTGCCTTTGCGCACTTCGTCGATGGAGTGCGTGGAACGAGCCACAATCAGATCCGGGAACAACCCCACTTCGTTTAGGGCTTTAACAGCATATTGTGTCGGTTTGGTCTTCATTTCGCCCAAAGACGCGGGCACGGGCATGTAGCTCACCAAGACCACAATCACGTTTTTGGGATCGTCACGACGCATCATGCGGGCGGCTTCCAAAAACAAGACGTTTTGGTACTCGCCCACTGTGCCGCCAATTTCCACCATGGTGAAATCCGCATCACTGGCGCGTTGTGCGGCTTTGATGCGTCCGATGATTTCCAAAGGAATGTGCGGCACGGCTTCGACTGTTTTGCCACCGTAACCCAAAGATCTTTCACGCTCGATGACAGTCTGATACACAGCGCCCGTTGTCATATAATTGACCCGTGGCACGTCTTCATTCAAAAAGCGCTCATAATTCCCCATATCCTGGTCCGTCTCTGCGCCGTCTTTGGTTACGAACACCTCCCCATGTTCGATGGGATTCATGGTGCCCGCATCCACATTGATGTAAGGGTCGATTTTCATGGCCGTGACCTTGAAGCCGCATTCTTTCAGTAAAGCCCCAATCGAGGCCGTGACCACGCCTTTACCCACACCACTCATCACTCCGCCAACGACAAAAATCGTCATTCGGCGACGTTTGGAAATCTTTTTTCGTGTCATACGGGATAAAAGTATACCACGTATGGTCATAAACGTCTTCCAGATTCTATATAAAGCCAATTAAAATTATTGCGAGTGTATTAACTTTGCAAAACAGTCCGGTCAAGCGTATAATATACCATCTCATTCAATATTTCGTCCTGAGTATGAAAAAATTTGTTTTCTCGACTCTAATTCTTTCACTACTTTTTAATATAAATCCGGCTTACGCCTCAGGATATACTGCGCATCTCATAGCGGATGGTTATTATAGACAGTTTTACGCTTCCCCACTTCCGATTGTTCCAGGATCGCATCACCATTGGGTGGACGAAAGCGTGTGCAATTCAACGGACTACCTGTATACTAGCACACCGGGCAAGATGGAAAGTTTTAATATCAGCATTCCATCTTCGACACTTGAACACCCCATCACTGTAACCAAGATAAAAGCCACGCCTTGCGCCGCCGCTTACACCAGCCAAAAATCCTTTACAAACAGACTCAAAGTCTTTTATAGATATAATGACGTTGACAGTTCCTTATACGGTAACTACAACATTCTAAATCTGAATTTTCAAGAACTCGCTACTACAGAAATTCCTACTAATTTATTAGTTACATCTAATGACAATCTTGAGGTGGGTTTTAAGTACGTCCTGGGCGTTGAAGGCGTAAAAGTGAGCCGCTTCAAGGTTGAATTAGAATATTATTACAATTAGGAATCAGACAAAATTAAATCAAAAAACCCCTCGAAAAGGGGTTTTTTGATTTAATCAACGAACGAATTATTTTCTCTCCTCTTCCACTATTAAACGCAAAGCCTTGGCTAGGAGTTTGTCCATGTTGCGGTAACTCAAAGTCGCGAACGCCCGATCCGCACGCACCCAAGACGATTCAACGATGCCTTCCGTGCCCGCCAATTTGACATTCGTGTCGCTCGGCGCTTCGAACAAAAAGAAGTGCACGACCTTGGCCACCTGCGTAACCGGTCCCTGATGGCGCTCCGTGTACCGGAAAGCCGTAAAACCCAAAGGCGCCACATAACGCAGGGTGGCGATGCCCGTCTCTTCACGAATTTCCCTGATGGCAGCCACCACGTGCGATTCGCCCAGCTGCCTCTTGCCCTTGGGAAAAGTCCAACGTCCGTCCTCACGCTTCAAAAACAGGATTTCCACGCGGCCATTTTTATGGCGGAAAATCACGCCTCCAGCCGAAACCTGGCGCTGTACGTGCCCCTTGGGCGGATTGAACTTACCGGCTGGACGGTTACGGAAAATCCGGTTCTTACGGGGTTTGTGTGGAGCTGGCGTGGATGGCGTTGCTGCTGGTTGGGCTTCCGATGAACCAGATCGCTTTGTCGAGTTGGGGGTCGCGATTTGCGTCATAATCTTCGTAGGTGCGGTCAACTTGTATATCGGGTTGGATGCCGGTCTTGTTGATGGAACGTCCTTTGGGAGTCAGCCATTCGGCGATGGTGATTTTGACCGCGCTACCGTCACCGAATTCCGAATAATCCTGCACGGAACCTTTGCCGAAAGTTTTCATGCCGATAAGTGTGGCCAATCCGTAATCCTGCAAAGCCCCGGCCACGATCTCTGATGCCGAAGCCGAACCCTCGTTGACCAAAACCACGGTTTTGATGCCTGCCAATCGTCCGTTGCCCTCGCCATGCAACTCGTCGATTATTTTGCCCTTGCGGCGTTCGGAGACAACAACCTTATCGCCCACCCATTGTCCGGCCACCACGGTCGAACGGTCCAAGTAGCCGCCTGGGTCGTTACGTAGATCCAAAATTATGCCTTTAATGTTCTTTTCTAAAATCTTATCCAAAGCCTGGTTGAATTCCTTGTCCGTGTCTTGGTTGAAACTTGAAATCTGGATGGACACTATCCCCTCTTTAGGCCATGTCACGCGCACGCTTTTGACCAGTATCTTGTCGCGCACGATGTCGAAATCTTTGATGTTGGAAGCGGGCTTAGTGGAACTGACGCTGGCTTCCGAAGACTTTTCTGAACCTTTTGGCAATCGCCCAATCTTAAGGGTTACTTTCGTCCCCTTGGGACCGCGTATCAAAGACACGGCTTGATCCGTGGACATGTTTTCCGTGGATGTCCCGTTGATGGCCAAAATGTAATCGCCCGCTAACAAACCGGCTTTTTCGGCAGGGGTTTCCGGCAACGGAGCAACGATTTGCAACTGCCCGGAGCGGATACCAATCTCCGCGCCGATGCCCTCGAACTCACCTTTCAGGGAGTCGCTGAATTCTTTTGCGATTTTAGGCTCGAAAAAAGTGGTGTACGGATCGCCGAGGGATTCGGCCAGACCGCGCATGGCACCATAGAACATGGTCTTCTCGTCCGCGTCTTCGTAATACTTGAGTTTGAGCGTCTTCCACAAATCCCAAAACTGGGCGAACTCCAAATCCTTATCAGTTACCGCATCGGATGGCGGCGCGGTACCCAAACCGTTTATCTTGAGGTTCTGGACTTTGGCTTGTTGCGCCAAGCTCGTACCCGCGTGACCGACGTACCAACCGCAACCGAAAGTCGCGACCAAAGCGGCCAAGATAAAAACAACCCGCCAAGGGCTGCTGCGTTTTGTGGGATTTTGCATCATGCATGTGATTTTAGTGCCAGTCTTGACGCGCGTCAAGAATTGGGGTAAATGCCTAATGCTACACCGTCTCTTAAAGGAGCCAGCGTGGAAACCCAAACCGAACCTTCGAAAAACCTGAGCCCGCCGGCAGACAGCTTAACCAGCGAAATACCTGCCCACTGGCGCTCACGCGACCCGGCCCGCACCGTGGCTTTGGTCGTGGATCACCAAAACTTCATTGGTACGGCCAATAAGATTGGCCTGAAAGGCGTGGACCCCAGATGGTTGACGGAAATCGTGCTGCGCATCGGAAATTGCGTGGGCATGTCGCTGGTCACGGACCTGACCATGACCAATCCCATAACGGGCAACTCTCATCTGAGTGATGCGAACGAATGGGCCGAACATGGCTTTTCCATCGTCCACGTACCGGCCCGTTTCATTCATGTGACCGAAGAAGCGGCCAACGACGAAGGCGAGACCTCCAGCAAGCGTGTCACCCGCCGCAAGGACCAGACCGACGGCGGCGTGAGAAACGAAATCTTGCGCTGGTGTTTGGTGCCCGAAGTCACGCACATCGCGCTATTCACGCATGACGTGGATTTTGCGCGTGACATGTTTGCGGTTAGCCAAAACTACGGCAAGCAAACCGTGCTCCTGAATCTGGGAAACGGCATCTCACCCGCGCTGGCCAATTCCGCGCATGAAATCGTGAACCTGCTGGGTTACGTAGCCGCCTTTTCCATCTGCGACATGCATAAGCGTTCGTTTTGGCACCCCAAACAGAATCTGGAGGCGTTGGGCGAAAAACTCTGGAGTTCCATGTACGTGCGCGGCGACGCCAAACCCTGCGCCTGGGCCCTGCGTCAATACAAAGACGCGCAACGTTTGCTGCGCTATCTCATACTGGATTACCAATGCATCCCCTCCGGGTTGTTGCCGGACTCAAAAACCTTGTCCTGGCGCCTGATGCAGGGAGTGCTGAACCGCTTTTCGCAGGAGGAAAAGGCCGCCGCGGGTTGGGATGAGCAGGATGGAAATCAGGTCATGGTTCCGGCCCAGGAAAACGCCTGTATGGAGAGCATCCGCCAAATCATGGAAATTTGGGTAAAGAACGAAGTTTTGCTGGGCACGCTCGTTTCCAGTCCCATGTACGGAAGACACAGGCAATTTTATGTGAACCTTAACCATCCGGCCGTGGAGGTCCTGAACGGCACAGACTTTCCTTAAAAAGCGCTTTAAGCGCTTTTTTTCTTATATTTTAGGCTAAGTAGAAGGTTTTTGACCCTTGACAGGACCCGGGTTTTGGCATAGCTTGGGATAATCGAACGTCCCTTCAAAGCTTCGCGAAATCGAGAGGCCATGGCCATGACTCAATCAGCCATCAACCAGACTCTCCCTGGTGATAGGAATGACCTACCCGACGAAGGCGTGCGCCATGCAATTGGCCAAGCACGCCGCGGTGTCTTGATCGTTGACCACCAAAATCTGGTCGGGCTGTGCAAGCAACACCGATTCATCGACGTGGACCCCATGTGGGCGCTCAATCTGGCTCAGCGCATCACCAATTGCGAACGCGCGATCCTGGTGACCGACCTGGCGGTGAACAGCCCAATCTCAGGCAACAATTATTTATCCGAAGCCGAGATTTGGTCCGGCTACGGTTACAAGATTGTGCACGTCCCGGCCAAGACCCAACAGATCTTCGACGAGAAAGGTAACGAATCCGTGCGTCGCAAAGACATGACCGACCACGGTTTGCGGGAAGAACTCGAGACGTGGCGTGCAGTACCCGGCATCACTGACATCCTGATGCTGACGCATGACGTTGACTCATCCAAGGATTTGCAGAAAGCGGCCTGGGCCTACGGCAAACGCATCATTCTGCTCACTGTGGGCGTGGACGGCGTCTCGTACCAGCTCAAACAGATGGCGGACGAGCGCCACAGCATCCTGGGATATCCCGCGGCTTACTCGTTCTCGGACCTTGAAAGACGCGGCTTCTGGAACCTGAAGCGCGATGCCCAAGACCTGGCCGAAGACATGCGCACCATCTTCCAGGCGGAGGATGGAGTCAGGCGATACGCCTTCCTGCGCCGGCAACTGTTGGATGCCCAGCACATCTTCCGTTATCTCTACTTGGACAAGCATCTGCTCGGTCCGGGGACCGTGCCAGAAGCAAACCAGCTCTCGTGGAGACTGTTGCGCAACACGTTGCACGATCTGTTGCGGGACAGCAAAAAAGCGGCCAAACTCATGCCTGGCTCCGCGCCTCCCACATCGATTTCCAACATCAACGTGCTGGATGCGCACGAACACGAGTTGGCGCCCGCCCAAATCAAGGCTTGCCAACAGTCCTTGGACGACATTATCCGCATCATGACCGAAACCGGCCTGCTCATGCATACGGCCCAACAACGGGACGGCTCCAGCACCATAACCAAGCACTTTTACCTGAATCTGGACCATCCGGCGGTCAAGGTCTTGCTGACTACAGAATTCTTCTAAGCCCTCGGGCTTTTTTTGTTTCCCAAGCGCACCTCCGACGGTGGACCAAGCCTAAAAGTTGGTCTATGATATGCGTAATTATGAAGATACCCTTTCACCGCCGTATCCTGCCCTGGCTGTTCACCATTATTTTCATCGTCATGGCGCCCACGCTGGTCTTTTACACGGCCGGTTATCGTTGGAACCAAAACAAGGGAGTCATCGAACGCAACGGCACCATCATCTTCGACACCGTACCCCGGGGCGCCTCCATTACCCTCAATGGCCAAGCGTTGAAACAGGTCACGCCCTACACCATGCAAAACGTGGCCCCCGGAACCTATGACATCGCACTTTCGCTCGAGGGTTACCATTCGTGGTCAAAGACTTTACCCGTGGAACCAGAACGCGTGACTTTTGCGACCGAAGTTTACCTTTGGCCCGATGTGCAACCCATGCTGGTACGCGAAGGTACGTTCCATTCGGTTTTTGCCAATGATGAACGCACGGAAGTCATGACTGTTTCCGAACCAAAAGACGGAAAGGTGGCTTATGAAATATGGGATGCGGAAAATTTGAAGCAAAAATCCAAAACCGAATTGAACTCTGATTTTCTACCTAACCAGGCGGATTGGGATGCGGCCGGAGACGGGGTCTTACTTTTTGGACAAGCTTCTTCCGTACAACAGACTTGGTTCAGCCAAACCGCAAAAATCGCGCCGTATAAAATGCCGTCGGGCATCTACCATTGGGACGGTTCTGAGATGATTGGTTTTGCGCAAGATCAAAAGATTACGGTTAAAAGCGACGGCAGCGTGGAGCATGCGCCGCAAGACAAGAGCATCAGGGATTCCATGGACGGATTCTACGTAAGATATGTGACCGGCACGGCCAATATGGTGCTGACCATCGGATTGAAGACGGACAAAGGATTTGTACTTCCGGCTGGTGAATGGCAATTCCGGGACCGTTCCAACAACTCCATTCTTTTGCAGAACGGGCGCGAATGGCAGTGGGTGGATCTTTCCACCGACCCCCTATCCGTCAATCGTCTAAATGCGGACTGGCTCTGGCCTATCACCATCAAACGCCAAACCAAATATCTGGCCTTGAACCAAAACGAAATTTACGTTTGGGAAAACGGCAAAGAACCGGACTTAATTTATCGCCAAAGCGAACCCTTGGTGGCATGTGCCTGGCACCAGGATGGTAAGGATATATTCGTGGCCAGCAAAAATGAATTCATGACTTTCAATCTGGACGCGCGCAACGGCCGTGTCAAAACCTTACTCGCGACTTTCGACGAAATCCGCAGTGCGGCGGTGTTAGATGACACGGCCTTAATCGCGGGAACCAAAGACGGCAAATCAGGGATTTGGAAAATGCCCCTGACAACCGTCCGGACCGTGTTGCCCACGTTGGGAAAATTCTAACGACTATTTTAACGACACCAAGCGTTTGAAGTCTTGGTTGAAATCCTGAATCGCAGCTTCGATATCAGGATGGAATTTGTGTTTGAAATTGTGCTCTTTGACGTAGTTAGAGGCTTCGAGCAGCGCATCGTGCGTACCCGCATCAAAAAAAGCTCCTTTGATGACCCTCACGTCCAACTCCCCTTTTTCCAGATACGCCCGATGCATATCCACGATTTCCAGCTCGCCGCGGGCCGATGGCTTGAGTGTCTTGGCGATTTCTGGAGCTCGTGAATCAAATATGTAAACGCCAGGAATGGCAAAACGACTTTTTGGGGTCGGCGGTTTTTCCTCGATGGATATGACGCGTTGGGTTTGCGGATCGAATTCCACCACGCCGAATCGTTCTGGATCCGCAACTTCACGCGCGAAGATCCTACCGCCTTTTTCAAAGCTCGCGATGGCTTCGGCAAAATCGTCCTCAAAAATATTGTCGCCCAAAATCATGGTACAGGGCTCATTGTCCAAAAAGTCTTGGCCCAAGACGTAGGCTTCAGGAAGACCGCGCGGCTGTTTTTGCACGATAAAGGTCAGGTTGATGCCGTAAGGCCTGAGCATTGAACCCAGCAGGTTTAAAAAACTCCCGGAATAATCCGGCGCCACGATGATGAGGATGTCTTTTATCCCAGCCTTGACTAAGGTATTCAAGGGATAAAAAATCATGGGCCGGTCATAAACCGGTAAGAGTTGTTTGGTCAAAACCGCGGTCAGCGGCAACAAACGGGTACCCGTACCTCCCGCGAGAATGATGCCTTTCATAATGAGAGAAAAAATCAAAATTCAAAAAGCAAAAAACAGGAGTCCGAATTATTTTATACTCACTTCTATATTGATTTTTGCTCTTTGAATTTTGCTTTGCATTCTAAGTCCTCAGTGCCTTCTCATCCCATTCTTGTTTGCGCTTCCACAAATCCTCAACCCACTCTTTGTTGTTCAGATACCAATCCACGGTTTCGGCCAAACCTTGTTCGAATTTTTCACGCGGATATTCCGGCTTCCAGCCCAAACCTTCTATTTTTGAAGCATCGACCGCGTAGCGGCGATCGTGGCCCTTCCGGTCCTCCACGTATTCGATCATCTCCTCGCCCTTGCCGAACCGTCCCAGAATCATATGGGTAAGCTCCAAGTTATTGCGCTCATTATCCGCGCCGATGTTGTAAACCTCGCCGGGCACGCCTTTTCGTAACAGGAGATCCAAAGCACTGCAATGGTCTTTGACATGAATCCAATCGCGCACGTTCAACCCATCACCATACATCGGAACTTTTTCGCCACGCTCAATGCGCAACACGAAAGACGGGATGACCTTTTCCGGGAACTGGTACGGTCCGTAATTGTTGGAGCAGTGCGTGACAACCACCGGCACCTTGTGCGTGACCCAATACGCATGGCACATCAAATCACCCCCGGCTTTGGCCGCGGCGTAAGGCATATTGGGCATTATGGGCGTCTTCTCCGAGAACTTCCCCGGGTCATCCAGCTCCAAAGCGCCATAAACCTCATCCGTAGACACTTGGACGTATTTCTCCAAATTGTTGTTTTTGACTGCGTCCAGCAACATCTGAACGCCCAATGAGTTGGTGAGCACGAAATCTTTGCATCCGCCGTGTATGGAACGGTCTACATGCGTCTCTGCTGCGAAATTTATGACGTGAGTGATGCCGTGTTCTTTGATGGTTTTATCCAAAGCTTCCAAATCCGTAATGTCGCCTTGGACGAACGCATAGCGCGGATTGCCTTCAAGGTCTTTGAGGTTCGCGAGATTGCCCGCGTATGTGACTTTGTCGAAACACACGATTTTACACTCAGGATCTTTCTCCAGTTTGTAATGTATGAAGTTGGAGCCAATAAACCCAGCCCCGCCGCAGACTAATAAGTGCATATAAATCGAATTACGAATTACGGATGGGAATTACGAATTACGAGATAATGAAAGTGGCGTCGACGCACGTCACGTGTCCCTGAGATTCTGTACTCACCCCAGCCCCTCGCCTCCCCACTGTCGACCGACGACGGACGACAGATGACTGACCACTCTCATTCCCCTAATCCTGCTGCACCGAATAAGCTATGGCCCAAACTCCGATGGCGATTCCTACGGCTACGATCAGGATCCAGGAGCGTAAACCGTAGTTTGGCATGCCCAACGCCAAGATTGCAAGCAAGCCACCGGATACGACCAAACCGAAAACCACTTGGAGCAAGTTGATGAACCCTTTTTTGCGTTTGGCGCCCAAAAAGACAACGATCGTGGCCAACAAGAAAAACGGCAGGGGCGTTATTGAATTCAAAAGCGGCAAGGTCGAGCCAGGTAAAAACCACTCCATGCCCACAGCCAAAAGTAATAGAAAAGTCGCGGCCGCGAGAGCGTGGCGCAGGATGGTCAGGAAAGAATCCTTAATAGACATAGACGTAGAATAACCAAATTCGAATTACCAAACATCAACCCGCCTTCGCTAAGGCTACGGTCGGGCAGGAATAAACATCAAGGTTCAAACAACATGCATCAAGCGTTTACAGTCGTTACAATCTCCTCCAGGCGTTTTTTGCTTCTTCTAGCATGTAGCGCCACCAGGTACTAAAGGTCATGGGTTCGCGTTTGAAGGTGTACGTAACTTTGCGAATGTCCACTGCGCCCGCGCGCGAAGCGATGCCAGGGGCGGACAGAGCGAATCGCAACGTCTCCGCGTTTTTTGGAAGCATGAAATTGGCTTTGGCTTTATGCCAACCGTCGCCCAAATTTTCCGTGGCTTCGTAATGTGTCAAAACGGCTTGCAAACCCTCCTTGTCGGGTTGTGTCTGGGCCGTGAAACGTACGGGTTGGGGTTGGAAATACGTTTCCTTTTTTAGCGCAAAAAAACCATCCGAGATTATACGCATGTCGCGGTTGGGTGCGGTAAACACGACCAAATCCGTAATTCCGTCGTTGCGGTCCACCGGAGTCGCGGCGTGCGTGCGTGACACTTTGGTCTGCATCGGACCGAGACTGAGGGTCTGCAAACCTTCCTTATGGAACGTCTCGGCAACGATGTGGCGTGAAGCGGTCCACGCTTCAAAAGGCGCGGTACTGGTCGCATACCCGACCACGTCGCCCAACACCAAACGCGGACCGATGACCCAATGCGGATTGCGCACAGCTAATGACCGAATAAATACATCATCATCGGCTGCAATCCTAACTCGATACACACCGGCTTGGAGTCCGGGCAGATTTATTTTTACAGGGAAAGTCTTGCCGTAACCTTTGTCCAAACTGCCGCTGGTGCCAAACGCATCCTGTTTAACAATCTCCTCATCGCGGCTCACGGATACTGACAAAACCCCGCCACTACGATTGCGATTCACATCCTGCACTTCCATCGAAATCTCGATGCGGCCTTCTGCGGGCACAACCCAGATGTCATGGGCGCCGCGCAAAGAAACTGGAATTTTCACTTCGTCACCCAAGGTCTGATCCGCGATTTTCGGAGCCGTGCTGGTGGCCAGCCAAGAGCTTAAGCCGCGCGTGTCTGGGTCGTTCAATCTCGCGTCGGGTACCCCGTTGCGCACGAAACCTTGTTTGCCAACAATACTCAGCACGCGACGCCAAGAACCATTTTCCAAAGCCTCGGCATACCACGGTCGCATTTCTAATTCCTTGCCCGCCGCGTCCCTAATCAAACCCAGCTCCAGCAAAGGTTGGTGCAGGGTCCGGAATTCCATCTCTACAGTGACTTGGTCATACGGGCCCGGCGTGCGCACGTTGGCGTAAACCGGATCTCCGATAATCCTCTGCCCCACAAAGTCCACATCTTTCCCGGTTGGGTAAAGGGTGCGTTCAGACGGCAAAAACGGATACACGAACGGGTCGTTGCCCGTTAAATTGCCACTGGCCACGAATACGCCGGATGCAGGAAAACGCACGTACAAAAACATGCCGGCCACGCCCAGAGCCATCAACCAAAAAATTCCGCAAATCACCCAAACTATCGGGCTTGGAATCTGAATGGAATCTAATCTCATAAAAGGTCGCCCAAGTAAAAAACGATTTCGTACAAAGTCTGATTGCCGAAAGTCTCGAGAGGCGCCAACTCATATCCCCTAGCCTGCCAAGAGGCAAGTCCTGCCGCATTCTGTGTAGTCATCAACGCCCCGACAGCATGTCCGCTTTCAAGCAGCTTATCAATCTGCTCGTCAGAAGGCATGGGTGATACAGAGAGCATGGCCGGAAAGAAAACCTTGTCGCTCCGCTCGGACAATATAACCGCGTCTTTGGGAAAGTATTTTTTGGCGTAATTCCTGATGGATTGATACCGGGCCATCTCCGCAAGATTCGCATTCACGCCCTCGGCATCACGCGCCAAGGCCGTCCATAAACCAATCGAGCATAGGATGGCGATGGCGCAACCCGAAATTATCTTGAACTGCCATTTGCCCCAGGCACGCGCCACCAAACTGCCGGCAGCCAATGCCAAAACCATGGCCATGGGCAAAGTATATCTTAAAAACGAATTCCCTACGCTGACTTCGCCGATGCGGATGTTATCCTGATACACACCGTTGCCGTAAAACAGGATGGTCCATGCCGCGGCCCAAACCAACGCGACAATATCCCACCGTATTTTTTTGAAGTTAACCGTTGAAACGATTCTCTTGTTTTCTTTCCAGATTTCTTTGACCATCAAAGCCAAAGATACTAAAGAGACAATCAGCCATGGCCAATATAGACTTCCAAAATAATTCCACACATTCCACCAGATGTTTCGAGGATGGAAAGCGAACGGCAAAGTCGAGAACAAAGACACTGAAGGCGAAGCAATCGTAGTGTTGGAAGTCGCTTGTGCAATCGCGACCGCGACCTCAGGCCTAATCTGATAACCACTTACCAACCAAGAACCATAAGTTTCTTTACCCAACCATGCAGCGATTCCGAGAACCAACAAAGAAGGAATGATGGTCGCAAAAGCATTTACAACTGTATTCCAAATCTTGTTGTTTTTGACCAAACTCGCGGTCTCCTTATTCCAAAACAAACCCACCAATGCCAGAGGCAAAAGCCAAGGCAATTCCGTGGGTCGGATGGCCAAGGCCAAACCTCCGGCCAAACCCGCTACGATACGTTTAGCGATAACCCCGTACCGTCTGCCACCGTCGCGTAGACCCCACCACATCCAAATAGCCAAGCACGCGACTGGAAGTTGCGCGAAAAGTCCTCGATTGGCGTACAGGACCACAATCGGAAAAGTCATCCACACCAACAGGGTAGAGACTTTAGCCGCGCGCGGCCAATTTTTAGGCAAGACTCGCCACAAGATGAAAAGCGTGGCCAGTGCCAACAGTGGCGTGAAAAAATTTAATCCGTTCACACCCCAAAGCGCATACGGTCCGGCCAACAAGCTGGGTAAACCTAAAAATCCCACGGGACCGATCCTTTTGAACTCTGTCAGATATACCCAACTTCTGGGATGCACCCAAAAAAACTCCGCTGGTAATTCTACGGGGTATAAAAACGTTTTGGCCTCTGAGAAAGTCGCGGCCGTTGTAGCCACGGCTGTTTCGTCTGGACTCATCCACACCCCGGTTTGTGCCAAAGGCATGAGCAACCACTGAAAAAACAAGGCAAAAATCAAAACCCCAAAGGTTATGGGCAAAATGAACCTGGTACGCATGACATACATGCTACCTACTTTGAAGCTTTTATGCTAGGTTATGCATATATGAATAAACGGATTGGCTTCCGCTGTGCGTTTTTAGCGGTTTTGGGCGCGGTCTGGATTTATGGCTTGTCTAACGGAGCCATGGCCCAGACCACAACCAGCACGGATATCGGCTTTGATCCCAATTACGTGCTCACGGACGATGACGTTTTTGACGTTTCGGCCATGAGTCAAGGTAACTTAAAAAACTTTTTGCGAGCCAAAGGCACTTTGGCCGATCTAAAAGTCAAGGATATCGATGGCGAAGAAAAAACCGCGGCCGATGTGATTTGGCGTGTGGCCAATTCCTACAAACTTAATCCAAAATACATTTTGGCTGTTTTACAAAAGGAGCAAAGTCTGGTGGAAGATTCGGAACCATCACAAAAACAATTAGACTGGGCCGCAGGATATGCGGTCTGCGACAGCTGCAGTATGAGCGATCCTAAAATCCAAGCCTACAAAGGTTTCGCCAATCAATTGGAATACATGGCCAAGCAGCATCGTGAAAAATATTTCATACAACTCCTGTCCATCGGCACCACGATCGGCGGTAAATCCGTAGGCAAAGCCATCCGCATCGACGGACAAGAGGTGGTGCCGCAAAACTACGCCACGGCCATGCTTTACACCTACACGCCCCATATCCACGGCAATCTCAATCTGTGGCGTATCTGGAGACGCTGGTTCTCTTTCGTGTACCCCAACGGCACTGTAGTACGCGGCACGCCAAGCGGAAAAATCTATCTCATCCGTCTAGGAGAAAAACGAGAATTCGCATCCAAAGCCGTAGTCGAATCCATGGTAGACGAAAAGAAGATTATTGAGGCATCGGATACGGATCTCTCCTCTTACCCAGACGGTGACTCGGTCAAGTTTCCAAAATATTCCTTGTTACGCACCCCGAACGGTTCAATCTACCTCTTGGTTTCTGACGGTAAGCGCAAATTCTCAAACATGAAAGCGTTCGACAAATTCGGCTTCATGCAGGATGACATTCTAGAAGTCGAAGAATCAGATGTTTCAGAAATCCCAGATTTGGACCCCATCACGGAAAAGACCGTGTTCCCGCAAGGTGCCTTGGTCAAGTCCACCAAATCCAATACCGTCTGGTATGTGGAAGCCAGCGTTAAACATGCCATCCCGGATATGGCTTTCATCAAAATATATTTCCATGGCCGCCCCATCAGAACCGTAACCCAAGCCAAAATCGACAGCTATGAAACGGGCGAGGTTTATCGACTGCAAGATGGCGAACTTGTGCGCGGCAAATCCTCTCCTGCGGTTTACGTAGTGGAAGACGGCCAATTGCGCGCCATCCCATCGGCAGAGATATTTGAAACCTTGGGTTGGAAGTGGCAAAATGTGGTCACTTTTCCAGATCGCGTTATCGCCACTTACGAAATAGGACCGAATTTCAACCTGTCATCACCCGCAGTCGAAACTGATCAGTTAGCAACGCGTTAAACCCTAGCAACCTATGATCGTTTTTGCCGCCATCGTGCCGCATTCACCGCTCCTCATTCCAAACGTAGGCAAGGAGCACCGTGATAAACTCGCCAAGACGGTCGCGGCCTGCCAAGAAATCGAGCAGGCCTTGTATTTGGCCAAGCCCGAAACATTGTGCATCATCGCCCCACATGGTCCGCGCTATCCTGACGCTTTCTCGGCCAACATGTCGGGCTCGTACACTGGAACGCTCAAGTCCTTCGGCGATTTTTCGACTTCGGTTTCGGCTAAGAGCGATTTCATGCTCATCGACCGCACACATCGCAAACTGCGCGAAGAAGGCATACCTTTTACCCTGACTTCCAGCGAGGAATTGGATTACGGTTACACCATCCCCATCCTGCTCTTGGCCAGTCATCTGCAGAATTGGAAACTTTTCCCCGTCTCCCCTTCCATGATGGATGGCAAAGCCCATTACGAATTCGGTCGCCAACTAAAACGCGTATTACATGCGGAAACCCGACGTGTAGCCGTCATCGCCAGCGCGGACCTCTCACACAAACTGTCTGCCGAATCGCCGGGTGGCGCGTCTATTGAAGGTCCTAAATTCGATCAGGCCATCACGGAAAACGTGATTTCAAAAGACCCCAGCGCCATCCTGTCCCTACCCTCAGAAATTACGGAAAATTCCGGACAATGCGGTTATCGTCCTATTTCGACTTTGATGGGAACTTTGGATAATATGAACGTCACGCCCAAAGTCCTGAGTTACGAAGCCCCTTTCGGTGTGGGATATTTGGTCGCCAGGTACGATGTAGCCTAAAAACCACATGAATTTCAAACCGTAGGGGTAATTCATGAATTACCCCTACGGTTATCATATTATGTTCGTACGCGTGATTCCCAGTGTTAAGATGCCCATTGGGCACGCGTTTTTTGATTACAGACTGGAAGAAGGCACGGCCCATCGTGGGGACGTGATCATGGTGCCGTTCCGCAATCGGCTTATTCCGGCCCTTATCGCGGATATCACCCCAACCAGTGACATCGAAGACAAAGCCATAACCCTGACAGCGCCTAAAAAAATTCTCAAACTGACCGAAGTCACTGTCGACCTTTGCGTAGAAGCAGCGCGCGAATGTTTTGTATCACCGCCTACGCTGCTCAACGCATGGTTGCGTCACGTACCCAAACGTCTGTCCGAGACTGAACCCCATGTGGCCGGACGCGATATTCATTGGCCCAAAGATAAACCTCGCATCGCAAAAAATTACGTGGTCAATCGTTTTATGGATCCGGGCGGCATCATACCGACCGTGATGGAAGAACAGACCAACGGCCGCGTATTAGTTGTTACCCCGCGCCAAAAACGCGCAGACCATCTGGCCAAACGTTTGGGTTGCCCCGTGGTTCATGCGGATTTGGCGGATGGCGCGGCTTGGCGCGCTTGGACAGAATTCACGACCCAGACCCACGGCGTATTGGTCACGACCCGCATCGGAGCTTGGCTGTCTGCCGTGGCCGATATCGTTATTATCGACGAGCCAGAAAACGATGACCACAAACAGGATGAACTTACGCCACGTTACGACTCGCGTCGCATCATAGAACTGGCCACACAATTCAACCCGGCCTTGCGCACCATCTCTGTCTGCACCACACCACGGCTCGTGGATTACGAGCAAGCCAAACTAACGCCGCCAATCACTCCAGACGTCACGTACGTGGCCTTCCAAAGAGGCATGTGGTCCCCGATCGAAAGTTTGACTCAATCGGCTTACGATCTGATAGAAGAATCCGTGCAGACCAGAGTACCGGTACGCATACTTCACGCCGTTTCCGGAGTGCGTGGCCGCTTGCGCTGCGCGGACTGCGGTTGGACCATGGAATGCCAAAATTGCGGTTCTGGCATGTCGCGTTTGGAAAACACCGCTCAATGTTCGCATTGTAAAAAGACCGCGCCATTGCCAGAAACGTGCGCCAAATGCGGAGGCGTCAACCTTAACAAAGCCGCTATTGGAGTAGATGCTTTAAGTGCGTCTTTGAATAAATATTTCCCGCAATCCGACATCCAAGTTTTGGATTTGGGCGCCTGGATGTCTCAATCCGCCACGCCGCGCGCGCTTTTCATCGCCACCAACGTCAACATGCTGGGCGGTTTCGCAGAAGACATCCGCAAACGCGAACGCTTGATCATTGGCTTCAGGCAATTGGCATCACAGGCCCAGACCGCCAAATTCCGCCTCGTGATACAAGGCCCGGAAAATTTCATTCAAGAATGTCCGTCTTGGCTCACTCCAGAAGGTCTGTTTACAACCCTAAGCAAAGAGTTCCAAGACCGCGCGGTCTTCGGTTTTCCGCCCGCCAAAACCCTAGTTAAACTCATCTTGTCTGGTTCGGAACAGGAATGCACCGCCGCTCAGGAATCCCTGACCAAAGCCTTCGAAAGCCAACAGGATTGGAGTCTGTCAGGGCCATACGCCGTGGAGTTCCGCCCCAAAACCCGGGAAAATCGCTGTATTTACCACATTTCTCCACCACAAACTGCTACCAAAAAGGACATTATCGAGACTTTGACGCCCTTGGCCGGCATGGGTATCTTGGACCTTGACCCAGTGGCATTTTTCAGCTAACCTAATGCATTGAATATGTCGGACATCTTTGAGGTATTGACCCACAAAGAAGCCACCGT
>CAZRYH010000003.1:23621-76899 GCA_964604275.1 uncultured Gammaproteobacteria bacterium
ATGCATTGAATATGTCGGACATCTTTGAGGTATTGACCCACAAAGAAGCCACCGTCAGACAACGGTCGGTTGAGGTTGACGTGTCCGAAGTCACGACCAAAAAGTTTCAGGATTTTTTGGATAAGCTCATCAAGACCATGATCCTGACCGATGGCATCGGCATCGCGGCTCCGCAAATCGGTTTGAACCAACGTATAGTCATAGTGACCGCGGGCCAGGAAATCATCGCCCTGATCAATCCGGAAATCACCAAGATGTCTGAGGCCAAAATCGAAACCGAAGAAGGCTGTTTGAGCGTACCTGGCGTTTTCGGCAACGTGACCCGCGCCAAAACCGTAACGGTCAAAGCCATCAACCGCCACGGACGCCGCGCAGAATACGAATTCAAAAAAATGGACGCCGTGGTCGCGCAACACGAAATCGACCACTTGGATGGCGTTTTGTTCATAGACAAGCTCAACAAACTCACACGCGGCAAACTCGACTGACCCAAATTCGGCTTGGCATACACACGAATTTTTATATGCCATGGGTGCCAATCCGATTTTTTTCAGTATGGCTTCCAAACCAATATGAGCATGCTTCAATAGGAGAAATCTAAAAGGTTTGGTGATCGTCTTTCTCAGTGCGGGATAGCTCAATGGAAAAATAGACGATCTTTCTAAACGCACCGAGCGCTCTTTCCGCCAAGTGATACAAGGGCGCCGTCATATCCGGCACTTCCCTCGGCGGAGCTGATTCGTCCGGCACGTTAATAAGTCCGATCCCAGTTACGACCATCGTACTTGTGCCACATTTCCCAACGGTTGGCCGATACTGCATTGGTTAAATAGGGTTCCGAATGGCCAAACGCTTGACCTTAACTGGCACTTAGCCGGTTTTTTTGTTTCCTTGGCCACTTTCCCCAATCCGTTCTTTCGTAGTAACCTATCAGCCATATATGGCATACCGCATCGTCTTCTTCGGCACCTCAGATTTTTCGATTCCCACGTTCCGGGCGCTTTTGGCGGACAAACGTTTCGAGGTCGTGGCGGCGATCACGCAACCCGACAAACCTGTAGGTCGGCATCAAGAAATCACTCCACCACCAGTCAAAGTCCTGGCTCAAGAGAACTCGATTCCGGTCTATCAATTTGAAAAAGTTAAGTCCGACGGGGCGTTTGAGACACTGAGGACTCTATGTTCGGAGGGAATTTTAGGCGTCGACGCTTACGTTGTGATCTCTTTTGGACAAATCATGCCCCAGCGTATTCTCGATTTGCCGAAAAAAGGTTGCATCAACGTCCATGGTTCCCTGCTCCCACGTTGGCGCGGAGCTTCTTGCGTCCAAGCGGCCGTCGTAGCTGGAGACCAAACCACGGGCGTGACCGTCATGCTCATGGACGCGCTTATGGACCACGGACCGATTTTGGCCCAGCGCGAAGACACCATCCGACCTGATGACACCGGAGGTTCGCTACACGACCGTTTGGCCGAACTTGGAGCCAAATCACTGCCAGATGTTTTGGCCGATTATCTCGAGGGCAAAATCCAACCCCAAGAACAAAATCACGAGCTCGCGACCACTTGCAAGATTCTTAGTCGTGACCACGGGAAGATCGATTGGAACAAACCCGCAAATGAAATCGAAAGGTTGATACGCGCCTACGATCCATGGCCGGGAACTTTTACAGTCTGGAATGAAAAGAGAATAAAAATTTTAGCTGGCACAAAGTCGTCAGTCGTCAGTCATCTGTCGTCAGTGGGGATGCCGGAAGAGGTTGAAGGAAAAATCATGGTCAGATGTGGAGATGGGCAAGTTCTGGAGATTCTCAAGTTGCAACCGGAAGGCAAAAAGGCAATGAACGCAAAGGAATATCTGGCAGGACACTCTTTGTAGGACAACAATCCAAGTCGGTCCGGTAGAGACGCCATCGGATGGCGTCTCTATTAGTGAGGCAACGAACCGATAACCAAGGTTGACCAGGCGCCAGATAGGCAACCCGGCAATCCAGCAATACGGTAGAGACGCAAAATCTTGCGTCTCTACGTTTTGTTTTTGTTTGTTTTTTCGATGAACGATATCAGCGTTTATCCAATAAATGGTATGGACCTGGGGTAGAGACGCCATCGGATGGCGTCTCTTTTGGATAGGTGAATAACATCAAAACATACGTTGGTGGATGGATGGCGGTTTTAAATGCCATAGGTAGAGACGCAAAATCTTGCGTCTCTACGGGAATGTATAAAATTGAAAACATCGGGGGATAGAAAAAGAAAAAACCCTTGGACTCGAGGGCGATTTAGGTGACCGACTGGAAGCTCGAATATTTTTGCTTCGGTCTTATTGACGGCCGAAAAAGTACGCCATGAAAGAAATCCTTACTATTTTTGTCCGCTCTTATCTTCATGGCCAAAGAACACTCCGCGTCTACTCGATCATGTTTAATGGACACGCTATGACGCGGAAAACAAAAGCTACGAGTTAACCGTCCGGTCCGCCTAGTTGACGTGTATTCGAATCTGATGCTATTGGGACCGAACGTGTCATCATCTATCTACTTTTTCTTAATATTGTCAAGACTCATTATCCATTCTCCAATTTCAAAAGTTTTCGTTTCCTTGCCTCACCCCAAGCATAACCTCCGATTTTACCGTCCGATCTGATCACGCGATGACACGGGATGATTAAACATACCGGGTTTTTTGCGATCGCGCTTCCCACTGCACGTACGGCAGTCGGCTTTTTGATTTTGGACGCTATCTGGGCATAGGTCGCGGTTTTTCCGTATGGAATTTTTGCCACCGCAGACCAAACGTTGTTTTGAAAATCAGTGCCCTTGAGGATGACGGGCAAATGGAAACTCGAAAGTTCGCCCGCAAAATATTGTTTAATTTGCGCAGCTATCTCCTTCAACGCCGGGTCCAAATGGGGGTCACCCTTCTCTTGCGTCGTAAAACGTAAATCTGTAATCCGCGAATTAAATACGCGGACCTCAAGAACTCCCAACGGAGTCTTTATTAGGCCTGTGAGGGTCATTTATTGGGATTCCACAAAGGATTGGGACGTTTGATGGCCAAAGCTCCTTCCACGCCTAAAAGCCACGCGAAACCCAACGGGTGGTCCAAATACGGCGTGAAAAAGTGGATCACGGCCAAAGCCAGGATGCTCGCAATACCGGATACCCTAAACCACCACTCGTAATCCGACTTCCACAACCTCCATCCGATCGATACCAAAAGCCACAGCATGACACCCACGCCGAACAACCCGAATTTATCCCACAAAGACAGCCATCCCCATTCGAAAGCGTACGTCGTCTGCATGCCATCCGGATGCGCTTTCAGAACTCGCGGATCGCTGCTCTTAAAGGTCAGCGTATTGCCCAAGCCATGACCCACCACCGGATTATTTTTGATGTCTTCCAACATCACGGGCAACAAGCTCCACCGACTGGCAGCAGCCGGATCGCTCACGCTCCCCCTCTCCGCGAAATAATCCGTAACCGACCATGCCGCTTTTTGTGGCGGCGCAATCATGACCAAAAAAATCAAAACCAGTCCGCCCACCAAAACCATAAACATCCTGATGATGGTAAAAAACTTAAGGCTCCTAAATTTCACCAATCCAAAAACCAAAACCGCCATGCCCCCGGCAGCCAGCCCTAGCCAAAAACTTCGCGACAGGGATAACGCGATCGTGACCGCTGATAACACGCCGATTCCGGGTATCAACGAGCGCACGGCGAAATTCGGTTTTTCCAAAAACTTCCAGGAAATGCCACGTGCCACCACATCCAACGGTTGGCGATACGCATGTTGATACCAAATGGCCATGACCCCAATAAGAGCAATGATGGAAAAAATGAAGGATTGAAAAAATACGCGCACCAATCCGCCGCCAGCCGGAGTGATCTCTCCCAAGCGTGCGTCTCTAACCCAAGTGTACCAAACGTCCGCCATGGCAAACCCATGCGTGAAAACATAGAGCGTCGCCAGAGCCATGACACCGTTGATGATCACGCCGGCTAATAGTGCACTGCGCGTCAGACGTTTGAGGTCATATCCAAACCTGTGTGCCGCATCCAGCACCGGAATCAGATACAAAAGGAAAAACCAGCTATTGGCATCTTGGAAAATGAAAGGCTGCTCTAATTGCCAGCCCCGAAAGACACCCAAAATCACCATACCAGCCACAACTGGCCAGACTTGGATGATTACGAATTCAGACCAGCGCCAAAATCTCCAAACCCTGGCTTTCAATGCGTTTAAACCCCACCCCATGAAAAACCCTCCCATCAGAGCCATGCGCAAACTCAAGTCCAACCCCCCAACCTCCACGGACGCCATGCGTCCGAAGCCGCCTATGCCCAATTCCAAAACCACCAAGCTCAAACCGTAAGCGGGTTTGAACAAAGACATCAAAAAAATAATCGCAGTCAGGGCAATCAAAAACGCGGCACTGGCTTGGGTGTTATGGATCGTAACTGCAGAAACAGCCCACAGCCCGGTCGCGATCAAAAGCCACATGGCCGTCAATCGATGCAACGCATAACACGCCAAACGCAAGTTTTTAAGTCTCGCCCACCACGGCGTCTTGTTGCTATGCGCTCGCGACACACGACGACCAAACCCAACCCCCGCGGCTAACAACGTCGCGATTGGACTTAACGCCACAAAAACCAACCACGCCGTAAGCCCATGCCATTTGAACATGTATTTGCGCAAACTGTCGTTGAAATACGACTGCCTGCGAACCGCGTCGGTTTTGGCAACTGCCGCGCCGCGATGATGCATGACCTGAACGCTCGGCTCATACCAAATTTTGAAACCCAACTCCTTGGCCTGTTTGCATGCATCCACTTCTTCGAACCAAAAGAAATAACGCTGATCCAAACCGTGCATGCGGTCCCAGAGTGCGGCTTTCACCAAAAAACAGGCGCCCATCACCTGATCCACTTCCTGAGCTTTTTCGGTCTCCAAATCATCGTGGAAATATCTTTTGAAGCACGGCAAATCAGGTAAGACCTTTTGCAACTTGAGCATTGTGGCCACCTGGTCACACATACCCGGAAACCGTCTCACACTCGGTTGAAGCGTTCCGTCTGGATTTAAGATTTTCGGACCCATGATTCCTACTTCCGTTTTCGCATCCATCTCACGCACGAGTCTGGTCAGGCTTCCGGCCGGACACTCGGTATCCACATTCAATAACAAAACGTTACGGGATTTGTGTTGGACCGCGCCTTGGTTGCAAGCGCGCGAAAATCCGATGTTCAAGGTATTGGTGATCAAATCGATGCGTTCTTCGTCCGCGAAAGTCTCTTTGACCATGTTGGCCGAACCGTCCGCGGAATTGTTGTCCACTACGATGCATTCCCAATTCAACCCATCGCAAGCTGCAGGTAAAGACCTCAAACATCGCTCTAGCAAATCACGAGCGTTCCAGGAGACGATGACTATGTGGAGGTCTTTCATGTATTGGCGGACTGGCTTATCCCGTGTTTGCTTTTCACGATTCTTTCGGCTTCACGGTAGCGGACGATCTCTTTTGGGGTCCATCCGAATATGGGCCATGGTAGCTTATGCACGAAGGATGGCAACCATCGGCTCATGCCATTTTTTTGCTCAGTTATGCGGAATAAAACACGATTTATCCACAAACCCTTAAAACCCATTCCGGATAGTGTAAGCCATAAATCCCAATCTTGGAATTTTTTCAATTTTGGGTCGAAAGGCCCGCGTTCCACTGCACTCACCAGTTTTTCCAAAGCGCTTCTCCTGACCATGGCAGAAGTGTGTATCCAATTAATCCTTCTCAATGCCCCCATGTCCCAGAGGCGTCCCTTAAATAACACTTTATTCCAATAAAAATTCCCGTAAGCCAAAGAAATTTCAGGATTGTCATTCAATCTCTGCGCCATGATTTCCAAGGCACGATTCTCCAGACGCGTATCCGCATCTAAAAACAAAACCAGTTCGGAGTGGGTCAAACCATAACCGTAATTACGTGCTACGGGCGCGCCGCGTTCCTTGTCGAATCTAACGCAACGGATAGGAAGTCTAGTCAAATATTTGTTGACCACACGTTCCGGCTGATCGTCTGACCCGTTGTCAACCACCACGACCGCGCATGGCTTGAGCGTTTGCGCGACCAACGAGTCGAGTGCGGCCTCGAGTTCACGCGCATTGTTGTAACACGGAATCACCACATCCACGTCTGCATGCACTCGGTTTGTACTGGAAATCCGTTCCCAGCGTTCTTCCCATTGAAAATCCCGCTCAGCCCTTTCCTTTCCGGCTTGCCCGAGTTTTTTGCGCAGTTCGGGGTCAGTCATCAAACTTTGCAAAGCAGACGAGACGTGATCCGTATCCGGAATGACCAACATCCCCGTTTTTCCATTCACCACCGCTTCACCCGTCCCCCACCCTTTGCCTGCGATTACCGGCAAACACGCAGCCGCAGCTTCCAAAAAAACAATCCCAAAACCTTCTACGTCATCGGCCTCTTCTCTGGCCGGAAGGCAAAAAACATCCGCGGCTGCATACCATTTTGCCACCTCATCGTCTTTGGCGTCTTCAACCCATATGACTTCCACGCCCATCAACGCAGCGAGTTTATGCAACTGATCAGAATACGGTCCGCTGCCTACGACTGCTAGACGGACATTCGGAGCGGTGAGTTTCGCGACCGCTTGAATCAATATGTCTATGCCTTTGCGTTCAACCAATCTGCACACGGAAAGAACTACAAACTCTTTCTCACCTAGACCCAACTCCCCTCTTGCCGTCACCCTATCCGGACCCGCATAACCGCTAACGCCCGGTGTCACTACGACTGGATCTGAATCTGGAGCCAAATTCATCAAAGCTCTGGCGGTGGCCTGACTATTCGCAAACAAACCCATGGCTCTTGATGTAATCCGCCGCAACAAAAACCTTTTCCAAACCGTTCGGGCTCGCGCCAAATCCGTCCCATGGAACAAGACCGCGTAATCCCTTCCGCCAAAAAATGACGCGATCCATGCGGCCGTACCCAAGGGAAATACGTGCGAAACCAAAATCGTCTTATCTTTCGGGACTTGGAGGCACCTACCGATCGACGGCAACCACTTAGGCCAACCGCTCCACCAAAAAATGACGCGCTTCACCGCATCTTCCTCCTGCCCCGGATGTTCGGTCGGCACCCACACTTCCATCTCACCCGAAGAAGCTTTTTTCAGCTCAGAAAGATAACGCGCCACACCGCCTCTCATAGGCGGATAATCCATGGTCAGACAGACTATGCGTCGCACTGCTTGCCCCGAGTTTATCGAGGGGTCGCACGCCGCGCCCGCCTCTGGCGTGGTCCCGCGTCCCTGGTCCTGCGACGTTGCGACGTGCGACGCGGGATGATGTTTTGTATCAGGCTTCATGTATTTCATCCCCCCTTCTGAATCGTTTCCTCACATGGGTCCACACGGGCAACAAATCTTTTACGGTTAAAAGCCTGACCGCGAAAGCAGAGAGAACCGCAATCGATGCACCGAATACGGCCGACATTATGAACGGCATATAATGCGCGGACATGGACCAGGCGAACCAAGAAACTGCAGCGGCAACAATTCCACGCAACATGATGGAAATCATTGTCCATACTCCACCGGCGTCTTTGTAAGTAAAGAACATGCCGAAAAACAACAAACTCCAGAAGCTGAAGACTCCTGCCCATGCGGCTCCTAAAGGACCATAAACCGGAACCAAAAAAGCGTTTAATATCGTATTGATGAGCATCGTGGCTACCATAGCGGTGGTTTTGAGGTGTGCACGATGAGAACCGTTAAGCAAAGCTCCAATTGGAAAATCCAAAAATATCGGCAGGAGTACCCAAGGCAAAATCACCATGGCCGGAATTGAAGCCGCAAATTTATTGCCATAAATTAACGGGATGATTTGCGGCGCCAAAGCGGATAGGCCGGCCGAAATCGGAAAACCTATAGCCGCCATCAAACGGTAAGAACCCGTGAACACGCGCCGCAATTCGTCATGTTCTTTGTTGGCATAAGCCGAAGCCAGAGCCGGATACAGCGCGGCCGTAAAAGTCAGAGGTAGAAACTGCATGGCATACGTGAGTTTGTAGGCAACTGCGTAATATCCAACCGCCACTTCACCTTTGAAGGCTTGCAACATCAAGCTGTCCACGTATGAATAAACTTTGACCGACAGGCCGGCGATTGCAAAGGGCAGGGCTTGTGTGGCCAACATTTTTAAATCCGGAAAACCGGCAGGCACGATTCGCACACCGAGTTTGCGCGTGTTGAGCAAAGCCCAAAACACATTCCACAGACTGCCTACGGCTAAAGCTCCGGCCAAACCCACAGAACCCCAACCCAACCAAGCCGCAGTCACAGCCACGACGCCAGACAGGACTTGTCCGACGAACATGCCGTATGACTCGGGCCTCAAATCCTGACGTCCGCGCAAAGTTCCGTACAACAAAAGATGGAAAGCGTCCGCGGCCATGGCGATACAAGCCACAGCGATAGTGGCCATGATTGTTGTCGACTCGCCTCGCAAAACGCCGTACCCCAAAGATGCAAGTACCGCGATGGGGACCAAAATCAGTTTTGCGCGAATGGCGGCGCCGAACAGTTTTTCAGACCCCTCCTTGCCGCCCGCGATGGCGCGGATAACCACGGGTGTCATGCCCAAATCCGACAAAACAACGAACACCGAAGTCACGGATACGCCGTAGAAATACTGACCCGTGACTTGAGGCCCCACCCATCGGGCCACTAGCATAAACGCAACAAAAGCCACGAGCTTTTGCCCAGCCGTAGCTGCCATCAAGAATAGCGCATTTTTAGCCACTTTTTCCCCTAATGCCATGCCAACATCTTAGCCCAAAACCCATTTTTTGTCAGCCCTGATTTTCGTCCCCATAAACCACCTGTAAAAATTTCTTCAAAGTGTCCCCTTCCCGCAAATCCCCCTCCAAACCAAAAAATCTTGGCAAGGAATGGTTACCAAAACCTTCAATTTTAATTTTCGCTCTTTCGCGTTTGCTCATTTTCAACAAATCATCTGGATTGGGATAGCGTGAAATAATTTTTTCGCGCAACTTATTTGGGTCCTTTCTGAATTCTTGTTCTAATCTGAGCTTATTGGAATACTCACTTAGCGCATTTCTTAGAGACTCATCATTTTCACCGTAGACGGCCTTTAAAAAGAGAATCAAATTTTCTTTTGAATGAAGAACATTACTGACACCAAGAATACTGGCCACAGCGGTCAATCCTTTATTTCCAATCCTGACCTGCCTCCATTCCCTCGGCGTCATGTTTAAAAACTTGGCGGCGTCGGGATATTGTGAACGCACCATTTCGCTCCAAGCCGCTGTATCGCGACCCATCTCTTTCTCAAATTCGTGATTTTTTGCAATCCCACTGAAAACGTTCTTCACCCAAGGATCATTGTCACCAAAAATGGCCCTGGTCAACAGTCCAACCGCATACGATGTCGTCATATATCCAGGGACTCCGAAGACCGTGCCCAAAGAATGCAATGATGCTCCGGAAATCCTGAAGGAGTCTTTAATTTTATTGGCTTCCTTGAAAAACGCCTCTCCACTAGAAAATTTGGTTTTTATCAGTCCGATCCAATATTCTTTGCCTAAAGACAATTCTGAACGTCTTTCCTGTAGCGATTTGAGCTTGGATTCATGTCTCTCGAATGCCTCGTTTTTACCGTAAACTCTCTTCACAAATTCGAGCAATGCCGCTTTGTTGTCCAATGGACTTTCTGTTATCCCAAAAATACGCGCCAAACCAATCACGCCTCTTCCTGCGATATTGACATCTTTCAATCGATTTTTTGACAAATTAAATAATTTTTCACCATCAGGAAACTGCTCTTTTATGGCCGACCTCCATGCTTCCACGTTTTCGCCCATTTTTTTCTGCAAATCTTTCTGCTTGCGGGATTCTTCCAATTTACCTTTTATCTCTGGATTGTCCTCGCTCCAAATCGCGGCGGCCAATTCATACAATTCGTGATAGCTGCTTAAAACGGCTTCGGAACACCCAAACAAATGGGCGATTGCCGACATTTTTTTGCCACCAAATGAAAATTCTCTCCTGGCTTCATGACTCAAAGACATGAATTCACTTGGAGTGTATGTAGCACGGATGTAATCTCTGACCACTTCTCTCGACCTCACGTCTACTTTACGTCCCAAATTTATTTCAGCCGGGTCGTGATTACCAAAAATCGCCTCATGCATCTGTTTGGACCAAATCTCTTTTCCTCGGAATGTGATGTATGAAGTGTCAGGATGTTTGGTCATCAACTCATCTTTGTGCAGACCCAAAAATTCAGCCGGCACAACCTTCTTGTGCACCACAAAGGTCGCTTCACCAATATCGTCGCTCAGCAAAATGCTTTTGCCAAGGCGTGGTATCTCGATCAAAACGTAATCGCTTTGACGGATAGTCCTTTTGGTATTTGCTCCCCTATATATGACAATATCGTCCAGAAACACGTTATTGTGGTTCAAAAGTTCCAATAAATAATTCAAACGCGGCACCTGTTTCCGTGGTTCGAATTTATGCCGATCGCCTTCCTTCACCACCACTCCGGATTGTGGAGGTAAAATCTCACTTGGCAAATCGATGGTCAAAACGCGAGATTCCACGTCATCAGAAACCGCATCTTCATCCGGATTTTGCGTCAGATGACGCCGTAGGCTCTTGTCGGCCAAATCCAAAATTTTATCGATGGTTAAATCCGTTTTGACTCTATTCCTTTCAAGCAATCTGATTTCAAAAGTTTTAAAATCAGAATTCTTTACGTTTTCATGCCCAATAACTTGCTCGAGCTCGAATAATTGATTGAACAGCTTATCGTGGGAAGCTTCGGTCCCATCGTAAGATCGCGCCGCTTTTACCGCGTTAGCAAGGGTCTGTCGATACAATTCCGTCTTAACCGCTTCGGCAGATTTACCGGTAACCGAAAATGGGTTGTGTTCGAACATATGAACTTAAACAATATCATAGCATACAAGTGTCGATTCAACGTCTAAAAGAAAAAACCCGACGCTCGTCGGGTTGAGTTCACCAGTCTAAATCGGGGTCAGAAAAATCGATGTGTTTGCCACGGAAATACGGTATGGTTTCCGTGACCGAGAAGGCCTTGAGAAAATCCCCCATGCCCAGATGCGAACGCAGGGCTTGGGCGTGGATGGCTTCGATATCCTGTTCGGTCATCAGCGCGAAGATGATGGCGGGGTCGGCATCAGAAACGTTGGCGGCCAAAACCTCGTATACACTGTCTATGACCGAGCCCACGCCATTCCAGTTGATGGAACGGTATGCCGCGTACATGGCATTGATTGCCATCACGAAACGTTTGGCCGCCTCGCTGTGTGCAAAGCTCACTTCTCCCCTTTCCGCGGATTCCAGACACAGCTTGGCCACGCAATTGTAGATGCGTTGGCGTTGCGTGCCGCCAAACCAACACACGGTTTCCTCCAAGCCGTCGAAATCCTTGAGTTCAAGCCGCGCGCCGTTCATGGAAACTCGCTTGAACATGTCGTTGTAGTCCGCGAACAGATATGCGATTTTGTCCGCGTACATCACCACGTTGGCCTCGGGCGTGGTCATTCCCAAATCAAGTGTCCCTGAACCCCGAGAATGCCACCGCATGCCGTCCAGCGTCTGCCAGGTGAGGTTGAGTCCGCGCGCGCGGCGTTCCAGCTTTTGCGCAACAACCACGCTAAAAATTTCATGGCGGAATTTCTTGCCCGTCTTTTCGGACAAGAATTTTTCTCCCGCATGCCCAAATGGCACATGGCCGATGTCATGGCCTAGGGCGATTGCGTGACACAGCTTTTCGTTCAGTCCCAAGATGCGCGCCACCAAGGTCGAAAGGCCCACCACTTCCAGCGTATGGCTGCCCCGGTTACGCGTGTGCGCGTTGGTGGGCAGCGAGACCACTTGGGTTTTACGATACAAACGACGCACGGCCTTGCTGTTCAGCAGCTTGATCACGTCGATCGCGAACGGGGATTCGAAGTTGTCCAAAACCAAATCATCGTCATCCGCCGGGTTCACGCGTCGCCGCGCCGCCTCGCAAGGCGTGGCCAAATGGGCCAGACACCCACGGATTTTACCGACCCTCTCGAATGTCTCGTTGTCCATGGTGCGCTCCCAAGGTGCTGGCTTCAGAAAACGAGCCCATCTTCGGCGTTGCGTGCCACGTAGTCAAAAGCTCTACTGTGGACAAAAAAACAACCCTTTCGGGGCCGTTTTTGCGTTACCGGATTATTTAAAGTAGGTCGGCATAGGAGCGGTCCGTCCCGCATCCTGAGATTCCATGCCAGAACTCAGCTTTGCGAATTCGAAGAACCCAAGCGTGAACAGAATGACCATGATTATGGGCGCGGCCATGGACAGATAATTCCTGCGTCCGGGTTTAAAAGCGCGTAAAGTCAACGAGTTAGTCACGACCGAAACCGAACTCAAGGCCATGGCTAAACCCGCCAATTCAGGTTTGAGCACCAAACCGAAAGCCGCGAACACGCGTGCCGCGATCGGGATGCCAACTACGTTGTAGAACAGCGAGAAGAACAAATTCTGCTTTATCTTACTGACCGTCTCGCGACTTAAAGCGATGGCTTTAACAACATCAGATAAATCACTGCGCATGAGCACGATGCCTCCGGCCTCCATGGCCACATCCGTGCCGCTCCCCATGGCCATACCCAAATCCGCTTGTGCCAACGCCGGTGCATCGTTAATGCCGTCTCCCACCATAGCAACCTTGATGCCGCTGTCTTGGAGCCTTTTTATCTCTCCAGCTTTACCGTCAGGCAGCACTTCAGCCAACACGTGACTTATTCCTGCCTGTTTGGCTATGGCTTGGGCCGTTCGTTGGTTGTCGCCTGTCAGCATGTAAACCTCGATGCCCATACCCAACAAATCAGAAACGGTTTTAGCCGAAGATTCCTTCAAAGTATCGGCCACTGCCACAATACCCAAAACCCGTTGACCATCCGCCAGGATCATGGCCGTCTTTCCGTCCTCTTCCAACTTTTTCATTTTGCGATCCGCGGATTTAGCGTCCAAGCCAAGGGTCTCGGTAACCAAACGTCTGTTTCCAAAATAATAGATTCTATCTCCTATCCTACCCTGAACTCCGTGACCTGGAATGGCTTTAAAATCCTTGACCTCATCCAATTCCAAACCTTCTTCTTCCGCAAAGCGACAAATGGCTTCGGCCAAAGGGTGTTCTGATCGAGTTTCCAAGGAAGCCGCGATTTCCAACACCTCGTTTTCGTCAGATTCTCCAAGACTGATCACGTCCGTGACCTCTGGTTTTCCCTTGGTCAAGGTACCGGTTTTGTCGAACACCACGGCTTTGATTTTATTGGCTGCCTCCAAGGGTTCGCCGCCCTTTATCAGGATGCCGTATTCCGCTCCTTTACCCGTGCCGACCATGATTGCCGTAGGTGTCGCTAATCCCAAAGCGCACGGACACGCGATAACGATTACGGCCGTAAAAGCCATGAGCGAAAACGCCAGTGACGCGTTCAAAATCAAAAACCACACCAAGAAAGTGAGTATCGCAAGTCCAATGACCATGGGCACGAACCAAGCCGATACGCGGTCCGCGAAAGCCTGGATGGGTGCGCGCGAACCTTGGGCTTCTTCGATTAGTTTGATGATTTGTGCCAACACGGTCCGGCCACCAACATGACTTGCTTTGAACTCAAAGCTTCCGGTCTTGTTCAAAGTCGCGCCAATGACTTTGTCCCCTGCTGATTTTTCAACCGGTAGACTTTCGCCAGTCAACATGGATTCGTCCACGGCCGAGGAACCGTTTACGATCACGCCATCCACCGGAATCTTTTCACCGGGTCTAACCATCACAATATCTCCTTCTGCAACCTGTTCGATCGGAACGTCATACGATTTGCCGTTGCGCATCACGCGCGCGGTTTTGGCCTGCAGTCCTATGAGTTTCTTGACCGCATCTGACGTCCTGCTTTTGGCCTTGTATTCCAACCATTTGCCCAATAATACGAACGTGATCAGGAAAGCCGAAGTCTCAAAATACAATTCGGGTATTTTGGATCCATTGAGGCCGATTAAACTGCCGTTATTCACTACGTATATGACGAAATCCACCAAGCTGTAAACGAATGCCGTAGTCGTGCCGATCGCTATCAGGGAATCCATGTTGAATGTTTTCATGCGCAACGCGGACCACGCTCCTTTGTAGAAGCCCGCACCTATGACGAACTGTACGGGCATAGTCAGCAGCAACGAAACGGCTCCGACCCAAGGCAGTAGGAATTGGCTCCCGGGCAGGAAACCGAAAAAGTCCAGCAACATGAAATACAGCATGGGCAAGCTCAAGGCCATGCCGATCAGAAATTTTCTGCGATAGGAATTCGTCTCTTTGGAGCGTCGCAAACGCTCCTCTTCCGGATCTGCTTTATTGGCCAGAGTGGCACCGTAACCGATCTTCCTAACCCGTTCCACAATTCCCTGTTCGTCGATGCGATTTGGATCAAACGACACCCTGGCTTTCTCTGCCGCAAAATTCACGTGCGCTTCTTTGACACCTGGTGTTTTTTTCAAACCGCGTTCGATAAGCGCGGCGCACGACGAGCAATGCATGCCGTCCAACAAAAAAATGGCATGTTTTTCTTCACGCCCTTTATCCGCGGGAAACCTGAAGCCGTCAACGCTATCACGTTCCTCCATAATATTGTTTATATTTTATCTCGAGTAAAACTCGGTGATCAATCTAGGGTCGAACTGTTCCTTGAGCTCTTCTCCGCTCGGTTTCGATAGCACTTTAATGTTCAAATCCTTCAAAGTGACGTTAATCCAGGAAGGCGTTTGGACTTGCAAAGGATTAGCCAGAAAATTTTGCCACATCGTATTTTTCAGCTTGTTATCTTTGACCTGGATCATATCTCCGGATTTCACCTGTATGGATGGGATGTTGGCTTTTTTGCCGTTCATCTGGAAGTTACCGTGCGATACCATTTGTCGCGCCGCGGCACGCGTTTTGGCCAATCCTGACCTGTAAACCACATTGTCCAAACGTTGCTCCAACATGACCATCAAATTCAACGAAGTGTCACCCTGCATCTTGGCGGCTTTTTCAAAATAATTATGGAACTGACGCTCGCTGATGCCATAAATCAACTTGGCGCGCTGTTTCTCGCGCAATTGTTTGCCGTAATCCGTCTGACGTGTCCGGCTGGTTGGCCCGTGCATACCCGGAGCATACGGTTTCCGCGCCAAAATCCGGGCGATCTTTTCGCGCCCGTCCAAGTTGATGCCTTCCCTACGCGCCTTTTTGGCCGTAATCCTCAATCTCATAATACCTAGTAAGTTACTAGGTATTTTAATACCTGTCAATTTTGGACGAAGGTCCTGTTCACGTCACTCACGAGCAATGACCTCGAAGGCACCCTTTGGTCTTTCACTGGCGAGATGGTCGAGTACTTCGACAAGCCCGTGTCGCCCAAGGTCATCGTGGCCGGCGAAATCGACATGTCCCACAAAGGTGGCATGTTGCGACCCTGCCGCTGACGGCCAGGGAATTCGCCGACCTCATCTCAGAGGTAACGGGCCGAAATTCTCTACCCGCGTTTCAAAGCGCCAACATTCTCTAACCTCCAATCAAGCGCATCCGACAGGACTCAACACCCTGAGGCTGCGCTTTTTTCATATCAAAAAGGGCTGTTTCCGGTCGGCTTAAACCAATTAAAAAGATTAATTTTCATTTTTTCAAATTTTTCAGGGTCTTTCCCTATAGTATTTATCTTAATGATATACCAGTCGTCAGTATCCGGCCTCTTGGCTGAATAAACATTCGTTTCGGGTCCTTCGAATATCCATGAATACACGGCATTACGTACGCTTCCGGGGATGGGTCGATCCCCTCGTTCCATAATGTCGATTTCAAAACCATTATATTGGCTTTTTTCAACTTGGCTTCGCTCCCGCACCGAAGAAAACTCCTTAGGATCAGAATTTACCCTAATGAATGCACCTGCGGTTGTTGAATAGTCTATAACACTTGAAGACCCTACAGGACGCGGGATGGCTTGATTCAAAGTTGTGATATTCCATGCGTTTTTACTGCTCACTTTAACTCCCAGTTGTCTGGATAAATCTTCGGCAACTTTTTCGTGCTTGCTACGCGAGGTTTCGCTCATCTTTTTCTCAAACTCTTTCATGGTGGTGGGTATAACGCCTTTAGCCATGAGCAAACCTAAGACAACAATGCCTAAAACCACAATCACGCCGCAGACCAATATCACATACATTCCAAGCGCTTTCGCGGATTTTTTATCGGGAATATTTTTCATATAACGAGATTTTATCATGAAACCATCTTTAAAACACCGGTGGCTATAAGAACCACAACGATAAAAGTTCCATATCCCCAATTCATTTTTTTCTATACAAAAAAACCCTGCTTGAACAGGGTCTTTTGAATTTTTTGATTAACGCTTGCTCCACTGCGGACTGCGGCGAGCGGACTTGAGGCCCGGCTTCTTGCGTTCGCGTTCGCGGGGATCGCGGCTCAGGAAACCAAGTTTCTTCAAAGTCTTGCGGAAGGTCGGGTTGAGCACGATGAGCGCGCGGGCGATGCCATGGCGCACGGCTTCTGCCTGACCACGCATGCCGCCACCCAACACACGAGCACTCACGTCCACTGAAGAGTCTTGACCCACGGCTTTCAACGGGGCCAACACCTGGTTGCGGAATTCGTAAGTATTGAAATACTCGTCGTAAGCGCGGTTGTTGACCACTACGGTGCCTTTGCCGTTCTTGATCAAGCGCACCCTGGCAATGGCCGTTTTGCGGCGTCCGATGGCAGGAATGAACGAACCTGATTTGGCGGCTTTGGCCGCGGTCTCCTGGTCGTTCTCCATGGCCAAAGTCGGGGTTTCGGCCTTTTCCGTAGCCACCACTTCCTCTTCAGACTTTTTGGGGGCGCGAGGCTTCTTTTCTTCCTTGGCCTTGGTCGTCTTTTTGGCCGGCTCCTTCTTTTCGGTGGCCGCTTTTTTCTTGGCTGCTTCTGGCATAGGTCTTATTTAACGAAAGTCAATCGCTTCAAACGGAGCGTCTGGAGCTTATTCTTGGGCAACATGTATTTGACAGCGTGGCGAATCACTTCTTCCGGACGTTCGTCCAACAACTTTTGCGCAGGAACGGCTCTCAAGCCTCCCGGGCGACCAGAAGTGCTGAAATACTTCTTTTGGGAAGCTTTCTTGCCCGTAAAGTGGACTTTGCTAACGTTTAAAACGCGTACGGCCGAACCCATGTCCGTATGGGGGGCGTAATCCGCGCGATCCTTACCCATGAGGGCCATGGCGATTTTGGTCGCTAAACGTCCGACTGGTTGGTCAGCTGCGTCTACTTCCAAGGTTTGCCGTGTTATCCGGGGCATTCCCGGTCTTTTGCTCCATGCCATAGGTTTATTCCTTTACGAATTGGATCTGCGCGATTTCGGCTCCGTCGCCCTGCCGCGCACCCAGTTTGATTATTCTCAAATAACCGCCCTTGCGGTCCGCATAACGCGGGCCGATTTCTTCCAAAATCTTATTGACCGCGGATTCAATAGTCAGGTAGGCCGCCAGTTTGCGACGCGAAGCCAACGACTTTTGTTTGCCGGTCGTGATAAGCTTTTCAACAATGGGTTTGACCGCCTTGGCTTTGGCGAGCGTGGTGTTCACGTGTTCGTACAAAACCAACGAGGTCGCCAAGTTGCGCATCAGCGCCAGGCGCGGCCCGTTTTTGCGGTCTAAAGTCTTTCCTACGCGTCGGTGTCTCATAATTATTGATTCATTCGGATCGTTCCGTACTTCGTACTTGGTACGCTGTACGCGGTACGAGCTCCTTACTCCTCCGTCTCGTACGACAGGTTCTTAAGCAGGTTCATGTGGTCCAAAAGCGTATCCACGGCTTGATTGCAGGCATCCAGAGGATCCAAGGTGCCATCGGTTTCTATGCGCAAGGTGAGTTTGTCGTAGTCGGTCTTTTCTCCCACGCGCGTAGCCTCAACTTGATAGGACACGCTTAGCACCGGACTGTACAGGGCATCGATGCCGATTACTCCCAAATCCAACTTTTCTTTTTGCCTCTCTTCCGTGCTGCGGTAACCGCGTCCCGGTGAGATGGTCACTTCCATTTCAAAGGTTGCGCCTTTGTCCGTGAGGGTGGCCAGGGTCAATTCCGGATTCACGATTTCAACGTCCGCGTTCTTTTCAAAGTTGACTGCAGTGACCGGACCTTCGCCTTTGGCGGTCAATGAAAGTTTGACCGGTTCCTGGGCGAACAATTTCATGCGGAGCGCTTTGAGGTTCAGGATGATTTCCAGCACGTCCTCTTTGACGTGTGGGACGGTTGAAAATTCGTGATCCACGCCGCGGATTTTGACCGCAGTCACGGCCGCTCCGGGCAGAGATGATAGCGACACGCGCCGGATGGCGTTACCCAAAGTGGTGCCATATCCTGGAGTGCAAGGCTCCACCACGAGCATACCCTCATTGGGGCGCTCGCCTTTTTTAAATTGTATTTTTGTTGGAAGAAGAAGGGACTCCATACGCGTGGGTTAGCGCGAATAATACTCAATGATGAGTTTTGGATCAAAGGGTTGTTTGAGCTCGTCGCCACTCGGCGTGCTCGTAACCTTGATTGTCGATTCGCCCGAATCCACGGTCAACCAAGACGGGAACTCGCGGTTCTTCAGCTCTTCGGCCAAAGCTTTCCAGGGCGCGGCCTTCTGCTTGCGAGCTTGGATGGTCAGGATGTCGCCCGGTTTGACCTGGTACGAAGGGATGTTGACTTTGCGACCGTTGATGTTGATATGGGAATGGCTGGCGACTTGGCGGGCGGCGGCGCGGCTCTTGGAAAAACCGGCGCGGTACAGCACGTTGTCCAAACGCATTTCCAACATGCGAACCAATCCCAAACCAGAATCGCCCTTGGTTTTGACGGCCTTCTTGTAATAGTTGGCAAATTGGGTTTCCGAAATCCCGTATAAGCGCTTGGCTTTTTGCTTTTCGCGCAACTGTTTGCCGTAGTCCGTGGTGCGGGTGCGGCTGGTCGGACCATGCGCGCCAGGAACATATGCGCGGCGTGCCACTGCGCACTTGGACGACAGACAGCGTGCGCCTTTAAGCATCAGCTTTTCGCCCTCGCGGCGGCAGAGTTTGCATGAACTCGATAAAATGCGTGCCATAGGTAGTAGGAATGAGGATTACAACTTGCGAGCGCGCGGTCTGCGGCAGCCGTTATGGGGAATCGGGGTAACGTCCTTGATGTTCACCACGTTGATGTTGTTGGTGTTGAACGCGCGGATGGCGCCTTCGCGGCCTTGGCCCACGCCCTTGACCATAATGGTCACATCCTTCAACCCGACCTGCGAGACTTTTTCCAACAAGTTCCTGACGACCACGGAAGCAGCATACGGAGTGGCCTTTTTGGGACCTTTGAAGCCGCAGTGGCCGGCCGAAGACCAAGCCAACACGTTGCCGTTCAAATCCGTGATGGTGATCAGGGTGTTGTTGTAGGTAGCCTGAATGTAAACGCGGGCATGCGGGGCCTGCTTGGCTTGTTTGCCCTTCTTGCGGTTTTTGGGCGCAACCTTTTTGGTTTCCGTGGTTTGCGCTTCGGCTACCACGTTCGCGGTCTGTTCAGTCATAACTAAATCATCCTAATAGATTACGTCTTTTCAAGCTTACGCTTACCCGAGCCTGTGGTGCGACGCACGTTGCCGCGCACGGTGCGCGAGTTGGTGCGGGTCCGTTGGCCACGAGCGGGCAAACCCTTGATGTGGCGCGTACCGCGGAAGCTACCGATCTCCTTAAGGCGCTTGATATTGGCCATCTTCTCGCGGCGCAGTTCGCCTTCCACCTTGATGTGTTTTTCCACGGCGTCGCGCAACAACTTTTCTTGGGCTTCGGTCAAATCCTTGGCGCGGACACTTTCGTCAATTTTAACCATCTTGACGATCTTGTCGGCCGTGGTGTGACCAATGCCGTAAATGTAAGTGAGCGCAATCGCGATGCGCTTATTGGGTGGTAGGACTACGCCTGCAATACGGGCCATAATATCTATGTCTGATTAAAATTACCCTTGGCGCTGCTTATGCTTGGGGTTCTTCTTGCAAATCACGACCACGCGGCCCTTGCGCCGTATAGTTTTGCAGTCGCGGCAGATTGTTTTTACTGATGCGCGGACCTTCATGTGTTTCTTGATCCCAAGACTTAGGGATGGATTAAAAATTGGGTAGAAGCAAGCTCAGCCGATCCCTCCTATCGGCATAAGCGGGCTATAATCTAAAGGTTATCCGCCCCTTTGTCAAATCGTAAGGTGTGATTTCCACCTGAACATCGTCACCAGGGGTCAGACGAATGCGGTTCATGCGCAACTTGCCAGACAAATGACACAAAATGGTGTGGCCGTTTTCCAACCGCACCTTGAACATCGCGCTGGGTAAATTCTCCTCGACGACGCCCCTCACCATCAGGAAATCCTTATTTGGAGAGGTGGCTCTATTTGACATAGGTGGCTCTCATGGGCGTATGATTTTTATCCACAATATAATGGCTGTAATTATAGATAAACAACCGCAAAAAAGCAAGCTTTATGGCTTGATTTAGCCAAAGGTTTGCATATTGGCTAAAGTTGTTTTTAACAATTTGCTTTATTTAAGCCAAATTTTAAGGTTTTTGACTTAGTTCAACGTCGCCTTGATGCGACGGACTCCGGCGCTTACGGCTTCTTCTTTTTGAATTTTGAAAGCCCCCAAAGAGCCCGTGCGCTCCACGTGCGGGCCACCGCAAATCTCTTTGGAATAGAATCCGCGCGGATCCGACGGATCGGCCACGGTGTAGACTTTGACTTTGGCCCCGTATTTGTCTTCAAACAGACCGATGGCGCCTGCGGCCTTGGCTTCTGGTACGGTCATCTCCTGAAAAGAGACGGCCAAATCCTTACGGATGGCTTCATTCACCAAATCTTGAACTTTTTCGATCTGTTCAGGAGTCATCTTTTCAGTATGCGTAAAATCGAACCGCAGACGCTCGGCCGTGATATTGCTCCCCTTTTGGCCTACATGGTCGCCCAAGACCGTCCTAAGGGCTTGGTGGAGCAGATGCGTGGCCGTATGGAGACGGGTCACCTCTTCCGAATGGTCGGCCAAACCACCCTTGAATGTGCCGGCAGAAGCCGTACGTGAAAGATCTTGATGTTTCTTGAATTCGGCTTGAAACACGTTTTTGTCCACGTTACCCCCATGCTCTTTGACCAATTCTTCGGTCAACTCGATTGGAAAGCCGTAGGTGGAATACAAGACAAAGGCTTGTTCACCCGTAACCGTACCGCCCGCGGCCATCATCTTTTCGAATTCCTTGAGACCACGTTCCAGGGTGGCCGCGAATTTGGCTTCTTCCTTGGCCAGCTCATCCACAATCCTTTGGGCGTTTTGCTCCAGTTCAGGATAGGCACCCTTGTAGTTTTCGATGACCGCTTGGGCCAGGGTACCGGAAATCGGGGTGGTCACGCCCAAACGCTTGGCCTCACGCACCGCACGGCGAATCAGGCGCCGTACGATATAACCTTGCCCGATGTTGGACGGGGTTACGCCGCGCGGATCGCCGATGATAAACGTGGCCGTCCTGAAGTGGTCCATGATGATGCGCAGGGATTTGTCCTTGTCCGCATCTAGGCCATATTCAACGCCAAACACCTGGGTAAAGGCTTGGAACAGCTTTTTGTAGGTATCCGTGTCAAAAACCGTGGTAACGCCCTGCAGGATGCAAGCCATACGTTCCAGCCCCATGCCTGTATCCACGTTCCGCTGCGCCAAAACCGCGAATTTGCCGTCTTCGCGTTTATCGTACTGCATGAACACGTTGTTCCAAATCTCGATAAAACGTCCACAATCGCAAGCCGGATGACACTTGGGACCGAAAGCCGGATCATGCGGCCGACGCGTATCGAAATATATTTCCGTATCCGGGCCGCAAGGGCCGGTTTGGCCAGCCGGGCCCCACCAATTCTGCTTTTTTGGATATGCGTAAATGCGCGGACCCACGTCGCCAATGGCCGGTTCGTCCACTTCTGGCAACCCTACATCCGCCGAAATGCCGCGCACCTCAAATTGGGCCTGCCAAAACGCCACGGATTCCTCGTCCCGAGGCGCATCGTCATCGCCCATAAAAACCGAGGCGTACAAACGATGGGGATCGATATCAAACCATTCTGGTTTGGTCAGGAGTTCTGCGGACCAGCTGATGGCATCTTGTTTGAAATATTCTCCCAAAGACCAATTTCCCAACATCTCAAAAAAGGTCAGATGACGATTGTCCCCCACCTCTTCGATATCACCCGTACGCACGCATTTTTGCACGCTAGCTAAACGTTGGCCCATGGGATGGGGTTGACCCAAAAGATACGGGACCAACGGGTGCATGCCAGCCGTTGTAAACAGGACGGTGGGATCGTTTTCCGGAATAAGCGAAGCCGAGGGCAAGATGGCATGCCCTTTTTCTTTGAAAAAATCCAGGAACTTCTGCCGGATTTCGTTGGTTGTTAAGCCTTTCATAGCTGCAATAGATTAACGTCATTGTCCATGGATGGCAACTCCGAAAACTGAAGTACAAAGTACTGAGTACGGAGTACGTCCGATGATCCGGGCCCGTCCGATGGTCCGAGATGCTGAAACGAGTTCAGCATGACGGAAAGGACGCGGGACCCTTCGACAAGCTCAGGACCGGCAGTGCGACCACTGCGACGTTTATTCTATCTCGCCCGTGGGTTTTTTGGTGGCCGCGTCCACAAGATCCATGGGCGGCCTCTGCGACAAATCCTCTTTGCGCAACGAACCGTAAACAAGCTCAGCTTGGTTGGCGAAGACTTTTAGAACGCTGGGGTCGAATTCCTCGTTTTCCGGAGGCGCCGCATGCACGATCAAAAATGCTTTAACCTCGCCTTGGCGCTTATCGGAAGGCACGACCAATAAATTCTGACCTTCACCATTTAGATGCAGATAGGATTTTCTCTCTTCGTGCGCACGCTTCAAGTCTTTGTTGGCCACAGGGATGGATGTTGCCGTCTGCCCATTGCCGTTGCCATTGCCGTTTCCGTTGCTACCACTTGTACTGTGCACTTCGCGTTCAGTGCGCAGCTTCTCTAGATGCACAAAGCGCAAAGTGGCCGTCTTGCCGCCCACGTTGGCCGCGGCCGCTGTGGCTAGGGATTGCAACAAATCCTTGCCCAAACGATCCTGTTCCATAATGGAAACGCTGGTGTCGTTGGTCAGTTTTTTGAGCATCTCCATCTGCCGGTTGAGCGAGCCGATGTATTTATATGACGAAACCAATTCGCGTTTGGCGTTTTCCCACGCGTCGCGCATCTGCTTTTCTTCTTTTTCTTTGGTCTCCATCAACCGTTCGTACAACATGAAGATGGTTATGCCCGCAAAACCGAATAGGAAAATCAAAAACTCCTCCACGTGTTGCTCTGGAATGCCAAAATAATCCTTATGCACCAACGATGGCGCAAATACGGCCATGGCGAACAAAACCAAATAGACCAAGGATATCCACTGAAAATTGGCGGATCTCTCTTTTGGCATAATTGGGCGGTATGCTATCACGAATGCTTGATTAGGCGAATGACGCCACCGCCCAGGCATTCGCGGCCACTGTAAATCACGGCCGATTGACCGATGGCCGCCGCATTGACGGGTTTTGAGAATCTTGCTTCGGCCAAAGCTTTGCCCGTAGCCAAGGATACTGTGCAAGCTTGGGCCTCTTGCCGATAACGTATTTGAATTGAGGCTTTAAACGGCATCTCTGGTGGCTTTCCGGCTATCCAATGCAAATCCCCCATCACGATGTCTTTGGACTCCAAATATGGATGGTCCGGCCTGTCTACGACAACCAAGCGATTGTTGGCCAAATCTTTTTCCGCCACGTACCAGGCATGGTCTCCGGCCACGGCTATCCTCTGGCGTTGCCCGATGGTGTACAGGTGCAAGCCATCGTGACGACCTATGATCTCGCCCTCGGGGGTAGAGATTTCTCCAGGGCGCGACTTGACCTTATTGCTTAAAAAATCACCCAAATTTATCTTTCCGATGAAACAGATGCCTTGGCTATCCGGTTTCTCCGCCACTGGAATCTTGAGCTTACGCGCCAATTCCCTAACTTTGGCCTTTTTCATGCCGCCGATGGGAAACAAGGTGTGGCTCAAAGCCTCTTGCCCCACGCGATATAAAAAATATGACTGGTCCTTGTTGGGATCTAGGCCGCGGACCAACTTCGTCGCACGTCGCATTGCCTGCCCCGAGCTTGTCGAGGGGTCCCGCGTCCCTGGGAGGTTTGTACGTGCGACGTGCGACGCTGTCCTCGCATAATGCCCGGTCGCCATACCATCAAAACCCAGTTTTTTGGCTTTATCCCAAAACAGACCGAATTTAACGTATTCATTGCACAAAACGTCCGGATTAGGCGTCTCGCCGGACTCATAGCCTTTGTATAATTCCGCCACGACCTGTTCGCGATATTGTTTTTCAAAATCAAAAGTCAGCAAAGGTATGTCCAAAGCCGCAGCCACGCGCATGGCGTCTCGTCGATCGGCGCGCCAGGTGCATTCGCCGGACATGGGATCTTTGCTCGAAGACCAATTTTTAATGAAACCGCCAGTCACGTCATAACCAGCCCGCACCAAAAGAGCCGCGGCTACGGATGAATCAACACCGCCCGACATGGCGACCAGAATCTTAGGTTTTTTATGCTTAATATTTTTTATCATAACCTACAAAATAACCAAATTCGACCTGTCCGCCTATGGAGGAATTACCAAACATCAACCCGCCTTCGCTAAAGCTACGGTCGGGCAGGAAAAGATTCAAATTCGAATGGTTATGAGGTTCGGACTGACCGTCGGCAATCGGATATTCGGACCATCGGACGTACTCACTACTCGAGCCATCTCCCCCAGCTACCAATCCCCAACCCTTTCCTTAATCTTTAGTCGTCAATTTACCGGCGAGTTGGCCGCAGGCGGCGTCGATCTCTTCACCGAAGGACACGCGGCGCGTAACGGAAATGCCGCGACGTTTGAGTACGTTTTGGAAGGCCTTGATACGATCGTCGTTTGTTGGCCTGAGCGTGAGATGAGATAGTTTTAAATCTGATGATCTCGCCTCTTCCGTGTCATGGTATTTTATGAGATTCACATGCGCCAAATGACGGTGTTCTTGGAACAAATCCGCCAAATCCTGGGCGTCTTCCGGACTATCATTCAAGCCATCCAGCATGATGTATTCGAACATGACCTTGCGATGCGTCCAATCCATATACGCACGCAGGGCACGCATCAATCTGTCCAACGGATAGGCTCTGGAAACAGGCATAATTTTAGCGCGCACCTCTTGATTAGGCGCGTGCAAGGAGATGGCCAGATTGATTTGCGGCAATTCCTTGGCCAAACGCTCGATGCCGGGAACTATGCCGCAGGTGGAAATACTGATGTGGCGCGCGCCCAAACCGAACTCTTCCGGAGAAGTTAGGATTTTGATGGCCGCGAACACTTCGTCCGTGTTGTTGAACGGCTCGCCCATGCCCATGAACACAATATTCGTAATTTTTCCGTTTTTGGCTTTGACATAACGCGCGGCTTGGATGATTTGATCCACGATTTCCTCCGCCGTCAGGTTTCGCTTGATGCCCAAAGCGCCCGTGGCGCAAAACGCGCACCCCATGGCGCAACCGATTTGCGAGCTTACGCATACCGTATTCCGACCGTCGTCGTGACGCATAAACACGGTCTCGACATAATGCGCATCCTGCGTCTTGAACGCAAATTTTATGCTTTCCGGTTCACGGCTTTCCTTGGTGTCCGTCAATTCCAACGGCGACCAGGCTAAATCCGCACACGCGGCACGTAAATCTTTTGGCCAGGTTGAGAGAGAATCCCAAGTTTGACCCAAATCCTGATAATATGAACGCGCCGCCTGTTGGAGGCGGTAGGAAGGCTGTTTCAATTCCTGTAAACGTCGTCTAAGGCGCTGAAGATCCATAATTGGCCGCCAATTTTGGCGTTCGCCAATCATACGCTTCCCAAGCCCATTGGGCAAGCCTCTGGGCTGAGTCGAAGGATTTAACACGATCATCCGCACCCAAAACCACAATGATGAGCTCTTGGGTGGAATTGTAGCGGTCTGGCCTAACCCGGATGGTAAGATTGTTTTTAGCTTCGTCCAGATAGCCTGTTTTACCGCCTAAAACATACAAACCGTTATCCTCATCCAACAGAAGTTGGTTGGTGTTGCGTATGGTTTTGACTTGGCCTGTATTGCGGATACGAAAAGTATAAGCAGCGGTCGAGGCTGGTGATTTTATCTCAGTTTTGTTGAAAGCTACTGAGGCAATTTTTGCCATATCGCGGGCTGTGGTCATATTCCCCGGGTCCATACCTGAAGCATCCTTGAAGACAGTATTGGTGCAGCCCAAGGCTTTAGCTTTGACGTTCATGGCTTTGACGTATTTTGTCAGTCCCAAACCGCTCACCCGAGCCAAGGCCGTAGCCGCGTTGTTGGCGCTGCCCACGATGCTGGAATACAGCATGTCGCGCACGCTCAAGGTGGCGCCGCTGGATACGCGCAGTCGCCCGCCGCCGACTTCATCTTTGGAAAGGATGGATACTACCTTATTCCAAGCCGGCTTGGTATCCACAAAAACCAGAGCGTTGGCCAATTTGGTCAAACTCGCGGCTGACCAAGGTTTGTCTGGATTCAAGGAGTACAAGATCTTTTTGGTCTGCGCATCCATGACCACCGCCGCTACAAAATCCCCTTTTTTCTGAGCGAATTCCACGGCTTCAGGTTTTAAACTCGGTTCTATGGTTTTGGACGCGGTTGCGGCGGATGCCGAAATAGGAAACGCAACACAGGCCAGCAACGGCAAAATGAATTTAAAAGGATTCAAAAACACGCTTTTCATGTTTATATGATTTACCCCTGAAAGCCCCAAGTCAATGGTGGATAATCAAGCTCGCGGCAAAGATAGCGATTCTTTAATCCATACTGCTAAATTTTCCATTAGTTTTGGGTCCGAAGTGAATAGATGTACGCCATGTCCAGCGTTTTTATAGGGCACAAAAGCCTTGCGTTCCGAGGACACGACGCCAATCAAAGCCTTAGCCGCCTCATACGCCTCTGGATCGTCGGAATCCGAACCCGCTGCCCACACCGACTGGTGAGGTTTGACGTATTCCGCCTCCTCCGTCGCGTCTATGCCCCGATAATCACCGGGCGAGAGCAATACCGCACCTGCTAAAAGCGGCTCTTGTCGCAGCATCCACAGTGACACATTGGCGCCAATGGAGGCGCCTACTATCATAATCTGTTTTTTTGGATATTTCTTGGCCACCAGCCATTCCACGGCCCCGATGGCGTCATTCAGATATTTCTGGTGCTCCGCATCGGAAAACTTTTTATAATCCAACCTGTCACCGTTGATGGTGGTCGTACTCTCCCCATGGCCCCGCATATCGATGGCTAAAGAAGCCACGTTATATTTGGAAAGCACCTGTGCGAACGGAGCCCAAGACTTTCGGTCGTTGGGCATCATATGCAAGAAAACGACGACGCCGACCGTAGTGGGTACGGGCGTCCAATCGCCGACGATATTGATGCCGTCGAAAGTTTGGTATTTGATCGTTTCTGGCATATGGACTTTTCGAGTTACGTTTTACTTCAAAAGGTTATTTTTTGTCCGGGATTCAAGGTTTTGCCCACCGTGGGCGGTGAGGGAGGAGTGGCTACCCGGGGTTTTTGCTCCGGTCGCGGCGGATTGGCCGCGCGTCTTTCCAACTGCTCGATGTTCTGTTTGGCCGCGTTGCCCATGGTCGGATATTCAGTGGACGCTCGCAAGTGCGGAGGCAAGGGCGGATTGATTCCTGGCTTTTTGAAAACAATCGTCGGAGTTTTTTGTACCGGCGTTTCCGCTGACTCCACTCTTCCGCCTTCGTCCGAACCCTTCTCGGGCAAGTCCTCGAATTTTGAGAAATATTCGCCTACGTCCAACTTGGGTTTTTTATGTTCCTTATCTTCCCTACGCGGACTCGGGGCGTTACCTGGCTTGGGTTGATTGGAGGGTTGAGCCGGCCTATCCTGACGCGATTGTTGTCCTTGATTTTGAGTTGGCCTGTCCATGCGCCTCTCTACCCTATTCTTACTGGTCTCGATGGCCTTGCCTTTGATACGTTCTAACTCTTCCAGTAGTCCCTTGGGATTGACCGTATTCTTGGCCTGAACATCTTGATTTTTTTCTTGTTGATCGATTTCGTGGATGGGCGGCAAATCCATCTGTCCTACGATGCGAGGACGGTTGGCTTCGGGTCTGCGTGGCGGACGCTGCATTTCCCTGCCAGGCTCTGAACGTTCTGGCGTGGGTCCAGACTTGCTGATTTTACCCTTCATCTTCTGCTCTTCCCTGATGATGGGTAGACAATCGGAACAATACATGGGCCGTGTGGGATCCAATTGGATGGGCATTTCCCAAACCTTGCCGCAACGCGAACACGTGTGTTGGAAAGCGGGTTTATCCTTTTTCTTGCCGCTGGATTGAGCCGCGGCTTTGGTCATCATGGCCAATCTTTCTGGCATGATTCTCAAATATTCGGTTTGCTCGCCTCCCCCCCCAACATCTTCCTCCAAATCATCTGGGACCTTGGGCATCTGTTCCAACTGAATATTTTCAGCCTGACCTGCGACCGGTTGTTCCGTTGCGCGCAAAGATGGGGATTCCATGCCGCTCCAGCGCAAAACCTTTTCCGCGATCGTGGCACGTGGCATGGAGTAACGCTCGCGAGAAACGGCGATGACTTTTTGTGCGTTACCCGTGAATTTGGCGATGGGCGGTAAGGTATTGGCCGAAAACGGGGGCGACGCCACGCCATCAACCATGAGCTTGAGATAAATCGTGTATTTGGTCAGGTTGACCAGGTCGTCGGCAGTAAAAGTGGGCATAAACTCGCGTTCCAAAAACTCGGCGTCCGTGCTGCCCACGCGGAAGGCCAAAAGCGTACCTACGTTACCTATGACCGCGGCCCTAACCTCTTCCGTGAGCTGTTCAACGTATTGATGCGCCACGGTCAAACACAAACGGTATTTACGGGCTTCGGACAAAATGGAGGCAAAAGATTCGGTGGCAAAATTTTGGAATTCGTCCACAAACAGATAGAAGTCACGACGTTCGTCTTCCGGCATGTCCACGCGTTCCATGGCCGCCATCTGCAGACGCGCGATGAGCATGCCTCCGAGCAGACGCATGTTCTCTTCACCGATGCGGCCTTTGGACAGGTTCACGATAAGAATCTTGCCCTCGTCCATGATGTTGCGCAAATCTATGGTGGATTTCACCTGGGACACTATGTTGCGGATAATGGAGGCAGACAAAAATTGGCCAACTTTGTTCTGAATTGGAGCAATGGCTTCCGTGGCGTATTTTTCCGACCATGAGGCGAATTCTGCGACCCAAAAAGTTTTAACGATGGGATCGCGGATTTTGGCCACCACACGCGAACGGTAATCCGCATCCACGAGCAGACGGTTAATGCCCAAAAGCGTGGCACCGGGATAATCCAACAAGGCCAACACGCAGTTAAGCAGGATGTATTCCATGCGCGGGCTCCACACGTCTGGCCAAATCTTTTTGAACACGCCCATCAAACCGCTGGCGATAAGATGTTTTTGGCTATCGTTGACCGTGTCCAAAATATTGAAACCCACGGGAAACTCCATGTCCGCGGGATTGAAATACACCACGTCGTTGATGCGGTTGGATGGGATGTAATCCAAAATCTTTTCAGCCGTATCGCCGTGCGGATCCACGTAGCACACGCCGTGCCCGGCCATGATGTCGGACATGACCATGTTTTCTTGGAGCACGGTTTTGCCCATACCGGTTTTACCGATGACATACAGATGCCGGCGCCGATCATCTGTCTTTATGCCAAAACGCCGCCGCTGGCCGCGGTAGTTGGTTTCTGCAAACAAGGTTATCTCGTTTTCGTGGTCGTGGTTATATTGGACCGGCATAGCCGTTAGTTATGTCATCATAGCGTAAAAAATGCCGCATGTCATGTTGACATCCAAGCCGCGAATTTTCGCTGGGCAATGTCCAAGACACTTCCATGTTCGGTTTGTATTACGCCTTAGCCAAAGGGCAAATTCATGGGTGGTTCCGCGAATTTGACGTCCTGTTTCTTGAGTTGCGGCGCCCGGACTTGATGCGTATGCGGGAAATGCCACAATGTCGCCAATTCTTCCACGGAGAGCTCATATGGCGGCATGCCGTACCAAATTGAACGGTTTACGTAATTACTTATTAACTTGCGTTTGCGGAAATCGTTGCGGCGGTCACGCATAAACCACAGTGCGCCGTTCACGCCCACGTAGTTGCTCTCGGGTTTGAGGGCCTGCATGTCGTTGGAATTCATCTGCTTGATGTAACCCACGAAAGACGACACGATTTTGGGCTTCTTGAACACGGCTTTTTTGGCCGCGTAGATAAATCTGATTTTGCAGGTATAACCGATTTTCGAGGCTTTCTCTTCGACTTTCTCCAATACGCGACGCTCGCCTGGAGACAACATCAGCATTTTGTTGACCGGCGGGGCGTCTGACTTTTTAGCCGGAGCTGCGGCCACACCGCCGAATATGGCTTCCGCGAAAAATCCAAGGATCTTCAACGGCGCGGTCACGACCGTATCAAGAATTCCGGGTGGCTTGCTTGATACGTCGCCTTTGAGTTTCTTCACCAAGCCAGTAACCTTTTCCACATATCCTTTCTGGTCGATAGGCAAAGCCAAAACCTGCACCCAAGCCTGCTCACCCGGCCCTAAACGTGAAAAACCCTCCAACAGCACGGCAATCGGGTCTTTAAACTCACCGGACATGGTATGTTCGAAATCCGGATAGGTTTTTAGCGGGAACGGCAAAGGTTTTACCGGCACCATTTCTGTTCCGTACAAATCCCAATCGCGGTCCGGAAACCAAGTAGGCACGCGTTTTACGTAATCCTCAATCTCAACGATGTTAGCTTCAGGATATTGGGCGAAAATCGAGGCTTCCACCAAATCGCGCAACACGCGTTGGCAACGGATGACAAATTGTACGCGGCCCTCGATGGATACGACCTCCATGGACAAAGGATCCTGGTATTTGCCGTCCATCCACTTTTCACGCCAGCCCGTGGGCGAATGCGCTCCGGCCAAATGCGCGAAGATATTCTCCACGCCACGCATGGACTGGCCAGGATCTTTTTCGTTCAACTTAGGAATATCTATGGCCAGCACGATATATTCCCTTTTACGCGACTCCAACGTCTGTCGCCAATGCACCCAAAGCTTGATGGCCGCCCAACCGAAGGCGTACAGGAAAACCAAAAATCCGCCATGTGTAAAAATATAGTACATGGCGTAAAACGGACTGCTTCCCATTTGGGCCAATATGGCGTTTACGTCGAAATTTAGACCTTCCATATTGGGCTATTCTAACACACATTTGATACATCCAACAACGAAGCTTTACTTGCGTGATAGCTATTGGTCTCGTGGGGACGTTTTGGCCTTTCTGATACCACTTTGTCCAGGTTGGATAACGTGAACTCACCCTACCCTCCCTTAACGAGGGAGGGTTCTGAAGCGGACGGTCAGTCGATGAGTTTGCCCAACAATACGTATTTTCTGACCTTGTTCCCCGCTTTTGATAGGATTTCGACAATACCGTTGAGCTTGCCACCAATATTGTAAACGTTTGCGCAACTTCTAATTCCTGTGCCGTCCACTTCTTCAATCAGATCGCCGCTTATGACGGGCAACCAGCGACCGTTTTGTAAAACCACACGGCAATTCAATTTGCCACCAATATTGCGCACGACCTCACAGAGTTGAATTCCGTGACCGTCGATCTCCAGGATCATCTCGCCGCCTATGACCGGCAGCACGCGGCGATCGCTCAACGTAAAACATCCATTGAGTTTACCGTCCACGTTGCGTACGTCGGCGCAATCAAAAATCTCAAAGCCACCCACCTCTTTGATAAGCTCGCCGCCGAGGACGGGCAACCAACCGACGCCGGACACAACTACGCGACCGTTAAGTTTACCGTCAATATTATGCACGTCGGCGCAACCCAAAATCTCCTCGCCGCCCACCTCCCCAATCAGCTCGCCGCCTATGACTGGCAACCGGCGACGGTCCGGCAACTCAACGCTGCCGTTCAGCTTGCCATCCACGTTGCGCACGTCAAAACTTTTTTGAATCCTGACGCCGCCCACCTCCTCGATAGGCTCGCCGCCTATGACCGTCGTCCAACCTTTCTGCAACTTCACACGGCCATTGAGTTTACCGTCCACGTTGTGCACATTATGGCAGTTTTGAATCATGAGATTCCCCATTGCCCTGACCAATTTGCCATCTATTACAGGAAGGGTATGGTCGTCCGACAACTCCACGCTGCCGTTCAGCTTGCCATCCACGTTGCGTACGTCATAACAACTTTCAATATCGAGGCCGCAGACACTCTCGATGACCTCACCGCCTATGACAGGCAGGCTGCGGCCATCTAGGAATCCCACCCGACCGTTCAGTTGGCCGCCGATCATTTCGTATTCCTCCCAATCGCCGAGATACGAGACGCTCGCTCCCCGCGCTTCAATTTTCGCGATCAGTTTCTGAAACTCCTGTAAGGGTGGAAGTTCGTGGTATATCGAAAACTCCCCGCTGTCCAACACCTGCTCCAATTCGTACTGCAACTTGGCCGCCTCCTCCGCGACGGCTTTGAAGTTCTTCAAATCTTTGCGCGCAGAAACGTTGGCGTACATGCCTTTGGCGTCGATCGCGCCGTATTTTTTGTAGATGTCCAGCAGCCTGGCGTGGAGTTTGTCCGCGTAATCGCGCACGGCCGGGCGGAGGTCGGCGCGGCGGGTGGTGTATATGCGGGAATCGTCGCACGTTCCCACGTCGCAGGGAGAAGAGGGCGTGTTGGATAACGTGAACTCACCCTGCCCTCCCTTAACGAGGGAGGGTTCTGAAGCGACCGGAAAACCTCCTCCCTCGTTAAGGGAGGGTGGCCGGAGGCTGGGAGAGTTCACGTTTAAGAACGGGTTTTCCATCCGCATCATTTTGCCACGAAACTGTTGCGGACAACGAAAAAAGAAGCTTGCGCTTCTTTTTTCGTTTTATTCTTTCCCCTACCTCCTGGCCAAAGCTTTGCGTTTGGCATCGTATTTATGCCAAGTCACGAGCAAAGGCGCGGCAACGAATATCGAAGAAAAGGCTCCGGTAGCGATACCGATAATCAAAGCCAGTGCGAAATCGCGAACCGAATCTCCGCCGAACAGCCACACGGCAACCAAAGCCAACAAAGTGGAAATCGTGGTGTTCAACGAACGCACGATAGTCTGATTCAAGGAAGTATTGACGATGTCTTCGAAGACGCCGGAAGTGCGCTGGAGGTTTTCGCGCACGCGATCCAAAACCACGATGGTGTCATGAATCGAGAAACCCATGACCGTCAGGACCGCGGCTATAAATGACGTGCCGATTTCCGTGCCGTGGATTTTGCCCAAGATGGCGAATACGCCGATGGGAACGATGACGTCATGCAAAGCCGTGAAAGCTGTGATAGCGCCATATTTCCAGGAAACCACAGGCACGGAAACTTTACGGAACGTAAACGCGATATATACCAAGATGGCTACGAACACCACGATCAAGGCTGTAACGGATTTGGAACGCAACTCCTGACCGATGACCGGGCCGATGGAATCAAAACGCAATTCCGTAATCGTGCCGTATTTGCCGCGCAAAGCAGTCAGGAATTTTTGGTGCGTTTCTTCATCGATGGACTTGGTGCGGAAACTCATGTCCATGTCTCCAACCGGTTGAATGACCGTGCCGCCCAAATCCAAGGGCGCCAACACGGGTTCCACTTCCAGCGGGCTGGGACGGGTTCCTTCAAAACGCACCACGGTCAAAGCGCCTCCCGTAAAGTCGATGCCTTGTTTGAGTCCGAAAACGACCAAAGACAAGATACTACCGCCGATCAAGACTGCAGAAACGATGTACCACAGCCAGCGAAATTTGATTATATTCATATTCCAATAATCTTTGGTCATTTAGGATTTTGTTTCTTCCTTCTTGGCCGGCACCAACATGAGCCAACCCAACTTTTCTACCATTTTTGGCGTGCACACCCAACGGATGAGGTTTCGGGTGACCGTGATGGCCGTGAACATGGAGAACAGGGTGCCGATAGCCAGTGTCAAAGCGAAACCTTTAACCACGGATGAAGTGAACCAATACAGGACAAAGCACGAGATGAGCGAGGTGACGTTGCCGTCGCGGATGGAGAGCCAGGCGCGGCGGAAGGCTTCTTCCATGGCTGAGGAGTAAGACTTGCCATTGCGCAATTCTTCTTTGAGACGTTCGAAAATAAGCACATTAGCGTCGACTGCCAAACCGATGGACAGGATGAAACCTGCGATACCGGCCAAAGACAAAGTTACGGGCAATAGTTTGAACACGGCCAATGAGAGCAGGGTGTAGACGCCCAAAGCTATGACCGAGAGCAAACCCGGCAAGCGGTACAGAACCAACATGAACAACGAGACGAACAGCAGACCCCACAAACCCGCAACCAATGAAGCACGGACCGAAGATTCGCCCAAGATGGGACCCACGGACTGTTGGGCTATCAATTTAATGGGCACTGGCAAGGCACCGGACTGCATGCGTTGAGCCAAGGTCTTGGCTTCCACCACGCTGAACTGACCCGTGATGATGGCTTTACCGCCGCGGATTTCGTTCTGCACTGTCGGGATGCTAATAGGCTCGCCGTCCAAAAAGATAGCCACCGGTTTGCCGATGTTGCGTTTGGTGATGTCCGCGAACAACTTGGCGCCTTCGTCATTCAATTCCAAACTCACGATCGGAGAACCGGTTTGCGGATCAAAATCAACCCCAGCGCTCTTCAATTGCTTACCCGTCAAATCCGTGGTCTTCCACATATCCGTGGGCGGCAAAAGTTCCTCTTCCGTGACTTTCTTGAAGCTGATGGCGCTCACGCGCACGTCGTTGACGCTGCGTTCGTCCTCTTTATAAATCAAATGATAACCGAATTGAGTTTCCACAAGATTGGAAACTTCGCCTTTCTTCGTGCCGAAAGCCGCTTCTTCGAAAGCCTTGACCATGGCATCCTTGCCGAACCAACCCAAATCGCCGCCCGTGATGGCCGCGCCCGGTTCTTCGGAATTCTTTTTGGCGAGGTCAACGAAGTTTTTAGCCGTGGCCGTTTTCTTCAACTCTTCGATCTTGGCTTTAGCTTCGTCTTTTGAGCGGGTCGTGGAAGTCGGAGCTTGTTCCGAACCAGCCCATTGAATCAAGATATGACGGGCTTTAACCTCTTGTCCCGCGTCCTTGACCTCTTCGATTTTGACCACGTACTCGGCACTAGCCGTGGACACGGTCTTGATCTCACCGACTTTGGAGTTTTTGACCGTATCGTAAATCTGGCCGTATTGCGAGTTGTCTTTTATGAAACCTAATTCACCGCCATTGTCTTTTTCAGACTGCACCGTGGCGTCGGTTTTTACCAAATCAGAAAATTGGTCAGGAGCTTTGGTGGCTTTGGCCAAAAAATCCGCGGCTTTAGCCTTGGCATCCTTGGCCGAGTCCTCCACCTTCTTCTTGTCCTCGGCGCTCAAGGTCTGATTCTGGGCCTGCGTATTCTGTTCCTTAAATTCCAGAATCGGAGTTTCGCCGATCATCTTAATGGCTTGATTTATATCCTTCACGCCCGCGAGTTCAACGGACACGCGCCAGCTGTCGCCCGCACGGGATGTCTGGACGATGGGTTCGGAAACACCCATGGAATTGACGCGGCGTTCGATGACGTCGCGTACGCCGTCCAAAGCTCCGGCCTGCTTGTCGCTGACGATTTTAGAGACGTCAGCTTCGTATTCCAAACTCGTGCCGCCCTGCAAGTCCAAACCAAGGACGAACGGCTTGTTGACGTGCCCGAAATGGGTACGCAAGGCGTTATTCGTCTGATCGATCAACCAGTTGGCCGGCACGGGCCAAGTGAGCGATCCTGCCAACACCGTCAATAGGGCGATGAGAGCCACACGGCGTTTGACCGACACTCGCGGCACGCCGCTGAAAGAAGAAGTCTGTTTAGGCATAAGGATGGCCGAAAGCATAGCAAAAAAATGCCCAACGGGCAATTTCTGTCAACCGCCTGACCTGCGGCCGATAATCTCGGGATCTAACCTTGGGCGCGAGGGAATTTTTGGACCGTGGGCACGCCTTGCGGCAACCTTTGCCTGACCACTTCAGCCAATTCCTTGCCCGTGTCAACCAGGTTGCGTATGCGCTGGGCCACGCTCATCTTTTTACCCTCAGCATCAAACTCATTGTCCATGGAACCCTCTATGGTCACGGCCAACTCGTGGAACACCAAAGGATGCAGAGCACGTTCCAACAAGGAAGGATCTTCCGCAATCTGTCGTCCCATGACGCTCAACAATGCTCCGACAGTTTCCGGTGAGGTTTGAGCGCTCATATCATAAATTTTTTTCATGATATCAGGCTGGGACAATAACCCCACAAATTTTGCGTCACTCAAAAGCGTGGGCAAAATATTGTCTTTGACTTTGAAAAAGTTTTCCTGCTCATCGAATCCCCTGCCGTCACCATCAAACAATCTATGTAAAGAATCAACCGTGGCCTTTGCTCCTCCTTCTGCCGCCATACGATCCAAAACCTTTCCAAACCGATCGCCTTTGGCCAACGCGGCCTCTGCAACTTTCCCTGCAAAAGACTGATCTTGTAAAGCCAAAGTCAATAATCCAAGTCCTTCACCTTCCATCATTGGTGATTGTTGGGATAGACCATGGAAGACCACGGTTAAAGGCATGACCGTACTTTTATTTTCGAACAGCAAATCACCACCAACCTTCTTTGCGTATTCTTTCGTCTTTTCTGTCCAATCGGCAAGCCTTCCCCCATCCCTAGCTTCCCAAGCCGACAAACCCGCCTTCAACAACCTTGCCAATCTGGAAGTATCTGAACTCAAAGCTTTATCGTAAGACCCCGGCTTAATCTTTTCCATCTGCACTTTAAGCGAATCGTTAATATCCGATATTTCCTGCATTTGATCTGGTGACAATTCACCCATTTCAAGCAAAGCTCCTTCAAGTGCAGCCGGTAAATGTAAAAGTTCCGCACCTCCAAGTTCGATCGACGGAGCACTCGTGTCTATAGGTGGCTCGCCTCTCAATGTCTTGGCCACGTCGGCTGTTTTATCCGTAAACTTTTCTCCTGGTCTGGGCACCCTGTCCTTCAAGACTTCCAAAGCATCCTCCAACTCTCCCTCAGTCGTGCTCCGTAAAGCGGTAAGGGCCGCGGCTTTCGCTTCCAGAAGCCTGGCGGCGTACCCCTGTGAGGCGGCTTGGGTTTCCGGTAAATCCCCAGTGACCGAGATGCGTTTTGCGGAGTCGGCGGCCTTTTCCTCAATCGCGGTTTGCACCTTACTAATCGCATTTTCTTCGGTTTCGCCAATGGTGATTTCGTGCACGCCGGGCTGGACTTCCACGTGTTTGACGTCGGATTCCGTGGTCGATACGGATTTGTTGTCTGGATTTTGAGAGCTCATAACACACGAATTTTATCAAGTAATTGATTGACAAACAATACGTCTGTGGCAAGGCCCTAGTGTTGACAAAATGCAAAATACATGATAAGCCAAAAAGCATACTTTCACAGCACAAGAGAGGCGCAAATGTCCCAAACAACCTTCCAGAATCTTTACGCGAAAGCGCAAAAGGCGTTGGAAGGCTGTGAGCCTCTGACGCCCTACGAAACACCGGCCCACCTGCATGATGTAGACGGTCGAACCCTTGTCTGGATCTTCAGCGCGGTCCTGCATTACGGTTTCGCCCAGTATTCGCGCGGGCAGAAGTACCGTTCCACCTACTTGGATTGCCCTAACGGGCCTATCCGCATTTTCGCCAAGCTCCTACCCACCCCTGTGACCAAAGGGCCCTTCGTCCTGACCGTGGGCGATGTAAACGGCAAACCGTTCGACGTCCTCATCATCGAAAAAGGACTGGTCCTGTGGCAAAAGGGCGTGCGGCCGGAAGACGTGAAATTGGGTTTGGAGCGTCTGGATTCGGCCATGGGCTACACTGGCCACGGCCAGCGGCCGGACCCAATCCTGGGTCAAGGAAAGTTCCGGGTCAAGGATGCATTCGCGAACCCGAAAGCCATGTACCTGCTCAAACCAACATGGCAGGTACAGAACATCATGGACCTGTTCGATGAACCGGAAAAACTGGCCGTGGTGGAAACCGATGGCGTCAGATTACTGACGCTCAAAGGGGCAATAATCACAGCCCCTCCGGTCAATCCGGAAACCATCGACCAAGTCATAGAGAAGCAATACTCTACCCGTTCACGTTCCTGACATTTTGTCTGTCCGCGCTCCGTCAGGGTGATACAAACTGACGAGATCGCGCTCAACGCGACAAGAAACGGGGACGAGCCGACCCCAAACAAAAAATAAGATTCCGCCTTCCGGGCGGTTCACTCTACTCCAACCGCAAGGTTGGTTTTTTCATACACAGATATTTTTAAAGCAAAATTCAAAGTGCAAAGAGCAAAATTGAGGTGTCCCGGCGGGACACATTCGGAATGTAAATAAAATGCCGAAGGCCACCAACATTTTGCTCTTTAAATTTTGCTTTTTGATTTATCCGACTTCGCAGGAATGACGTAAAAGAGCATCAAGCAATCAACGACAAATCCCCATTGATTACGATGGGTTTCATGGCCACTATTTCTGTTTTGTAATGCGGCATCTCCGGAATGGGATTCAGCAGAAAAATCTTTTGGTCCAAAACATGTGCGAATCCCATTTCCAAAAAAGTGTTGCCACCGATGTAATTGGCGATTCCGTGTTTGTCGAAATTCGCAACCAAGATCGCATCACCACCCTGCATCATGCGCCAAAATTCGCGGATGGCGTCCTTATTGTTTTTCTGTTCGATTTTGATGATTTCCTTCTCTTCATCCGTTTTGCCCACAAACGGCACGGCCAAATCCGTGACGTACGCGTCATGCCCTAACGCCCTCAACTTATCCCGCAGCTCAAGCATGCGTTCCGTATACTGCATGCTGCCTACTACGCCGATTTTCATATATTTTCAATGGTCAGCTCATTAAACCCCGTATCCGCATCAGGCAATCTCCGATAAACCGCGTCTTCAAAAACTCCGATGACCACCTCAGCCGTAAACCTGACACGGCAACCGTCTTTTAGATGACCGCCAATAACATTGCCATTTTTATCAGACGCGGAGATGTGCAGATGGCATCCGTCCTGGCTGAACGTTCCCGTCCCAGAGACAACTTCATAATCGCCTTCCCAGGTCTTTACAGTCTGGACGTTGGCTTCAGAACCGGCCATGCGCAGGACTACCCGATCCAAACCAGCGACAATGGATAGCAGAACGCCGGCCTTGACGCCTGCCGCGGCTGCGGCTTTTTCAATTTCTTCTTTTAGAAACTGTCCCGGCTTGAGTCTAAATGCTATTTGTTTCATAAACTTTCTTTTTAGTCATGCTCACGTCCCTTCGGTCATGCCGAACTTGCCACGCCCGCCTATGGAGGGTTTCGGCATCTAAGTAATCAATATAGATCCTGAAACGAATTCAGGATGACGAACGAGCGGGCCCATCCGTCATGCCGAACTTGTTTCGGCATCTGTATAAAAAACGAATTGCTGAAAAAACAGAGATCCTAGGGTGACGAACGAGGGGGTTAGAAACATTAAATAATTTCGATGTTTTCGAATCTTGGTCGTTTGACGCCTTGGACTTCTAAGTCTTCGATGAACATCTTGAGAGGCCTGACCCATAAAGATCCGTTGTCGTACAAGGCTCGATAGACCACCACTTCTTCCAGGCTTTCGCTGTGACGGGCTACACCCAAAGCTTCGTACATTCCGCCTTTATAATGTTGATACCGGCCGACTTTGAATGACTTTGCGGCTTCGGAAAACTCAGGGACGGTCATATTTTTCCAGTTCTATCCCTACCACACCGTAAAGCGCCTGGTCCTCCATGGAGTAATATTTGTTCATATCCGCAGCCGCACTTTCCGGGCTCGTGCCTGGCGGCCAACCGGCCAGGACCGGATCCACAGAACTGAAAAGTTCGACGAAATCGGCCGCGGTTTTCAACCCTGTGACCTTGGTTTGAATTTTGTCTTCAGGGTTTTCCATGCGAGAGAAAATTATTTCATCCCCAACATCAATTGCGCGACGTTTCTCATCGAGCAGTCGAATCTCTACGACCTTCTCCCCTTTCAGGATTGAATCGAAAGGTTCGTTACGCAAGCGCATCTGGTGATTCTGCATATCATTTACGAACACCGATGAACGGATCCTCGTCGGACAGAAATTTTTCGAGATTCGTCCAAAAAGAATCCTTAAGACGTTGAGGATATACCGTGAAATCGGACAACTCTTCACGAGAAAACCATTTCGCCGACTCCACTTTACCATCCACGTCTTGATCAACATGTGTTTGATCCAAAACCGTTCCCGCGGCTGGCAGGGCAAACCAAACTGTTTCAAAATTCACTTCCTCATCCCGAACCCTAAACTCTTGGGCATAAAGCAGCTTTTTGACAGATACTTTCAATCCGGTCTCTTCCAAGGCTTCACGTTCAGCGCATTCCACAATGCTCTCTCTTTCATATTCCCAACCACCACCCGGCGGATACCAAAAATCCTGACCTTGGTTTTTAACCAGTAAAATCCTGCTGCTTTCCGGATCAAAAGTGACGACACGAGTAACATTGCGAAGGATCATAGGCTTATTTGTTACGTAAAAATTCCTTGAGTTTCAAAGCGGCTTCAGGCGGCAAAATATTAAGATTGTCCAAATCATGGACATCGACACGCTCTAACATGTATACATTTCGCTCATTCATTCTTTCAAGCTCCGGACCGCCCATTTTTGGGTCACCATTATACCGGGTAATCAAAAAATGATGATCGGTTCGACCTGAAGTTTGAATTGAAAATACCGGCTTTTTATCCAAAACCTGTATTCCAACCTCTTCTAACATTTCCCTATCCAATGTTTGTTCGATGGTTTCAGGGAACTCCTGGGTTCCTCCGGGCAAAACCCAATATTCATTATCTTCTTTAATCCGATGAATAAGCAACAACTTGCCGTCGTGAATTATTATTCCGGTGGCACGATCGTTGCCCAAAGTCTTTTCCTGGAGCGACATAGCTTAAGCTCCAAAGTATTTTTTCAAAACGTCAAAATAATCGCTGCCGTCATCTACCTCATTGTAATCATTTTTATCAACCCACCTGTAACCGCTGTGCTCTTCGCTCAAGGTTATCTCTCCGGAGACGTATTCGCATTTGAAGGCCACCAGATAAACTACTTTGCCCGCGTTCCTGCTCGTATTCGGAAATGCGTGAAACCAGACCGCGAAAGGATCGCCGATTTTTACGGTCAACCCAGTTTCTTCCATAACCTCTCTTTGAAGCGATTCGAAAAGGCTCGACGCATCACCGTCGCGCGCTTCCCCAACCTGAATTTTCCCACCCGGATAATCAAGACCTTCCACCGGGTCTTTCAAAACCAAGACTTTGCCGTCTTTTTCTATGAAGGCTTTCTGACCTACGCAGAACAAGGCATCGTCTTTCATATTTTTTTAAGCTCCGTGGCACTTCTTAAACTTTTTGCCGCTACCGCAGGGACACGGATCGTTTCTTCCCACGTCTTTGAATCGGATGTCTTCCTTCTTTTCAGCCTCCTGGGACGATGCGGCTTGCGACGCTGCGACGTCTTCCGCGGTCTTGGCCGCGCCCTGGAAAACCAAAGGCTGATTGGCATTGGTGGTTTGGAAGAAGCGCGGGGCAGCGGAACGCGCGATTTGAATTTTAAAGACTGCGTGTGCGACCCGTTTGTTGATGAGAGATACCAGTTCGTTGTACAACCGATAAGCCTCGCGTTTGTACTCCACCAACGGGTCATGTTGGGCGTAGCCCTGCAGACCGATGCCGCGGCGCAAATGGTCCACCGCATCCAGGTGCTCTATCCAAAGGTCGTCCATGGAACGCAGCAACACGCCTTTTTCGATTTCACCCATCAAAGCTGAGTCGCCCAAGTCGTTCTCGATTTTGGTATAAGCCTCGTGCGCTTTTTTGACGCACTCTTCTATGATGGCCGTGCGTTTGTGAGCCAAATCAGCCTTACCCTCGTAATCCGATTCGATGCCCGCCAATTTTTCCGTGACTTCAAACCCGGCCGGCAACAAACCGTTCAGGGCTTTGGCCACGTCTTCCACACTCCACAAACCCGAATCGTCAGAACCCGTGTGGAAGTACACGATTTGTTCGATTTCTTTTTCCACGGCTTCTAAGACGCGTTTTTTGAGCGGGCGCTCGCCTTCCACTGTGGGTTTGATCGCGTCTTCCAGAATTTGCCGGCGTTCGCGGTAAATGGCCATGCGATGCTTGTTGATCACGTCATCGTATTCCAACAGATGTTTGCGGATGTCGAAATTGTGGCCTTCAACTTTGCCTTGCGCGGAAGAGATGGCTTTGGTCAGCATGCCGCTTTCGATGGGTTGGTCCTCGGGGATGCGCAACATCTCCATGCGTTTGCGCATGTTGTCAGAACCGAAAATGCGCATCAAATCGTCTTCCAGGGAAACGTAAAATTGAGTAGCGCCCGGGTCGCCTTGACGTCCGGCGCGACCGCGTAACTGGTTGTCGATGCGGCGGCTTTCGTGGCGTTCCGTACCCAAGACGAACAAACCTCCCAAATCGCGCACGGCTCCGGTCTCTTCCGGCGTTGGCGGGTTACCGCCTAAAATGATGTCTACGCCACGACCAGCCATGTTGGTGGCCACGGTCACAGCCCCGCGACGGCCAGCCTGAGCGATCCATTCGCCTTCACGTTCGTGGTTTTTGGCGTTCAACAAATTGTACGGGATGCCTTCCATGCGCAACAACTCACCCAAGACCTCGTTCTTTTCGATGGAAGCCGTACCCACGAGCACGGGTTGACCCGATTCGTGCAGACGTCTGATCTCCTGCACCACGGCCATGAACTTTCCCTTTTCCGTGCGGTACACGCGATCTGGCAAGTCTTTGCGTTGGCTGGTTTTGTTGGTGGGGACGACAGTGACTTCCAGTTTATAAATCTTGGCGAACTCCTCGGCTTCTGTGAGGGCCGTACCGGTCATGCCCGCCAACTTATCGTACATGCGGAAATAATTCTGGAACGTGATGGTGGCCAAAGTCACGCTCTCGCGTTGGATTTTGACATGTTCTTTGGCTTCGATCGCTTGGTGCAGGCCTTCGCTGTAGCGCCGACCGTACATCAAACGTCCCGTAAATTCGTCCACGATCATGACCTCGCCGTCTTTGACCACGTAATCCTTATCCAATTTATACAACGTCTGGGCGCGCAAAGCGTTTTCCAGGTGATGGACCAATTTAACGCCACCGGAAGCGTACAGATTTTCCACGCCCAACCACTGTTCCATCTTGGCGATGCCGGATTCCGTGATGGTGGCTTGGCGCAGCTTTTCGTCGATGACGTAATCCGTAGCCGCATCCAAACGCGGAACCAACTCCGCGAAACGGTAATACATTTCGCTGGATTCTTCGGCCGGGCCGCTGATGATAAGCGGAGTGCGCGCTTCGTCGATCAAGATGGAGTCGACTTCGTCAACGATGGCAAAATGCAATTCGCGCTGAACCATCTGATCAACGGAAACCACCATGTTGTCGCGCAAATAATCGAAACCGAACTCGTTGTTGGTGCCATAGGTGATATCCGCATGGTAAGCCTCGCGGCGCGACACGGGACGCAGGTAATCCATGTCAACGCGAAACGAACCCGTCTCGTCGCGTTCCTCATCATGCTTAGGCTCGGCTTTGAAATCCGGATCGTAAACATAACCGCTTTCGTGTTGGATACAACCCACGGTCAAACCCAAAGCGTGGTACACCTGGCCCATCCAAACCGTATCGCGGCGGGCCAAGTAATCGTTGACCGTGACCACATGCAAACCCTTGCCTTCCAGAGCGTTCAGATAAACCGGCGCCACGGCCGTCAAAGTCTTGCCTTCACCCGTGCGCATCTCCGCGATCTGGCCGCGGTGCAGGACCATGCCGCCCAAAAGCTGGACATCGTATTGGCGCTGTTTGAGGGTGCGCCACGTGGTTTCACGCGCTACGGCAAAAGCCTCTGGCAACAAATCGTCCAAAGTTTCGTTTTTTGACAGCCGCTCTTTAAATTCCGCTGTTTTGGCTTTGAGTTGTTCGTTGGTCAGGGTTTTGATGGACTCTTCCAAGGCATTGACCCGCGCGACCAAAGGCCGCATCTTGTTCAGTTCGCGCTCGTTGGGGTCGCCAAAAATCTTCTTGAATATGGACATATCCCGGCTATATTACACATCTCAAGCCTTCCAGTCCATAGCCGGGTTGGGTGCTTAAAAAGCGACTGTTTACCACAAAACTGACCCAAACCAATCACCAACGTTCCCCAGATGAGGTGCCAAAATTGAAATCGCTTAAAATCTTCTGAGGCTTTTCTTCTAGCTTCAAATCCACTTCGTACAAGGTCTGCTTGTCGTCTTCCGTGGCCAAAGCCACATGGAGCACGCCCTTCCGAATCTCCCAGACTGTCGGTTTTCTCTGGTCTTCGAGCACGTAGATTGGCTCGTCGTCCCGGTAGAACGTCGTGCCTTTTTCTGTCGTCTTTTTGAAAAAGACCATGCCGTCGATAATCCTCCAATCATCGTATCCGTGCCATTCACCATTTTTTATTTCCTCTCCATGCAGAGTGACCCGATAGAATCCATCCTCAATGTCAAAATCGTTGGTAAGGTCCAAATGGTAGACCCCTCCATTATCCACCATGGGTTCAAAATGCGTATCCACAGGGTCCAATGACCTCACAAAACCCCAACGGTTGTCCGGCGTATAAAATTTTAAAGACCAATCTCCAAAATCATTCTGCGAGTAAGCAAACCATTTACCACCAGAGGAAAAAGCCTTGGCTATGTCATCGGTCAACTTAGGGCCGATTGGGTTGCCTTGCATGTCCCACATTTGGCCATGATCATTAACCATTAATATTCGTCCTCCATCCTTATCAATAGCGTACCTGTTCCTTTCACTATGAAAATACCAACATTCTTCTGGATCATCCAAAGGATAAAAACTCACTTCCGGCTCGTCGAAACGCACATCGTTCTCTTCGTTGACCGCAAAAATCCTTTCTCCGGCAAAAACGATTTTTTCGTCCGAACCAACGGTGGCGATCTCCTTCAGTCCCGGAAGTTCATTTTCGTTCAAGGCGCTATCGAGTTCTGACAACATTTTATTCAGACCCTCGGACTCCGACTTACTCAAACGTATCTTTCTGCTTTTTTGAAGCTCGCCCAGCTCTTTTACGCTTCTCGCCCCGTAAGACGACAAAAAACCCAAAATCCCTTCATACAACCTGTCGGCGTAACTTCTGACGTGGGGTTTGAGGTTGGCTCTGCGCTGTTCAAATTTTAACGACAAGGCCTCTTTTTGAGGCGCCGCGTTCGGTCTTTCATGATTCAAACCGGAAAAAGGGTTCATCATTCGTCCATTATACAACAAACGGCGCGTTTGCGCCGTTTGGTAGATTGTTTTTTGATTATTCCACGCGATGAGCCTCTCGGTTCTTTTCCTTCCAAGCCGTAATCTCTTCCCGCAGATGGTCACGCACCTTATCAATGGCTTTATACAAATCCTTTTCTTCTTTTTCCACCCTGAAAATCTTGTTGGGCACCTGTACGTTGGCCGTGCATTTGTATATGTCGCCTTTGTTGTGGTGTTTGGTGTCCAAACCCACATCGGCTTCAATATGGATTATGTTATCGAAATACTTATCCAAACTGGTCAGCTTCTCCTCGGCATACTCGCTGATGGCCTGAGTGAGTTCCATGCCAAATGCACGCAGATTGAACGTCATAAAGTTCGTATATTAAGATTTTTGAATCTCAACTGTTAATACGCCGGACGCATTGAAAACGTTTCTTTTCTCGCGTCCGATTCTGATCTCTCAAACCCATTTAAACTCTAGCCCACGGTCCGCCAAGCGTCAAAGAACTTCTGGCGTTTCCAACTTATATAAAATCCGGGTCTCCAATGCATCACCAGCCAGTAAAAGGTATAAAATACCTTTATCCACAGTCCAACCGACAAATTTCTTATTTATGGGCAGGGAATAAATTAATTCCGTATTTTTATAAAAATCCATCCTTTCATATTCGTAATTTCTTTTGATGTAAACTTGACCTTGGGATACTCGCCATTCCTCTGGCCACTGCCCAATACCCCAAGGCCCTTCATACAAGACATCACAAGATGCAAGTTCGCTTATTTTCGCCGTTGTTTCACCCGTTGCACTAGAGATGTGCAGGAGATATAAATTCCCCTGGTCAATTTTCACTTCTGTGGCCATCAAAGGTTCCTGCCCTTTATTGGAACCGTAAATAGGTGTCCAACAATCGACCATGTCTGATGAACCGGGAGCCGCCGGCTTTTTGCTGTGTGCTGAAACATAAGCATGGCCGCCTCTGCGTCCGACATGGAACCACTTCCCGCCGGAATAATGCGTGGGTAGGTCTCCCAAACCGGCCACATCCGCAGGTTGGCCATTGCAGTCAATCACCGTGCCATCAGGATTGACCGCAAACGCTTGCCCGTCACCCACAATATACCAACCGTCCTCACTTTCTAAAGAAAAATATTCACCGTTCAATGGGCTTAAAGAAGATTCCGGGACCTCGTACACACCCTCTACCGGATCGCATTCCTGACGTGTGTATTTATTGACCACGAAAACTTCACCTTCCGAAACATAAAAATTACCGCCTTCTCCGGCCCTGGCGACTTCGGTCAGTCCGGCCAGTTCTTTGCGTTCCAAAACATCGTGTAAGACATTTATCGCTTTAGCCAATTTGCCCGCTTCCGCACTCGACATTTCGCAACGCTTCGACTCCACGCACTTCATCAAATCAGAGATGTCGTTTACTCCGTATTTTGAAACAAAATTCAGGATGCTGGCATGCAACCTGTCGGCGTAATTGCGCACGTGCTCAGGCAAATCCCCACGACGCGCTTGATATTCGGCACGAGAAATCGCATTTACCGGCTTCGAAATCAATTGCCTCTCGCGTGGTGCTGGTGCGGTTTCGAAAGGGTTAAGCATGTGGAGGTTTAAAGGGATTGTCCGCAACAGAGATTGCCGCACGCAGACGCATGGCCTCGTCTTGGTCCGAATTTGAACCGGTGATGCGTGTCTTGACCCGATCCATGGCTTCGTCCTCATCGTCCTCCAGATCTTCGCCCTGATATCGTATTCTGGCTTTGACCTTTGAGATTTCGCCAGACAGAAGTTTGGCCATGACGCTGGCGAGCTGTGACACATCATCCACCCTAGCGCCTTTTTCGCCCCACGTCTCGGCGAACGTATTGGCGTCAAGCGTGCCTTCCGCAGAACCTATCAAAAGAGCTTTGGTGGTCACGTGTTTAGACTGTAACGCGTCGATTTCGATGATGGTTTGCGGCTTGGTCTGCGTGCCGCCGTCCGTAATTTCCACCAAAATCTCCTTGGTCGTGCCGTCGGCCAACTCCTTTTGATAATCCGCATCAATGGATGCGTTGATATTCTGAAGCGGCAAACAATCATAGGTACCGCCCCAACCGTTATTGATTTTGCTGAAAGCCAAAAACCTATCGGCCAATTCCTCCTCGCTCGTGGGTTTGCCTTGAGCGAAACTTTTGACCTTTTCAGTCCGCGAGCCAAACATGTGGACCTCGGTATCCACCACAAACGGCTGTTTGAGCTTGAACCTCAAATTCATGGTGGCCTCAAACCACGCCAGACTTTCCGACAACAAAACGAACACCTTCTTCAAAGCCTTGAGTTTATCCTCTTCCATGGAACCAGAACCGTCCAAAACCAGACGCACACGGAATCGTGACGGTTTAAGTTTAAGACGACTGACATATTCGCGCCTGTCGTACGCGTCCAGAGTGCTCCACGGCACGAACTGCTCACCGCCCTCTGTCAGGTAATGGCCGTATTTTTTTACGAAACGCTTGGTGTTGAATTTTCCGCTCCTAAAACCTTCCATCCAACTCTCGCTGATGCGCCTTTCGATGTCGCGGATGAAACCTTCAAACACTTCGCTCACGCCTTTGATGTGTTCGCCTACCGAGGATTGAATTTCCCGATATTCGCGTGCGGCTTGCGGATCCATGCCTTTTTCCGCGCACAGGGCATCGTCTTTCCGGCGCTGCTCATCGGCTGCGCGCTGTTCTGGCGTCCGATTTTCTTTTTCCTTGTCCTCCTTATCTTTCCGGGCTTTGTCCTTTTGCTGTTTCACGAAATCCTTGACCGTATTTTCGTCGATGGGATTGGGCGTGCGTTCTGACGGAAGATTCCATGGATCGGATTCGTCCTCCTGATCGCTTTGAGCTCCGGGTTCTGTTTCTTTTCGTGGTTTGGGTGGAGGCAAGGTCTCCATGTCCTTCAGGAATAATTCTAAAAACCGCGGTTCCACCAATTCGCGATAATACTGATATCGAGTGGTCGCGGTTTTCGATCTTTTAGTGACTGGATTGGTGGCCTGTTCCAAAACCTCGCGTTCCACGGTCAAACCAAAACGACGCGCGGCTTCGCTCCTGAATGATTTATGGATATCCCGGACCTCGTCGGAGACCAGGACCGCCTGACCCGGCACCATGGCGCGGCGTAAAAGCGCATCGCACAACTGAGAGCTTTTGGGCAAACCAGCGTAATCCGCGGGATCGACATCACTCATCGGTGGCTGACCGGGTTTGGAGGGATCCGTGGGAAACAGGTGGTCACGATACAGCAACTCGGTCTGATGCCTTTGGCTGCCGTCAGGCGCAAACGGTGCGGCGAATTGTTCCACCAGCCGATTCACATAAATGTCGTCCAAAGCGTTATACACGTTGCGCCGCAGTTGTTCGTACACGAAAGCTTCGACTCCGGTCAGACCTTTGTCAGAGCCCGGCACGCCGAGCATGTGCGGCGGCACGGCGCCCCATTTTTCCGTCCAAATGGCCACGACCTTGGGCGCCAACTCCCTGGCCTTGCGTTTGATGTATTCAAAATTTTCCAGCATGCCTTTTGGATCTTGGCGCAAATCCAAATAATGCGCGATTTCATGGCACACAGACCAAACAATCTGCCATTCGGTCAAACCCTTTTCCTTGAAGCTTTTGAAATCAGCCACGTCCAAAACTATCTCCCCCTTTTCTAAATTGATGTGAAAACCTTTCCCGATTTTGAATTTCAACGAGCGGTCTTTGGCCAAAGCGAAAAATACGTCCTTGTGGCGTTCCAAAAACGCTTGGCCAATTTCATAATAGGGACGCCAAGCGGCTTCCCGGTCGTTTCCGGCTTGGTGTTCGGTTTTGGGCAAAGCCGGATCCATACCTAGACGTGGTAGTCCTCGCCGTGATTTTGGTTAATCCTCTCGGCCTGTTCCACGGCTTGTCGCAAAATTTGCAACGCCTCTTCCCTTTCCAAGGCTTCCTCCATGCTTTCGGCCTCCTGTTTGGGTCTTTCGTCGACTTGGGATTCGGCGGAGATTACGGTTCTTTCTGGAGCGGGTCCGAACATTTTTTCAATGACCTGCCTTTCGCTCATGGATTCTATCGACGGCAGACTCATATCACCACTTTCGATCAAAGCGTCGTATCTGGCTTTAATGGCCGTGGGGCTAAGGGTCTGCAATTGCGCAATCGTGGGGCTATCCGGCCAAATTCTGGAATCCGTAAAAAAGTCGCCCATGATGCGCAACATGTCGTACAAATATTTCATTTCCTTGGGCCTTTCCGTAGAGCGCGCGACGTAGTCCTCGAAAACGTAGAACTCCACGGGGTATTGGTAACCTTCCGCATGCCATCGATCCAAAATGCGGAGAAGGTGGCGCAAGGACAAAACGTTTTCTTTGAGGATGTCTTGGGGTTTGACCTTGGCCGTGCCGTCCTGCGCCCACCAAGCCTGATTCACTTCTGCACCGGAAAACACATCCTGGATGCCGCGTGCCGTCTTGGCTAGCTTTTCCATCTGCCGTAAAGCGCCTTCCGGCAAATTCAATTCCAGATGTTTATCCAACAATCTCGCGGTCATCATCATGAGCAGCTCGTTGCCGCGGCGCCATTTTCGCTGCTCCTCGGCGTTCAAGCCCACGGGTTCCAAATTTTCCTGTTGCGGCAAATAGTCGTAATGGATCAAGGCGAAACGCGAGAGGAAAGCTGCATCCACCTGCTGGCGACCAGCATACAGCTCCCCGTCTTCAGGTTTGTAATTGCCCGTGGCCATGACGCAAAAACCTTCCTGGACCTTAAAGGGGGAGATTTCCGGAAACGGAGGTGTGATTTGATCGCCGGGTTTGCGCATCAGATAATCGTTGAGCACAATGAGCACGTGATGAGGCACTGCGTTCATTTCGTCGATGATCACGGGACGGCCCTCCTGCATGGCCAACAATAGACCGCGCAAAATCCGGCGCGTTTCGATGGGACGCTTGAACGATTCCAATTTGGCCGTGCGATAATCTTTTTCGAGTTTTTCCAAACGCTCGGAACTAACTTCCTCGCCATCATCATTGGCTTTGGCAATCAAGTCAGACTTAAAACTTTGCCAGCCTTTTTCTATCAATTTGGATTGTTCCTCGGCGGATGGTGCTTTACCCGGTGCGATGCCCAACTCCGCGGTCATGGCTTCTGCTTCCATGCCGCGATGTCCGTGCACCATGATGGGCTGGCTTTGTCTTTCCCTTTCGGCCGCCCAAACCGCCAGAGCCTCTCTGTCTCCCGCATCTGGCATGGGATGCTCCTCTTCCCAGCGGCGCAAATGCGGTTGGGAAAGGCGCGTACGCGACAAGTGCACGGCCAGTTCGGTTTTTCCGGTGCCAAGTTCTCCGTGGATGAACACCGGAGTGTGACGGTTGAGATTAGACAATATGAAGTCCAATTTTTCTTTTACATACGGCGTCTCAACGATTTTGCCGGTTTTGTCGAAAGTCTCTTTAATGGCCACGATCTCATTGTGCCTCTCCAGATAATAGGCCTCGGTGTGAGTCTCCAAAAACTCATGCCGTTCTTTTTTCAATTTTTGGATTTTTTCTCGACAACCTCGGATGGCCACCAATTTTTTAGCGTCCTTAATGCCTGGTTTGGAGACCATCTTATCCAACAATCTCTCCTGTTTGGCGATGTCTTGCTCGAATCCTTCCAAAGCTTTTTCGTCCTGAGCCATTTCGCGTTCCCTAAATTTGAAATGACCGACAGTGGTTTCGCTCGCGTTTTCCAGATCGTGGATCTGCTCGGTCAAATTCAAAACCATGTCCAAACCCTGCTCGATTTCCGCGGCTTGGATTTCTTTCTGATCCTGGTCCCAACCTTCCTTTTCCGCCTGCCTTTCAAAGTATTTCCAATTTAACAAATCATGCGTCGGGATCCCGGCCTTTTTACTTTCCAAAAGTTTCTCTGGTCTAATCCTCAAGCTCTCTTCGCTTTCAGGATTTTGTTTGGGCAAATATCTCCACAAAGATTTAGACAAATCCGCGCGCCGTCGCCGTAAATCGTACAACTTGTCCGTCTCCACGTCGCGTGCCTGAACCTCGGCCAGCTTTTCCGGTTCGATGGCTTTATACTCTGGATGCATATAGTTGATGTAATTTTAGCATAAATCACGTTTTTGCATTATCCACATTCGAGGTTTTACTCGAGAAACAAAAAACCCGTGCGATACGGGCTTTGGTTTTTCCGTCACTCGGTCAAAAACCCACTAGCTGGACCTCGTCCTCCAACATGATGCCCAGTTCGTCGCGGACCTTCATCTTCACTTTGCTAGTGAGCATGATTACGTCTTGGGCGCGCGCACTGCCCATGTTCATCAGGAAATTGCCGTGCTGTTCGCTGACTTGCGCATCACCGATGCGTTCGCCCCGCATGCCCACCTGGTCCACTAACCAACCCGCGGAAATGGATTTGCGCGACAACATCTCGCCTGGGATATCCTTGACCTGGCGTTTGAGGATTTCGATTTCGCCCTCGTCTTGGAAGACGAAATTTTTGAACATACAGCCAGCGCTGGGATGATCATGGGGTTGCTTGCTCTTGCGTTGTTCCATGACTTCGTCCATGCGTTTCTTAATAGCAATGAAATCTCCGGTCTTAAGCCCGAATGTGGCCATGAGGATGATATGCGGCTCGCGTTTGAAACGGCTGTCGCGATAGCCGAACCGGCATTCGGCTTTAGGCAATGCCACGCGTTTCAAATCTGGCAAAGTCAGCACATCCACGCTCACCAGGTTGTCCTTGATCTCACTCCCGTAACATCCCGCGTTGCCGAACACGGCACCTCCGACAGTCCCGGGCAGACCAGAAGCCCATTCCAAACCCGACAGCCCGGCTTCACCGGCCTGCTTGGCCAAACCCGTGGTGATAGCTCCGGCGTATGCGCTGATGGTCACACGCCGCACTTGGATGGCACGAAAGGCCATCTGCACCACCAAGCCGTCAAACCCCTGATCCGAAACCAGAACGTTGGACCCGCCGCCCAAAATATAAAACGGTACGCCCATTTCCTGCGCGGCCTTGAGCACGGCCACCATCTCATCCACCTGCTCAGCCACAAAATACAAACGCGCCGGCCCACCGATGCGCAAGCTGGTGTGTTTACTTAAAAGTTCGTTCTCAACCATTGACGGAAAACGTTCAAGTAGGTTTTTTATTGTTTGATCGTTCATATTCGATACCCCCTGCCCCCTTTACTAAAGGGGGTGATAGGTGCCGGTTAAAAATCAAAAATCTTTTTCTTCACCTCCGAAAGAGCATCAACAATTTCCTGATTTGTAAATCTCAAAACTTTCAGACCATAGGATTCTAACACTGATGTTCTTTCCTTGTCGCGCGCCATACCCTGTTCATCAAAATGAGATTCGCCATCAACTTCGATGACTAATTTCATTGCCGGACAATAGAAATCCACTATGAAGTGGTCGATCGGTCGTTGCCGATAAAATGGCGGTTTGACGCCACGCAACACAAATTGCCACAACCTTTTCTCCGCAACTGTAGGATT
>CAZRYH010000003.1:76999-118908 GCA_964604275.1 uncultured Gammaproteobacteria bacterium
GTTTGACGCCACGCAACACAAATTGCCACAACCTTTTCTCCGCAACTGTAGGATTATTCCGCATCTCACGCGATCTCTCGACCAAATCCGGATCGTACGGAAGATGATAACCGGTCGTGATAAGCCTTCCCATAAAACTTAACCTTTATCAAAGGGACTGAGTACATTCCCCAAAACCCCCTTTAGTAAAGGGGGCAGGGGGTATTTTCTCTGGACGCTTCATATCACCCTCCTCACCTCCCCGTCCATATCCCCTGCGCCCATAAACACGCAAACGTCTCCGGGTTTGATCAGTTCCAACGTGCGTTTTACAGCTGTGGCTGGATCGGGTGCGTATTCCATGTCGGTCAATGGCCTGGCCATTTCGCGATTTTTCACGGCATCCAGTAATTTTTGCGACGACATGTCCGCGTCCCCGTCGGCATCCCTGCCCGCAACGTCGTAGATTTCGCAGAGGATCAAGACGTCGGCACGATCAAAGCAGGCCGCGAACTGGTCGAACAGTTGTTTGGTACGATTTTTATGGTGCGGCTGGAAACACAAGACCAGACGCTTGTCCGGAAACGCCTCGCGCAAAGCTTGGATGTTGGCGCTCACGGCCGTGGGATGGTGGCCGTAGTCGGAAAAAATCTTCACGCCATCACGCTCGGTGAGCAATTCCATCCTGCGCCAAATCCCATTGAACTCAGAACTCGCTTTTTTGATGGCTTGATCTTCGGCGCCAAGTTCATGCGCCATAAGCGCAGCCGCGGCCACGTTCATGCCGTTGTGGCGTCCCAACAAATTGGACTCCAGATCCAAAACCCAGCCGGATTTTTCGATGCGCACTTTGGTCTGCCCATCTTCCCATTTGATGTGGGTCTTGGCTTCTAAATCCTTGGCCGTAACCGGACTGCCTGGCACGTGGGCCACGCTTTCCGGCACGTCACCGAAAAATACGGTCTTCAAAACATTCGTGGCCATGAATGGCTTTAGAGCCAACCTGACTGGGTCCGATTCGCCATTGGCCACCACGGTCCCGCCCTTTTTAGCCTGGTGCAACAATTTTTCGAAAGTTTTTCTGATGTCGTCCAAATCCTTGTACACATCCGTATGGTCGAGCTCGATGTTGTTGACGATCACGGCCGCGGGACTGAACTCCAGAAAATGTTTGGCGTATTCGTCGCCTTCGATAATGACCAAATCCGACTTGCCCACGCGCAAATTACCGTCCGGCCATTCCGAAAGCCTACTGCCCACCACCACGGTAGGGTCCAAACCGCCGTCTTCGCACATCTTTCCCAGTACGGCCGTAGTCGTGCTTTTGCCGTGCGTGCCCGTGACCAACACGACCTTGTCGCCTTTGAACCATGAACCGAGCCATTCGAAATTTGTGATGTCCGGCAAATTGCGCGCCTTAGCCGCCAACCTCTCTGGATTGCTTTCCGGTGCCGCCGACGTATGCACCACGGCTTGTGCGTCGTTGGGCAGATTGCGCTCGTCGTGCGGACCGATGGCGATCTTGATGCCCATCTTAATCAACTCGTCAGTGGCTTCGCTGGTTTTGACGTCTGAACCCGTGACCGTGTGACCGGATTTGACCAACAACTTGGCTACGGCTGACATGTTGATGCCCCCGATGCCAATCAAATGGACACGTTTCCATGTTTTCACATTTAACATAAACGACATTTTAATCACTTCAAATCTGCGGACGTCAAATCTATATCGGGCGTGTCGGCGCTGTAAACCTGCTTGGGCACCGTGCCTTTAAATTTGACCTGTCCGCTTTGGATTTCCACCTTCTCGATGTTCAGACCGTCTATGCCGGACAAAATTCCATTTACATAACCTATGAATTCGGTTTTGGCCTGTTGGACGATGGGCTGCGGCACGACATAATCACCTACACGCAATTCTTGAATGTTGGAAATGTCGAAAGACTTGGGTCCGGTTTGGACGATAGAACCTTTTACGTACACCGGACCAGTCTTGGGAACGCGCGGATCAAGCACCAATCCCGAAGCTTCGATGGTGTTGTCGCCCACGAAATGTATTTGAACATTACGAAACGGTCCTTTCTTTTCGTTGGAATAATTTTGAATGGCGCTGATTTCCGCGTCGGAAAAAGTTTGGTCTACCGCTTGCGTGCCAACTGTTTTGAAATTGGAACCGAAATAGATGTCCGACGGCACGGGAACGTGCACGCCCGCTTTGTCTTTTACGGCTTTGGTGTAGTCGGCCATGGTGTAACGCACGCCCAAATCCTTGGTTTCGGTACGCGTGATTTTGTAATAAGCATAGCCCGCATATCCCAAAACGCCGACAATGAGGACCAGACACGCAATCCCAAGCCATTTGAAAAATTTCATATGCCAAGTTAAAAATTCAAAACCGCACGGCCATTCTAACAAAACAACTGTGCGGCAGGAAGCCCTTGACCTTAGCCAAAATTCTTGCTAGTCTCTCCCAAATAGGAGGTCAGAATGCCGCACGTCAAGGATGCGCTCGACGCTGTGTACGGCGACGCTAGCGTGGACGTCTGCTACGCCGCACCGCAACGTGGCCGATGCGAACTCGAAAAGATCTTGGCCCAACACGGCTACAACCCCTTGGGAGACCTGAACCTTTTGCGCGACATCGAAATCCAGAGGATGTGCGAAGGCGCGGCCCCGTTGCTTTTGGCAGACTCCAATTGGAAAGCTCAAAAAAACATGAGCGCCTGGGAGATGTCGCAAGCCGTGCCCAAACTCGATGTCGCGACCATCTGGGACAACGCCCGCCTCTATTTGCTACGACAGGAACATCTGGGAAAAATAATCCGATCCTTCCATATCGCCTGCCAACGCGACTTCGTGTGTCCGGGTCATAGCGACGGCACCCGTCTCTACTGCGATCTTTACCGCGACGAAAGCCTGCGGATCGCCCACTACTACGATTTAGGCCTACTGCTTGGCGATGGCACTATGAACTGAACAAGGGCTCTAGCCCTTTTTGTTTTTCCTGAAACAATGCGCTAACCTATGCTTCAGATATGACGAACAACCAAAATACTGATGCTGAAATTTTCGATTTGTTGGCCCAAGAAGACGTCCGGCAGACTGACGGACTGACGCTCATACCCAGCGAAAATCACGCCTCACACCAAGTGCTGGCGGCTTTATCCAGCCGCATCAGCGACAAATACGCGGAAGGCTATCCGGGCAAACGCTACTATCCGGGCAACGAAATTGCGGACAAGATCGAGATTTTGGCCATTGAGCGCGCAAAGTCGCTTTTCGGCGTGCCGTTCGTCAACGTACAGCCCTATTCCGGCAGTCCGGCCAATCTCGCGATTTACGCGGCGGTCTGCGAACCGGGCGCCACTATCATGGGTCTGGACCTGCTGGACGGCGGGCATTTGACGCACGGCTGGAAACTTTCCATGACCGCCAAATTCTGGAAGAGCGTGCCCTACCACCTGAACGCAGACGGCACTTTCGATTTCGCGGCCATCCGCAATCTGGCCTTGCAACACAAACCCAAAATCATAATCTGCGGCGGCACGGCCATTCCGCGCGCCATTCCGTTTGCCGAATTCGCGAAAATCGCGGATGAGGTAGACGCTTATCTTTTGGCGGACATTTCGCACATCAGCGGTCTGGTCGCCGGCGGACAACATGCGAGTCCGGTGCCGCATGCGCATCTGGTGATGACCACCACGCACAAAACGTTACGCGGACCGCGCGGAGCCATGATCATGGTAACGCAAAAAGGTTTGGAAAAGGATGCGGAGCTGGGCGACAAGATCAACAAAGCCATCATCCCTGGCCTGCAAGGCGGTCCGCACCTTAACAATATCGCGTCCATCGCCGTGGCTTTGCGCGAAGCTTCTCAAGATTCTTTCAAGGATTATGCGTCGAGGATCGTGACGAATGCGAAAACTTTGGCGGACGAACTCAAGTCACGCGGATTCAAGCTGATCACGGACGGCACGGATAACCATCTGATACTCATAGACCTGACGCCGGGCGGCGCAGGCCGCGGTTTATTCATGGATTTGGCTTTGGAGAAAATCGGCTTACAAGCTAACCGCAACATGGTACCGCACGATACGAGCACGCCGTTTTATCCCAGCGGTTTGCGCCTCGGCACTCCGGCCGCCACCACGCGCGGCATGGGAGACGATGAAATGCGACAAATCGCGGCATGGATGGCTGAAGTCGCGGAAATGATTAAGGATGATCAGTTACCAGCTGACAAAGAAACCAGGCTCGCGACCATCAAAGCTTTCAAGGAACGCATATCCAAGGATGAACGATTGAAAAAAATGCGCGAGGAAGTCCGCGAGATGTGCCGCAGATTCCCGCTTGCCGAATAATCGTCTTTTATCCAAAAAACGCCAACTCACATGGCGTTTTTTAGTAAATCCAAACCGTTGACAGTCGTCCCATTTTTTGCTAGCTTGAACCCGCGTTACGAACCTTGGAGATATTGATGAAAACTCTCGTTCTCGCCATCCTGGTCTTGTACGCAGTAGCCTGCGATCCGCCCCAAAATCGGAACACGGAAAGCCGCCCGGAAGGACCGGCGAATCGAGTCGAAACTTCATCGGTGACAAACGTGTCCGCCGTCCGATGCCCCAAACCGGATTGCGGTTTGACCAACATCAACCTTCGCGACGTGGTGCCGGAAGACAACGAGCACTGCGCCGTCTGGTGTTGCCTCGGGGAATACGGGGGTTGCCACCAACACATGTATCCCTGGATCAATAAGAGCACGGGTAAAACCGATGCCATGTACGACACCCGGGAACGCAAGTTCATCAAAATCAATTAGCACCGAGAATCATTGACCGTAAGCTCAAACGGTGTTAAATACCCCTCACTGGAGGTGATTGGATGAAGGTCGCACTGCTCGTCGCCGACCCCGAGGTCGTAAAACGCATTCAAAGACTCATCAGTTTCATGTGCGGCGATGAAGTCCAGGTCACCAACCTGGACCAGGCCGAACTGCTCATTTCAGACAGGCCCAAACCGCTGCTGGATTTTTTGGACCGGGGCAAGCTCGCCTTTCAGGTCCTGTACGACCAGGTCCACGAGCCTTTGCCAGAAAACAAGAAAAACGGCTATTCCAAAGCCCTGAGCGTCTTCGCGTTCAAGGGCACGCCGCACTTGCACTCGTATCCGGACATGCGCAACATGGTGGCGCAAATCAGCGGCTTGGCGCTCAAGGAAGTCAAGACGCCCGGCGACGGTCCGCCGTATCGCTGATCACCCGCAACTCCCTCAACCGCTCAGGCGGTTTTTTCTTTCTTTAATCCTGACCCATAAACGTGTTTGTCATGGACATTTGGGCTGCTAAGTCGTATCCTATTTTGCATGCAAAAAATTCCCGGAAAACAACTCGCACAAGACATCCTCGACGAGTTGAAACAGAGAATCCAAGTCTCCGGACTGCGACCCAAATTGGGCGTTCTTTTGGTAGGTGACGACCCGGCCAGCAGGTTGTACGTGGAGCTAAAAAACCGCGCGGCCAAAAGCGTCGGCGTGCTCACGGACGTGCGTGAGATGCCGGCGGACACGTCTGACCAAGAACTTATCGACATCGTACGAGGCTGGAATATGGATCCGGAAACCCACGGCATTCTGATCCAACTCCCATTGCCCGCGGGCCACGACACGGACGCATTGATCGCGGCCATGAATCCAAAAAAGGACGTGGATGGTTTTCATCCGGAAAACGTCAAAGCCTTGAAAGAAGGACTTGGCACCATCATCTCGCCTCTGCATGAAGCGGTTTTGCGGTTACTCTCCGCGGCAGACGTCACGCCCAACCACGCTTTCATCACCATCTACGCCAACTCGGAAACCTTTGTCGAACCCCTCGAATACATTCTGCGCAAAGCCGGGGCCGACGTCACGGTTTTGGACGCCAAACACAAAGACGACAAACTCACACGCGAAGCCGACGCCATCGTCGTGGCCGTGGGACAGAAAGATTTTTTGACGCCTAACGCGGTGCGCCACGGCAGCGTGGTCATCGACATCGGCATCAATCAGACTTCTGAGGGCAAAACCTGCGGTGACTTCGACAGCCGAGGCAGTGCTGAGCTGGAGGGTTGGTACACGCCGGTTCCCGGTGGCGTGGGGCCCATGACCATCGCTTTGCTCTTGAAGAACGTGGTCCAAGCCGCTACAACTTAATCAGAAAAAAATCGCAATTAAAAATTGGGCCTAAAACCCAATTTTTTGATATCAACTTTTTAGAGACCGGACCGGATATCGATGCCTTCTGCCGTCTCGTGATAGGTTTGATGGCGCTTGAGCACGCGCGACATGACGAGCACAACCAGGATTTCTACCAACGTCTGCGCCAAAAACTCCCAACTCAGCAGAACTTTGTACGGCCGATAAAGGGTAAGATAGTCCAGCGTGAATTCAGACAAAAAGGTTACGGCCACCCAAGACAGAATAAACCAAGCCAAGCGTTTATCGTCCATAACCTTGGGATAGAAAGCCCAGTAAGCAAATACGCCTGCGACTATCGCGGACAGGGTTAAACCCACGATTATATCCACCCAGCGGCCCAAGGCCACCACCATCACGTAGTTGAACATGAACATGATCACCAAAAAATTTGATAACCATTTCAGAAAAGGAATCACGAAATACAGGTACTTTTTCATAAGCTAATGATTTTTTGTGCCACCAACGCAATCAAGAATAACGCCACGGGCACGGGCGCAAAGCGCCAAAGCCAGTTTACTCTCTTGAATTTCTTTTGGAAAATTTTCAAGGCCGCCAAACAAGCGATAAAAGACAACGAAGCGGTCAAGACAGAACCCACGAATCCGATGGTAGCCAAAAAATCTTTGGATACGAACACGAACAGCAGGAACGGCACCACGACAGCGACCAACCACGAGGTCATGCGGTGCAGTCCGGCGTCAACATGCAAGACATGCTCTAAAGTCTGCGCAATGGTCAGGTAAGAAGTGATAACTGCCAGCAGGCCTATCAAAGGAACCAGCCACCAAAATATCGGCGGGAAAGCCAAAGCTATCTCCGACGCACTTTTCACCCCGGGGAAACCCAAGGCGATGGAAACGCCGAACAACCAACTCAAAACACCGGCTATCAAAGTACCCCAGATGACGCTGGTACGCGCCCTTTTGGTATCCTTACCCGAAATGTCTACGATATCCGGCATGACGGATAATCCGGAAACCGCAAAAAACATCACGCCTAGTCCGCCTATGACCGCACGCGGATGGAACACCATGATTTGGCTCCAGTCAAAAAACGGGAACAGGACCACGAAAGTCAGTAGCATGACACCCATCAAGAGCCATGTGAGTTTACTCTCCACGCGCGTGACGAAACCGAAACCCATGAGCACCACCAGTGCCCCGATGGCCCAAAACAGAACCTGCCAAAACCATAACGGCTGGCCAAAACCGAAATGTGACATGATTTCCCACAAAAATTCGCCACCCAGAATGATGTAAGCCAAAGTCGTACCGCACAGTTTGAAGAAAAAGACGGTAATGGTGGAACGGTACGCCAGATTCCCCAAGGTCTTACCTAAATAACCGGCCAGATTATGTTTGCCTTTAACTGTCAGGATGACCTCGACCATGAACAGGTGGATGAGCAAGGAAATCGCCAAGAGCGCGAAGAAAGCCAAAGTCCCACCCAAGATGCCAGCTTCTGCAAAAATGATGGGCAAACCGAAAATACCGGCACCTATGACGGTCCCGATTAAATTCAATATGGCTGAATGTTCCTTTTGATCGTTGCTCATGCCCCTCAATTGGTTTCATTATACATGTTTTTCACCCCACGGTCTAAGCTCCTAACCTCTTGGTAAAGTATATTTTAGACTCTTATCCACAACCATAGCTTATTTATCATCTTCACCCAGGTCCTCCGGACTAGTAGGGTTGGCCCATATGTCGGATATGGACCGTCTGGTGCCACAGAACTTGGAGGCAGAAATGTCGCTCATCGGCTCGCTTTTGATCGACAAAGAGGCCATGGTCAAGGTCGGCGATTCGGTCACGCCCGAGGATTTTTATTCCGACAAACATCGAGACATTTTTGACGCCATCTGCGACCTGTACCGACGCCACGACCCCATCGACATCCTTTCGCTTTCCAACCGGTTGGAAGAAAAAAAATTGATTGAGGCTATCGGCGGCCGCGCGTATCTCATCCAGCTCGCCAACGCCGTGCCCACTTCGAGCCACGCGGCGCACTATGCGCAAATCGTGCAGAAAAAGGCCACCTTGCGTCGTCTGATACGTGCGGCCCAAGATATTTCGGCTTTGGGTTTTGAGGAAGCCGAAGACGTGGAACAGGCTTTGGACAAGGCCGAACAGAAGCTGTTCAGCGTGTCCCAGCAATTCCTCAAAGTTGCGTTCACGCCCATCACCAACATTTTGGATTCGGCCTTTGAGCGCATCGACGAAATCCATCGCGAAAAAGGCCGTCTGCGTGGCGTACCCACTGGCTATCCGGATTTGGACGCCATGCTTGGCGGTTTGCAGAAAAGTGACTTGGTCATTTTGGCCGCGCGTCCTTCTTGCGGCAAAACCGCTTTGTCTTTGGACTTCGTGCGCAACGCGGCGGTCCGTCACAAGGTACCGGTCGGATATTTCTCGTTGGAAATGAGTAAGGAACAGCTGGTGGACCGTTTGATTTGCGCGGAAGCCAACGTGGACATGTGGAAAATGCGTACGGGTCGTCTCTCGGAACAAGGCGACAACGACGACTTCACGCGCATCGGCCACGCCATCGGTACGCTCTCAGAAGCCCCGATATACATCGATGACTCCGCGTCGGCCAACATCATGGAAATCCGCACTAAAGCGCGGCGTTTGCAGATGGAACACGGACTCGGTTTCCTGGTGGTCGACTACTTGCAACTTATGGAATCACGCGGCGGCGATACGGATAACCGCGTGCAGGAAGTCGCAGAAATCACGCGCGGCCTCAAATCCATCGCTCGCGAACTCAACATTCCGGTTATGGCCCTGTCCCAGCTTTCGCGCGCCGTGGAAACGACCAAGCCGGCCATTCCAAAACTCTCTCACTTGCGTGAATCAGGTTCCATCGAGCAAGACGCTGACGTGGTCATGTTCATCTACCGCAAAGCCGCGGACAAAAATTACCGCGCAGAAGATTTGAGCCCTGATGAGCGCCATTTGGCAGAAATCCACATCGCCAAACACCGCAATGGTCCCACGGGCATGGTCAAGCTCTTCTTCGACGACTCTCGCGCGAGCTTCAAAAGTCTGGCCAAACCCAACCAAGCGCCGCAACTCCAACCCTCCGCGACCAAACCAGAAATGCCCGCTCCCTCTTCTGCCCCGTCACTGCCCCCGGCTATGGACCCGACCTCCGCGGCTTACGGCTCCGGCTTCAGCGCTGGCTTCGACCCAAATACCCCAATCATGAGCACTCCGCCACCTGGTGCACCGTTCTAGAAAGGAATTACGAATTACAGATGGGAATTACGAATTACGAGGTAGGTTTAGATAGCTGCAGCCTCGTAATTCGTAATTCCCGTAATTCGTAATTAAAAAAAAAGACGCATATCGCGTCAGAAAAAAATCGCAGAAGCAGTTTGCACGTAAGGAGCGAGTAGCCGTTTATGATGTTCCTCTTTCCGAGCCACGCCGACCTTACCAATATCGCAATGGTTTTGTATCGGCGCCGTTTAAGATAATCGCGGAAACCAATAAGCGGTATATTTTGTAGAAGGAGTATGAGGTTTCCGCAAATCTGGAAAGTGCAGGCCTTCGGGTCCACCGGAGGCAGAAAAATGTTGGTCGTACGAACCGCGTAACCTATAGCCATCTTATTTACGACCGCTGATTCCTTTATCACCATTCTAGAACCCCGTCAACCCCTGCACCCAAATTCGTCATTTGCAATTCGTAATCCCCTCCCTCGTAATTCGTAATTCCCGTAATTCGTAATTATGAATATAAAAACGCTCATGTCATTAGGGCTTTCACCCCGAGCGACAGAGCGTAGACGTGCGGTGACGAGATGGTTAGATTGGCGTCATGCTATCACCGCTAAAATAGGACAAGAACCCGCGAACATGTTGGTATTCAACGGTCTGGTTATCACGGATTCCGAGAAACGTTGGTCCATGGAAACGAGCGCGCGGAAAACCACAAGGAGTTGTTTATCACCAGTGGAGCCGTAAGTGATTTTCCGTAACAGTCCGCGCCGACCTTACCAATATTTCAACGGTTTTTATCGGCGCTGTTTGTAAAACTCGCGGGAAACCTTCAGGCGATGCATATCACCATGACGATCTTATCCGGGTTCCCGCAAATCTGGAAGGTGCAAGCCCGTCGGTTTTTCAGACGGTAAAGATCTGATCGGTAGAATCCACCGCTAACAGAGATTCAGCATATTTCCGATCGGGAACTCCTTATCACCATTTCCCATATCCGTCAACCCTCCACATCCCCTCCCTCGTAATTCGTAATTCCCGTAATTCATAATTAAAAAAGACGCTTATCGGTGAGCGTCTCAGGCCGGTGCGACCGACGGTTGAAAAAAGCTGGAATCCGCAGACATGCTCGTTAATGCCCGATCTCGTTATTAACGGATTCCCCAACAAGCCACAAAGGACGCGGAAACCGTGGTGGTTGATATCATTAACCGTGGGGTATAGGTTACCGCGAAGACTGAAAGGTGCGGGCCGTAGGCTCCGAGACATGGATGCAGATTGGAAGTGGATGTCTATTTTTTCTGATCAATAATCCAACCCGCTTGAATTGATTAGCATCCTTTTGGCCATCGGTCAACCATCAAACATTTTGACTTTCGCCCCTTTTGTTAGTAACCTTTTGACGCTTATGCTGAACTCGTTTCAGCATCTCAATCAACAACCAGTTTTAGATCCCGAAACGAGTTCGGGATGACGACCCAAAATATGTTCAACAAATTGAAACAGTTCAACGACCTCCGCTCGCGCGCCAAACAGGTGCAAACGGCTTTGGAAAAAGAAACTGCCGAAGGTTCTGCGGGTTGGGGTAAGGTTAAGGTCACGGTCAACGGCAACCAACGCGTGACCGCGGTTTCCATTGCGGACGATGTGATGGCAGACAAAACCAAACTCCAAGACATGATCAAGGAAGCGGTCAACGATTCTTTGGAAAAAGTTCAAAAACTCTTGGCCGGCAAACTCAAAGACATCGGCGGTTTGGATTTGGCCAAAGATATACAGGACATGATGAAGGGACAACAGCAATAATTGTCGTCAGTCGTAAGTCGTCAGTCCTTAGTCTTCAGTCTCTAATCCCCTCCTGTGCGGGTTCCGCAATCCATAAACGATTTGGCTTCAATGTTCGATAGATTGCCGGGCGTGGGTCCGCGGGCGGCTTTGCGTTATGCTTATTGGCTGGCTTCTCAACCCAAACCGACCATCCTGCAATTCTCTGACGTATTGCAAAAACTCGCAGCCAACATAGTGGCCTGCCAAGTTTGCGGAGCTTGGACTGATCGCTCGCCTTGCTCCATCTGCGCTGATCCGCGACGCGACAACGGTCAGCTATGCGTGGTAGCCACGAGCCAAGACGTACGCGTCATGGAAGACGCTGGCGTGTATCAAGGTCGTTATCATGTGCTTGGCGGTTTGCTGGACCCCATCGAAGGCCGCACGCCGGACACAATCCGCATGGGCCAATTGTTGGAACGTGCCAAAAATCCGACCAACAACATCAAAGAAATAATCTTGGCTTTGGATCCGGACGTCTCTGGCGACACCACGTCCTTGTATATCGCCAGACAATTGAACGGCGCGCCCGTAAAAACTTCACGTCTAGCCCGCGGCATCCCCACCGGCGCGCAAATCGAATACGCGGACGAAGCCACCATCACGGACGCATTTTTGAATAGGAAATAACCGCACAAAACCCTCCCGGTAGAGACGCAAAATCTTGCGTCTCTACTCAAGACCAACCTACAAACCGCCGTCATTCTGAACTAGTCGCGTTAAAAGCGACGAAGTGAAGAATCTTGAGCGATTTGATGACTGATTCTACGGGCGTAATATAAAAAATGTCATCCCGAGGAAAGCAGAGCGGCGAGGAATCTTCAAAACAGAACCACTAGCGAGACGTCCTGTTTTTTAATTAAGATGCTGAAACGAGTTCAGCATGACAGATAGGCCGTTAACCAAAATCCTCCCCGTAGAGACGCAAAATCTTGCGTCTCTACCCCGAGGTAAAGGAGATAAAAAAAACCGGGTATTACCCGATTTTTTGTATCTTCACTTTGGTGAACGGTTGGCGGTGACCTACGCGCTTCTTGTAACGAACCTTGGCGCGGTAGTGCACTACTTCGATCTTCTCAGCGCGACCCTGTTCCATGATCTCTCCGGTCACGGTCGTCTTGAGATGCGGCGTGCCGATTTCGACTTTGGAACCGGCTTCGTCAGCCACGAGCAAAACCTTGTCGAAGACCACGGCTTCGCCTTTGCTGCCCTCGATCTTTTCGATCTTAATGGATTCGCCGGGTTTGACGAGATATTGTTTGCCCCCGGTTGCGATTACGGCAATCATAGTGCGCCTATGTTAAGCGAAAGTCCGTGAAACGTCAAGTACGGCAAAGTTTGAGCGTCTGGGGAAGAAATTCGAAAATTTTTACCTAATTTAAGCTAAATTATAGTCCATTTACGTACTCCAGTACGGCTTGAGCCGTGGCTTCCAGACTCTTGGGACTGCATTTATCGAGCGTGTCCGAGGTGGTATGGAAGGCCGGATAATCCAAATTGATGACCAAAAACGAGGGTACACCCATCTTGTTCAGTTCCGTATGGTCGTCCAAAACCTCCATCTTAGGCTCTTTATCGAAGAACTGCCTGTGGTTCGCATGGGCTAGATTCCAAAAACTCTCGGTTTGGACAGGCGCGTCCCTGAGCGACCCGGCTTCTGGCCTCAGGACAGTGTCTTTAGCACAAACCATATCCACTATCAAACCGCCAATTGGCTTGGCCTCATACAGGTCAGACAGATGCTCAGCGAAATACCTCGAACCGATCGGATACCAAGAGTCACCTCTAGGCTCCCCTTCCTCGCCGTCAAACCACACCAAGTCGATCCCCAACTCCGAAGTCGAGGGATGAGTGAATTTTATAATCCTGGCCAACTCCATAAGCACGGCTGTGCCAGAACCCCCGTCGTTGGCGCCCGGCATCCAACCGTTGGGATTCTTCGAGTCTCGGTCCGCGGACGCGCGCGTATCGTAGTGCGTGCCGATGATAATCCTCTTTTTGGCTTGGGGATTGAAACGCGCTATGACGTTTGTCAATTTATAGGTCCGTCCATCCTGTGCGGCATGATCCCAAGACTGCGTCTCCACGACCGGCGCCATGGCTTTAGCTTCGGCAATTAGCGCGGTCTTGAGCCTCTCGTGCCCGTCAGTACCCAAAGCACGCGACCCGTAGCGCAACTGCTGCGCGATGGCCGCCAGCATCTCCTTGCCGTTGGGTTGTATATCGACTCTATCCTTCATTCTTGAGATGGCGCTGGCCGTCAAATGATCGATGGGCGAAAAAACATCGGTCAACACCTGATTCTCGGACCATTCGAACCGATCGAAATCCAAAAATTCACCGCGCAACGACCGAACCAAGGGTGCCATCTTTTCACGCAACGCCTGAGCGTCTTGGTCTGACTTCACGCCGACGAGCAACACGTTCTGCAACACTCGCGTACCCGCGCCTTGATCCGCGATGGCCACGGCGTTGGGGAACGCCTGCTTAAAAGTCTTCAATTCAGAAAACAAGAACGACGGTTGTTGACGCGAAACGTCACCAATCAGATTGGCCACGAATATACCGCCGTCGCTGAGCTTATTTTTTGAGAGTTGGAAGAATTCGCGTGTGGTGAAATGCCCCGGTATCGAATAAAGCGACGAATAAACGTCGCTGAAGATGAAATCGTAGGGCTCGGTGGAGTTAGACAACACGCGTCTACCGTCTTCCACACGATTAACCAGCCGCGGATCGTCTTTGACCTCGAAATATTTCTTGCCTAACTCGATGAGGGAGGGCTCGATCTCAGAGACTTCGACCTTGGCTTCAGACGCGTCTTGCAACAAGGCTTTTGGGATGGTGTACGCTCCCCCTCCAATGACCAAAGCGCGCTTCAAATCAGGATTAAAACTCCGATACAGGGCATAATATTTGGTATAGTCGAAAACCATATCATCCGCATTCGTCTTGCCGCTTTGGTCCAAAAACATGGCCGCAGAATACGTGCTGTCTTGGAAAAAGAACCGCGTGGGTCGACCTTGCCACAACCCGTCACGCACGGTCAGGGATTCGTACACCCCGTCATGTTTGTAGATAGTGCCCGCAACTGTGGGCTTGGCACGCCACACGGTTATGGCCGTGACGCTAAAGAACAGCATGACCAACAAACCCAAAACGCGACGTTTACTCGGACCCAAGGCCAATCTGGGCACGAGACCCAAGGCGCACAGGACCAAGCCAACGCCGATCAGGATACGATCTATGCCGAAATTCGGAATCAACAAAAACCCGGAAGACAGGCTGCCCGCGATGCTGCCCAAAGTGGACCAGAAGAAAACCGCTCCCGTGAGCCTAGCCACGCCCTCTTCTGCATCGTCGTGCAGGATGGCTACAGAAAAAGGCGACAAAGTGCCCAAGAACAGGCTAGGCAGGAAAAACAGGATGATGGATGATACCAACGGTCCCGTGGTCATGGAAAAATTCGGGGCCAACCAAGGCAAAATCGCCACGCTGAACATCTCAATTACCAAAACCGACAGGCCTGAAGCGAATACCAACCCAGACACCCACGACGCGTTACCGTGCTTATCCGCCAAAATTCCTCCGAGGTAATATCCTAGACTCAAAGCGCCCAAAACCGTGCCGATAACGCTGGAAGCCGTAAAAATCGTATTGCCAAAATACGGCGACAATACGCGGAAGGCCACGACTTCAACGATCAAAGAACACGCGCCCGTGGCGAATATCAAACCTAATACCAGATTTTTCTTGGTCTTTCGCGTCATAAAATCATTTATTCTTTTCCCGCATGGCCACGCCCGCCCACCACGAGGCCAAGGAAGTTAGAGCGGCTAAAGCTAAAACCAAAAATATTTTTCCGCGCGTCTGCAAGAACAAAGCCAGGACTCCGGCAGAAGCGGAAATGGACCAGAGCGCGAAAACCACTTTTCCGTGCGGCAAACCCGCGCCCAACAATCGAAAATGAAGATGGCTTTCTTTGTCGCCAGAATACCATTTATGTCCGGAGAACACGCGCCGCACCACAACCAAAGCGATGTCGAACAAAGGCACGGCCAACACGGCCATGGCGATGGCGATTTTGGCGCTGGAAACCACGGCCAAAAAACCCAAACAATATCCGGCTATGGTGGAACCGCCTTCGCCCAAAAATTGTTTGGCCGGATGGATGTTGCGCGGCAAAAAACCCAAAAATGAACCGGCCACGGCCGCGGAAAGGAATACGCTCAGCGGTTGGTAATATGCAGGCATGGCCGAAAGCGCGCCCACCATACCGGATCCGATGATGGTGATACCCGTAACCAACCCATCCAAACCGTCCGTGATTTTAGTCGCATACGTGGCCACAAGTATCCAGACGAAAGTCAGCGCGTCGCTCGGCAGAACAAGACTCCAACCATCAAAAGGTCGCCACGTCCACCAATCCAAAAACCAGGCTTGTGCCGTGCCCGGATGAGTCACATGGCCGATAGTCGTGCCGGACAAGACCACAATCAGCGAAGCCGCGATGGGAAAAAGTATGCTCTGCCAAGGCTTCAAATCATATTTATCATCCAACATGCCACCGATGTTAAGCACGGCCAAACCCATCAAAAAACCCAACAATTGCCACATGGAAACGCGGGTGGAGAACAACAGACCGAAGCCTCCCATCAACATCACGGTCACGCCTAACACCAAGGCGATGCCAGTACCGCCCCACAACGGGATGGGGTGGTCATGGATTTTCCTGCCGCCCTTGGGTATATCCAAAACCTGATGCCGCCAAGCCGCGCTGGAACTGAAAAAGGACATTGCGAAAGACGCCAAAGCCGTTGCCCCCAAAATAAATGCGGAAATCCAGGCCAGTTCGCCGAATGGCATATTAGGCCAAGGTATCAGTTGCGGGCTCCACGCTCAAGTCACCGGAAGCTTGCAAGACAATGGTGTCATGGCGTTGGACGGCTTTGCGCAACAGCATATCCGCGATGTTTGTTTCCAACCTATCCTGCAACACGCGCCGCAAGGGACGCGCGCCGAACAACGGATCGAAACCCGCGTCCGCCAAAGTCTCAACGGCCATATCGTCAGCCCTAAAGTAAATGCCCTTATCCTCCAACATTTTGCCGATTTTATTGATCAACAGCCAAGCGATCTGCACCACTTCGTCGCGGGTCAGGGGTTTGAACACGATCACGCCATCATAGCGATTCAAGAATTCTGGACGGAAGACGCCTTTGAGCTCACGTTCCAACAGCGCGGTCTTGATGCGTTCCATGCTCTGCCCCTCGGAAACCGCGCTCTGGATGAAGGCCGTACCCGCATTGGAGGTCATGATGACCACGGTGTTGGTGAAATCCACCGTCCTGCCCACGCCATCGGTCAAACGACCGTCGTCCATGACCTGTAAAAACAGGGTCAAAATGTCCGGATGGGCTTTTTCGATTTCGTCGCACAGCACGATGGTGAACGGCTTTTTGCGCACGGCCTCGGTCAACAGGCCTCCTCTTTCGTCACCCGGATTGCCGATCATGCGCGCAATCGAACTCTTGTCTTGATATTCGGACATGTCCAAACGTACCATGGCCGTCTCGTCTCCAAAATATTCTTGAGCCAAAGTCTTGGCCATTTCCGTCTTACCCACGCCTGTAGGTCCCAAAAACAAAAAGTTGGCGATGGGACGTTTGCCCTCGCGCAATTCGGCGCGCGCCCTGCGGATTGCCCTAGACACCGCGACCACGGCTTCATCCTGACCCACCACGCGGCCGTGCATGCGCTGTTCCAAGCTCAACAATTTCTCTGATTCTTCGGACGACACCATTTCCACCGGAATATTGGTTTTGTCGTGTACGATTTTGGCCACGTCGTCCGCGCTCACAAAAGTGCCTTCGCCACGCGCCTTGCGCGCCAACACCGCGGCTTCACGCACCACATAGAGTGCGTTTTGTGGCGCGGCGACGTCGTGCAAATAACGCAAGGCCAAGGTCGTGGCTTTTTCAATTGCCGCATACGAGAGGAACACGCGATTTTGGTATTCGATGGATGAAGCCTTGGCCATAAGCACCCTGACGGTCTGTTCCGCGTCGGCTTGCGGCACTTCCACCTTTATCATCTTCTTGCCCAAGCTACGACGCTCCAGATATTGGGTCCATGCCTGAGGCGTGGTGGTGGCCACGACCAGACAATATCCCTTGTCCAATTCACTGGCCAAAGTTTCGGCCAAATCCATGGGGCCGGAACCGCTGCCCACCAAAGCCTCGATGCCGTACAAAGCCAACACGATGTTTCCGGAAATACCGACTTCGTGCAGCATGGCCAACAGTCTTTCCGCGGCCAAACCCATATCGCCGGCTGCCACGACCTGGGCCAGGTTTACGGACACCAGACGTTTATCGAACATGATTTCCGGCACGTCTTCCTCCACCATACGTCGCGCCAACTCCTCCAAAACCGCTTCCTTGCCAGAACCCGTCTCTCCGACCAAAACCACGGACCGCAAACCGCCCTCCAAAGCGCGCATGAGTTCGTCCATGACTTTTTGGTTGCCTATCATGGGCATCAGATAGCCGTTACGCGCCAAGAGCGTCAGGTCTTGGCTGAATTTGTCCAATAACGAAGTCTGGACCGCGGTCATGGAACGGTTCATCACGGATTTGGGTTTGAGACGGGCCAAAGCCACAAAACGTTCATGGTCTTCCTTGAGCCTATCCTGCAACAGCACCCAGTCCGCCACATGCAAAACGTGGCTGGCTTGATAGCCCAACCTGTCCAAAAGATCCTGCAAACGTTGGCTTTCCAAAAACGATTGTACAAAAATCTCCATCACGGTCACGTGCTTGCGGTGCGATTCGTCGGCCAAAGAAAATGCCGCGGCCAGGGCGCGTTTGGCTTCGCGGGAAAAGGTGATGGGCGGTTTGCCTTTGGGCGCGGTCATCAAGAGTTTGACCAAATCAGTCTTTACGTTTTCAAACCGCATACCCACGCGCGCCATGAACAATCCACCAGAACGACCAGCCAAAGCCGCGGAAAACAGCAATTCCGGAGTTATTTCGATGACGCCCAAATCCTTGGCCAAAACATAAGCGGCTTCCACCGTCTCCATGGCCTCGACAGAAAAATATGGCGCCACGTCCAATGCCAGATTGGCCACTTCGGGTTTGGATTTCTTGTCCTTATTTAGCCAGTGCGGCAAGTACTTTGCCTGACGCGTGAATTCACTGACCCTGAAGATGAAAAAGGCGGCCAATACGATGCCCAAATAGAAAACGGTCACGAACCAATGTCCCACTGTCCAAAATTCCGGTTCGCGGACCGCGTCCAAACCATAAAAACCCACGGTGTACCACAGGAAGATGCCCAAACACACGACAATGAGCACCATGAGGAGCAAATGCAGAGCCGCGTTTATCTTGAGACGCAACTTTCGAATTGCTATCGTGAAATCGTCGACCAAGGTATTCCAGACTAAAAAACCCTGGCCTGTGGGTATGCCCACGCCAGCACCGTGGCACATGTGGCACGAGGCCGACGCTCTCGGATCTCCGCCGCACGCCGAACACACCACGGCTTCTGGGACTTGCGGCTTGGTGAATTCTTTTTGTTGCATAAATTTATCGCGGCAAAGGCACCTGCGATGAGAAAGTACCGGATAAAATGTTTTGCAACGCCAAAGCCAACGCCAAAGGCGGTATTACGCACCAACAGATGACCATGAAAACGTAAACCAATCCTTCCACCACCAAACCGATGGAACGCAGCACTATAATCACGAAGCGCATCCAGATGCTGACCAAACGGCCCGTCCAGTCGTTTTGCGCGAACATGGGCACGAAAAAATTCTTGACCCAAATGCCGATGGCGTATTGTCTAGCCCTGTAACTTAATCCCTCCACGCACCACGCGATCATGTTCTTTAGGCCTGTGGTATACCACCACACCGGAAACCAAATCACGCTTCCGAACAGGTCTATGAACACCAAACGCGCGAGCGCCCCTGTGCGCTGCATCATATACTTGATGAGTATATCAGATTCCATGGTCAGCTGAAAGCGTTTTTTATCCCCGAACATAAAAAAATTCCCCGAAAACGCGCATCGGGGAATTTTCATTTTATTTTTTCCGATTTTGGTTTTTGTTCCGATACCGTGTGCCCACCGGCGACACGGTTTTAGCGACGTGCGTAAGCGTAGGCAGCCGGACTCACGAATTGGGGTTTCTCCATCGGGACCAACCCCAGTTCCTGGGCCCGGTCCGTCAATTTTTGTAACGATGAAGCGCGAGCGAGGGAATCTTCTTGCTCTCCCACTTCCCTCTGCAAAGTTTCGACTTTATGTTCCAAAGTCTGCAATTGGTCGCTCCGGGGCGCAGCTTGCGTGACTTGCGTCACATACAAACCAGCCAAAGCCAACCACCCGACACAGGCGACCAAACACCAAGCCGCGATACCTTGCGGAATCCTCCTGCCTATCGGTTCTTTAAAACCGAAACGTTGATGAGGACGTGTCATGGCAAGCGCGTAATGACGCGACATAGATTATTAATTTGGTTTTGGTCGTTAACTCCGTACGATTTCGGTACGGAATGGCCCAACGTCGATTGGCCGTTAGGCTCTTTTGGTTGCTACTCGCAGCTTTGCGCTGCGGGCCCGCGGATTATTTAGTGTTTCATCGTCACTCGGCACAACCGGTTTTTTTGATATTTGGGCATTGACGAACCCTTTGAATGTTTGTTTTACGATGCGATCTTCGAGCGAATGGAAGGAGACGACGACCAAAGATCCTCCCTCCCCTAGCGTCTCCCAAGCGTCGCGCAAGGCGACTTTGAGGGATGCCAGCTCATCGTTGACTGCGATACGTAGCGCCTGGAAAGTCTTAGTCGCGGGGTGGATTCTCGACCGGGCTACGATGCCCGCTGGAACCGACCCCGCGACCGTATCTGCTAATTCCATGGTGCTGAGTATGGGTTTAACGCGTCTTTGCCTCACGATGGCGGTCGCAATGCGCGACGCGAAGCGTTCTTCACCATAGGTCCGGAGCAAGTCCTTGAGTTCATGTTCGCTCCACCTGTTCACGATGGTTTCGGCCGTCAGGCCGTCTTCGTTGGCCTTGGGCCCCAGCCGCATATCAAGCGGCCCATCCAACTGGAACGAAATCCCCTTTGACGCATCGGCCAATTCGTCGGACGAAAGCCCGAGATCGAACACGATGCCGTCGCAAGGCGCGAACTCTTGTTCTTGCGCCACTGACCGTATGAATTTGAAATTGGTTTCAATAACTTTCCACCGGTGACCGTAGAGTTGTTGCCGTTCTTGCGCGCGGGCCAAGGCATGAGGGTCCAGGTCCAAAGACAGAACTTTTCCGTCTGGCGCCGAGAGGCTCAAGAGCTTCTCGGAATAGGTGCCTCCGCCCAGGGTGGCATCTATATAGATACCTCCGGGTTTAGGCTGTAACGCGTCGATGGCTTCTTGGACCATGACTGCTACGTGTGAGCTGGGACGGGTGGTCATAGACCCGCAGGGCCAAGGCGTTCGGCGATTTGGTCGCCATTAGCCTCGGTCTTGGTTACGTACGCCTGCCAGGCGTCTTCGTCCCAAATCTCTAAGCGGTCGTACAATCCAGATATAACGGTCCTTTTTTGAAGATTCGCGTAAGTGCGCAAATACTCGGGGACCGTAATACGTCCAGATCGATCAACCGCGACTTCCATGGCGCCAGCCAGCATTAGGCGGGCAAACGCGCGGGTATCCGCTTGTGAAAGCGGCAAGGCAGCTATTTTGGCCGCCAAGGATTTCCATTGCTCCTTTGGATAAAGAAACAACGTGTGATCAAGCCCGCGCGTCACCACAGCTCCGTCTTGTAACGCGGTGCGATAGCCGATTGGTATGGACAACCTCCCCTTGTCATCCAATATGTAGTGGTACTCACCTAAAAACATATATATAAAAACGTGGGACAGCTGCCGATTCGGTAATCACGGCAAACTTCTCTTCCCACTAATCCCCACTTAACCCCATTCTATGCCACATGATGCCTCAGGTCAACCGTTCACCCCACTCTCAATTGACTTACAACCCAGCCAAATTGACGTTCTATTTTCGTTCCAATGTGAATAAGTAAAAATAAAAGTTCCCACTTTAAACAAAAAAGCCTCTGAAATCAGAGGCAAGAAGTCTGTGCGGCGCCTAGAACCAGGTGCTCGCGCATGGCGCAGGAGCAACGACGGAGCCGATTGCCGCGGACGCGGTTCAGGAAAGCGACGGGGTCGGTCCCCTTGCCCACACCCGACCATGGAGACGTCGTCTCGCCAGTGGTTTTGGGTTTGAGCCAAGCTCTATGCTGACGTGACCAAAACGTGGGCTTATGCAGCTCATCCCACAAACAGTCGGTTTCTTTAACCGACAAGTCATGCGGGTCAAACCCCATGTTCACGATCAGATGCAGCAGCAGCTTCCGCCCGTCGTCATCCGGGGCACAATTCCATTCACGACACACTCTCATGAGCAGGATGTGCGGATGCTTGAGGTGACATTCGCACACCACGAGCAGTCTCCAGACCACTCCGGCCACGGTCAAGGTTTGGTGTTCTTCCATCTATACCTCGTCACAGCCCGTAGTGCTCGCGCATGGCCACGGACGAGTGGCGCAATGCTCTTTCATCGGCCTGGTTAAGAAAACGGTTAGGGTCCGTACCCGGACCCACTTCGTGCCAGTTCATGGAGAAATCGCTATAGGGCTTGTCCGGATCCGACTCTTGGACCCTTGCCCCGTGGCCACCGAAGCACATGGAGGTGCAGGCGGTAGGATTCTTCAGTCTCATGAGAAGTTGGGCGTAGAGTCTTTCGCCGTCGTCATCGGGCTTGCAGCCCCACTCGGAACAGACGCGCTCCACCACACTGTCCAAGTCCTGCTCCCCGCCTCCGAAAAGGATGAAGAATATCTTTACCACCTGTCCCACGGTCTGATTGGCGCTCATGATCAGTTCCCTCTTTCAATTTGAAAATACTAGAACAAGGCGCCTTTATACGTCTTTCCCGGCATCCTGTCAACCCTCTAGGACGCTTCATAAACAAAAAACGACGTTTCCGTCGTTTAAGAGAGATTGCGCAGCAAAGACCTGGTTCCCGTGGCTTCCCTGAAACGATCCGGGCACAAGGAGAGGCCACGGGCCATCACCCTGCCGTCCAGGGACATGCCGTACACCACGCGATGGCGTTCCATCATGGCGTACTTGTAGGGGTAAACGGCCATCACGGTACGCAACTGGTCCGCGGTCTCGCTCCCGGATTCCGGGCGGTGTTCGTCAAACAGGCCGTTGTCCCAGGACTTGGCTTTTGGAGCGAGACCGGCCATGACCCGGTGGGCCAAGGGGAAACGCTTCTCCACCGTGGCATAAACCTTGTCCCAGTCCATCTTCAGCCGCTCCGCTGTTATCTTCCTGGAGTCGCTGGAGCTGTCGGCCACGCACAGGGTATGCTCGTCCACTAGGAACAGCATGCGCTTGAAATACGAATCCAATGCCGCCTCGACCGCATGCAGGGACATGAAAGGCTTGAGGTCCAGGTTGCGGTCTTCGAAGAACCAGACTTCGTCTGACTTGGCCGTTTGGCATTTGTTTTCAAAATGCTGCCAAGCCGGGCCGCAGATGTCGATCACACGCTTGATCACGGGCTTGAACTCCGGCTCCAAGCCGTGACGGATGAAGGGGCCGGGCAGGATTTGACGCAAACGATGTTCCGCCTGCGTCAATCCGTCCTTGAGCACCCCGAGGCTCAGGGCCCTGACCGCGTCCTCATACGGCAGCCATTCGGTCTTGGCGTTGGACATCCTGGGCAGTGCCTCTTGATCCGAAACCTTGCCCAAGAAAAACTCGGCCGCGTCCCCGCCGGGTTGGTCCACGCTGTAGCGCTGGTCGATGATGGTGGGTTTGATGCCCGTATCCACCTTGGCCGCGGCGAGCGCCAAGTCCAAAGCCGATGTCGAATCCACCCGTACCGTGAACGGGCAATTGGTGCGTGTATGGTTCGCCGTTTTTGGGTTTGGGCGTGACCACCAGATACTCCAACTCCGAATGCATTTTACGGAAAGCGACGCACACCACGATCCAGCTGTTGTCTTTCATGCATCCTCCTGATGCTCCGCGTTGCCCAAGGTGCTTATGGCTTAGCTATTAACACAAAACCCCTCGTCTGTAAAGGGTCCGTAACCGGGATTTTATTCAGACCGCGAACATCAAAACTGCACATACGGTCGTGGCCACCAAGGTAAAGCCACATAAGGCGTTGGAGAGCCAACCGTTCTTCCATTTGCCCATTATCTTTTTATCGTTTGCCACTTTCAGGATTACGGCAATCAAGGCCGGCGTAGCCAAACCGTTAAGCACGGCCGCGTAGATCAAAGCCTGAATCGGTCCGATGCCCACGAAGTTGATGAGCAAACCCAATAGCGTTGAAAGGGTGATGACGCCGTAAAACCCATGGGCTTCACGAAATTTTTTGTACAAACCATCCTTCCAGCCGAAAGCTTCGGACATAGCGTAGGACGCGGAGGCGGACAGGACCGGCACGGCCATCAGACCAACGCCGATTACGCCCACCGCAAAAATCAAAGACGCGAAATCGCCGGCCAAGGGCGTCAAAGCTTGAGCTGCTTGGGCCGATGTCTGAATTTCCGTTATCCCATTCTTGAAAAACGTTCCCGCGGACGTGGCCACGATGCAAAACATTATGGCTTGGGAAAAAAACATGCCAGCAAAAGTGTCTTGGCGCATCTCGCGGATTTCTGATTTGGTCGCGCCCCGACGCTTGGCCAGGGTAACACGACCCGTGGCGATCTCTTCCTCGACCTCTTCGTTGGATTGCCACACGAACAGATACGGGGAAATCGTGGTGCCTAAAATCGCCACGATCATGATTAGAAAATCTTTTGAGAATTCAAAATTTGGTACCAACAATCCACGCAACAGGGTACCCCAGCTGTCCGTGACCAAAATCACGGTGAACGCATAGCTAAGCAACGCCAAACCGAACCATTTGAGAATTTTGGCGTAGGTTTTATACGACACGAAAATCTCCAAAGCCAAAATCAGGACCGTAAAAATCAAAGCCATGGCTGTGAACGGCATCCATGGCACGAGTAGACGCGCCGCATCAGACATGGCGCCCAAATCCGCCCCTATATTGATGGTGTTAGCCGCTACTATCAGCAACACGAACATGTAGAGCACCCATTTGGGCAAACGTTTGCGGATGACAGAAGTCAAACCCTGACCAGCGACCATGCCGATACGCCCCACGGTCTCTTGGATGGCGGTCATCATGGGAAACAAAAAAAGCGTGGTCCACAGCAAACCATAACCGTAGTTGACGCCTGTCTGCGTGTAGGTTGCGATGCCGGAAGGATCGTCGTCCGCCGCGCCGGTGATGAAACCCGGACCTAGACGAGCGATGTAGCGGTCGATCTTCGGCGACATATATTTATGACGAACCCAAAAAAGCTAAACGCGCCAAAACCACGATCGCAATCAAAGCCCAAGTACCGTTAAGCACCGCCGGTTGATACGCTTTCTTATTGAGGGAGATGGTCACGATCCCCAACGCGCCCGTAAAATTCAAAAGCTGGGCCCAGAGCCCGTCGGCTTTAAAAATACCGAAGCTCACCAAGGCGTAAGCGGCCAAGATGACTACGGTTCCGTACCAACCCAAAATTTCGGTCACGATTTTCGCGCCCTGACTTTGAGCGCCGCCCCTCTCTTTGTTTTTCATGACCGCAGTATAGCAAGTTTACGTTTCTTCGTCCTCAAAATCCCGGAGATAAGCATCAGCTGCTTCCAAAACATCTTTCATATCATCAAACTTGAGTCGGTCCTTGGCTTGATCCATCCCCAACCACTCATATGACGCAATGTCCTTTGGGTTCGCGGCCAAGGCGTCGAAATTTTCTGGTTTGGCCAAAAAGAAAACCACGGTCTTCATGACGTCGGGATGCGGCGCGTATCTTATCTCGGACCTGAATTCGCCTACGAACTCCACGTCCAACCCAACTTCCCTGGCAACTTCGCGTTTGGCCGTAATGCGCTCGTTCTCTTCTGCGTCCACATGGCCTTTGGGAAAAGACCAATAACGCATTCCATCTTTGGCGATCTGTTCGATGACCAAAAACTTGGGAGCCTGTTCACGTGCGTCCACGAGCACGGCGCCGCAGGATTTTTCGTATCGCATATGATTCGAGTTAGGTGTATTCCGAATATTTTCGGTTGTCGCCTTTGGCCTTGTCCACGGGATATTTGGCGTTGGCTTTTTCCAATTGCTTCAGGTGCGCCTGTTCCAAGTCGATGCCCAAAGTTCTGGATAGGAGCAGCGTCAGATAGAAGACGTCCCCCAACTCCAACGCGATCTCATCCCGATGTTTCTCCAAGTATTCTTGGATTTGAGACTGGTCTTTCCATAAAAAATGTTCAGCCACTTCGCCCGCCTCAACGTTCAAGGCCAAAGCTAGGTCTTTGGGCGTATGGAATTGCGCCCAATCCCTGGCGTCGCGGAAAGCCAATACCCTGTCTCCCATTTCTTTTATGGTCATACGTCACTCTTTTTTACGCTTGGATATTTTTAAACCTTGCGACCGCAACAATCGATGATACGTAATCGCGAAACGGTGCGATTCGTCGCGGGCGTGCACCAATATTTCTTTATGCTTTTCTAGGCTGGCGGTCAAGCCCGCGAACGGCGGAGGGATGACCAGATCTTCTCGTTTGCGGTCCGGACCTTTGACCATGCCGATGACTGGAATCACGCGTGGCGTTTCGAGCTTACGCACGATCTCGAGCGCCGAACTCACCTGTCCCGCTCCCCCGTCGATCAATATCAGATCAGGCCATTCCCAACCGCGCTCGCGATGGCGGAACCGTCGGCGCAAGACTTCTCGCAAACTGGCGTAATCGTCCGCACCCAAAACGTCGCGGATTTTGAATTTGCGATACAGGGCTTTGACCGGCGCGCCGTGTTTGAACACCACCATGGAAGCCGTGCCCGAGGTGCCGGAAATGTTGGAGATGTCGTATGCCTCCAAACGACCGAACAGACCATTGTCTTCCCCGGACTCCTCCGCTTCGGATTTTTCGTCGTCCTTGGCCAACACGGCGATGTCTTGCACATGCTCCAAAGACCGCAGACGGTCACGCAACTGCGCGGCCTGTTCGTATTTGTGGGCCTTGGCCGCGGCCTGCATGTCTTTTTTATACCGCCGAATGATGTCCGTGCGCCGGCCGTCGAAAAACGCCATCAGATCGCGGATGACTTTGGCGTATTCCCTGGGAGTGATGGCATTTACGCATACGCCCGGACATTGGCCGATGGAAGCGTAAAAACACTGACGGTGCTGGCCGGGCGCGCAGGTCGACCACGGAATGGCACGTCGAATGATGTCTAATGAAGCGCGGACCGCACGCGCGGACTTGAACGGACCGTAAACCGCTTTGTATTGCCCGGCAGAAGAGTCGTCGAAATCCGTGGCGCGCAACAAAAACGGCCGCGGATACTCCTCGTCCGTAATCACCAGATAGCTGAAACTTTTGTCGTCCTTTTCCAGGATATTGTAGTACGGCTGGTGGCGCTTGATGAGATTGGCTTCCAAAAACAAAGCTTCGATGGCCGTGGGCTGTTCCAAATAATCGATGCTCTCGATTTTGGCGACCATCTCCTGAATCCTGTCATCACGCGGCCGCGTAAAATACGACTCCACGCGGCGTTTCAAGGAAGTGGCTTTGCCGATATATAAAATCTCCGCGGCAGCGTCCTTCATCAGGTACACTCCGGGCCTGTCAGGCAAAGCGCGATTTTTTATGCTGATGTTTTCCGGAATCATGTCTAAAGTGTAGTCGTGCCCGGCATCAGGGTCAAATCTTGAATTTTAAATTGGCGTGTGCTTAGATGCCCCGACCTCGGAACAAGGGATTCGAGACATGCAAAAATCTCGCGCGCCACTGCACCCCGGGCAACCTCTCGTTCATTCGGAAACCCATTGCGCGGTTTACGTCACGACCAAATTCAAAGAGTTTTTCGGCGAGATCAAAGCCGAATCAACCCTGCTTTATCTGCGCAGCCACGGCTGGTCATTTTGCGAGATCTACCAGATGACCAGGCACAACCAACTGATCTACGATGCCACGCGGCAGGTGTTGGCTTTGCACGATTACCTGACCGCATCGGGCATCGACCGTCCCCTGGTCAAAAAAATCCTGTGCTCAAGGATATTGCCGCAAACCACCGACCCTGCGACATTGGTGGTCACGATCAAACACTTGATTTCTTACGGCATAACCCAACAGCAGCTATGCGAATTGATCAGAAAAAAACCGCGCATCCTCTTGTTGACGCGCGAGCAAATCGATACCTGCCGACGCTCTTCCCTGGCCAACGACACCAGCTTCACCTACTACCTCAGGAAGGCGACAACGGCCAGCGCTCAATGCCCAAACAGGCGGCCTGCGGCAAATAACCAACGGACCCGCGCTTCCTCCCCATCCCCCGCAATTTCAATCTGAAGTTGAGGGGGATTTTTCATATCCGTGCATTGACGTCCACGTTTTTCTGTGGTGACATGGCGCACTAGCCCCTTCGCAGCAGCAAAGGTGATCCGGCAATGGACAATTACGATCGTAAGAACCCGTTGTACATGGAGTTTGTGGCGCGCGGCGCCTTGGATTGGCAGGCCAAATACCTGACCGTCCGACTCTCGACCGCGTTTGGGCAAGACTTGCGCGGCCTCTTGGATAATTTTTGGAAGCGCGGTTGGCGCGCACCGAACATTTGGGAATTGGACCGCAACAACAAAGCTTGGCGCAAGCAAACCCAATCCCTGTTCGTGATTAACGACATGTTGGCGGCTTTGGGCTGCCCCGTGTACTTCACGGCCATTATTCTTGCTTCGGCATGCCTGTTCCGTCCGGAAAATTCGGACCAGAACAGGACCGAAAACATCGCCCTGCCGCGTACGGTCTGGGAATCCATTTGTGCCATGCGCCAAGGCGGATACAACGACGAGCAGATACTCGTTTTGCTTTCCGGTTATCCCATGGCGTTTCTCAACACTCGAGAACGCATCCTCGAATGGTGCCGAGACACTAAAAACGCGGGCGGTCATTATTACCTGACCATCAGGGAACTGACCCGCCACCCGAGGAGGACCCAGGTCGGCAAATCGCTGACCCATGCGTTGGCCTTGGAGAGAGAGGCCGACATGCCGCGCGTGGAGCAGATGCTTCCACCGGAAATACCGCCCACAACCGAAAGCCTGCGATCGGATGCGCCGATTGTCCCGGAGCCCGCGAATTCCGTCATCATTTCCGAGGCGCCCAAGACGGAAGTGGTCGGACTCGACCCGATGTCGGCCACACTCCCCGTGGATGTGATCCCGGAGAGCCAACCAGAACACGCGCCAGCGGACAGCGTCATCGTGATCCATGAGTCGCCTTCACCCGAATCCAAAACCGAAAAGGTCAAGGAAACGGAGGTAAGGATTCCTGCGCCGCCGCCGGTGCCCAAAATCCCGGTGATCAAGCGCGTGACTTCGCTGCCACCCATCCGGACTTTCAAGGCCTCGGAGCCGCCCCAACCCAAGGAGCCGCTGCCCCCGCCTTACCAACCAGAGGACCTGGCCCACAATTGGCCGGTCTTGGCCAACGTCATCCTGGCGCACGCCGTACCTGACTGGTCACAAGAAAAATGGAAGGCCTGGGTGGAGAAAAACACGTGGATCAATTTCACGCGAAGCCCAGAAACCAAGGCTTTGGAACAGCTTTTCTCTTGGGTGGTGTTCAGCACCGCTTCCCCGCCCCACGACAGGCGCGTAAAGCTCATTGCCAGCGTGCTGTTGGGCAATGATTTGATCACCAAGCCCAAGCCCAAGCGCAAACGCGATAGCGACAAGCCCACGGACCCGAAATTCGCTCTGGACCAAATCCTGAAGTTGAGCGAAGAGGCCTTGTACTTCCGCTTTTACGTCCTGCGCCGCATCGTGATGCGACCTCCGGAGCGTCATCCGGATGCGCTCACCTATCCCTTCGAGCAGGTCGAGAAATTCGAACTGCCGAACGGGAAACAGTTTTCCGTACCGCCGCCGCATATGGATGACGAAAACTCCTGGAAGGCCAAAGCCGCGGAACTGCGCTGGCGCGTGCACGAAATCGAACGTCGGGGCCGTAACTACCAATGCGGTCTCAAACCTTTCGTGCTCATGCTGTTCACACCCAAACGGAAGTCTTTCCTGAAGAGATTGGACCGCTACGAGGCCGAGAACGGGACCGTTTCCCGCCCGGCCTTACGTCGGAACAATTCCATGGTCACACCGTTCTCTTCCCTAGCCTGACCGTACACACGGTCTTTTTTATTTTGACTTGCACGTGAGTTTGAGTTAACTTTGCCGCGCCGCAAAAAAAACAAAAAGGTGCCGCCCATGTCATGGTCACAATTCATTTTTTACTGGCTTCCCATCATCGGCTATTTCCTGCTCGGACGCTGGCTGGGCACGGCTTCCCGTGCGGCTTGGATCAAGGCCCAAACCTGCCGCATCCAAGAACGTTACGAAGCGCGGTACCAAGGCAAATTGCCCTGGTCCTTCTACCTGTTCTTTCCCTATACTTCCATAACCCGTCGTCTACGCCCATGCGGCGCAGAATTCCTTTTGGATCGAGACAAAAAACTCAACGATCTATCAGGCGATGACCTGCTTTACGTCCGCATACATTACTTCTTCTGGCCCGTACGCGTAGCCATCATCCTATTGACCGGAGTCTTGGCCTTGTGGCACAAGCTGAATTCCGGGATGCAGACGGAGAAGCGTTTCGCTAAACTGCAAAAGCGTCGGCAGTCGATCCGCGAACACATCAAAAGGCTGCATTTGGAACTGCATTCTGTGGACCAAAGCCTGGAAGATCTGGCCAAACATCGCCAAGACGAGATGGAAATATTGACCAAAGAGATGGCCCTGGACTGCGAGTATATGCCCCTGGAACGCGGCCGCGCGCCGCTCCGCCCCACGCTCGTGGTCAAAATCCGCCCTTGCGAGGACAAAAACCTCGTCAACTAATAAACGGCCAACTGGCCGTTTTTTCTTTTACGCATCCTCTCCTCGGTACAATTCTGGTCGCAAGATTAAAGATATTCTTTCGCAAACCGCATTCACATCTTCTCTAACCTCGTTGTTCCAAAATCTCATTACCGTGATGCCTTGCGCGTTCAGATACGCATCTCGCAGTAAATCATATTCCACGTTTTTTGGTTCGGCGTGTTGTCCTCCATCAAGTTCGATGGCCAATTTCCGTCTTGGACAATAAAAATCCAAAATGTAATTTCCTACGCCGTATTGGCGGAAAAACTTTTCACCCAGCAGGCGCTTACCACGCAATCTTTGCCACAACTCATTCTCAACTTCGGTCTGTCCGGTCCGCAATCCTTGTCGTCTGGATTTATAGCGCGGATTATTGAATAGGAAGTTGTTTAACATAGGGGGGTCATAACTCTCCCTGCCCTCACTTATCTTAAGAGAGGGTTTGACGGGCGATACAAAATTGATGGTTTTTACTTGGTTGCCCCATAGCCAGAGGGGTTGAAGAGAGTTATCTTTTCAATGCCCGCTTCAAATATTCCCCGGTATAGCTGGCTTTGACTTGAGAGACTTCTTCCGGCGTTCCTTCGGCGACAAGAGTGCCGCCTTTATCTCCGCCTTCTGGCCCAAGGTCAATCAGCCAATCCGCGCATTTGATCACGTCCAAGTTATGTTCGATGACCAAAACCGTGTTGCCGCGGTCCGTCAGTTTTTGCAGCACGTCCAAAAGCTTCTGGATGTCGTCAAAGTGCAAACCGGTCGTGGGCTCGTCCAGGATGTAGAGGGTGTGGCCCGTGTCGCGACGCGCCAACTCGGCGGCCAATTTCACGCGTTGCGCTTCTCCGCCCGACAAAGTCGTGGCCGCTTGGCCCAGCTGTACGTAACCCAAACCTACTTCGGCCATGATTTTGGTGCGGTCGTGCACGGGCGGCAGGTCTTTAAAGAATACGTTGGCCTCCTCCACGGTCATGTTCAACACGTCCGAAATGCTCTTGTTGCGATATTTGACCTCAAGCGTTTCCCGGTTGAAACGTTTGCCTTTGCATACGTCGCACGGCACGTACACGGTCGGCAAAAAATGCATCTCGATGGCGATTTGCCCGTTGCCCTCGCAATGCTCGCAACGACCGCCTGGCACGTTGAAGGAAAAACGTCCGGGTTTGTAACCCCGCATGCGCGCGTCCGGCGTCATGGTGTAGAGCTCACGGATATGACCCCACATGCCCGTGTATGTGGCTGGATTGGAACGTGGCGTGCGCCCGATTGGTGTCTGGTCAACGTCGATGATCTTGTCCAACCAATCGATGCCTTCGATCTTATCGTGAGCCGCGGGTTTGGACATGGCGCCGTTCAATTTTTGCGCCAAAGCCCGATACAGGATGTCGATGACCAAAGTGGATTTGCCGGACCCGGAAACGCCCGTGACGCACACAAAACGCTTGAGAGGAATGTTGACCGTGATGTTTTTAAGATTGTTGGCCTTGGCTTTTTTGATGGTCAGCCACTGCTTGGATTCGTTGCGGCGTTTGGCCGGGATATGGATGCGTTTGTCGCCGCGCAGGTACGCGCAAGTCAAGCTATTCTTGTCGTTAAGAATCTCGGGCATGAAACCCGCAGCCACTATTTCTCCGCCGTGCTTGCCTGCTCCAGGACCAAAATCTACCAGATAATCCGCGGCCGCGATCGTATCCTCGTCGTGTTCGACAACTATGATGGTGTTGCCCGCGTCGCGCAATTTTTCAAGCGTCTCGACCAGCTTGGCGTTGTCGCGTTGATGCAGGCCGATCGTCGGCTCGTCCAAAACATACAACGCGCCCACCAGACGCGAACCGATTTGCGACGCCAGGCGGATGCGTTGGGCTTCTCCGCCAGACAAGGAGCCGGCGATGCGGTTCATGGTGAGGTAATGCAAGCCCACGTCCATCATGAACTGCAGGCGCGCCAGAATTTCCTTCATGATCGGCGCGGCGATGGCCTCTTCCGTGGTGTTCAACTTGAGGCTTTGGAAAAATTTCTGTGCGTCCTCGATGGTCAAAGACGTGGCGTCAACTATGGATTTGTTTTCTATCCAGACGTGCAACGATTCTGGCCGCAGGCGCGCGCCTTTGCATGTGGGACACGGAGTTTCAGAAAACAGGAATTCGGTTCCCAAGCCGTTACACGCCGGGCAAGCGCCGTAAGGTGAATTGAACGAGAACAATCGCGGCTCGATTTCTGGAAACGCGAAATCGTGCTCCGGGCACGCAAAACGCGAGGACATCAGATGCTCAGACCCGTCATCCAGCACGGCCACCACGCAATCGTTGCCGCGGTCCAAAGCGATTTCCACGGCTTCGGTCAAGCGCGACTTGATGGGCTGGTTGTTCTCCAACGGCCAGGCCAAAGGCACCCTGTCCACCACCAATTCTATGGTATGGCGCAAATTCCTCTCCAGCGGGATACGTTCGCGCAACGGGTACATCTTGCCGTTGACCCTGACCTCGCTGAAACCGCTTTCGTAAGCTTGTTGCAAGAGTTGGTAGTACTCCCCTTTGCGACCGCGAACCAGTGGCGACAAAATCATGATGTCATTGCTGGCCTTGCGCGATTTACGTTTTTTGATGCTCTCCACGTCGCTATGGATTACGATGGTCTGTTTGACGATGACGTCCACGATTTCATCCACGCTCATCTTGCGGATGGGTTCGCCGCCGATGGGACAATGGGGTTTGCCGATGCGCGCATACAAAACGCGCAAGTAATCGTAAATCTCCGTGATGGTGGCCACGGTGGAACGCGGGTTGGAGCTATGGGCTTTCTGGTCGATGGAAATGGCTGGAGACAAGCCCTCGATTTCATCCACGTCCGGCTTCTTCATCTGCCCCAAAAACTGCCGCGCATAGGCGGACAAAGATTCCACATACCGTCTTTGCCCTTCTGCGAAGATGGTATCAAAAGCCAAGCTGGATTTGCCAGAACCAGAAAGCCCGGTAAAGACCACCAGTTTATTGCGGGGTAAATCCAAAGACACGTTTTTGAGGTTATGTTCGCGCGCTCCGCGGATTGTAATCTTTTCCTGCATAACTACGTATATCAGAAGTATAAGACGTAAAAATCGCGCCTGAATTCAGCGTCATGGCCAGTATACAGTGGGCCATATCGCATGTCGAGTTGAATTTAAGGCCTTTTTAAGATAAACTTGAGCCACTATGAAACTGACCAAATTCGCGGGGTTGGCCGCTTCCGCCTCCCTGCTTTTCGCGGCTATGCCGGCCTTGGCCGCTACGCCTCAGGAAATTATCAATGCTTCGTTGAAAAACATTTCGTCTGAAGGCGCCATGCGCATCGTGGGCGAAGTCAATGTCCAAGTCCGCGAAAAATTTTACCGCGCCGCGGATAAGCAAGGCCCAGAAGCCGTGGACGTGACCATGAGATTTGATCAGCGCGCGCTAGCCCTACAGAACGGCACACAAGACAGCGAGGGTCGTTTCACTTTGGCCAAGTTTGAGATGGTTTCTGACAGCCAAAAAATCACCTTGCCCCAACCCGTGACTTTGGATTGGAAATATCTCAACCCCGCACTTTACGCTTACGTCTCCAACGTGCCCCAGGCTTTGATCGACACGCTCAAAGGCGAATTGGACCTCACACCTTACGTGAACCAATGGTACAAACTGGAGATGCCGGCAGGTGCCACACAGGCCGTCACCGGACAACAACAGATTTCTGAAATCAACGGTTTGGCTAAAAATTTGGCCGACAAGCAAGTCTTGCGCGTGACTCGCACGGAAAAGACCTGGACCAACGCCAATGGCGACAAGTTGGCCCGCGTTCGCATCGCGGCCAACCGCGCGGCTTTGAACGCCGACCGTCTGGCCAGTTTACGCGAAGCTTATAAGATCAAAAACTACACCGAGCGCCGTTCCGCCATCGCGGCCATCAACAAGGAATATTCCGACACGTTGAAGGAGTTGGCGAAAATCCAAGCTGTGGCCGAGGTTAACACCACCAAGAACACGGTTGATCGCGTGGAAATCTCATTTGCGCAAACCGACCCCAAGAAGAGCTGCACTTGGAACGACGCGACTAACAAATCGGTTTGCCGCACCATCGGCACGACTTCGGTCAAGATATTGGGCGGTGTCTCCTTTCTGCCCACCACCAACGCCCCTGTCTTGGTCCCCAGCGAAGCCAAGACCTTCGAGCCATTGCAGAACATTTTCCAGGCAACCGAATAAACCCATTTCAAAAAACACGACCCTATGGGTCGTGTTTTTTTTAACTAGATAAACCACTAGCCTCAACCTGTCATCGAGCGACACATAAAAATGTCATCCTCCCCGGAGGGGTCCCGACAGAGGAGGGAGAGCGAAGCGAAGGATCTTCAAAATGAAACCGCCCACGGGATCAGGCGCCTCGCCAGCTGTTCCGTTTTGAAGATCCCTCGTCACTCCCCTCCAGAGGCGGGCAGGCGTTTTCCCTCGGGATGACATTTTTATAATAGAAGATGGAAGCCGGCGGCGTTTAACCGGCGGTAATTCACTTTTAAAACTAAACTCCTGAGGCCGCCAGACCGGCGGCATGCCCCGTACTCCACGCGATTTGCAGGTTGTAACCGCCCGTGGGTCCGTCCAAATCCAAAGCTTCGCCCACCAAAAACAAACCGGGCACGATTTTGGATTGCATGGTCTTGGGATCCACCTCTTTCAGCGACACGCCGCCCGAGGTGACCATGGCCGTGGACCATCCCAAGGTCTGCGTCACGGTCAAATTAAAAGACTTCATGGAAGCGATCAACGACTCACGCTCTTTCGACGTACATTGCCCGGCTTTTTTGGTCGGATCGATTTTCGAGGCGCGACACACAGCCGTGGCCAAACGATCCGGAAAATAATTCAACAATATTTTTTTAATGTCCTTGTTCACGGATTGGCTTATGAACGAATTTATTTCATTGGCCAACCCAGCCGCGTTTTTGTCTGGCATCAAGTCCACCGACATTCCCACTGGTCCGTGCGCCAAAGAGCGGCTGACCTCGCGGCTGACAGTGAAAACCGCGGGTCCGCTGATACCGAAATGAGTGAAAATCATGGAGCCACGTGTTGTGTTTTTGCCAAAACTAATTTGCACGTCATCCAAAGACAAACCCTTCAAATCGTACACAGCCGCTTCTCGCGTCTTGAGCGGCACCAACGCGGGCACACACTCCACGACCGTATGACCAAGCTCCTTAACCCACACAAACGCATCGCCCGTGGAACCCGTAGCGGGATAAGACTGCCCGCCCGTGGCCACGATTACATTATTCGATTTTATGACCTCTTTGTCCGTCGTGATCTCAAACACACCATCAGAAATCTCCACATGTTTGACCGTTGTCTTAGTCTTAATCTGAACACCACTCCCCTTAACCCACAACATCAGACTCTCAAGAATGTCCGTGGCTTTATCGCTTATTGGAAACACGCGATTCAATTCCTCGGTTTTCAGATCCACGCCCAGATTCTGGAAGAATTCCATCACCTCCTGCGGACTGAACGCCGTGAAACACGAAAACAAGAACGGACCATTCTTACCGTAGCTTTTGATGAGTTCACGGATATTCGCTTGATTCTGAGTCACATTGCACCGTCCGTTACCCGTGAGTAGAAGTTTCTTGCCGCAAGTCGAATTCTTCTCCAACAACAAAACCTTGGCGCCATTTTGCGCGGCCGTGCCAGCAGCCATCAACCCAGAAGGTCCACCGCCGATGACTACAACGTCGTAAACAGAATCTTGCGACTTCATACGCGCCATAGCATACCCAAAGTCCAACCCCATGTCACGCATAAAAAAAACGACCCGATGTCTGGGTCGTTTTTATTTGTTGCTGATTTTACTGGGTCAGGCTGATGTCGGTTTCCAATTCACGATAAGTGGTATCAATCTGCAAGGTGATACGACTCGTGCTGGCATTCCGTGAAATCAGATAACCCGTATCATACTCGTCGACACAATTTCCGCTGAAAGATTCATTCCTCGAAGGATCGATCGGCAATGACGCAATATACGTCGGAACCAGACAATCGCAAATATCAAAACCTCCAGTTTTCATCATTCTGGTCGGTGTTGTCGGGATTGTTTTTGGGGTAAGACAAACAAATGTACCTCTATTTTCGGCCATGTTCGTCTGAATATTACTCATCAAAGCGCTGAGATGACTCCTGCGATAAATTTTTTAAACATAAAACTAATATTATTACTTTAATGACTCATTAAAACATCAGCCACTCTGGCTTAAATATCAACATTAATCCTATTGTCAACATTACCAGTCCTCCTACCAGACGGGATGCTTTAGCATACTTAGTGGTGATTCCGGTCATCTCCAGTGTTATCATGGCCACGAAGAAAATAAACAGATCGTCCAGCATGAAAAAGAAAATATACAATAGGATATATAGGTAATAATGCCAGCCAGCCATTTCATTTAAAGCTAATACCTGTGTGTAAACGGCAGGCAATCCGGCCGAACAAATAAGTTCAACCAAATTTACGGCAAAAGCTAACACAATAATGCCTCCAAGAGCCAGCCATAAACTGTTTTGTTGAACCGCCAGTTTCAATCTTTCAAAAGTTTTTTGTCTCTTTTCGTCACCAGCCACTTTACACCCACTGTCTTTATTGAATATAAATTCTTTTAAGCTATAACCTCCGCCTGCCAGTGCCAAAATACCAATAAGCATCCTGATCCAAATAACAAATTCCAGAAATAAAATTAAATTAAGCCACGCCGACATGAAAAGGAAATAAACGGAAGCGGAAGCGACAATAAAAGCTGTCCCCAATATCCACATTCTTTTTCTGTTTTCCATTCCCAAAAGCAGACTGATCAAGAATAAAAGCGTCCACATGGCACAAGGATTGAATCCATCTAACGCCCCCATGATTATCGTCAAAATCGGCAATGAAAAACTTAGGGCATTAACTTCGCCAAGCAACGGCAGTTTAACAATCTTTTTATTTTCTTGATTGATCGGCTCTTGCGTATTTTGAAGTTCAGGTCTGTTATCTACAGTTTGTTCGACATTATTATTCGGATTATTTATTACCGGTGCTGGCTGTTTGACTTCCGGAACTTCTACTCCAACAATTGAGGCGATTGAATCGGGGCATCTTTCTATTGAACACTCGTTTACTCTCTGTTCTATCATCTGCGAACTCATACCGTTAGCGTAACCGACAAAATGTTTGTCACCAATAACCAAAAACGGAACACCATCCACTCCCACGCCTAATCTTTCGGCAGTTTTTTGCAAAAGAATAGCGTTATCTCTGCTGTTATATATTTCATATTCATAAATTTGCAAATCAGGATGTTCACTTTTCAAAACATGAAAGAGGTACTGTCTTTCCTCGGCACAATGAGGACAACCGTCGCCGTAAAAAAAGTAAGCACTAACCGGAATGTTTTGGGCAAATACTGGCTGAGCCAAAAAGGTTAAGGCGAATAGCAATAACCCAAATATTTTTTTAACTTCTAATTTCATAACTATTTATCCTTGTTTTGATTGATAATTTCGATCAATTTATCTTTGTCTATTTCGCCATTTAAACGCAAAAATTCATTATCATTTTTATCTAAAAATACAAAAACAGGCAAGACATCGGTGATATGGTATTTTTCTACCACTTCCTTGTCTTGATCAAAATCATGATATTCGGTTTCAAGCCAAGAGTTTTCTGTTTCAATTTCTTTCCATCTCGGCTTCATAATGAGACAGCCCGGACACCATACCGCTCCAAATTTTAATACTTTCATAAATTTATAATTTAATTATTTTAATCGCCTTGCCATTAACAAGAGCGTCGGCAATTTTTTTGTTTGCCGAATATAATATTCTTTGATAAGTACTGGGGGATGTATGCATTTTATCAGCAGATTGTTGTTGATCCAAATCATTTATATGTCTTAGTCTGTAGGCTTCTATCTCCTCGGTCGTTAATTCAACCATCTCAAGATCCCTTAAGGGTATTCCTTGCGGTTTAAAGTAAGTAACATTTGGATCAAAGTTTATTTTTCTACAAAGTCTTGGTCTTGGCATAAATATTGAAAAATTATAGCAAATTTGATATTCTTTATCTGTAAGAGAAGGCCACCCGGCCCCTTTTTATCAAAGAGGCCGGTTCCCGTGCCTTCTTTTATTTTTGGCCTTTTAGGGCTTCCTTTTCGGTTCTGATAACTTCTAAATCCTCTAACAGCATCTTTTCCTCATTCTCTAATGCGGACAGTTCATTTTTAGGGGATATAAATCTCCTACGACCTTGTCCGTATCCGCCACAGCATCCTCGCCACATTCTATTGCCAGCACCGCAAGGACCCATTCCTCGTCCTGTTCCGGCACCTTGACCCATAGGGCCTGTTCCATCCATTCTTGGCATATGTTTGTTTATTATTATTTTAATAAATGTCGGCAATTCGACCTTTGCTTATTGCCTATATTGAGTATATACCCATAACTATTCTATGTCAAATATTTATTTTGTCGGCAATCAGAATCTTTTTTGCAGTCGCCACAAGGAGATATTATGATTTCTATTTTTCTTTTAATTATAACTTTCAGCAGTCTGTCACAATGTGGACAACGCATACAAAAAGACCCCTCAGAGTTGAATACTGCGTCCTTAAATATAATTTTTGTACAGTGTGGACAATTGCCCACCCCCAATTGATCCTTGCTCATACTTTTATTTTTTTAAGACTCTCTTTTCCTAGCCCGACATATTGTGTCCATCCGGCTGGCAAAAGAGAACCAAGCAACAAGATGGCAAGTTCGACCATCATTGCTTCGGGTCATGATAAAAGATGTCTTTAAGCATAAATTAATAATTAATGATTCGACTAAAGCTCGGGTTCGACCTCCTCCCCGAACCGTTAAAAGCAATCTAAGTATCCTCGACTGCTACCCATTTCTGTCCCGTCCACATGTGCTTCTTACCGTCTATAATTTTTATCTTTACGCCTCCAATTGACATTTTCTCGGCTAACATCGACCGCATCTCATTTAAGTTATCCACAGTTTTTTTATTCACTCCGCAATTCTTATTATTTAAATCTTTTTCTTTATTCTTATTAGTAAGTCCATTGGACCGATCCCACCGGTCTGTATGACCGAACTGCCGGTCAGGCTGACCGGTCTTATTTAAGTTCGGTCTATCTGACCTATCTACTTTTAGGAGGTAATACACATTTGAAAACTTCCGGCGTTTCTTATTTATCAATCCCAACTTGATCATCTGTCGGATACCTCTTTGCACACTGGAAACACTCGAGCCAATTCTGTCAGCAATAAGCTTGTGAGATGGAAAACAAAAACCCTCCTGATTGGCGTGTTCAGCGAGGCGATTATAAATAGCGATGCCGATCGGTTTGATTTTGCTTCCGTACTCATCGAGAAGTACTTTGCTAATCCAGAACCAATCGCCATTTCTTAAATCTCTTACTTTTATTTTATCGTCCGACATGGCCGTGAATAAAAAGGCGTGACCGACCCACAGATCGCGCCTTGTTCCTCCCTTCACGCCTGGCGTCATTGAGGGGAGAGTAAGGTGCCATCTACCATTCTCTGGATTTCGGCAAAGCTCGGTCGATGTTGTCCATTGCTCTGCAAAAGTTTCGCCGAATATTCGGATTCTCTAATTCTCGAATCGTGAAATTATTCAGCAAGCTCTCCCTCCTCGCCAAAAGCTCTCTCCGGGTTAATGGTTTGCGAGTCATCCGTTTCCAGATCCTCTGAATTATTCTTTTGATTAGAATTCTCGTTGTCATACTTCTTAATGTGATCTAAATGCTCTAACAGCATGAATGCCATGCGTTTAAAGCCAGCATGGACACGCCAAACTTCTTGCTTACTCGGCTCTCGTCCGAGCACCTCGGATAAAGCGTTTTTGGTAAGCTCAATAAGAGCTTCCTCATCTTTTGTTGGTTTGGACATGTGGTTTGGTTCATAAGAGTGACCTCACACTTTTACTGACCTCACACACCTTTCCATTAAGCGTTTCCCGGGATATGCACCAATCGGGTATACGAACGACAAGAAGACTAAATCCTTGATAGTGGATAATATCAGAGCACCTTATGTGAAGTTGGCATTTGATCTGTATGCAACCGGCAAGTTTTCTTATTACACACTCCGAGACGAGTTGGCCAAGCGTGGTCTCAAGAGTAAGTCTGGCAAAAACATTTCAAAAAAGAATGTTGAGAGGATGCTTCAAAACACTATCTATTATGGTCTTATAAAAACTCGATCCGCTACCAATCAGGCAAACTTTCCGCCATTAATCACGAAGAAAGTTTTTGATGATGTTCAGGAAATTATCGCCCAACATAACCATTACGCCAATAGGTCTCGCAAACACACCTTTCCTCTCACTGGATTTATGAGATGTGCTTATTGCGGTTCGATGTTGAGTGGTCAGGTCAAAAAAGGTCATCTCTACTACAATTGCAGTCATCGCCGTGATCCACATTGTCCGGAAAAGAAGTACATCCGATCTGAGCAAATCGAGGAACAGGCAGTGACTTATCTGTCACGAGTTCAGTTGCCAGATAAGTTCAAAAAGGTGCTTGATTCATATTTCCAATTCTTTGCAAAAGAAAGACTGGAACAGGAGGAAAAGGAACGAAAGAGTCTCAAGCAGGAGTTGGTCAGAATCCAGCAACAAATCCGCAATATCGTTATGGATCGCTCAAAGCGTATCATTGATGCAGAGGTGTTTATAAAGATTCAGGACGAGCTTTTAAAGGAGAAGGAAATGTATCAAGATCGTTTATCTGAGCTCGAGGGTAAGTCTGACAAATTCGTTCAGAAGTTTAATGAGTTATTGGACTTTACGGATCATGCCGACAAGGTGTTCCAAAAGGGTGGCCTCTACCAAAAACGCACAATCTTGAAGCTTTGCTTTGATGGGTTCACTGTTAAAAACCAAAAACTGACGCCTATTTGGACGCCAGTCTTTGATGTTCTTATGGATTTACAATTGTCTAAGTTCGACCCTCCGAAGCCTCCAAAAGGTTCTAAAACCCTTGATGATTCTAAGGTTCTAACTTGGACATCTGGCGGTGTTTTTTGAACGAAGTTCGAACATTTTTTGAGCAAAACCCCCAATAAGGAAGCCAGCCCCGCCGTCGCTCGGAAACCTCGCCACCCCGCAAAAAAGTTTTCTTCACAATTTTTGATTTGCGCGCGCCGATTTTTTTCTTCTAAAAGGAAAAGAAAACTTTTGTGCGGGGTTCTGCTCTTAACGAGCAGGACGGCGGGGCTGTCCACAATTTGATTTCGCTCGGGCGTGGCGGAATTCCCCCCAAACCCCCCTTCCGCCACGCCCTCGCGGGGACGATTCTTTTTTTCGGCGGAATTTGAGGCTGTGTACACTTATTTTACCTATTTACCGTAAATTCCACAATCACAAAAAGCAACCAGTAAATAATCAATAAACAAGCTTCTTTTTTTGAAAGAGTACGGCCAGTTTTTAAGAATTTAAACAACATAAACGAAGCACCGACCATAAACATGCCAGTTATATAAATGATTTTTTGTGGAAATGAAAATGGAT
>CAZRYH010000004.1:0-76904 GCA_964604275.1 uncultured Gammaproteobacteria bacterium
TTGGGACCTTCTCCAGCCCCAGGATGCGATGAGCCGACATCGAGGTGCCAAACCGGGTCGTCGATGTGGACTCTTGGACCCGATCAGCCTGTTATCCCCGGAGTAGCTTTTATCCGTTGAGCTTCCGCCGTCCGATATCGTACGGTCGGATCACTATGTCCCGCTTTCGCGTCTGCGCGGCTTGTTGGCCTTGCAGTCAAGCCGGCTTGTCCCATTACAGGACCCACGCGATTTCCATCCGCGCTTAGCCGACCTTTGTGAACGCCTCCGTTACCTTTTAGGAGGCAACCGCCCCAGTTAAACTACCCACCAGATACTGTCTCCCCATCCGGATTACGGACGGAGATCCAGAATCACGACAGCGCAAGGGTGGTGTCTCATTGGTGCCCGAAGGCTCCCACCTACGCTGAACATGTACTGCCATGACCCAATATCAAGTTGTAGTAAAGCTTCACGGGGTCTCTTCGTCTGACTACGCGTACAGGGCATCTTCACCCCACTTGCAATTTCGCCGAGTCCCATGTAGAGACAGTCGCAAACTCGTTATGCCATTCGTGCGGGTCGGAACTCACCCGACAAGGAATTTCGCTACCTTAGGACGATTATAGTTATCGCCGGCGTTCATCAGCGCTTAGCTTCAAGGCTGCCCCGGTAAACCGGATGACCTCTCCGCTTGACGTTCTGACACTGGCCAGGCATCACTTCCTATACGTCACCTTTCGGTTTAGCAGGAAGCTGTGTTTTTGGTAAACAGTCGGTTTGCGTCTTTTGCTGCGGGTCGCCTTGCGGCGACCAGGCCTTATCCCGAAGTTACGGCCGTTGTATTGCCGAGTTCCTATACACGGGTTCTCTCGTACACCTTGGCACACTTATGCCCACCCACCTGTGTCGGTTTACGGTACGGGTACCATATGGTTGGCTCTAGAAGTTTTTCTCGGCGCCCCTTCCTTTTCCCTTGCTCGCCTCGCGGCAAACTCACGATCACCCAGGGGCTTACGGCTAGCGGATTTGCCATCTAGCCACCCCCAAGCGCCCGAAGGTTCATTCCAGGAACCTCGGAAAATTTAGGAACGCGTCACTCCATCGAAACCATACGGTAGTGCAGGAATATTAACCTACTATCCATCGGTTACGCCTTTCGGCCTCACCTTAGGACCCGACTAACCCAGGGACGATTCGCGTAGCCCTGGAAACCTTGGGTTTACGGTGGACAGGATTCTCACCTGTCTTTTTGCTACTTATGCCGACATTCTCTCTTCGCAACGCTCCACGGTGGCTCGCGCTCCCGCTTCATTGCTGTTGCGAATGCTCCCTTACCAATATACCGTCCCGAAGGACGATCATATTCCGCGACTTCGGTAACATGCTTGAGCCCCGGTAAGTTTTCGGCGCGGAAAGGCTTGACCAGTGAGCTATTACGCTTTCTTTAAAGGATGGCTGCTTCTAAGCCAACCTCCTGGTTGTAAAAGCCTTTCTACCGCCTTTGACACTTAGCATGTATTTAGGGACCTTAGTCTGCGATCAAGGGCTGTTTCCCTTTTGACCAGTGGAGCTTAGCCCCCACGGTCTGACTGCCAGGAACATTTAACGGTATTCGGAGTTTGGTTAGGAAAAGTAGGCTTGCGCCCCTGTCCCCATTCAGTGCTCTACCCCCGTTAAACTATGTACTGACGCTAGTCCAAAAACTATTTCAGGGAGAACCAGCTATCACCCAGTTCGATTGGAATTTCACCGCTAGCCACAACTCATCCCCGAGTGTCGCACGGCTCGTGGGTTCGGACCTCCATCCGCATTTCTGCGGACTTCATCCTGGTCATGGCTAGATCACCGGGTTTCGGGTCGTGTGTGCGCCACTTAACGCCCTATTCAGGCTCGCTTTCACTTTGGCTACGTTCCCACAGGAACTTAACCTTGCGACGCACAGCACACTCGTCGGCTCATTCTTCAATAGGCACGCCGTCATCCCGTAAAACGGGACTCCGACTCCTTGTAAGCGCACGGTTTCAGAAACTATTTCATCGCCCTTCCGGGCTGCTTTTCAGCTTTCCATCACTGTACTAGTTCACTATCGGTCAGGAGGAGTATTTAGCCTTGCCACATCGTCGTGGCTGCTTCCTACGAGGTTTCTCGAGCCTCATAGTACTTTGGATATATTGAGCCATGCGATGAGAAAGATATTTCGTCTACAGGTCTATCACCTTCTTTGGATCCGCTTTCCAGCAGATTCGACTATATAATCTCATTCACACGAGCGCTCTTGAGAACGCTCCACTCATCTCCACAACACCATCTTGCGCGACAGCTCAAGCTCGTCGCCAATACCCGCGGTCAAACTTGCGTCCAACTCGGTGTAAAGGTTCACGCAAAAGGTTTAGGCTGTTCCGCTTTCGCTCGCCACTACTTACGGAATCGTGTCCCTTCACTAATTTCTGCGACTGTAATGACGCCGCAAAAATTAGAAAGGGACTGTCGTTTTTTTCTTTTCCTCTAGGTACTGAGATGTTTCACTTCCCTAGGTGCCTTTCACTATGCCTATAGATTCAGCATAGGATAATCCGACTTCATCGGATTGGGTTGCCCCATTCGGAAATCTCCGGATCAAAGGTTGCTTGCCACCTCCCCGAAGCTTATCGCAGGCTGCTACGTCCTTCATCAGCTCCTCGCTACCAAGCCATCCACCGTACGCTCTTACGTGCTTCGGCCATCCGACGCTCCAACGCTTTCGTTGGTACGGATGGCAGCTTAGAAATTGCATTTGCTTACAATGCCTTGTACGTATGATCTTATACTATGTTCCCTTGCCGCTGATCTTGGGCAAGGGACAGATCTTTTATTGTCTAAGGAGTATGTGCCTTCCGAATCTTCTGAGATGGGCACAGGTCGGTCCTTCCACCATCCTGTAACCGCCTCACTAGTTCGTCGCAACCGTCCCGCGTCCCTCGTCCCTGGGACGATGCGACGTGCGACGATTTTTTAAAAAAGCTTGGCCCGAGGCCAAGCGACACATCACCATTCGGAGATGCTTAGCTTCAGCCTCGATTCGCGTTTAACGCGATTAAAGTCGTGATACTCATTGCAGTCTCCATTGCTCTCCCCCAGACTCGTCCTTGGTCCGCGTCCTCGTCCCTGGGACGATGCGACTTGCGAGGCTTGCGACGTGTTGTGGAGAGTTGGTTTTTTTGACGTGCCCGTATAATAATGAAACTCATTAAAACTGTCAAGCCCTCTAAATAAGCCAAAAATATGAAATTAAAAATCCAAGTACGCTGCATTGGCAAGGTCCAAGAGACATGGCATAAAGAAGCTATCCACATGTACCTCACACGTTGTAAACCTTTTGGGGGTTTTGAGGTGCTGGAAGGCAGGGAGGGGCAGGCTGGGATAGCGGATCCGGACGTTGTGAAGGCTAAGAAAAACGAGTCCACGTTTCTTTTGAGCAGCTTACCAAGTCAGGCTTTCGTTATCGCCTTGGACCAGGGCGGAAAAACCCTGGCATCCGAGGATTTGGCACGGATCATGCGCGAACAAGGCGAATCGGGCCGTCCCATTATCTATATCATCGGAGGGTCTTGGGGTTTGGACAAGGAGGTTTTGGATCGGGCCGACCTGATCGTCTCATTCGGCCGCATCACCCTGCCCCATTCCTTGGCCCGTGTCGTGCTCGCGGAACAGATATATAGAGGGAATATGATTATCGAAGGCAGGAAGTACCATAAATAGGACGTGAACTCACCCTACCCTCTCTTAAACGAGAGAGGGTTTGCCAAAGGGAAGAATGCCCAAGGTCTGCATCCCTTGGGTAGAGACACCATCGGATGGCGTCTCTATGTAGGTGGGAAAAAAACATTCAACATGCACCCGAAGAGACGCAAAATCTTGCGTCTCTACCCACCCCCTACCACGTCGATAAAATGCGATGTCATGCGTTAAAAGGTCTGAGACGCCATCCGATGGCGTCTCTACGGCGATGTTTTTCTTTTACCGCACCTCGTAATTCGTAATTCCCTGATATTGCGTAATTAAAACAGGACCCTTAATGGGTCCTTTTATAGTAAGTCTTCGGGAGATTACTCCCCTTTCTTATCCGGCGGAGGGTGTCGGCCATTCCCAGGGTCGAGAATATCGTCGATATCTACAGGAGCGCCATACACAATCCCACCCCCGATTCGATAGGCGAAATTGCTGGGCGGAGAATCGATTGCTTCGGCTGCATCCTCAGGATCCACTCCCGACTCGACGAGCCGAGGCTCTTCATCCTGTACTTCCATGACCTTGGTTTCAGAAGGCTCAGCCTTGGGGGCATCCGGATTGGGAACGATTTCTGACTCGATGCGCTGCGGCGGTTTTTGCGCCGGGTCCGTGCAATCGACGTGCTCTGCGGTTTGGAAGACGGGGGCGTCCATGTCGAACCTGTCGCCACCCTCCTCATACGGTGGACCGATAAGACCGCCGCCAGCCATGTCGTCTTGGAACGGGTTGGGCGCGATGCCGTCCAATATCGCGTTTTCCGGGTCGAGCGTGCTCTCGTAGTTGGCGGGCCTTACCGATTCTCGTTTTCTCGGGAACAGCGGCTCGGCAGGTTTTTCATCTACCTGAGAAGGGACGGTGTCCTGTGGAGTGATGAAAATTCTGGTCTCTCCCACCTCGATGACGCATTGTCGACATCCATGGACCTCGGACTGGAACACATATTTCTCGATCGTTTTAGAGTTCAACAAGCCCCTGATGCGTTCCTGATCCGACTTCTTGCGGGGTTTGAGCCGCACGATGTGCGTCTTGCCGAGAAGGATTTTGCGGTTTTGGAATTCGGCGCCCGTATGCAACGCGATCCCCAGCGCCTTCTTTGAGCCGAACTCATAACTCACAACCTCATCAGCTTCCAGAATGCGTCTGCCGTCTCGTGACACGGCCACGGCCTGGTCGAACACGCGGCCCGCTTCTTCACTCAGCAAGGCTATCGCCTTGGCCATAACGTGGCAGAGAGGATGGCGGGTTGGACCGTTTTCTTCACGCCAATCCACCCAATTGTTCAAGGCCGCATCAAAGAGGTCGACGCAGTCCGGATGGCACAGTTCGCCGCACCGTTCTTGGTTCCGATCGTAGACGATCCTGACTTCAACCGTGTTGCCGTCCTTCAGGACGAACGCAATTCTCTCGTCGTCCACGAAATAAGCTTTGACGACTCCCCAATCCATTATCTTGACCAGGAAACTCGCGATGCCTGCATCGTGGGCATACAAGCTTTTCACCTCAGAATGGTCCAGCGATTTGGCCAGGTCGTGAAAGAGCGAGCCCATACCCATCTCTTTCACATAAGACTCGAACTCCTCCCGTAGACCGGTACGTGTGGCGTCATAATAACGTCGCCACATCGGCACATCGGGCGTATCGGCCGAGCATTGTTCGTCATGCCACTTCCTCAGCTTGGACAAATCAATCCAAACCAGGTTCCCCTGGAGCATGAACGTGTCGCGCAAAACCTTATTCGGTGTTTTCAAAAGGGCCGATTTTCCCATCTCATCCTCCGGTTCGAACGAGCAGGCTTTACCATGTAAAGGCCATTGGGTCAACGGTCACAATCACGGGATTTTAAAAAATCCGCATGCGACGGAGGGAAGCATGCGGACTCGGACCCGTCGGCCACGGCGAAGGGAGGAGCGGGACGGCACCGACGGGAGCGAGATAGCTGGGATGGGAACGCGAGCGTTCGAGGGGAGGAAACGTACACGTCACTCCATCCCAAATTGGCGGGCTACCGGTTTCCGCGTGACTTGGCACGAGGTCAAACCGACGCCCATAAAGGGCGGGAGAAGCTGGGATGCGAATCCTACCTTGGAGACCAGCTTCTCCCATAAGCGCCTCCGCTTGGACGCGCCTACAGTGCAAATTGCTGGCGCCATCATGTATCCGCGCCCATGTTCTGTCAAGGGATTTCTCAACTAAGACCTCTAAACCTTTAACGCCGAGGTCATGACGATCACAAACTTATAAAGGATGTTGACGCAATCGTCTGAGGGTGATATTTATTCAGCCAGGAATGGAATACGGAGGTACAGGATGTTGGAGACTCTTTTGTGCGACATGGGAGGAATTCTTGTTCATTTCAATAAAGAGGCGTTTGCCCAAGGGCTGGCCAAGCTGCTCAAGCCCTTGCCGTACGAATTAGTTCACGGCTTCGTCACGGGCGGCAAGAGCATGAAGATTCTCGAAGCGCTCGAGGCAGGACGAATCAACGAGGAACAGTACCTCACCGAATTCGACCACTTCTTCGATCGGCGCATCCCGCGCAAAGCCTACTGGACAAGCGTGCACACGGGTCGCGAGACTGTGAGCGTGAACCACGAAGCTCTGGAGCTCTTGCGGCGCATCAAGGGAAAGAACAAGAGCATGCGCATCGCGCTGGTCAGCAACGTGGACCCCGTGATGCTCAAATACTGCGTGGATAGTATGGATTTCGATTTCGACCATGTGGTACCCAGCTTCCGCGTGAAGTCATGCAAGCCCGACGCGGCCATCTACAAGACCGCCCTGGTGGAGACAAGCACTATGGCGCCCAACGCCATGTTCTGGGACGACCGCGCGGAAAACGTACGCGCGGCCAAAGACCTGAGCATCTGCGCCTACCGCTTCACCGACCTCCCGGCCATGGAACGAATCCTGACCGGTTTCAATCTCATCTAAGACGCCCCGCGTCTTTTTTTGTCGCGCCGCATCAATAAAACGAAGCGCGACAATCGGGTATAGACGCCATCGGATGGCGTCTCCGTGTTGGATGGTGAATCACGCCAAAACGGCCACCGGGTAGAGACACAAGATTTTGTGTCTCTACATTTTGTTTTTGTTTTTTGTTTTTTTTGGTTTTTCCCTAGGTTTTAATACAAAGATATCGGAGGCAGGGACGCGGGACGGAGACGCCATCCGATGGCGTCTCTACGGGGAAAGGACCATTACCGACCAACAGACCATTCAGGGAATTACCCAGGGCAATCCGGTAGAGACGCAAAATCTTGCGTCTCTACTTTTTGTTATTACATGTTTTCGGCCTAAATAAGCCGTTTTTTGAGATTTTTTGCCAGATTGAGCGAAATAACAAAACAACAAAAAAGATGTAAGTAAAGCCAAAATTTGTGTCGTGGGACCCTTGACAAAAGGGCTTTTTTATGTTATATTAGCCAGTTCTGTAAATGCTCAAACCATGTATCAAAAGCTGATGGATGCAGTGGCGACAACTCCAAACCAAGAGGGTCAACAATGAACTTTCGTGAAATCGCGGAAACTGCTCAGAAGTCTGGTTACGACATGATCACGGTCGAGGCCATGGGCGGCAAGACGCTCGTGACTTGCACCCGCAGACTTGGCCGGCATGAACCGTGGGAAGAGGAGATCGACGAGTCATTCGAGGCGGTCGAAGACCGCGCGCTCGTGGAGCTCAACGCCGTGGCCGGTTGGGACGTACGCAGGACAAGCGTGGGAATCCGCGCCTTCGGTATGCAGGACAACTCCCGCATCGACGAGATGGCGCGCAACCCCAACGGCAAGCGGACGCAACATTTCGGAAGTGTGGCCACTGAGTTCGCACCCGTGGGTTGGCGGAATCCTGATTTCCAGAAGTTCCAGGACGAACCTCCTCGGCGTCGCAGCTGGACCGACCACTATTGAACCTTCATCGCCGCACCTTTCTGGTGCGACACCTCACCCCTGACACTCAAGTCGGGGGCTGATCCGAGGGCATGAGACTTCACGCCATCAGATCAGAATCGTTCTCTCAAACTACGAAGGAAGGTCAGACAATGTACCGAACCATCATGTGTCTGCTATTCGTCTCGTTGGTCAGCCTCACCGGTTGCACCATCATGCTCGACACGGTCCCGCACACGGCCGCGAACGCGCCAACCACGCACGCGGCAGCCGCGCCCGAGATGTCGACCCCGGTGGAAATCATGACCGAAGAGCCAGAAAGCGGCAGCGTCCCGCCTGCGGAAACGGCTTCCAACGAACCAGCACCGAACGCGTCCGTGGCCAAACGCCCGAACTTCCGTCCGGTGCTGCGGTCACCGCTCCGCAATCTGCCCAAGGCAGACGAGCCCAAAACTCGCGAGCCGGCGCGCAAGATTCCGACCATCAAGCAGCCGTTGCGCATCAAACCCAAAGTGGACGCGCCCAAGCCGCCCATCAAGCGCGAGCTTCCCAAGCCTCGTCCCAAGTTCGAGCGCAAGGACACGCGGTATGCCCAGGGAGGGATGTGATGAAACTCGTGGATCTGACGATTCTCGTCTTCCTCTCGACATTCATCACAACCGACTGGCTGCTGGGTGACGCCCACTGTCTGCATCACGGATTCGAGCATGGAGCGATGGCATTGGCCATGGTCGTGTTGGCGTCCGTTGCCGGTCTGCACCTCAGATCGTACATGCGCCATCGGCATGCGTTGTTCCTGCCCAAGAAGTACCCGTTCGCGATCAAGGCCCTGTTGTTCATCAGATACCTGGATGCCGCAACGCGACACGAAACGCGGCTCACATCAGCCTTGGAGGTTCCTCAATGAGCATCATTTTCGGAGCATTGCAGTCCACGGTCCTGCTGAGTTTGGGGGCCGCTATCCAGACCGAGCTCATCCAAATCAATCCGGTCATCGGCATGGCCTCGATGGCACTCGGCGGCCTGTGCGTCCTGGGCACCATCATCGAAGCGATCGAGGAACGCAAGCCCGTTCCTCAGCCCGCGCGCCTGCTGCCCAAGAATCGCAAGCTCAAGCACTGACCTTCCCACCCCACTCCACCCCGAGCCACTTGGTTCGGGGAAGGAATTGGCCCGAAATCGTCCCGCGTCGGGACGAATGGAGGCCTGACCTTCAAGGAGAACCTTCCAATGAGGCTCATCAAGGACATGTACCGCGACACCTTGTTGCAAGCCGGACTATTCGGCCTGCGCAAGGACCAGATGCGCGGCCCCATCTTGGTTCAGAACGCCGGCTGGTACAACCAGCGCGGCGAGTATCTGGGCCACGGCGATTTGGGTCACAAAGACCTGGACCGCATCCTCAACGACATCGGCGAGGACGAGGCATTCGTCATCTTCGCGGAAGAAACATGGCGCTCTTCCTTCACCGTGAAGCGCAACGGCGGACCCTCTGGCAAGGAGTTCTACAAGGAACTCGGCACCGAATACGCCATCCGGCACTGCGCCGCCATCGTAACGCCCTACGGCGTCTTCGTGGCCAAAGGCACATTGCCCCTCGCGCTCTCCGACCTCTCCGGCAACCGGACCTATCAGGTCCCGCGCAGTCATCTGGGTGCCATCCTGAACGCTTTCTGCGAAGGATGAACCAGACGCGCGTGAGCGCACCTTTCGACAACCTCCTTCCCCTGAGCCACTCGGTTCGGGGACGGAATTAGCCCGAAATCGTTGGTCCGTTTGGGACCGCGAACCAAGGCTTGACCGTACAACCAAGGAGTCTGGAATGAACTTTGCCAACCTGATCAGCATCGCTGGAGACGAAGGCTTCGATCTCATAAAGATACACGCCAAGAGCAAAGGCATGGGCGTCTGCGTGTCACTTGAGACGCGCAACTCGGAATCCGCGGCCGTCAGCATGTTCGAGCTGCCGACCGTCAAGTTTGACCGCGCGTTCCTGCGGCAGGCCATGGAAGAGCGCATGGCTCTGGTGGAAGCCGGATGGGACCTCTCGTTCGACGCTAAAAGCCTGACGTTCAAGCGCTTGTCACTGAGCGAGATCGCCTGCATCTTCGCGCCGCAAATGCGCGTGGCGTAAAACCTCAACCTGGAGTTTCGCATGCAAGAAATTTTGGCCAAGGCCGTGTCCATCGCCGAGCGCGCGGGTTACAAATCCGTGTCGCTTCGACCCAACGCCTACGGAATTCTCGCCACGTTCGTGACTGAGGAAGAAACCGAAGTGTTGGTGGAAGCCGAACCCATCTCCCCGGAGGAGCGGACGCACGACATAATGTGCGACCCGGTGGAAGGCGACCGCCGCATCCTGGCCTACACGACCATGGACGTGAAACACACGGTCCAGCTCAACGGCGACTTGGACTGCACCATGGATGATGCGGAGTTCAAGAAGCTCGCCGAGTCCGTGTACAACGTGGGTTGGATGCTGAGGCGCAAAGGGCTTACCATCAGCTTGGAGCGCCACCATGACGTGGGCGGACGGGCCGACATGAGCAAGCGTTTCGCTTACCTGATTGGACCGCTCAAGCACGAACTGGCCGCGGCCAATGCCGCTTTCGCTGGCTGACAAATGCACCCTCGCAATTTCCTCCTTGCCTCTCTTTCTACGGAGGGGCATGGGACTGAGATGCCGAATCAACTCGGCACTCTGACCATTGGAGCACCTTGGAAAGAGGTAAAAATGAGGTTCAAAAAATTCTGGAACAAAGCCAAGCACATCCAAACGATCGCCTCGGTTTTGTCTTTGCTCACATTCTTTCTCCTGACCTTCACACCCTTGTTTCTCAGGTTCATGGTCGTGGTCTTCGCAATCGCGGAACGACTCCTGTTGCTGGAAAATGGGCTGGGCCCGGTGCGTGAAGCTGTCGCCTTGGTCATCTTTGTAACTCCGATGACACTGGGCGCCCTGTCGGCCGGTCTGGCCTCGCGCTTGACCTTGGCCTCGCTGCGGTTCGGCGAGTTCAAGCTGTTGCGATACCGACTGAGGCGCTTGGAGAGACAATTGGCCGACCAAGGACATCCGTACAGGGTTGCGCCGGAAGACTCGCGGATGCGCGTGCGCGTGGCCGAGGGACTGGAAGACGACATGGCCTTGCACGCCGAGCTCCAGAAGGAGTTCATGGAGATGGCGTCCTAGCCAAACCCCGCACATTCCCTCTTCGCCCCTCTTTTCTACGGAGGGGCATGGGACTGAGATGCCGAATCAACTCGGCGACTCTGACCATTACATCTCGGGAGGACGGATGATCAACGAAACTTTTCGGTATTTCTGGCGACGTACGGTTCCGGGTGGTATCTGGTGGGAGAACAGCACCGAGGCGTTCGCAGAAATCGGTTCGCTCGTGTTCGTTCCCATGTTCGCCATCGGCTTGTCCATCGGCAAGCTCGAACGCATGGCGCTACTCGCGCCCCTGTTCGAGGCCCAAAAGCAGGTTAGCTGGTACATGGCCTTGCCCGTCAGCATAGTCGTTTACGCCCTAGCATCTGCGCTGGGTGCGGCAGTGCTTTTCCTGGTCCTCAAGGCCGCAGGCTTTGGCATCATGGTCTGGCGCTTTCGCAGTTTCATGGACCTGGCCGAACGCCAGTGGTTGCTTGCGCTCACAGACCTGCAACGTCCCACGAACCTGGACAAGGAAGAGTGGCTGCTCGACCGTATCGATGAAACCGCGCACGCCAACTACCTGCAATGGCTGCACAGCAAATCCAAACGCTGGTGCTGATGCTCCTTCATTCCACAGCGAAAGCGAAACTATCCGCTGGAAGCGGACGGATTCACTTTCGATCACACGTCAACAACGGCTCCGCAGAAAAGAGGAGAGCATGAACGCACAGACCATGTCCGCGGCGGGGATCCGCCTCTCGTATAGCCTCGATTGCTGCGTACGGGAAATCCCGAGCGTACAAGACGTGCTGTACGCGCTACGCCTCACGGAAAGTCAGGAGTGCTACGATTTCAACGTGGCCCACAGTGCGACATACATATCCAACGTGCATTTGGTTGCGGCCACACTCGACGTGAGCAGCCTGTCCACGGCCTTCGGTATTCGCAAGATCGTAGCTCAAGCAATCCTGGAGCTCTGTCCGCAAGAAGCCAAGTGTGTGGATTGTCTGTATTACAGGGAGCTCCTTAACTTGGCTGGTCTGCCTCGGCCACCGCACGAGTGCAGGACCTGTCCGCACTGCCTCGCACTGACCGAGCGGAGTCAAAAACACAGCTCCGGCTGGGACGGCGACGACGACGTCTACTTCCACGTCCCGCGCGGCTGACAATTCTCAAACACTCGCTCCGAACCCCGTATCTAAAGGGTTCGGAGGCGAAAGCGAACCCATCGGCCAATGGCAGATGGCTTCACTTTCGAAACGTTCCCGGAACCCTTGACAAGGGGCACGAAAAGTGATATGCTTGCATATAGTCGTGCCAAGTAGTTCTCGACTCACCCACCTTCGAAAACCCAAACCAAGGAGACCCATGAAACTGGGTATCTAAGCGCCAAAGCCGAATCCCAAGAGCTTGCTCAACGCGCGACCAATGTTAGTCGCTAAAGCAAGGTCTTGAGACGGCATCTGTCCAGTTGAGGCGCTGACACAAATCAATACTGGACCACCCTCCGCCGAATTCGGGAAAAAGAATGACATGACGACCGTTTGAGCGCCTGAGGCGGCGCTACGACAGAAATAGCCTCGCACAACCGACACTGTCAACCCGACAGGGAGATGAGTAAGTGATGCAAGTGTATGTATTGAGCGCCACGCAGACGGCGCGATGACATAAATAGAAAAACCTGTCCCGGGGTTCTGCAATTTGCCGGCGACGCTAAAAGTTCGAGGCCCGAACCGCGCCGCAGAAACGACGCACCGATGGTCGGGTCAAACAACAACAGCGTGAATTCGGCCAACGCACCGGCCGCACGCCCAGCAGCGAGAAACGGAAATGAGGTACAGGATCAAGAGCCACTTGAGCGCTTGAGGCGGCGCTGAGACACAAATAGCCTCCGCGGAACGCCACACATCGACTCTTGCCAACACCTCCCGCCGCACTTTCCTCCAGTACTCCAGCCGAGTGAACACACCTCGGCTCCAAACCCCGATCCATCAAACAGTTGGTGAATCGAGATTTGATCCACGCCCGCAAGGGCGTTTTTGTTTCCATGAGACCAAGACGGATAAGACTAAAGACGAAAGACAAAGGACCAAAGACTGGCTTTACAAACTGAAAATCAAAACGTATCTTATTTCAGCCGACATGAGGTCATGGTCGGTCAGGCGTCCCGTACAGATGATGGGCGGGTGGTGAAATTGGTAGACACGCCGGCCTTAGGAGCCGGTGGAGCAATCCATGAGGGTTCGAGTCCCTCCTCGCCCACCATTTATACGCGACAAAAAAACCGCCAACAGCGGTTTTTTTGTAAGGTGCTTACCTTTGGACCCTTGACCATTACTTCAAGACAAGTTATTCTCGCGTCGCGTTCGCCAAGGAGATCAGGATGAAAATCGCACGCTCCTTCACATTCATGATGTTGGCCATCTTTTCGTCTTTGGTGCTTTCTGGATGCCCAACCAGGGAACCGGAATGCTCCAATGACAACGATTGCTGCTCTAAGCCCAATCCAACGTATAGTTGCTATGACGGCGACTGCATTTTCAACGAATATTTCGCGTACGATCCGCGCATCTACAACGCACGGGTCCAGCAGTGCCAAAATTCGCAACTGGGCCAAGGCGGCAACAACGGATACGCGGGATCCAATGGCGGAAACTGCGCTGACCTCGCCCCGGATCCGAATGGCGTCGCCTTGCCGGTTCCTGAGATGCCGCAATATTGCAATGAATGGTGCTGGGCCGCGGCCATCGCCATGGTGGCGCAATACTACGGTAAGCCAGTAAGCGAATGCGCCTTGGCCGGCGTAAAAACCGGATATTACCAAGCGTGTTGCGATTACTATATGGCCTGCGCTAACCCGTGCAACCAAACGGCCCAGCCCAGCGAGATAACCACCATCCTTTCCAAAGGCCTTGGGCTGTACGGCTACTTCTCGCAAACGATTTCGGAGAAGCAACTGAAAACCGAGCTGACCAACGGTCGCCCGGTCTACATCATGTTCAGCAACTCCTTTGTGGGACACGCGGCCGTGATTTCCGGGTATGTCGTAAACGGGACTGTGGCTTATTACCACATAATCGATCCATGGTCCGGACCGTTCGACATCACGTATGCCAGCCTGCTCAACGGACCCAACGGTTTGCATTGGACCTACACCATCAGCCGCATTTCGACCAACTCCCAGGGCTGCAATCCGGCTTACAATCCGGATTGCCAAGCCTGCCCCTAAGGAACGTAGACGCGTTCCCTTTTTCATAAAACGGCAATCCGCAGCTGATAACGTGATATAATTCCATACATGAAAGCCACACAAGCAGACAGCAAGGTCTTGCATTTCCCCGCCAAAGACAAGTTCCGCGCCTATTTGCGCTTTATCGGGATAATCAGGGACGCGCATCCGACATTGACTTCGGTCCGGTTCGCGCTAATCGTTTTGGGCGCATTTTTGCAACCCGTCGAAGTCTATTTTTTCGCGCAATTCATTTCGGCCATCGCTTCAGGACAAAGCGAACGCGCCCCCTTCCTCATCGGAGTGGTAATCGCCTCATATGGGTTTAGGCACCTGGTCACGGAAATCACCTATTCGCGCATCAATGATTGGTTCGGACGGGCCTCAAGCCTGGCTTCTGAGCAAGGCATATACAATCACATCTCCAAATTGGAGCCAGAAGCTTTAAACCGTCCGGAAATACGCCGCAGCCTGGATTTTGTGCGCGAGGATTTGTGGCGCTTAAACCGCATCGCGGACCGCACGGAATGGTTGGTCCGCTCGGCCCTCAAATTACTCGGAACTTTCGCTTTGGCCATGGTCGCGCCTTGGTGGGTCTCAGTCGTGGCGCTGACGGATGCTGTTTTGCAAGCCGCCAACCTGTGGTCTGAGTCCAGTAAGGAAATTTGGGCTTCCACTTGGAATTCTTTGGACGGGCGACGTTTGGAATACACGCGCTTTTTATTTTTGAACACCAACGAATTCCGCGAACTCAAATTGTTGGGCGCGGAAAAAGCAGTTTTGGACAAACGTAACAACGCTCGGCTCAACGTCCTGGCACGTTTCCGCAAGATGGCTTTGATGAGCCTCCGCAATCGTACTTTCTTGGCCGTTACGCACATCGCGGCCTATGCCGTCGTCATCCTGACATTGGGCCGTGAAGCTTTCGCCGGACCCGAGGCTTTGGCCACGCTTTACGTCGCACTCAATCTTTTCGGTCTGATGGGCGATGCGCTCAACGGCCTCTCCGGCGCGGTCACGGCCCTCTGGGCCGACATGGACATCCTGGCCTACATGAACCGTTTGCTGAATTTTGAACCGGAAAGGCAGACCGGTTTGGACATGCCCAAAGACAAGCTGGAGCTGAAACTCGAACACGTTTCTTACCGTTACCCAGGAGCCAAACGCGACGCATTGTCAGATGTGAGCATGACCATATGCGAGGGTGAACACGTGGCTTTCGTGGGCGAGAACGGCGCGGGCAAATCCACTTTGCTCAGGCTCCTTTCCGGATTGATCAAGCCGACCTCTGGCTCCATAACCTTGAACGGCAAATCGCTGGAGGACTACAAGCCGGAAGTTTGGCGCGAAACCCTGCACCTCATGTTGCAGGAAGCGACTCTGTATCAAGATTTTGTGCGCGACAATTTGATGTATGGCGCACCGGACGGCAAACGCGCTTCTGGATTCAGCCTACCGGCCAGCGTGGGCATCGCGGGTGCGGATGTGGTCATTGATTCTTTGCCGGAAAGGTACAAAACTTTTTTGGGAGACTGGGCCGCTCCGCCCAACATCGTGCCGCATCAAATTTCCGGAGGGCAAAAGCAACGCCTTATCATCGCGCGTTCGCTGATACATGGCGGACGCATCATAGGATTCGATGAACCCACCTCGGCCATGGACGCCAACGCGGAAATGAAATTTTTCGAAAATCTATTGGAGTCAGCCGGATCTCGTGGTCTAATTTTCATCTCGCACCGTTTCTCGACCGTAAGACGCGCCGACCGCATCTTCGTGTTCCACGAAGGCAGCTTGGCAGAACATGGTACGCATGAAGGGCTCATTGAACCGGCCAACGGTAAATACGCGGAGCTCTACAAACAACAAGCCAAGTGGTACGTATAGCACTAAAATATAACCCCCAGCTCGTCTGGGGGTTTTTAAATATCAAAAAACATTCTTCCAACTCCCACAACTCACAAAACATCTGGTTCGTCTTCATCCAAAATCGTTACCACAAAAAATTGCCACTCTGAATTTTTTCGCCGTTCTGAAAAGCAGACCGGCACCAGCATAAAAGAAAAAGAGCCACTTAACCTTTTTTGTTTTGGTTTTTGTGGGCTCTTTGACCTAAGTCGCTCTTTTCGCTACGCGCGTTCGTTTCAGGGTGGTTTGTTTTCGGGGTTTTTAACCCAGTTTTCCCTTCCCTGTTTTTTCGCTTTCGCGATCACGATTTTTTTCCTTGGTTTCCCTTGGATATTTTTCGTGTTTTTTCCTCGAATTTTTTCTCTTGCGAGCGTCCTTGTTTTTTCAAGTTCTTTTTCCGGGGCGTCTGGTGGTTTGTTGGGCTTTTGGTCCAACTTTCCTCTCCATTCTTTTCGCTTTTTGGGCGATCGGGAGTTTATTTTCGGCTTGCGCCGTATTTTGGTTCCCGTTTTTTCTGCGTTGTTTTCTCTTGCGAGCATCCTCTTGTTTGAGTTCTTTGTTTCGCAGTTGCGTTCGCGTCTTGTGAGCGTTGTGGCGACTTAGGTTCGGGTTTTTCAGGCCCGATTTGCGGGATCATCTTCATTTTTTCAAACATGACTTGATTCCACTTGGTGTTTTCACGCCTTTGGAATTTCGTCCGTGTTTGTTTCCGATGGTCCTCAAATGGATCCCCATTCTTTCGAACAGAAATCCATTACGTCGCATTTTAAAAAGTGCCCTTAAGCCACTCCTTTCTCCTCTAGTTCCTTCATCCAACAATAACAGTATAGCATTTTTTTGGCCTTCAGTCAACTCTGGCTCAAGTCAGCGGAAAAAATAAAATTAGTATTTTTTGTTTGCCCTTCAACAACTCAAAACGGGTTTTAAACCAAGCGAGCGCCGCGATATAAAGCGTACAAACTTGCCAATTGGATGACGTGATAGATGTCGTTGTGGTTGAAAATTCCGACAGACCACGAACTTTGCTGAATCATTGCGCCAAGTATCGCGATAAGTAAGCTGGCGGACACGTATTGAGTGACAGCTTCTTTAGGACGGCGCAGAGCGATTATCAAAACCATGAAAACCATGGCCGAACCGTAGTCCAGGATGATGGTGATGAAATTATCGTAAACCACACTCCAAACCGAAAAGAAAGCCAATTTGCACAACCCGACTATCTTTATCAAATCCACGGCCTGCTTTTTCAAACGCGCGCCTTCGGATCCGGCATATACCAACAAAAAAGACACAAGACTCATGATCAGGGACGTGGCCAAAAACAACGTGGTTATCAGCCCGGGCCAGGCCGTATACCTAAATCCATGCGCCACGCCAGCGCAGACCGATGCGGCTCCGGTCAGGGCAAAAGCCCAACCAAAAGCCAGACGACCGGGATTGGGTTTGGGCATTCGCACGATCCTGACCGCGGAATACAAGGCCAAGACGGCCATCATAAAATCCGTCAGCATGGTCATGGGTTCGGAAAATTGCATGTTGGGATTATACCAGACTCTCAGTCGCAGGAATCAAAAAAGCGGCAGTGCCGCTTTTTATTTTTCCCATGAAGATTACTTGGCCCTTTCAACGTACTCGCAAGTATCCGTGTTGATGATGACCTGATCGCCTTGGTTCACGAACAACGGGACCTGGACCATGAAACCGTTTTCCGTCTTAGCTTCTTTGGTCACGTTACCGCTAGCCGTATCGCCTTTGACCGCTGGCATGGTCTCCACGATGGTAAACGTCATTTTCTTGGGGAACTGGATGGCCACAGGCAGATTCTCGTGCACGGAAATCATGACCTCCAAACCTTCACGCAAATACTTGGCCATGTCGCCCACGTCTTCGTCGGCCATGGTGTATTGTTCATACGACTTGGCGTCCATGAACGTGTAACCGGTTCCGTCATGGAAAAGGTATGACATGGTATGGTACTCCAAGTCAGCGAATTCCACGCTTTCAGAAGTCTTGTAAGTGGTTTCCAAAGTTTTACCGGTTTTCACGTTTTTGATACGGGTACGCACAAAAGCCGCGCCTTTGCCCGGATTGACGTGTTGGAATTCGGTCACGATCCACAATTCAGTATTTTGAATGAGGACCGCTCCCTTTTTAATGTCGCTTGGACTGCCCATAGGAAGAGTGGATATTATTCAAAAAGCAAAAATCAAAAAGCAAAATTACTAACTGCCCGACATGGTACGACATTTTGCTCTTTGGATTTTGAATTTTGAATTTGCATTAAGTGGCTGTATTCTGCCAAAAAACAACCTTCCAGTCAAGTCAGATACCTTTAGGCGGAACCTTATAGACCGATATCTTATGGCAACCTGGCTGTAAAATTTCCCGTTCCGGAAGCCAGCCTGGAATGGAGAAAGTGTAGCTCACCACCCTGGTACCTGGCCGGCACTGGGTTTCCAATTTCAAACGCAATCGTTCCATGGCCTTGGGCATCAAAAACACATAGATGGTATCAGCGTCGGAAAGGTCTGCGCGAAAAAAATCTCCAAACCTGATTCTCGCCTTACGCGCCCCGTATCCAAACCGTGACCTAATCCAAGCCCATACGAATAAAGGCAAGGAGACCTCATAACCCACGGCCTTCGCTCCCACGCGTGCAGCTTGGACCGAAAGCCAACCATCTCCGCAACCCAAATCGTAAAATTTTTCACCGGCTTTTAAACCTAGTGCTTCTAAAATATTATTCTTGTCTTTGCTCTTGGCCGGCACCCACGGCGCGGCCACGATTGCGGCATACGCCATGGAAGTCAAAATCGCCACGGCTAGTCCGAGCAGCACGTCCCAGTACCATTTCATAATGCGAACATCTTACCGCAAATCGTGCGCCAACAAAAAACCGACCAGAGTCGGTGAGTTCAGTGCGAAGAGCGGTACTGCGCGTACTTCCGGAGAGTCTCGTCTATCGCAACAGGCGCAAGGCGAAAAACAGTCCCGAATTCGAACAGTTTCTTGGAATGTTCAAAGTACTTATCCGCCCCTACGGCCAACCTCTCCATCGGATCCCAGGTGGTATACATCTCACATCGATGGTTCGGGTCCACGTGCTTACGATATTGCTCCAAAAAATAATCGTTGTAGAATCCGCCTGGATTGAAAGCGTGGTACACGCCACCCATCCTGTGCCGGGCAATGGTTTGGATACCGACCACCAGGTCTTCCAAGAACGTGGCGCTATACGCGATATCTGCCACCCTGGCGTAAGACACCAAGCGGTTCAAAAAATTGTTCGGCGACGGGATGTAGTCGATGACAGCGCGAAAACGCAGGATGGCCACGTGCGATAAATCGAGCAAAGCCAAATCAGCAGCGGCTTTGGCGCGCCCGTACGGTGTCATGGGCCGAGGCGGATCATGTTCTTGCCACGCCTCGTTGGGAGCCTTCTGGCCACTGAACACGTGATCGCTCGAACAATGGATCATAAACGACCCGGTCAAGCGACAAGCTTCGGCCAAAATCAGGGGCACGGTCACGTTGGATTCCAACATGGCCAGGTGGTCATCGATCGTGGTCACCTTGCGGGAGTACTTGATGCAGTTGATAACCACATCCGGAAAGCTGCCGAACGAACGAATGAAGCCCACCATATCATTGACCGTATGCACGACCTGCGGACTCAGGGTGGCGTTGGGCAGGGCTGCGCTCAAACGTTTGCCCAGATAGCCGTTGCCGAAGATGAGAATCGAGGGCTGGCGCATCTTTCCGCTCTCCTTCTGTCAAACGAGCGCGTCAAAAATACACACTTAACAGCGACGTGTCAATCCTCGGACACACGACTTGCGGCCCTGCCGGTGCTTTGGTATCCTCACGTGGTTAAAACTATCTTGCGGGTATCGTATAGTGGTTATTATAGGTGCTTCCCAAGCACCGGAGGCGGGTTCGATTCCCGCTACCCGCTCCATCGCGTTTAGCGCGACCATACAAAAAACCAGCGCAAGCTGGTTTTTTGTTAATCAAAAAGTTTTTAATCCACGCAGATGCTCAAGTCGACTTTGCCGTCTTCAATCGAGGTAAAGCATCCCATAGCCTCGGAGTATTTGGAACAAGTTCCACGTGCCGGATCCCCACGACGTAAGTCATCACGTCCAATGCATGCGCCTTGGCATTGATCCGAATCCGTACAATCCTTACCCGCGTCCTTGGCCGGCAACAGACAGTGTGATTTGCCGCTGTACAAAATTCTAGTCCAATCGCCTCCCAACAATCTACAACCCAAGTGCGTCCCAGCTACACCATATTCATAGATAATCGCACTGGAAACAATTATCAAAATTGCTAAAACCGTAACGACTGAAATAAAACTCTTTTTCTTCATACTAGGTTTAGTATATCTCATTTTCCAAGAAAAGACCGTACGTCGTCTAGCTGTTTACCGGCGAGATAAGAATTGGACGACCACTCCTCTTGGCTCACGTCGCGGCCGAACCAATCGGGTGGCACAAATTCCGCACGCGTCTTCTCGTCTGGGAATTCAACTTCCACCATTGCAAAACCTTCCAGACCGCCGTGAAAAACGTCCAATTCCGCAATTAAACCGTCAGACAAATCCAGGTAATAACGCGTTTTTGTCAGGCTCCGCAACGAAAGCGGCAACAGGGCGTCATAAATCCTCTTGTCCACCATGATGTTGTGTTCGATTTTTCTGCTCGCATCCCCCGGCACAGCCTCAAGCTTTTGCGTCATCTCGTATTTTTCGCCTTTCTGCCGCAGACGCACGGACCGCGGACGCGGCGTCAAATAATGCTGGTTGATGTCGTCGTGCTTGACGCCTTCCAAGTCCGGCATGCGTTTGACCATAAAAGACAATTCGTTTTCGAGCATACTACTTTTTAAGCGTACCGATCATGTGTACGCGTAATTTATTGAAAGGCCGAGTGTCGAGTATTCTTTCGAGGATGACAGCTAGCCAGAATAAAGGTCGATTCAATCCCACGTAAGTCGGATCGCCGTTCATGACCAGCTCCTCTAAAGTCAAACCTGAAACCCGACACAACTTATCAATTTTTCGCGGAGTATTGGCCCGATAAAATTTAGGATATGTATCGCTCTCTCCCCTGCCGTAAAGTTTGCGCGTGAAGAATTCATGAAATGTTTCCGGAATCGCACGAATCAACCAGATGTTGTAATTCCAAGCGTTGGGCGCCAAAAAAATAAATTTTCCGCCGGGTTTCAAAACGCGCGAGATTTCATTAAATGTTTTTTCAGGCTTCTCCAAATGCTCAAAAACGAAAGCCGAAACCACCAAGTCGAATATGCCATCTGGAAAAGGCAGAACGTCCGCCGTGGACACGAGCTTATGTTTGACGGACTCATTCCGAGCCAACGCATCCGCGTCCGGATCTACTCCGTAAACATGTGGTGTGCGCGCATAAACCTGAGCCAACCAATCCGCGTGTCCGCAACCCACATCCAATACGCGCGTCTCGTGTCCAACTTCTTTCTCAATTTTTTGGATGTATACCTTCAAACAATCCCGCCATTCAGGCCGCAATGCGCGATATTTTTCGCGGAAGTATTCCTGGCGGGACATAAACTTCAGACTTCTCTTTCAAACCGCTCCCTGGCTGGGAAAGGCAAAATGTCGTTGATGGATTCTGAGCCGGTGAGCAACATGACCAAACGTTCCACGCCGAATGCGATACCAGCAGCGTTACCCATCTTCGGCAGATCCTCCAGAAATCTTTTATCGGACGGCCACGTCTTCTTGCCCAAACGCGCACGCTGGACCCTTTCCTCTTCGAATCTTTTTGCCTGCTCTTCCCGGTCGCACAATTCCGCGAAACCGTTGGCCAACTCGAATGGTCCGGCATAAAACTCCACACGTTCAGCCCAACGCGGATCGTCCGCGCACTTGCGCGACAAAGAAGCCTGGCTCGCGGGGTAACGATAGAGGAACGTGGGACACAATTCCATCGTCGCAGTCGTCGCACGTCCCACGTCCGTGGAATCAGCTCCCTGGGACGCGGGACGTGCGACGTGCGACCATCCTAAATACGGCTCAATCTTTGAGAGGAAAATCTTAAAATATACATCATCCCAATCATCATCGGGCGTGACTGTTTGCTCGAACTTGTCTTGAGCAACGCGAGCAAGCCCATCACGATCACCGAGCAACGGAGACAACTCAACGCCAGCGTATTCGCGCCAAGCCTGTTCGACTGTAAGGCGGCGGAAGGGGGCGGATGGCAGCTGGGGGTTGGTAGCCGGGGGTTGTGGCTGGCGACCGTCAGCGGAGGACGTCTGATCGCTGGCCATCGACCACTTTTCACTCACGAAGCGCACCATCTCTTCCGTATCCTTCATCAATTCTTCCAAACCCGCGTCGCGGCGGTACCATTCGAGCATTAAAAATTCTGGATCATGCGACCCGTCCCAAGGTTCGTTGTTGCGGAAGCACGGACCCAAGTCGTAAATCTTATCGAGCCCGGTAGCCAACAGACGCTTCATGGCATATTCCGGCGACGTAACCAGGGACGCGGGACGCGGGACGTGCGACGACGGCTCCACGACCTCAGTCCAAAACGGTTCCAGATAAGGTTCCTGCCCAGGCAGACCGACCAGGCGCGGAGTGATCATCTCCGTAAAACCCTGTTCGTCAAACCAGCGCCGGACGAGCTGGACCACGCGTGAACGTGCCACGATTTTTTGGACATCCATACTTCCAACATCTTGCCATCAATCGACTAAAAACAAAAGTCCCGTACGCGGCTTTCATTTGCCTGCATACGGGACGGGCGTTCGCTTGTTTTACTCCTTACTGGTTATCCCAAACCTCGACCTCTGGCGTGACGACCACCAACTCCACTCCCGCAGCATCGAAAAGTTTACGCGTTTCACTGGCCGCATGGTATTGCTTTTCGCACACCACGCGTTTGATGCCCGCGTTGACGATGACTTTGGCGCAAGTATAACACGGCTCGAACTTGCCGTAGATGGTCGCGCCGTCAATGGCCGTGCCATAACGCGCGGCGTTGCAGATGGCGTTCATTTCCCCATGCGAAGTCCGCACGCAGTGTTGGCTCACGCTTCCATCCTCGTGCGTGACTTTGTGCATCTCGTGACCGACCTCGTCGCAATGCGGCTGGCCGATGGGCGAACCCACATAACCCGTGGCCAAGATGCGCCGATCTTTAACGATCACGACACCGATGCGTCCGCGGTCGCAAGTGCCGCGCTTTCCTACCACGCGCGCTATCTCCAAAAAATACTCGTCCGCGGCTGGGCGCCTATGGGACGCGGTTGGTTGGTCTGTCATATGGTGATATTGAAACACGGGGTCACTAAATATTCAAAAACCCGGATTGGAGCCGACCGAGAATCCTTGACAAGAAGGAAATAACGGCCTAGTTTCCTTGGGTTAACCGTACCTCGAAAACAAGGACTCGCCATGCTGTACGCCTTCGCCATAACCGTAATCTATCTCGTGACTGGCTTGGGTCTGGGGCAGTGGAGTTGGCGCGTTTGGGACCGTTCGGTCAAGTTCGTACGCACGGAAAAAAACGGTGACGTCAGTTCCTTCTATTACTCGGTGAAGTGGAGTCTAGAACTCGCCATTCTGTTCCCCCTGACATCCAGACGCGCCCAATTCGAATGGAACGAATACGGCTTCTCTTCAATACTTCATGGTTCATACGACTACATGAGAAGATCGCTGGATCCGGAAAGGCGCGACGATTATGTTGCGGGCATGATGATTGTCTGGCCATTCAAAGTCTTATGCAACCTTTCAATCATGGCCTACCTGTTTGTGCGCTTAGTCTTCAAAATGCTTTGGGGATCGTTGTTGCTTGGTCAGGAATTGAGTTCCGGCAAAAGAATCCGAGAATCTTACTTGGCCAAAAGCTTACCCAAACTCCGACCGTCTCAGCCGACCGACAACAGAAACAAGCTGTTGCCTGCGGCGACCACTTACGCCAGACGCCTCGCGGAACTCAACTCCGAGCGTCAAACCGCGCTCAAGTGCGTGGAAGACATCGACAAAATAATCTCCGAAGTCGAACAGGACATGTACGAGAGGCAAGGCGGCCCGCTCCGCGCCAGCCCCAACGTCCAGATGCCGTTGCCGGAAATCGGAAAACGCCAGAAGACTTGATCGCCATTCTTACGTGGCGGTTTTTTTTATACCAAAAAACCCGAGTTTGACCTCGGGTTTTTTATTGTTGACGATTATCGGACCAAGTAAGGCAGAAGCGCCATGAAGCGCGCGCGTTTGATGGCCGAAGACAACTTGCGTTGGTGCCAAGCGCACACGCCGCTGCGTTTGCGCGGGACGATGCGGCCGAAGGATGAGAGGTAACGGCGCAAGGTGTTGGTGTCCTTGTAATTCACGGTGTTTACATTGGCCCTGCAAAATTGGCAGGTCTTTTGATTCTTGGGCATACGTTAAGGTTGGGTTTAGAACGGGATGTCTTCCACGCGTATCTCCTGGTCCCCCACTCCCTGATCCATAGCCGGCGGGCGCAAGCTGGGCGTGCCGGAACCTGCAGGACCCGAGCCTTGCGGCGCGCGATCCAACATGATCATGTTCTCGGCTACGATTTCAGTGCGTTGCTTCTTTTGGCCATCGGGAGTCTCCCACTCGCGGGTCTGCAGGCGCCCTTCGACGTAGACCTTGCGGCCTTTAGCCAAATACTGCGAACAGATTTCCGCCAACTTGCCCCAAGCCACGACCGGATGGAACTCGGTACGTTCCTGCTTTTGGCCTTGGGGATCGGTCCATTGGGATGAAGTGGCCACCGAAAAATTGGTTACGCTCTGGCCGCTGGTGGTGTTGCGCAATTCCGGATCGCGGGTCAGGTTGCCGATTATGGTGGCGCGATTGAGGCTCATGGACATACGGTTTCAAATTACGAATGACGAAGTTACTAATTTGCTATCGCCAGTCCTGGAATGACATCCGACATTAGACTTTAGGCGTTTTCCGACAAAGCGGCGTTGATTTTGCGGTCCAATTCCTCGGCACTCAAGTCCTTGAGAACCTCGGGCTCTTCAGTGGCTGGTGCGCTCGTCTCTTCGGCGGGTTTGGTTTCGCCCGGAGCCAAGTCCGCGGCGGCCTTAACGTCTTCGGCCACAGCCTTGTCCTTTTCCGTACGCTTGCGCTTGGCGCGGTCGTCCTTGGACGAACCTTCGACCAAGATTTCTTGGTATTGAACCATCTCAAACGGGCCAGCGACATCTTCTGCCGTAAGGATCAGATGACGCAACACCTTGTCGGATATGCGCAGAGCCTCGTTGATCTTGGCCACGGCCTGGGGTTCGGCCTCGAAATACGCCAGGACGTAATGTCCATGGCGCACATGATTTATCAAATAGGCAAGCTTGAATTTGCCCATGCGGCGACTCTCCTTGGGAGTGCCTCCGTATTTTTGGACCAAGGCTTGGATTTCGCCCTCAGTCTTGGCCACCTCTTCGTCGGTCAAGGTAGCCGGAATGATGTAGAGAAGTTCGTAAGTACGCATAAGGTTTGCACGCTTCCCCCTGGGCCTAAGCCCCGGGGAACTCCCTGTTTTGGCAGGGGTTTGGCCGGCAAGCCACACGTTGATTAATTAGCCTCTCGGTAAACCCGAAAGTAGCCTTAACATTAATGAATTTAAGCGAAATGGTCAAGGGAGGGACGGGCGGGTAATAAAAAAACCCCAAATCCTGAGCAGGACTGGGGTTATCCGTTGGAGGACCTCGGAAGCAGGTCGCCGAGTTCCGGAGGAACGGGTTGTTCCTGAGAGCTCGGTCGCATGGTGCCGGGGCTGGAGAGCATGCCCGAGGATCCGTTGGTGGGCTCGGCGCATCGCGGGTCGCTGAGATGGTAGAGCTGGGGTACGGGCACTTGGACCGTATACTCCCTATCCACCTGCCTCCCGCATTCAACGGGCATATGGAGGAAGTCGTGGAGCATGAACAGTTCTTCCGTGGTGTCGACCATGAAGACGTTGCCCGCGTGCTGCTTTCGCCGCATCACGGTTTCGCGCATCATGAGCTTGGCCAAGTACTGGACTTCGCCCCATTCGGCTTTGCTCAACCGGTTCTCCAGGGCCGTGCGCACTTCAGGCGAACTGACCTTGGAAACCGCTCGCATCTGCATGCGAGATTCGGATGGGCTTTCCGGAACCGGGTTCGGCCGCAGGTTGAGGCGACTCGATACCTTGCGCAACGAATCGTTCAGACGCTGCAACTCCGCGGCCACCTTCTGATCGTGTAGATCAACCGGCTCACCGGTGTTGGAGACGAGCAGCCCGAGCAGACGTTGGACCACGCCTTGTACCACCTGGTTGTCTTGCCGCATGGCGTCACTGGCGTACCGCGCTTCCGCGGCCCGCTGATCGGCTTCTGCGACTCTCAGGTTGGCCAGGGCGAGGCGCGACTCGGGCGTCCTGCCGCGCTCCTTGATCTTTTCGTGTTCCTCACGGGCTCGCGTCGCATCACGCTGGTAGTTCTCCAGCACATTGGCGAGACGAGTTTCCAGACTCTCCTTCTCGTTCTTCAAGGTGGAGACCTCCTGACGGAGATCCTCACACTCGTTGGCGAGGCGGAAAGCCTTGGTCCGTTCGGTAGCGCACTTTTCTCGTTCCTCAGCCAGTGTGGACTCGACCTGCTCCACTCGCTGTTTGGCCGTGTCGAAGCTTTGGCTGTCGGAACTGGCCTTGCCCATGACGGTCATGGCCCGGGTGCAAATAGAGACCGCGAGCTGCGGCGCATCCATGTTCTTACTCTTCTGAGGATCCTCGCCCAACATGGAGTTGGCGCGTTTGACCGCCTCGAGCAGAACCTCGAACTCCTCGTGCTCCTTCTTGTCTTGGGTGACGGGCAGACAGTTGTAGATGGGCGACGACGGATCGTGCAGATCGTCGAACGCCTTCTGTCGGCACGCTCCCACGAGCCTTTCGATGCGCTTGTCCGGATTCTCTTCCGGCTGGCTGAAAGCGAACTCACAGAAACAAGCCTCGCGTCCGAATTTCTTCAGCTTGGAGAGTTGGCCGTTGGCTTCCACCAGATCCTCGCGGAGCTTGGCGATGTGATCGCGCACGCGCTTGATTTTAGCCCTGCCTTCGCTCACCACCTTGGCGTCACCGTCGTGATCGAGCACTTCGCGCTCGGTCTCTTCGGAAACGGTCGAGAGGTAATTGATGCGCGACAACAAGTTGTCGCGGGCTTCCTTGGCACGCAGGTTCTGGCTCAGATACTCGCGTAGCTGTTCCAGGACCACGGCCACCTGCACAGCAGCCTCACGTTCGGCCGCATTGATTTCAGTGTCATGAGGATCGGAATTCTCCGACCCGGAACCAGATGCCACTGCGGAATTTTGGACCGTGGCGTCACGGTCGCGCGTCTCTGTGGAATAATCCGTCCCGCCCTTTGCCCCTTCCGGAGCCAGGGACTGGTCCGGTGGGGTCACTGCGGAAAGATTTTTCGCCGACGGCGGTTGGGAGGAATGGCCGAACGAGGACTGGAAGTCGCGGATAGTCTGTTCCGCTCCTTTAGCCCTTTCGGTCATAGCAACCAACTTGCCTTCGAGCTCGACCTTGTCAGAAGACAAGGTCCGGACCTGAAGTTCCAGCTCTTGGATCGTAGTCTGGTCTTGGGCGGAATCGCCCGAGGCCGAGGACACACCATCCGATGGCTGTGAACTTTGCGCTTCTGGCTGCGACACGGTCGCGAGCTGAGCTTGCAGACTATCGATCTGCCGTTCAGCCTGCTCCTTGCCGCGAATCGCGGAGGCCGCGTCAGCCTTGAAAGCTTCGAGAGCGCTGGTCGCACCCTGGAGCTCCTGCTGCTTGGCGGCCAACTGCTCACCCAGACTCTTGACTTGGCCTTGAGCCTGATCGCGTTCTTGCTTCACAGCCGTCAACTCGGACTGAACGTCCGTAAGCTGCGCGTTGCAGATCCGATTGGCATCAGCCAACTGGTCGGCAAAGGTTCGCACGGTCTCGAGCTGGCCAGTCAGGCCGGCCTTCTCTTCCGAGAGCCGATGTGTCCTGAGCTTGCAGGCCATAAGGTCGCGCGCCATCTGCTGGACGTCCACGTCCTGCTGGGCAGGATCCTTGGAGTCGCGCTCTTCCTGGAGTTCCTTGGTCTTTTGGGACAAGTCGCTCTGGAGGGCACCGATGGTCTGCACGACCTTGTCGCGCTCTTCGGTAAGAGTCGCGATTTCCTTGTCCTTGGACGCGACCGACGCTCGCACGACCTGGAGTTCCTTGGTCTTTTCAGCCATTTCCTGGCCGAGCGTGACGCTCTTCTGCACGGCTTCATCGCGTTCGCTTTGAAGAGTGCGGATTTCCGCCACCTTGGCGTCCATGGTCGACTGAAGGGCTTCGGTCAACTTCTTCTCGCGTTTGTCCCAAGCCGTTTGGTCGAAGACTCTCACGCGCTTGACCGGACGCTTCTTATCCGCGCGCCACCACATGAACAGCGTCACGCACAGCATGGCCAAGAGTAGGAAAATCGTACTGGCCAGCAGATAGGTCCAGTTGATCAGGCTCACGTTTTCGGCGCGCAACTTGTCGTTGTCGGCTTTGACGCTCGCCATCTCCGGACCGTTGTCCGCGGGCTTGGCCGCAGGTGCCGCAGCCGTAGGTTTGGCTGCATCGGGCTGGCTCGCGGCGGGCGGCTCCGCAGGCTTTCCCTGCTTGAGCTCGGCGTTCTCCTTCTCGAGTTCCTTGATGCGCTTGTTCAGCTTTTCCTCGTAGGTCAGCTGGCGCGCCGAGGGCACGATGATGGTCGCCATGCTGTCATCGCTGGGCGTGGCGTAGTAATTCATGAGGCCGTCAGGGCAAGCGGCGAGCTCGCCCGGCGTCGCGTCCGGAGAAGGCTTCCCCGGCCTGACGCATCCGCCTTTGACCGAGGACTTCAGCCCGTCGGTACGAAAGCGGCCGTTCACGGCATACAGGGACTGCAGATACTTCTGCACCGAGATGGCCTTGCCGTCCTCATCACGGATGGGGAAAGCGTAGGCCAAACGGCGCAAATCGCAGTACGGATTGAACGAGAGAACGATCTGCTCGTCCGTCCGCTTGATCATGCGGTAGCACACCTTTTCCGGCTCTCCGTAGGGCGCGTCATTGGTTTGGGCCAATGCCGATACGGGCGTGATCAACACGCAGGCCGCCACTACCAGTGACAGCAGAGTCACGGGCAGAGAAGACAATAGACGTCTGAAGTCGGCGACACTGCGTTGGGTGATCATGAAACGCACCTCCGAAATGGGTTGGTTATGTTCCCGCTTTTTCATTGTGGAACCTGTCAAAAGAGCTTTGCTACTTTATATTATCCGACCAAATAAGCCCACCATGAAATACAATCTTTGTCAACCCAGCCAAGATTCGTCGGCAAGCCTTGTAAAATCCTGTTTTTTGGCTTAATATTGGGATATTCTGTATGTCCAAACACTTCGTGGCATTTGGTAACCATCCCGCACTTGGCTTGGCTGAGCTGGTGAGCGTACTTAAAGCCGGCAACATTCTATACGCCAAAGGACGTTTCGCCATTGTGGAGACGGACGCTTGGGACGGAGAAAAATTGATGAACCGGTTGGGCGGCACCATCAAACTCGGAGACGTCATCCTCGAAACCAAAATCGACGAGTTGGAACCGGACCGCATCGCCAAATTGTTGGCCTCCGAAAAAACCGACCAGGAATCCAGATCATTGGACTTCGGTTGGACCTTCTTCGGCGATGACAAACGGCGCACGGCCATGGAGAAATTTCCCATGCGCATCAAAAAATCCTTGAAGGATTTGGGGTTGTCCGTGCGTTGGGTCACGGGTGACGAGGCCAAGGAGATTTCGCCCGCGGCCGTGGCCAAGTGCGGCTTAACCGAAAAACCCAACGCGGATTTGGTGGTCATGGAAATCTCGGCCGCTAAAACTTCTGATAAACAAAACGGCGGCATCAACTTGATGATCGGACGCACCACGCACGTGCAGAATGCGGATGCCTGGAGCGAGCGCGATTATGGCCGTCCGCAACGCGACGACCGCGGGGGCATGCTGCCTCCCAAGTTGGCGCGCATGATGGTGAACTTGGCGCAGATACCCAAAGACGGAACTGTATTGGATCCGTTTTGCGGTTCTGGCACGGTCCTGATGGAAGCGGCCTTAGCCTCTGGAGCAAAACGTATCTTGGGTTCGGATATCGCAGAGCGTTGCATCCACGATACGCAAAAAAATGACGATTGGTTGTTGGAAAAAGGTTTTCTCTTGCCGCAAGACGCCAAACGTCTGGAAGTGTTCCGTTGCGATGCCCGCACCATCAATACCAAAATACCCATGCGAACCGTTGATGCGGTGGTGACAGAAGGTTGGTTGGGCCCACCGTTACGCGGAGACGAAACTCAGGAACATTTGCTCGGGATCGCGCACGAAGTCTCTGAAATCTGGCGCAAAAGTCTGACGGCTTTTAAAAAGATCATGAAAGAGGACGGCAAACTTGTGATTGTGGTGCCGTCGTACAAAGCCGACGAGGAAGTCATCCTGCCGGCCGTAACCAAAGAGTTCTCAACCCTAGGTTTTACACCCGTGCATCCTTTACTCGCTTTGGACAAACGGCCGCCCGCCATGTTCTACCAAAGGCAAGACCAACATCTGAGGCGCAACGTCTTCGTTTTGACCAATACCATCGCGTAATTCAAAGTCAGGGATAACGTTATCAAGCATGCACAGTGGCATGCTTGATTTATAATCAAACACGTCCTAGGATTGACAAAAAGCAGAAAAAGAGCCAACATTCAAAGCCCTTTTAACAAAACCCAAAGCCCCAAAACCAATTTGGAAACCGGGATGCCAAACACACCCAGACCAGAAGCCACTTGTACCAGAAAATCTCCAAGCGCCTCCACCGGGCTTAAGCCCAGCGGCTTGGACATCGTCATCCAGGAAGGCACGATAGTCAGTCCCGACGATCCGCGCATCAACGGCGCGGTGGTCGTGCGCTCCGGAAGCTTCTCCGTGGAGATGGACGTGGAAACGCCGCAGGGTGGACTCCAGACCTTGATGGTCGAGCACGTGGAAGCCGGAGAATATTTCTTCGAACACCTGCTGTTCGGCATCAAGGAAGAGAACAGCCTGGGCCTGAGATACCGGGCCAGAAAACGTTCGACCATCATCGTGGTCACCTCGGACATGATCCGCAGTCCGGATAAAATCTACACGGTCTGCGGCATGATACTGCGGTTGAAAAATCGCGAACTGGATCGGCATCGCCGCCGCATGCTCGGACGGCAATCGCGCGAAACCGAACTTTTGGCCGCGATTGCGACACTCAAGTCGGTCAGCGAAAAAGCCGCGCGTGAAGCGGATGCTCTGCGCCACGAAAACAGCTCTTTGCAAGATCAAATCTTGGAATTGTCGCAGGAACAGGAACGTACGTCTTCCGTGCTTAACGAAAATGCGGAGGAAAACCGGCAGCTCTGGGACCAGGTGCGCATGCACGAGGGCCGGGCCGTGCGGCAGGATAAAGAAATCGCGATGCTCAAAACCAAGATCGCGACCCTGGAATACGAAGATGCGGGCCGCGCTTTCCAGGAGCTCACGAACGAAATCCTGCGCGCCCAAGAAGCCACGCAATCGATCAAGCAAAGGGAAATCGAATTGGACAAGCGCCTCAACCTGATGCAACGCGGCATCGAACTGCTCTCCAAAGAGAATCCTGAGCTTTGGCTAAGTAGCGACGCCATGCAGATGTTGCTCGGTGAGGAACCGCAACCCAAACCCAAGCCCAAACCCTTGCCAGCGGATGAGTTCGACCGGATATTCGACGAAAATCCGCAACCTATTCCGCCCAAATCACCGGCCGTCCAACAAAGACGACCTCAAGGCTTGTCGGCCAGAATCACCAACCCGCCACCGCCTTCGATCCGGCGCGCCCCCAGACCTAAGGCCCCGGCGCAATCCGCTTCACCCAAGGCGCTGCCGATAGCCTGCCCACCCGCACTCAACAGACGGGACACTTCTGGACCGGAAATCCATTTCGCGCAGGAGGAGGCGAGCTCGGAAGTCGCTCAGCTCGTGAAAGTCCTGGAACCGCGAAGGTTGGCGACGTTGGTCGATCCGCTGGAAGCCATGCCGGATGGCGACATGGAGGAAACGGGTCTCAAGCCCACCATTTGTCTGCCCATCAACGGGCTGCCGTCCGCGGCCACTTCGCAGGTTCCTGACAAAGAAGCCGAACACGTGCCGGACTCCGGCGTCACCAGGACATGGGATCAGATTTTGGACCACCCGGCGCACGACAACAGCGATGAGTTCTTTGACATGGATGACGACGAGGACGAATACGGGCCGCGTGTCACCCAACCCTATCAACTTCCGGACACTCCGATGGATACAAAAAAACGACGGCCATGACCGTCGCTCTCCGCCACCCGAGCGCAAGCCAAGGTGGTTTTTTTATTTCCGATTAATCTTCTGGAAAAATTCTGTTGCCGTCTTCGTCATACAACGCGATGGCTTGCACCGGACAGGATTGGGCCGCCAACAAGATGGTGTCGTCGTCCGCTCCATGGGCATCGATGACCACGGCCTTGTTGTCTTTGTCCAATTGGAACACGCCCGGAGCCACGGTCACGCACGGCGCTGCGCCGATGCACAGGTCCCTATCCACGATAATTTTGGCGATTTTTTTCATACGCGGCCAGTCTATACGATTGGCAAAATCGAGTCAAAATAAAAACCGCGGATCAATGATCACGCGGTCAGGAGTTTTTGCGGTTCATGACGGCGTCGGCCAGCATGTACCCGTGGATTGGGGGCATGGTCGGGACGTGCGCCCGCTGTTCGGCGGACGGTCTGAGCGAAGGATGCTTGCACGAGGTTTCCGCGGCATGGTGGACCTTGTGTCCATCCAGCGCGCGCCCGATCGTCACCTTGAGATCAAGGTTGGATCCGCCGATGAGCGGCGAACACAGGAACGAGTTCAGGTCGTACAGCTCTTCGTTGGTGTAGACCGTGAGCACACGCTCACCTTCGCGCAGCACGCGTTGGGCCCACTCGCGCACGCACACCTTGATGGAGTCGGCCACCAGATACGACGGACCTTCGGCCAATGCCTTCTGCAGGTTTGCCAGGCCAAAATCTCCTAGCACCTGCTGGCCCGCGATGGCGCCCACGCGCACGATGTCAGAAATGGTCTGCGGGGGCGGCGCGCTGCTCGGCGCCTTGGGCTGTTTGGCCGCGCCCACCCATTGGCGGATGACATCGGAGAGCGTGCCAACCACATGGCGGACGCGTTCATCCAACGTGGCACCGAATGAGCTCTTGGGAAGATCCGCATTGTCGCGCCACACCGTCTCCAACTCTTCGAACGAGCCGCGGAGCATCTTATTTTCGCTCTTCAGAGCGCTCATCTCTTCGGCCATGCCCACGAAGATTTCTTCGGGTTCCACGACCGACTTGAGTGCTTCGACCGCGGCACGATAACCGGCCACCACCGCCTCCTGATTGGCCTCGGCTTCTGGAGCGTTCCAGGTGTGCCGACGCAATTGGAAACGGTTGAAACCAGTTTCTTGGCCCACCTTTTCCATGACAGTTTCCCTTTCGACAAGGGATTGCCACTTGCCTCGCAAAGTGACGACCTTCTCGTTCAGACCCTTGAGCCGCGCAGTCAGGCTCTCGAGGACCTCTCTTTCTTTGGTCTCGAGAAGCTTGGCTTTGATTTCTTCGGTTGCGGCGAACACGGACTCGAGCGCGATCTTGGCTTCGAAGCGTTCCTGGCTCAAGTGCCAGGCTTGGTCCAGATATTGCGCCAATTCCTTCAAGTCGCCCGACAAACCGTCTTCAGCACAGGCCATCTCTGCGGAAAGCTTGTATGAAGCTCCGTCCGATGACGAAGCGACCAAAATATTCTCTGAGGAAGAAATCTGGCCCAACGCGCCGTTGCGCATGGGAGGAGGCGGCACCGAAGGGCGCGCCTCGGCCGCAAGTCCAATGGCCTGCGGTACTGCCGGCGAACCCAAGGGATTGTCCATCACCTTGGTGGGTGCATCGTCGTCGCCATTCTGTTCCACGGACGAACTCACCAACCGCAACCTAGTCCGAGAAGATTTGATCGACTGTTCGAGCTGATATTCCACGGACTTACGGATACGCTCCTCGGCCTGCAAGCGCTTTTCCGTACTCAGCAACCGCGTCTCCAGGTTTTGAATTTGCGTGACTTGGCGAACCTGGACTCCACGGAGTGCGTTAACCGACTCGGTCAGCTCGACGTTTTCGCGGCGCAGTTGCTCTTCGCTCTTCATGCCCGGTGGGCGGAACGAAGGGCGGCGCATGTCCTTATTCTCGGCTTCCATCCTCAAGAACATGCCGTTGATGCGCTCGCCTTCCTCTTCGAGTATGGAGACCCTTTCCTTAAGCGACCTGTTTTCCGATCGCTCTTTCATCAACGCGGTGAATCGTTCCTCGGCCAAGCCGGCTTGCTTTTGCAGCTCGCCGCCGAGCTGGATGATGTGTGCCGAACCGTCGTCGCGTTCCTTGCGCAGGCACTCGACCTGGAGCTGGGAAGCCGCGAGTTCAGCCTGCAAGTCCGCGTTGGCTTGGCTCAAAATCTCGGAAGCCACAGTCACGTCCGGAAAGAATCCGCCGACCGGGGTGATGATGGGTTTGGGTTGCTTGGCGCGAACCGCGACCGTGGTGCTGCCCACGCCGTAAAGCGCGAGCAAGATGATCGCGATGATCAATCCCCAAAACCAACGACCACGATTGGCCGGACCGCGAAGTTCCGCGACTACAGCCTGGCTATCGGAGAGTTTGTTTTCTAGATCCTTGATTTTGGCCAAGGCTTCCGCGTTAGCCTCGACTCGACGTTCGTCGAGTCTCTGCTGGCGGGCTTTGTCTTGAGCCGCGGCTTTGGCCGACATCTCGTCGTCCAACTGCTTTTGTGCGGCTTCCGTGGCTTCGGCTTGGGTAAACTGGCGCTTGGAGGGCACCACGATTTTGACTCCCGGGATGCCGAAGTAGTGGGCCAGACCGTCGCCGTTCTTGCACACGTTATTGAGTTCGTCCTTGTCCGCATGCGGATCGGGCTTGCCCGGACGCGCACAACTGCGGATGACCGTACGGCGCACGAACGTGCCGTCCTCAAAGCGGTCTTGGTTGGCTGCGAAGATGGAGCGGAGCTGGATCTGCGTGGGATACGGTTTGCCCGTTTCCTGATCGATGAGGGGCAAAGCCCTGACCACGCGATACAGATCGCAACCGTCATTCAGTCTGATGGCCGTTCCGTTTGAGCTCTGGCCCATGACGGAGTAGCAAGCGTCGGGCGCGGCCTGGGCCGTAACCGGACACAACAGGCCAATGACCAATGGCAAGCTCCAGATGCATCTTGGTACCAAGAGCAGGAGCGTGCACCACAAGTGACCACAAGTGCGATGTGCGTTGTTGTTTCTCATGGACAATCTCCTGCCAAAACGGACGGTGCCGGATATTCCGGCGTGTTTTTGTTGTAAGGGACACCCTTATATTACCAAATCGACCGCTTTAGCCCACCATTTTCTAGGCAAAATGTCAATCCCTAGGCTTGGTACAAACAAAAAAGATTCCCTAAGGAATCAAATGAAGATATGGCCATTCGCGTGGAATCAAAGCCCGCATGACCAAGCGCCAGTCGCGCCGCCGATTATCGTCCGAAAAGCCGTAGCCGTCAGACACCAAGGCTCGCATGCCGTTGAGGTCGAAGACGCGGCTCTCCCCTTTCCAGCTGAAGCGCGAGAAAGCGAAGACCATGGGATGTTGAAGCGCAGGTCCCGTGTCCGTGATTGCCGCGCCAAATTTGACCCCGCGCTTAGCGGCTTCGAACAGCAACATCAGGCCGAAAGGCTCGAGTTGGAATTCGTACCCCTTGCAACACCCGCCCAATGCCCCGATATCGGTCGGCAAAAGGAAATCGGTCAGCAGGATCTGGACCTCATTTTGCCGCAAATATTCCAGACCGTCAGCGTAACCGCTTTTGGTTATCACGTCGATTTCATCGAACGGGGCCAAGGCTTTGGCCGCTTCCAAGTGTTCCGGCGTGTCGTCTACCACAAGGATTTTGGTCGTGAGCATCGGTTCTCCCCTCAACATTTGAAAATAGCGCGATTTGTTTACCATCGACCTCGTAGCGTGTCAAACCAAAAACCGAGTTTTGGCTCGGTTTTTAATCTTGGGGTGAGAAATACTTTTCTCGGTAGAACCTTATGAGTTGTTCGACTTCGGGTATGCACGAGGGGTCTCCGAGACCGACTTTGGTTTTGGCCTGCACCTTTTCCAAAGTGTTGGCGCCATCCAAAACAGCTTCTTCGATGTCATGGTCCGTGATTTTCAGAACTTTGTCGATGATGCGGCCTTGTTCGACTTCCACTTTTTCGACCTGACCGGTCTTGCGGTAGTAATCGTTGATGGCCGCGCGCAAAGCTTTATCCCCGAGCACCGAACAATGGATTTTACGCGCCGGCAAACCGCCCAAACGTTCCATGATCTGTTGCGGTTTGATGCCGCGCGCCTCTTCGAGGGTCATGCCGCCATTCTCGGAGGCCATGACAGACATCATGCTCGTGGCCGCGATGGCTGAGGCGCAACCGAACGTCTTCCATTTGCATTCGGCGATGCGGCCGGTCTTCGGATCCACCTTAATCCAGACGCGCATCACGTCACCGCAAGCCGGCGAACCTACCATACCCGTTCCGTCGGCTTGATATCCAGTTTCGTCTTCCAGGAAATTTTTAGGATTGAAAAAATGCTCCTTGACCGTATCGGAGTAGAAGCCGCCTTGGTTGGACGCGGTCTTGCCGACCACGTCTGATGATTGGGGTTTGGTCATAAAGCCTGATGTTAAGTTCAATCAAAATAACTCATATCCAAATTCACCGGACTTATCTTGCGCAATCTTTCCACGATACCAGGCAACAATTTCGCCACTTTATCCACGTCAGCCCTGCTGGTGTGACGTCCGAGCGAGAAGCGCAGGGAGCCGTGCGCGGCTTCGTACGAGAGGCCGAGTGCGCGGATCACGTGCGATGGTTCGAGCGCGGTCGAGGCGCAAGCCGAACCCGTGGAACAGTAGATTCCCTTGGCATCCAAGTACAGCATGGCGGCCTCGCCCTCGATGTCCAAAAAGGAAATGTTCACATTGTTGGGCAAACGTTTTTCCGCATCGCCATTCAAGCGCGACTTGGGAATCCGCAACAGATTCTGGATCAATCGATCGCGTAGGGCGGTTAATCGCTTCGACTCTTTGGCGCTTTCAGCTTGGGAAATCTCCAAAGCCGTGGCCAAACCCACGATACCCGGCACGTTTTCCGTACCTGAACGCAAGCCGCGTTCCTGGCCGCCGCCCATGACCATGGGCGCGATTCTGACACCGCGGCGCACGAACAACATTCCAATGCCCTTAGGACCGTAGATCTTCCCGCCGTTCAAAGTCATCAAATCCACATGCAATTTCTCCACATCCAAATCCAGGTAACCGGCTGCTTGGCAGGCATCGGTGTGAAACAGAGGGAACATCGTCGCACGTCCCGCGTCACGCGTCCCGGGATGCAATTGTGGCTGCGACTGAGAACTGCGACTGGTCGATTGTTTTCTGTGTTTGAGTATTCCCCTGCCGATTTCGTCGATGGGTTGGGTGGTGCCGATTTCGTTGTTGGCATACATCACTGAAACCAAAAACGTTTTTTCATTTATGGCGTTTAAAATTTCAGACGCTTTCACCACACCGTTCTTTTGCGGGGCCACTATCGTCAAATCAATTTCACCGATTTTTTGCAGGTGCATCAAAGGTTCCAGAATCGCGTGGTGCTCCATGGCCGTGGTCACGGCATGCGGCTTGGCCTGAGCGCCGAATTGCGATTTCACATAGGCCGCCGCATTGGCCAAAGTCCCGAGCACGGCCAAATTATCGGATTCGGTTCCGCCCGACGTGAAAACCATCTCGTCCGCATGCGCGTTCAACCCCTTGGCCAAAGATTCACGCGCTTGGCGCACCGCCACACCGGCCTTTTGTCCCAGAGAATGCAGTGACGACGGATTGGCATAAACCTCTGACATATAAGGGAGCATGGCCTCGATTACGCGCGCATCCACCGGAGTCGTGGCGGCATTATCCAGGTACACGTCCCGCGTCGCACGCTGAGCCCGCCTCTGGCGCGTTCCCAACGTCCCAGGACTTGGGACGCGGGACGTGCGACGATTGCGACGATGTTTTTGCGTCATATTCATTTCACAACATCAGCCAACGTCGTCTTTTTGAGAGACTTAATAACGTCGCGCTGTAAAAATGACCACAACGATTTCGACGAGCAGCATCCGGATTTATCGCACGGGCCGCAGGTGCAGCCGATCATGTCCACTGGACCTTCCAAGGCGTTCAGGATTTCCTCGGCTGTAATCTTGTCCGCGCCTTTAGCCAGACGATAACCTCCGCCAGGACCCTTGCGGCCTTCGATGAGTTTGGCTTTTTTCAAGTCCATGGCTATCTCCTCCAAAAATCCCTGCGACAAACCCATCCTCTCAGCCACGTCTTTCAAAGAAACGTAAACCGCCGCATCCGGCGTGCGACGCGGGACGTGCGACGCGGGACGACAAATTTCAGCCATCAATATCAAACCGGCATGATTGCGTGCAGAAACGCGGAAGAGTGAGTTCATGGAATTTAAGATTATGGATTTTCGATTACGTGGCAATATCGCGCCTCGTAATTCGTAATTCCCGTAATTCGTAATTTTCTATTAATATCCTAGTTTATGGCTAGGAATATAGACCCTACAGCAAAAAAGGTCAAGGCTTTGTGATACGCCTCATAATCTTGACTTAAAATAAAATAACTGCTACGTTCAGCCATCACAAACACAATAAATGAACCTTCGAAAAGGTGCGTAAATGGTCACTGCCCAAGAACGAGAACGGGAAATTTTCTCCGACTTTCGCGACGCGTGCGCCAAATACGAAGAAGAACATCCGGAAGCGGTCTTGTTCTGCCCTACCGATCAAGACCACGTAACTTACGGAATTTGGCGCAATAAATTCGATTTTTACTGGACGAAAAACCTCTACTGGTCGCGTGTGCTGGGTAAGCCTAAGCCAGAAATCGATAACCACTTTATCCTGCAATGGACCATCTTTCTGCTGGAAGCCGCCCCCGAATGGATTACCGCGCAGGCACGTGCCAATGATTTCGTCAGTCATGTCATAAAGTCGGTGAAGAACAACACAAGCTACGTGCTACGCGGCTTCATTCCCAGCGGATATGTCGCCCCAGAAAAATCCGTAAGATACGCCTGGCTTACTGACGATGCGGTCGCTGCATGTTGGGAAACCGAGAAAAAATTTTGGCTCAACTTCTATAATCACTACAAACATAACCGATTCCACAACGGTCTGTCTTGGGCCACGGAATTCGTCCGCAAGATGAACGCGACCAGCGATCGTGACCTGAAGGGTGCGCGGAGCGTGATTCGCGCATTGTTGGATCGTGACCTGCAATATGGAAAGACCACTCCCCACTACCAGAAAAAACTTGCGGGTATGCTCCAAAACCTACACCAAGAAGTTCAACCAAAGCCGGAGCACGAAGAATTGGTGCGGGAAGAATTCTCTCGCCACCTTCAAGCCTGCCAAGCCAAGCACGAGGCCGATCTGGTCGCGGCACGCACATCCAAGCGAGAAGCGCGGCTTACAGCTAAAAAGGAAGCCGACGAACGCGTCCGCGATCTACTCGAGATGGCGGACGATCTGAGGAAGTTGAATCCGCGGCGTGATTGGCAGGCTTGGACAGAGCGTATGGCACCGACCATGAAGCTCATTGATGCGGCGATTGCCTATCTTGAGTTCAAAGACGCGGACGAGGACTTGGCCGAGGCCATGCGCGGTCTGAACCTGAACAGGCTCAGAGAAAAACTGCAGGAGGTCGAAGCCACACGCGTGCGCGAAGCCGAGCGAGAACAGGCGCGGCTGGAACGCGAGAGGCAAGAAAGAGCACGGGCACGTGAGCTGAGGCAGCACGCTCTGCAGGCCATGCGCGAGAATATCGCCCGGCGTTGTCGCCAAATCGTGAAAGTGTTCAACGGCATCCATGATTTGGACATCGATCCAGACGCCGTGTTGAACGGAGAGGTGGCTGGAGAATACGCTTCCATCCATAGCGCTTCATGCACTGTGGGAATCTCCTTGAACCAACGCCTGGTTCTGGAACAGGCCATGCACTGCATCGCCGCGGACCGCACGTGGCTCGAGATTGAGGAGGGCGACGAACCGGACGAAATGCAGGCTACGTTCGACTCGGCCAATGCGCTCATCTGGCACGAACTCTGTCATTTGGCGGTTCCGGAAATCATCGGGGACGCTCTCACGTCATCACGCCTGCCGGACGATAAACCGGAAACGCTATCACAAGCGCGTGAAACGGCCGTAGACGCTTTGGCCATGCGTATGGGCCACCGCCTGTATGCGCACCCGGCCATGGGGCAAGACCTTCCACTTGCGGACGCGGAGAGGCTCCGCACTATGCGCCACTCATTGGTGGCATTGACGCGACGCGTGATCAGTCATTTGGCTGGTAAGGAACTCGAAATCGGACAACACTTGTTCATCGCCCGGCTCATGGGTCAGATGGCGGTACACGCGGATGACGGTTCCCGCTTGGCACGCAACGCGTACGACACATTGGTTGAGAAGTTCCCGGTCACGGCCCAGGACTACGCTCAACACCGCGAGGTCTACGCCACGCTTTACGGCTACGTGCTTTCCACCGTGGACGTGGCATCCGTAAAATTCTTACCTGAACTTCCGCAAGACGAAGACGCACCTCGTTCCGCTTCGTTCTCGGCATCGCATACCCTACATTGACTCTGACGCCTGTCGGGGTTTTTTATTTTTTCCATAAACGCCCGGACGCGATATAATCCAGCGGTATGAAAAGCCAATTCGCCAAAATCCTCGTAATCGTTTTTTGTTTTGTCGTATGGGGCGCTGGATGCAACAAGTTGCCAGCCGCGGTCAACCTCGCGGAAACGCTCTCGCCCACGGACCAGACGCGGGCAGCGGTCAAACAAAACCAAGGTTTTGGCACGCTGGCCAGGTTGAACATGCCCAACACCCATGCCCAATCCGTGTCCCCCGTCGTGGAAATAAAAGCCCAACTCCCCACGCTTTTGCCGACCGTCACCGTGGTACGCGTACCGCAGGGAACGGCCGACCGGACGCAGTTCGGAAATCTGACATCGGCGTTCGGTTTGCCTGCCGGAGCTTTGGGCAATGAATACGACAATCTAACGTTGTCGTTCACTTGGACCAACAACGAGGGTTACGTCTGGTCGTATGTGGCGGAAAAAAGCCAGGTTGCGTTTTCAAATCCGGCTCATGCCTTGAATTCCGGAACGTCGACCTTGGATGGTGAAAGGATTCTACGCGCGGCTCGCGATTTTGTGGTAGACCACGGCTTTAAGGAAAGCGATTACCGCAACTTCGCTTTGGCTTCCAGCAGCTTGGAATTCGCTAATCTGACCGCTGTCACGGCCGAACGCGTGGTAGATCAACGCAATATCGTGGATAGGGACGGCCGTCCGGAGCTGGGTGCCGTAATTTACCTGAACAATTCCGGCAAAGTAGCTTCTGGTTGGTTGGCCTTGTCCCGAGAAGCCCAACGCTCTGACTACCCCGCCATTTCCGAAAAAACCATGCGCACATCGCTGGAACTCGGTGGCATCGCTGGTCCGCCGAGCGGCAGAGTGGAAATCACAGAAACATTATTTGCTTTCGTTAAGCTGCCCAGACAGGGAAAAGAACCGGAACTTTTAGTGCCAGCTTTAGTGGGTGAAGGCATTCAATATTTGTCAGAAGGCGGTTCTCGTCCTTACCGTGTCGTGGTGCCCTTGGTTCAATAACAAATCGCTATGCCGCGAAGAATCCGGAACTTTTTGCAGACTTGGGGCGCGGCGTTGGTATTGGCCACGGGTTTCGTGGCTTTTCAATTTCTGGTCACGGCCATCGACGTGGCGCAAGTCACCAACGGCACGGTCTGGTTGGGGGCGCACGCGGTCAACACCTCGGACATGGCCGTATATTTGGGCTATCTGGCACAAGGCAAAACAACGTTCCTCATATCAAACCTGTTCAACGATCATCCGCAAATTCCACGCTTCGACGCTTTTTGGTCATTCGGTGGATTGTTGGTGCGCGCAGGCATGACTCCAGTCCTGGCCCATGAGATTTTACGATTCGTCTGTACGATAATTTTGGCTTTTTCGATTTTCGCGGCCGCCAAATCACTGACGAACACCAAAACTGACGCTCGCCGGTCCACCTTTTTCCTGGCGGTTGGCATGGCTGTGGGCTGGATAAACGGGATTTGGCTCAGCATCCTCTTAGCCCCGGATTTGGCGCGCGCCATGTCGCCAGACCTGGAAACCGAATTCGGTTTGTTGCCCATGCTGCTCGGAGGCGCGCACATGATTTTATCCTTAGCCCTGCAACTCGCATTCGCCAGATGGGCTTGGGATGGCATCCAAAACAATAAAATCAAACAGACCGCGTTCGCTTGTGCAGCCATCGCCTACCTCACGGCTTTCCATCCTTACTTCATCTCGTGGGCAGGGTTGTTCGTTGTCGTCGCCGCGGTTTGGAGGATTGACCGACAAAAAATCTGGTCACGTTCCAAACACTTCCTGGCCGTTTGTTTTTCCATGTTGCCAAGCGCGGCATATTACCTCTACGTAATTTTCAACGATCCGTCCTTCCGCGAACATCACACTCTGGCCAACAAATTGCCCCTTGAACATCCCCTGGTTTGGGCTGTGGCCCTTTCCCCCATCGCCATAGCCGCGGGTTGGATGCGCTTCAAAAAATGCGACGGACAACGCGTGAATTCCCGAGCGTGGGCCTGGGCTTGGTTGTTAGCCGCCATAATCTGCATGGCCTTGCCTTTCCCATGGACCGCCAAATACACTCAAGGACTCCTGCTCGTGGCCACAGCCCTGACACTCCCGGCTTGGTTGGCTGCCGCGGACTGGGCGCGCTCACGCGTGTTTTGGTTACGTTGGATGCTGATTGTGGCTTGCCTATTGCCAGCGCTATATCTTTTGAAGCAGGAGATGACGGTCAATGCGAACGAAAAATGGAACGGTAACTTTTACCAATACGCCACGACCATCCAAGCTTTGGATTATCTGGGGCGCCATACGGAATCCGATGCCTTGGTGTTGGCTCCAAGCACCTTGATCAATTTGTGGACGCCGGCATATGCGGCGCGGCACGCCTGGATTGGTCATCCGCACGAAACGCCGGACCACCAAAACCGTCTATCCGAATTTAAAGACTGGGCCGCATCCAAAGATAGTGACAGCTTCCTTGGTTTATTGGACACCCATCGCATCACCCACGTACTTTTGCCCGCGGACCCCAAATCCAATTACTCCGAATTCTTTGACCTGACTTGGCGCAAGATTTTTGATGCTGACGGCGCGCAAATTTGGGAACGCGTGCAGTAAAATCGGCCAAGTTGGACGCTATATGCCCAGACGGTTACAATATCTGGGATATGAGACAAACAAACATCGGTATTTTAGGGGCTGGGAACATGGCCACATCCTTGGCTCTGCATTTGGCCAACCAAGGGCATACCATAAAAATGTATTGCATCTCGCCCGAAGTTGAAAACCAAATCAACCGGGAACATTGCAACGACAAATACTTGGCCGGCATCCGTTTGCCCGCGACCATACGCGCGACATCGCTGATCAAGGAAGTGGTGAGTCAGGCCCACGTGGTAGTCGTGGCAGTACCGTCATCCGCGGTGCGTGAAGTACTGGGAAAAGCCGTGCCCTATATGCGCAAGGATTGCGTTGTGGCCACGATTTCCAAAGGTTTGGACGCTAAGACATTGGAGCCAGTGGTCATGGAAGAAAAAACTTATATGCCCCGCCACTTGCGCGGACGATTATGCGCGTTGGGCGGACCAGCGATCGCCACGGAAATGGCTAAAGGCGCACCAACGGCTTTCGTGGTGGCCAGCACCGACGCTAAATCGCGTAAACTCCTTTCCGACATTCTGACCAGCGAAAAGGTAAAAGCCGCGCAATCCGACGATTTGAAGGGGGTGGGTTTGGGTGCGGCTTTGAAAAATGCTTATGCCATAGCTCTGGGTTTTTGCGACGGTTTGCAGTACCCCACCAACGCCAAAGCCATGGTCGTGACCTTGGCAGTGAGTGAGATGGCGGGAATCATGCTGCGCGCCGGAGCGCATCCAAAAACCGCGCCGTCCTTGGCCGGTTTGGGAGATCTATTAGTGACGGGCTGGTCGCCGCATGGCAGAAACAGGAAATACGGCGAACGCTTGGTACGCGCCCACACCAACGACCCCAAACGTTTGGGTATGACCACGGTAGAGGGCGTGGCGGCCGCGAATTTGGGACTTAAGCTCGCAAAAAAACTCGGCGCCAAGACCCCGTTGTTGGCAGCCATCCAAAAAGGCATCAACGCGGAATCGCGCTTTTACCATCCTTTTGTGGAATATCTTGAGGATTTGAAACTTGGGTTGATTTGATGACATCGCGGAACGCAAAATTGCGTATCAGATAGTGTCTATCTTTCCCAATATAAAAATATGCAAATCCCCCAACAGCTTCAACACTACCCCAAACCTACCCTAATCGTAGTCGGAAATTTCAAACGTGCCAAAGTCTACATGGCACACGAAGATTCTTTGGAAGAAATGGAATCGTTCGAGGCTCCAGAACCCCGCAAGCCAGACGTAGAAGGCCAAAAAGTCGGGGGCGGAGGCCGAGTAATGAATCCTTCGGCGGATCCTGACCAAGGAGTAAGCCGGGAAAAACTAGCCACTGCCATCGTCGAGTTCCTGACATCAGCCCTACGCGATGGAGAAGCTGAGACCGCGCAAATAGTCATGCCCACCGAAGAATGCCGACGCGTAACGAAAGATTTGCCTAACGACTTGAAAGGCAAAATCGAAAAGAAACTAGAAGTTAATTTGATAAAAACACCCATCCTGAAAGTCCTAGAAAGGTTGGCCGCCTAAAAACCATTCCACGAACCAGACCATTGACGGTCTGGTTTTTTTATGGTACGGATAACCGCACTTTGTTTTCAGGAGGCACGAAGATGATCACTCTCCAGACTGTAAGTGGTAAAAAGCACGTTCTGAAAGCCGGAGACAGACTCGTAATAAACACACAAGAAATGACCGCCGCGCTACAGCTTGGCGGACAACCCCTCTATCCCATAGGGGGCGGAGACAGCAAGTTCATGATCGTGGGAATGAAACACAATGACATCGCTAACATAGTCATGTACATCTCCGGGTTCGATTTGCAACTAGAACCGCAACGTCGTGAAGGCCTTTACATCTACGTTTTTACGGACAAGAGGAGCTAACCGATACGCGCAATTCCAGGAGGCGGCATGATCATTCTCCAGACTCTCGAAGGACGCGAACATCAGCTCCAGGCCGGCGACAGGCTCGTCATCCAGACAGATCATCGAACCGTCGCATTTACGACCGCGAGCGGCAATCCCCTCCTGCCAGTCGGAGGCGGAGACAGCAAAATCATAATCCCCTCTTTTTACGAGGTGACCGATTCCCACCAGATGGCCGCTTTCGTTTCGACCATTGCCGGGCTCAGCTTCACCAGAGATCCCGATCTCGGCAACACGATCCATCGCTACGTCTTCATGGACAAACCTTAACCGCATAAGCGGTTTTTTCGAAACAAAAAATCGGGTAATCCCGATTTTAGAGAAGTGGTTGGGAGGCTTTGTCCAAGGCCGTACCCATGCGATTCAAGCCTTCCAAACGCCTCCGATGGACTGAGCGCAGAGAGTCCAAAAGATCGTCGAAGGCGAATTCCCAGTTCAGGAAACACACGAACGGCTCGGGCGGTTTTTGCGGGTGCGGATAGCAATCGTCCATACGCAAGACGCGTCCATCCTCAAGGAAAACATAAAATTTTCCTACTTTACCGTCCTTCCGCCGAAACAGCTCCACTTCCAACGCGTGGCCCTTATCGGTTGTGGACGACAACAGTTCCAACATGCAGTCGAAGTCGTCGTCATCGCTTTCTGCGTGCGCCATCTCGTGCTCGAGTTCACTGAGCAAGGACGCGTACAAAGGTTTTTTGTGTTTCACCTCTGAAGCGCGAGCTACTGATTTGGATGCCTTGGCTTTCTTGGACATCTCTGTCTCTCCCAACTCAAAAGGTGCGGCGAATTTTTACCACCCACGATATCGCGAGTCAAAACCGTTCCCAAAAACCCAAGATATACGTGGTAACGTTAAGCCCATCATGCGAATAATCGTAAGCTGTGGCGTTTTTAAGAAATTGAAAACTGGACTTGGAATCAGACAAATATTCATGCAATACGGCAAACCCAGAAGCGCTGTCTGTATTTTTGTCGGTCGCATTTTCCAAAGGGGTCCACTGCCCCTTCTCTAGCCAGGCCAAAGTTTGTCGATCGCGCTCCAAAGATTGCTCGAGCCTCAAATAATGGCTCATGTCAGACGAAACGACGACGAAAGTCTCATCGCCGTAACCTTTTAACGCTTGACCCAATTTCCGCAGACGTTCAGCGGATGTGGTGCGCGACAAAAATATGGGCACAATTTTGGAATCCGGAAATTCACGTTTGATGAAAGGGGCCAAAGCTCCAACCCCATGTTCATTTTCAAACGCGCGCTTGGCCGTCCCATCCCACACGCAAATGCGGTTAGCCGCCTGGATCGCGTTACCCACGAGAAGACCTGACTCGATGCCGTTGATTTCGCAGGTTTGCGCTTGTGTCTGATGGTTGGCTAAAAGGCCATGTGGCGTGGCGTAATCCAAAGCGCTCGTGGAGACATCCTCCCCGGCCGCAAAATGGTCGGGCGAGAGTATGATAAAAGTACGGACTCCGGGCTGGACTTGTTTCAGGGTTTTGAAAAATCGCGCCATCAAATCCAAACCCAAAACGTGGTGGTTGACCACACCTGATACGGGTTTTCCAGAATATACCCAAGCCTCCAAACCGTTGCTAACCGCAAAACGCGCCGGATCCACGAACTTGTTGGGAATGGGCAGAACGCTTGCGGTCGTGGTCACAACTTCTGATTTCGTGTCTGTGGTGTTTTGGATTTCTATAACGCGGATTCCCACGTCCGCTTTATTCGGCGCGCCGCAACCAACTAAAAACCATGCTGGCACAAAGGCCAGCATGATAATTGTTGATTTCAAGGCTTGTCTCATGATCATTTGACCTCCACGTTCAGCGCTTCGGAGAAAGCCGCTACGGACGGCGTTTCCAAGGATTGCAACAACGCGCCTTCGGCCCGGTATGCGCCCAGGGATACCACACGTGCGCGATACTTTATGGGCTGCACCTCTTTTTGCTTGCAGACCACGAACGAGACCTCGCCATCGCGCACATCGAAAGGATACGCTGGCATGGATTCTCCGAACGGGTTGAAAGACACGGTCAGCATGGGCACCAAGGTCGCAGGCAAACGATCGCGCAAAGCATAACAACCCTCTTGGCTATCGGCCGACCAATTCGGAGTCAACACTATCTCCACGATCTCCCCTTCGTGCAATGGACCAGCAACGGTTTTGCCGTCTTTGGAATATTGCCGAGAAACCGTAAAGTTTTCAGTGGTGTTTTTGGCCTCACCAGCAGTCCGGCGGATAAACGACAGCGTCACCGGACCATTCACGCTGGCCACGCGGAAATTGGCGGCCTCGTCAGCGGTCAGGACGACTTGCGTCATCGGGTTTTGTTTCAAATCCACGGTCACGGACTTATCGCCCAACAAGTACACGAGTTGCGCATCAATCTGCGGCAACTGCGGCACCAACTTTTGCAGGTATTGAGCACGTTCCAAATCCGTCATAGCCTGATCGCTCCAATTTGTGTCCAAATACTCGTTCAACTTCCCGGCGTTTGGATTGGCCAGCTCAACGGCCAAAGCCGTAACCTGGGAAGTCACCTCTAAATTCTCGGCCTTATCATTTCCGATTTCTACCCACATGCGACCGTCTTGTTCTTTGGCCGACGTTAAGATGGAATCCAACAAAACGCGCGCCACATCATGCTCACCGGCTGCGTTTAAACCGCGAGCCAAGGCTACCTTTTCCTTCATGGTCAAATCCTTCAATTGCATGGCGGCGGCCAAACGATCCAAGACCGGTTCGCCCAATGCCGCCAAACCCGACAAAGCCTGGATTTGGTCGGCGCGCACGGATTTGACGTCATCCGTAACCTGCCAGAAATAGTTGGCCAACTCGTTGCGGTCAAACGCATCCGGATACACGGCGGCCACGCGTGAAGATAATTCCACATCTTCCGTAGCATACGGCAATGGAGCCAAACCCCCGCTCTGGCGTTGGTATTTCACCAATCCGCTTCCCTCGACAACATCGAGAGCAAAATAATTCTTGAGCAGATCCGAAGCCAATTGGCCCGCGACCTGGGATTCCAAACGCGCACTCCACGGGTTGGCCAAAGCTTCGACTTTGCCACGTGCCGCGCTCCTATCTTTAGATTCTATGGTGGCGGATATCTCGCGTGACGCGCCAACGTCCGGCAGGGTGATGCCCGGAGCCAACTCGATTTGTACGCGCTCGTCATGCGTGGCGTGCGACTGACGCACGCGGACTATTTTCTGGATGGCATCGGTCTGATTGTTGGCGCTCACTCCGATGGTAGCCTTGTGGTCGCCAGGAACCAGCTGATCGATGGCCAAATAAACGGCCTTGTCCGCTTGGCCGGAAACCCTTTGTTGGTTCACGCCCAAACCCGGAATGTCTACTGTGTATTCCACCGGTCCGTCTTTGGGCAGGGCGCTACCAAACGCGCGCAATTTAACGACCGGTTTATCCGAGGCGAGCAGCATGTCGGGTATGACGGCATCCACGAACAACGGCTTGGTCACCGGCACCCCCAAACGAGCGCTACCCGCTTGCCTGCTTGGCGTCAGGGCCGTGGCCGTGACGCGCCAGCTGGTGATGTTATCGGGTGCCGTAAAACTCCCCGAGGCCCAACCTTGGCCATCGGTGGTCAAAGTAACGTACTGGGCCACATCCTTGAAATTTGTGCGTACGGCCATCATACGTTCCCCTCCGCCCATTTCCGCGCCACCTCCGCCCATAAATTCGGGCTCCGTGTTATGCGAAGACCGCGTAGCGATGACGCCGTCGCTGACCCAATGGTTGATGCTTTCGAGCGGGCGCTCTTCGGCATTCAAATTGGCGATTGAGAGCAAAGCTTCGTCGGCCACGGACAAAGTCACGCGCGCGCCGGAAACCGGTGAACCGTTTTTCGTGACGCGGGCACGCACTTCAACGTTATTGCCCGGCGCGTAAGCCTGCTTATCTGTTTCCAAAGCCACATCCAGATTTTCGCCGGAATAATCCACGGACGAGGAATATTGTGCCTGCACGAAACCTTGCGGCAAGAGCGCGATGCCATACACCGTAAAGTTCGGCACGTCCTGTTCTGACACGGTCATCTGGAACGATGGATCCTGGCTCACGCTCTGCGATTTGATGCCGCGCGCGGCCGTGATGAACAAAAACGAACCTTCGCCCGCACCTATGCGTTTACCGCTGCGCGTAAAGGCCAAATCCAACTTCTCACCCAGGTCATAAGAGTTCTTTTGATCCTGTGGGGTCGCGGGCTCCAAAGTCACGTTGTTGTCGCCGCCACGGTCATACCAACCGCGCGAAGCGTAGGACATGACCGCATGTTGCACTTCCTGCGTTTCGTTGGCGGAAGTCACGATCTTGTAGAACACGCCTTCCTTCATGGGGAAGCGCACGGTTGCCCGGCCGTCAGAATCGGTTTTGGCTTGGAAATATCCGACTTCGTTTTCGCGGCGTTCAGAACGGTATTGGGGTACGGTCTTTTTCTCCACCGGATCGTATACGGTCCCGACCTGCACCTGTTCCCAACGCTGTTCCACCACATGCGCACTCACGGTCATGCCTTCATTGCCCGCGGTCAAAACCTTTTCCGTGTCACGTCCTTGGGCCAAAGACAAATCCACGCCGTGCACACGATAGGTCAACACGGCCTCACCATTTTCCTCGGTCTGCTTTTCCATGGAGAGATCCATGCGTCCGCGCCATACCGCGATGGTGGCATAGGCGGAGATGTCAGCCTCCTCACCTTCGGCGGCGCGCACTTCCAAAGACAAGCTTTCCTGGGAATTGCATTGCGGATATTCGCCGGTGAGATCGCAACGCGGTTTGGCCGTGGCGGATTCAAAGGTCGCATAACCGCCGTCGTCGGTCACCAAATCGATCCGTGTATTATCAGAAGCGAAACCGCCAGACACGTTCAAAGTCAGTTTGGCTTTGGACAAAGGCGTACCGTCAAAGAACGTGGCGCGGATTTTTCCGCTGATTTTATCTCCCGCATAAACCGCATGCTTATCCGGCAATACGGACAAGGTGTAGGCGGGTTTTGCCACATCGCGAACCTCGATGTTCCTCGAAGCCACACGCTGGCCGTCTTTCAACAAAACCAAATCATAATATCCAGGTTCCAAAGCCCCGCGCCAAGACAATTCGCCATCAAAGAATCCCTTGTCGTCAGTCTTGATGTCTTTGGACACATATGTCTTAGGTCTGAAACTGGCGAAATCAAAACCCGATCCGCGCAATTCCAACACGAAATCACCGGCTCCGGAATTGGAAGCCCTGTCCTGCAATAAACCAGAGAACTTCACGGTGTCCACGGAACGATACAGCGGCCGATCCGGGAAGATATAGCTCCAATAATTCAAATCACCGGTCGAGGCGCCGCCCATACCGAACCAGCGCGGAGCCATACGGATGGGCAACAGCAAACCTGTGCCAGTTTTGATCGTGGCGTAAAGCGGTTTCACGTCCTGCCAGACGTTGTTCTCGTCGTTCGCGGCCTGGACCCAAGTTTGCGGCGTGGGAAGCCTGACCAAACCTTGGGCGTCGGCCGTGTAATCTTTGCCGTCTACCGTGACCTGCGCGTTACCCATGGATGAGCGTGTTGACGCGTCCGCGACCCATACCAAAATTTGGTTGCGGTCGGCCATGGCATAACCCGCCACTTCCGTAGCCTGCATAGTCATCCAAACCGCAGGCACGTTGGGCATCTCCAGTTTGACCGCATACGCGCCGGGAACCAAGTTGGGCAAGCGCAAAACCTTGCGCCATTCATTTTCTGATTTTTCCAACACCACATTGGCCGTGGTCTCGGTGGTCTTGGCCACTTTGGACAATTCCTGATCACGGACTTTGTTGACCGTGGCCCAAGCCGGCACCTCGTCCGTCTTAACCATGACCTGACGCAAATCATCCAAGGTGATTCTGTAGATGGAAACGCTTACGTTTTTACCCACCAACTCGTCCGAAGCGTCCATGTAGACCACGGTGTCTTTGCCCGGAACGATTTCCGCTTCTTGGGGTTGTGGCGTGAAATACGCGGGGTTGGCGCGGTCCTCTGTTTGAGTCTCAAAGCGTACCACCGCATCGCTTTCCAAAGATTTTCCGTCCTTGATGCCCCAGCCTTTCTTTAGGGTAACGGTATATAACGTACCGCGCGCCAAAGGCTTGTTGGGCAAGAACACCAATTTGCGACCATGAGTCTCAAAGCGTCCTTTGACCTCTGGCACGATCGTAAAAGTCGATGCTGGATCGCTCCAACCGGTCTGGGACAAAGTGAATTCCAAAGCCGTATCCACGGGCACGCCAGTGGTGCGGTCCGCGGGAACCGAGGCCAACACCCTAAAATTACTCTGCGTCTGCACAGCCCACGAAAACTCGCGGGCGTGGGTTCCGCCTTGGGCCTGCACCGTGGCCGCGATGGTCACCTTGTAGACCTTTCCGGGATCCAAAGCCTGGTTGGGTTTGACCGTATAAGAATTGTCACCGGAGGACTCCACAGTGAATGGCACGGAAGCCACGTCGTTGGGCGCGGCCGACACGATGCGCAAACTCTGTTCCAATGAACCCGCATCAACCGGAACCTTGCTCGTCACCTTGAAAGTCGTATCCACGGCCGCCAACATGCCGGACGAATTCTCGGCCGTCACGGAAAAAGCGTCGGCCGCGTGCGCCTCGGGCACGATCAACGACAAGGTTGCGGCGCCCAATTGGGATGCGGCCTTGTTGGACGAGGAACCCGGATTGAACGGACCGATTTTTGAAACAAACATCAAAAGCGCCACCGCACACACGGTCGCAAACGTCCCCACATAAACCAACCAAGGCCTCTTGGCCTTTGTGCCTGGGACGTGGGACGCGGGACGTGCGACGTTGACGTTGACGTTCCTGCTCTCCTTGAGATTTTTCGCCATCTGCAAAAGATGAGCGCGTTGGTGACTCGCTACTTCAGGATCCATCTTTTGGTCCATGCCGTTATTGGCGTCTTCCTTTAGCGCCATGCCCATGCGCACATACGGCATATCGGCGGGCTGGGGCTCGCCTTTACCTTGCAGCGCGGCGTCCACGCGGGAGGCCTGCGATTGTTGTTCTTGGTCTTTCATACCTTTGCTTCAGTGGTCAAAATTTTGCGCATGCGGCCTAAGGCGCGGTAAACAAGCACCGCCGCATGGTTATTCGATATGTCTAATTCGCGCGCAATCTCATCCGTATCGTATTCCGCATAAAACTTGAGGCTCAAAACTTCTTGATCGCGTTTGGAAAGCTGATCCAAGACCTGCTGCAAACGATTACGTTCGATGGTCTGTTCCGCATTCCAAACCGGATCGTCATCACCCGGCGGATCCCAACTATCAGTATCCAAAGCGGTTTCGCCGCGGGTGGAAGCGCGTCTCCAATGGTCGGTCAAAGCGTTGGTAGCCACGCGGTATAACCACGCCCCGATGGGCACGTTCTTCCATTCGAGGTTGGGCGCGGATTCCAACAGTTTAATGAAGCATTGAGCGGTCACGTCTTCCGCTGTCTCTTTATGGGCGCATCTTTTGAGCACGAAAGCGAAAATCTGGCCCGAATATCGGTCATAGACTTCTGCTATGGCCTCCGGGTCATTTTTTAGCCGCTCAAATAGCTGCTTTTCCTGTTCCATGTTCCTTTCTTCAGTTGGCATATTGCTAACGCGCCAAAGGCGCGGTTTATGACATGCATAATAACCGAAAAAGCCGAAAAAGCCAATATTTTCGCATAAAAAACCGCCGTTTAGCGCGGCGGCGAGGATTTGCTTAAGGTCGCACAGAAATTCTGCGGCCCCTGTAATGGGCTTGGGCCGCAGCCACTATGTCTGGAGCGGCTACACCGCTAAAGGTGGGGTCGTGGCTCAATGCCGCGAATATTTCGTCCATAGTGTAAATCGCCTGATAATCCAAGGCCGGTCCGGTGGCTACCCATTTGCCCATTTCGCCGTCCTGGTCAGCATCCAACAACCCCAGGGCGTGTTTGACCTCGCACCCTGCAGCGGTCAGGGCATTGGACATGCGGACCATGGGATTGGAACCCCGGACGTACTCATGGATGATGCCCACCTTCATGCCAGACAAGGTGGTCCGGTCCGGGCCATATGGGATAACGGCAGCGAACTCATCCGAAGTGGCCGTAGCCGGAAGTATGCAAGTCAACCTAAGTTGGTGAGCCAGGATGGGCACCAGAGCGCGGCAACCTCCAGGGACCGCGGCCAAGGCTTCGATTTTGAAGTTCTTCACCACGTTCGAAAGCACCTCGATCACGCTATCGCGCACCGATGGCATGCAATCGAGCAACTCCATCCTGACCGTGAAAGGCAGGGGCTTGCCGTGCGCCGGGGCGTTGACCTCCAAAGCGCCATAGGCAAACATCCGCAGCAGAGCATCTTGTTTTTGCCTCTCCATGAAACACCTCTATGCAAAAAAGGGGCGTTAAAATCACCTTAACAGACGCTCCCCAAAAAGCAAGGACCGTACCCGAGCCTAAGCGCCGGGCGTCTGTTTGCGCTTTATGAGCTTATCCTTGGCCCAAACGAAGATTCCCGGGCTGATGGAAGCCAGGATGATGGCCACGATTATCAATTCTATGTATTCGTCCACGTGCGGGACAGTCTTTCCCAGCACGAAACCCAAACCCAACATGCTGCCGGTCCACAAAATACCGCCTAAAACGTTATAGACCAGGAACCTGGAGTAATCCATGCGACCAACGCCGGCCACGATGGGCGCGAACGTACGCACGATGGGCATGAAGCGCGCCAATATTATGGTTTTACCCCCGTGCTTTTCGTAAAAAGCTTGGGCTTTCAGCAGATGATCTTTGGCAAACAACAAAGACTTCTCTTTCCTAAAGATGCGCGGTCCCGTGGCCTTTCCGAACGCATATCCCACGCTATCCCCCAGAATCGCCATGAACGCCAGCAAGAAAAACAGTTCCCAAATATTCAAATACGATCTTGATGCCAACAGGCCAGCAGTCACCAACAAGGAGTCGCCAGGCAAAAAGAAACCGATCAGCAATCCGGTTTCGGAAAAAACAATCACGGCCAAAACCGCGTATCCGCCCCACTTGATCAAATCCTCGGGATTTCCCAAGCGTTGAAAAAATTCGATGATCCAAGACATGCGCATGATGATAACACGTCGAAAAAAAAGCGGAAGCCTCGCCACCCTCCTCTAACCATGCCCGACCTGATAAAATCGGGGCATATGAAATACATCCTGGCCTTGGACATCGGGACCACATCCACCCGCGCCATTATTTACGACGAAAATCTTAAAGAGATGGGCAGGTCATCCATGCCGCTGAATCTTTTCGCCACGGAAGATGGTTTGGTGGAACAGGATCCAGAAGAGCTATGGCAGAAGACCTTGCTTTGCGGACGTCAGGTCATACGCAAGACCAAAACCAAATTGAAAGACATCACATGTTTAGGCCTGGCCAACCAACGCGAAACCACCATCGCGTGGAATCCGGTCTCCGGGAAACATCTGGCCCCGGCCATCGTGTGGCAGGATCGACGGACCTCGGAACGCGTCAAACAATTGGAAGCGCACCGCGACCTTTCCAGGCGCATCAGAACGCGCACAGGCCTGGTGCCGGACCCGAGCTTTAGCGCCACCAAAATGGAATGGCTCAACAACCGCTACAACCACGCGCACAACAAACGTCTAATTTTCGGCACCGTGGACAGTTGGATTTTGTGGCGGCTCACGTCCGGAAAAGTTTTCGCCACCGAACCTTCCAACGCCAGCCGCACCATGCTTATGGATCTTCCGAGCGTGTCATGGGACAAGGAATTCATGGAACTGTTCGGAGTGGCCCAAGATCAATTGCCGACCATCATGCCGTCGCAAGGCGAATTCGGACTCACGGACAAAAAGTGGTTCGGCATCCAAATTCCGATTTTGGGCGTACTCGGCGATCAGCAGGCGAGTCTGTTCAGCCATGGTTCGTTGCGCAAAGACGCTTTGGCCATGACATATGGCACGGGCATCTTCGCGCTCAAGACCATCGGCGACGAACCGCGTCCCGCGGGCAGCGGCATCCTGACCACCGTTGCCTGGAAACGTGACGGGCAGACCCCGGAATATGCGTACGAAGTTTCGGCGTTGACCGGTGGCGCTATGCTCGAATGGTTCAAGAACAAGATGGGACTGGTGAAGGACATGAAAGAGTTGGATGCTTTAGCCGAGACGGTGCAGACCACGGGCGGCGTAACGATTGTGCCCGCGTTTTCGGGTCTGGCCGCACCGGATTGGGACCCCACGGCGCGTGGCCTGATCATAGGTTTGAACCGCGGCACAGAACGCGCGCACTTGTGTCGGGCGGCCATCGAGTCCATCAGTTGCCAAGCCACGCGCATGGCCAAACTCCTGGACACGCAACTCGGCTACGAGACAAAAAACTGGCACGCCAACGGCGGACTGACCCATTCCGAACCTTTGATGCAAAGCCAGGCAGACATGGCCAATGCCAGGATTTGCAGGTCCGTACATGCCGAGGGTACGGCAGCGGGCGTGGCCATGATGGCCGGCTTGGGTGCTGGTCTTTGGCCGACCTGGAGGCAAGCCGCTATACATACCCAATGCGAAAAAGTGTTCAAACCCAAGCGCCTTAAACGCGGACAAGCGTTTTTAGTCCAGTACGAAAGGGCGTTGGAAAGAGCCAAGAATTGGGCACAATAAACCCCAGACCCGGTCGCTCACTTTTTTGCCGTTAAAACCCGTCCAAATGACGGGTTTTTGAATCCAGAGTCAAGCTGAAGCTTTACAAAAAACCCAGGTTCTAGGCTTGACAAAGGGCTTTTTTTGTGGTTGGATGGAGAGCATAGTCAGCTCCTTCATAAGGTGGTGTAGTCATGGAGAACAACACTCAGCAATCCGCCAGAGTGATTTCTTTTTCCGCCAAACGCGCCGCGCGCGCCTCGAACGTGCCTCGTGCCATGGATGACAATCCGCGGCCGATCACGGAAACCGATTCGAGTCCGCGGTCATGGGAAAAGCCGGAGGCCAACATGCTTCATCAGCCAAGACCGTTCCCCTACATCAAGATTTCCCTGGCCGTGGCCGCGACATCGTTGTTCTTCATTGCGGCGTGCGGCACCTTGGGAACGGTCGCGGCCTTGCTGGTCTGGACCGTAGCGACCTTCGTTGGCACAGTCGCGGCACTCGGACTCAAGATGCGCGACCGGCGTCGGCTGTTCGAACAGGCCGCACTCGATGAAGAAAAGATCTGGACGGAAAAACCGGTCACAGAAAAAGCCGGTACGCCCATGTACGGTCTGTGCTGGTATCTGTCATTGGAAGACTCAAAAAACGCCCAGGAGACGTTCGCCTTAGTGGCGCCGCTCACCTGCGACAGTCTATCCCAGGTCTCCAAGGTCGTGGTCAAAAGCGACCGCGTTCCGGCCGGCATCAAATACGATGTGGTGAAGCATGCCAAAAACACGGGCGACAACGTGTCGTTCATCCTACTTCAGCAGGAAGACAAGGATCGCTTCGGACGCGCCTACCACGCACGTCTCAGGAACGATTTGCTCTCGGGTGATACGGAAATCTTGGATCTGGAAATGGAATTCAAGGACGGATCCGTGATGCCCCTCGCGCAAATCAAGCGCTTCATGGCCAAGCTCTAACAAAAACGCCCCGAAGACTTCGGAGCGCTTTTTATTTTGTCTGATTTTTTTTACATCAGCAGACCTACGATGAGCAAGGCTACGATGTTCAGGATTTTGATCATGGGATTGATGGCCGGACCCGCGGTGTCTTTGTACGGATCGCCGACCGTGTCGCCCGTGACCGCGGCCTGATGGGCGAATGACTTTTTGCCGCCGTAGAAACCGGATTCGATATATTTCTTGGCGTTATCCCACGCGCCGCCGCCCGAGGTCATGGAGATGGCCACGAACAGACCCGTGACTATGGAACCGACCAACATGCCGCCGAGCGACACGGGGCCGAGCAACAGACCGACCACCACAGGGGCCAGCACCGTGATGGCCGCGGGCAACACCATGTTGCGCAACGCACCTTTGGTCACGATGTCTACGGCTTTGCCGTATTCAGGTTTGGCCGTGCCTTCCATGATGCCCGAAATGGTGCGGAATTGGCGACGGACTTCTTCCACCACATAACCAGCTGTCCTGCCCACGGCTTCCATGGCCAAAGCGCCGAACAAATACGGGAGCAAACCGCCCAAGAACAAACCTACGATGACTTTGGGATCTTCTAGATTGAACGTCAAAGCCTTGCCGCGTTCCGCGAATTCTTGAGTGTACGAGGCAAAAAGCACCAACGCAGCCAAACCGGCAGAAGCGATGGCATAACCCTTGGTCACGGCCTTGGTGGTGTTGCCCACCGCATCCAACGGATCGGTGACATTGCGCACGTTCTCCGAAAGTTCGGACATCTCGGCGATGCCGCCGGCGTTATCCGTGATGGGTCCGTAAGCGTCGATGGCTACGATGATACCGGCCAAGGAAAGCATGGCCATGGCCGCGATGGCCACGCCATACAAACCAGCCAAGCTGAAAGCCCACAGGATTGCCAATGAGATGACCACGACAGGCAAAGCCGTGGATTTCATGCTCACGGCCAAACCCGCGATAACGTTGGTGCCGTGACCGGATTGGGACATCTCAGCGATGTGTTTGACCGGACGATATTTGGTTGAAGTGTAGTATTCCGTAATCCACACCATGGCCGCAGTCACTGCCAAACCGATGAACGAACACTTGAACAAGCTCCACCAAACCGCGCCTGTGGCGCCAGTCGTGAGGACCAAGTTGCTGTCTGCGAAAAAGCGATTGGTAACGACACCGAAGATAATCAAAGCGAACACGCCGGCCGCAATCAAACCCTTATACAGCGCGCCCATGATGTTCTGTTTGGCTCCCAAACGGATGAAGAACGTTCCCGCGATTGAAGTTATGATGGAGATGCCTCCCAAAACCAACGGATACAGGATGACGGACTGGTTGCCCGGGAAAGCCAACGAGCCGAGCAACATTGCGGCCACGGCCGTTACCACGTAAGTCTCGAACAAGTCCGCGGCCATGCCCGCGCAATCGCCCACGTTGTCGCCCACGTTGTCCGCGATGACGGCCGGGTTGCGCGGATCATCTTCTGGAATTCCGGCTTCAACCTTGCCCACCAAATCAGCACCCACATCCGCGGCCTTGGTGAAGATGCCACCGCCCAAACGGGCGAACAAAGAAATCAACGAACCGCCAAAGCCCAAACCAACCAAAGCTTTGAGGTCGTTGGTCAACCAATAAAAACCGGCCACACCCAACAAGGCCATGCCGACCACGAACAAGCCCGTGACCGTGCCGCCTTTGACGGCCATGTCCAAAGCGGGCTTGATGCCGCTCTTGGCCGCTTCGGTAGTGCGCACGTTGGCACGGACAGAGACGTTCATACCCACGAAACCGGCGGCTGCGGAAAGCACGGCACCGATCAAGAAACCCAAGGCCATCTTCCAGCCCAAGAACACGAAGAGCATGACGAAGACGACCGCGCCGATGATGGCGACCATCTTATATTGGCGGGCCAAATAAGCCTGCGCGCCTTCTTGAATGGCTTTGGCGATTTCCAACATTTTGCCTTCGCCAGCCGGGCGCTTGAGGATCCAACTTACTAAATAGCCGCCCCAACCGAGGGCGAGCAGCGCTGAAGCCAGCGCGAAGATAAGGGATGGGTTCATAGGATGAGGCTTAATATAGCTAAGTAGACACTAAATTGTCAATAAAAAAACGGCCCGGCAATCCCCAGCTTGTGGGCTTTGGACGGACCGTTATTCCTAAATTTCTTTGCTAGCTATGGCGTTTTTCAACTCTTCCAACCCCTCACCGGACCTGGCTGACACAAAGACCGGGGTGAACTCCGCATACCGCTTTTTCAGTGCGGCACGGGGCAATCTTTTCTTGAGATCGGTTTTATTGAACACATAAATCTTTGGCGTGCCTACCGTTTTGAGCTCGGCCAATATCTGTTCCACCTCCTGGATTTTTTCGTGCACGAACGGATCGGTCGCGTCGATCACATGTAAGATCAAATCCGCGTTGACCGTCTCCTCCAAAGTGGAACGGAAAGCGTCGATGAGTTGTGGCGGAAGGTCCTGGATGAAGCCGATGGTGTCGGAGAGCAAGATGGCTCGTCCAACGTTCCAACGTGTCTCGTCGCTTGTCGCCAGACTGTCGTCGCTCGTCGCACGTCCCGCGTCCCTGGCTGCGTCGTCGACTCCCTGCGACGTGGGACGTGGGACGGTGCGACCTTCCCCGGGCAGCCACAGTTTCGCCACCCTCGTATCCAAAGTCGCGAACAGTTCGTCGGCCACGTACGCGCCTTTGCGCGTGAGGGCGTTGAGCAGCGAGGATTTTCCGGCGTTGGTGTAACCCACAATGGAGGCGGTCTTGAGTCCAGCACGGTCGCGTTGCGCGCGGTGCACGCCACGGTGCGTGGAATATTTTTCAAGTTGTTTTTTAATGGTGCGTTCCTGCTCTTCCAAGTGACGGCGCATTACTTCGATATTAGTTTCGCCACTGCCGCGCGTGCCGATGCCGCCAGCCTGTTGCCCCAATTCCAGACCCATGCGGAAAATGCGCGGGCCCATGTGGCGGATGCCGGCCAAACGAATCTGCAACTTGGCCTCGGTGGTGGAGGCGTGCTTTTGGAAAATTTTCAAAATCAAATCAATACGATCCCAGACCGAAATGCGGTCGCGTTCCACCAAACGTTCTATGCCGAAAATTTGATGGGGTTTAAGAATGTTGTTGATGACAATCAACTCCACCTTATTCTCCTTGGCGAACTTCACCACTTCTTCCAACTTACCCTGACCTAAAAATGTCTTGTAATCTGGCAAGGCGCGTTTTTGTACGATTTTGACCACCACGATACCGCCGTAAGTGCGCGTCAAATTCTCCAACTCGTACAAACGTCGGTCTGCGACTGTCTTTTCCATGGTGGGCGGAATCACGTCCACCAAAATGGCTCTGGGTTTAAGGGATAGCATGTTCCAATCCTATCACGTCCGAAGACGGACGCAACTAAAAAGGACGCGTATCGCGTCATTTGGTTTTGAGGATTAACGACCCACCAACCATGCGATCCAAGTAGCCACGGTACCGAAAGCCAAACCGCCGAACACGTCTACTGCATCGTGTGCGCGCAGCCACACGCGCGACCAACCCACGAAAATCGGCCACGCCGCGAATAGCCAAGACCACCAACGCAATTCTGGGACCAGCAAAACCCACGATGCGATCATAAACGCCGCGACCGTGTGCGAACTCGGAAACGAGTAACCGTAAGCCTTGACCTTCACATCCTCTCCCCTATCCACGGGACGCGGACGGCGAACCACAAATTTGAAGAGTTCAGAAAAAACAGTGGGTACAAAAATCCACAAAGAATAATTCAATAATTTGCCGGGAGGAATGGGAGAAATGAGATACACGACAAAAGTAACCAACAAGATTCCCCACCAGCTGCCGGCCATGCTGATGGCATGCGCCAAATACGTGCGCTTAGCTCCGGTCGACATAACGAATACATGTTAGCATGTTTGAATTCTTTGATAGACAGTCCTCCGGCCCAACTCACAAACCCTCGACCGTCATTCTGGGAAACAGTTGCGATGCCGTCCCCACCCCAGACCTCCCCACCGTCATTCCGGGCTGGCTTGTTAATGACGGGGGCATCCTTTTTGTTACACCGGAATCCATTCCCAATTTTTTTGTTTTTGTTTTTCTGGATTCCTGCCTCATCAGGAATAACGAGGGAGCCGGGTCAGAGACATGCCGTACCGCCACACCAACCGTAAGCCACCATGTCATTCCGGGCTTGTTTGTTAAAGATTAATCATTAATTGTTACAACCGGAATCCATATCCGAATGTTTTTCTCTGGATTCCTGCTGTTGCAGGAATGACGAGGGTTGGGCGGTGGCAAATAAAAAACCCGGAGGATGATCCGGGTTTTCTGTCTTTTGATGATACTCAGTAAAGTATCGGGCCTTCGTTGGGTTGCTCTGGAGCTTTGGGATATTGGACCGTAGCTTTGAGTCCCAAGTCGTACAACCCGTTGAGCAGCAGCTTGCCGTTTGAAACGGTCAGCAAGTTATTACCCACGTACAGCACACGTTGGATGTCCGTGTCCCAATCGCCCCAATAATATCCGGATTTGAGCGCGGCTTGATCGTCGTCGTGATGCGTGACACGGCCTAAAAACTCAAAACCTTTTTCCAAGGTCAAGCGATAAACGTATGCGCCTTGGAATTTGAAATCGCCATATTCATTGCCTTCACGATTTGGATCATTCTTTACTTCCGGTGACAGCTCGGCCAAACGGACGGGCAGGGCCAGGAGTTGTTTCTCTGGCGAGTACAGGAAAGCCTTGTGGTCATTCAACGCCGGCGAGTCCGTACCGCGATCACCGATTTCCGTTTTGTACATTTCTTTGGGATTGCTCACGTCCGTTACATCAAACAAGGCCATCTTCATGCCTTGGTACCAGGCGAAACTTTGTTCGGCCGCGTCCACCGCGTTTTTGCCAACTCCGATGATATGGTTCTCGTCCATGGGATGCAAATAATCCGAGTATCCGGGTATTTTGAGCTTGCCGAGAATCTTGGGCGCTTCTGGATCCTTGAGGTCGAACACGAAGAACGGATCGACTTTCTTGAACGTGACCATGTAGCCGCGCGCTCCCATGAACCGTACGGAATAAATGGTTTCACCGGGTGCGATATTTTGGATGGAACCGCGCGTTTTCAAATCCGCACCCAAAACGTACACGTTGTTTGTCGAAGGATTCTTTTGGTCCCAGGCTTGGCCTTTGGTGGTTGCCACACGCAGGTTGCCCTCGTATTCATCCATGGAAAACTGGTTCAACAGATGGCCGGGCACCGTGCCTTTAGCCCGGTACGCGATATCACCGGCATTCAAAGAAAATTTGTAGACGTTTGTCCTTTCGCCGCTTTCCGTGGGTTTGAGGCTGTCCCTGATGGAAGGCTCGGACCAATCCTGACGCGCCACATACAGATTGCCGGTGGAAGCGTAAACCGTTTGTCCGGAACCTAAAACCACGCTGCGTTTGACCTCTCCCGTGCCGCTCATGGACAAGGAGGCTACGGCCAGATATTCGCGGCTGGGTTGCACATCCCAATATCCGACTTCCCCGCATTTGACCATGGGTTGAAAATCATCGCCGCGCACACTGTCTTTGTATGCAGGCACCAAATCCTTGTCGCCGGGCAAAATCTGCAAATCCTCCCACGGTGTCCACGAATTCATGACTAAATAGACAATGCCCCCGATCATACGCGAGCTGTTGATGGAACCGTCGAATTCCACGGTGCGCAATTCCTTGGGAGCGGTTGGCGAACTCACGTCGTAAACTTTAGTGACCGTCACGCTCTGCCCGCGCCACGGCATGCGAGGCATGATGGACGAAGCGCCTAATGGCATAGGGTAAACACGATCTTCGTATTTTGTGCCGATGACCATCAAGCGGTCGCCTTGCACGTATAGATCCTGAGCGCTCAAGCCCTCGAGTTTGACCTCAGAAATCAACTTGGCTTTCTCTGCTGGATCCACGGCCGAAATCATGAGGCGGTTATTGGTAAGATGGAAAATGTAACGCACCCCGTCAGCCGAGGTCGTGTCCCCGATTTTGACGATGTCGGCCTCATCCACGCCTTGGACTTGCACGTTGGTGCTTGAATATTCTTGACCTGCACCAGCCGACTGGTTGACGGCCGCGGTCGGGGCTGACTTCTGTAGGCTGTTGCCCATGGCCATGGGCATGACCGCCAAATCCTCAACCATGAACGTGCGACCGTATCCCGGGGCTTTGGAGATTTGATTTTTAAGCGCGTTGCAAGACTCGAAACGCGAAACGCCCGGGCCAGCCACTAACGGTTTTTGCGGCACCTTCAATTCCAGATTGAAAAACGGCATGGCAATCGACCCTAAGCCAAACGATGTGGCCATGAAGGCGCCGAGGGCTTGTCCAAAAAATGTTTGCAGCATATGAAAAACAAATTGTTAAAAGCTTGAACATGATAAAACGCGCGACGACAAAACGCGAGCCATGGGATTGCCATGACACAAACAAAAAATCCCGGTCTAGGGATTTTTTGCCCATGCTTGGGCCTTCTATTCCTCTCTGGATTAGGTGCGCCTGTCAACTCACCCGACCCATACCCAATTTTTACATCATCAGACCGGTAAACTCAACAGCAATTGCGCCAGCATTCGCGTTTCTCCGGCAAAGGAAGAAACCATGACGACCACCAACCCGATGGCCAGCGCGGCGACCGCGGAATTTCTCCAAAATCTATAGTTCATAACCTCGTATTTTGTTTTGCATTTACCCTAACTGTTTTCTCGGTCTCCCATGACAGCCGTGCACCTATACGCAGTTATTTGGCTTCGTCTTTCATCCGCACGTTGGCATGGATAATGCGCTCATCCAGATGCACGGCGCGCGGGCATGTTTTTATGACGCTGGCGGTCACGGACCGCGTGGATGTCTCCAATGTTCCGGTGATGCGCACGCAACTGCCAACGAAAGACGTGCCTTGCGCACGCTTGATGAACGGCATCTGCGAAGTCGTGGGCACCGTGACCCACCAAACCGTGCCGCTGGGATCTAAAACTTGCCAGACCCTGTCGTCTTCACTTTCCACGTGCCCAACGATCATGCCCCTTTCTGGCTTCATGAAAACCTGAGGCTGTATACCCGCCACCTTATGGTATCCGGGCAAGGCTGAGGCGGAGGTTTCTATGGATTCCGCCAAATCCGAAGCGTACAAAGCCCCACCGAAAGACATCAATCCAAAGCCCAAAGACCCGGCCACCAATGCCCGACTGTAACGGTACCCGTATGGTGTGTGCACGAATATTAAATAAGCGGCCACAGCCGATCCTAAACTTATGAAAATCCAAGTTATGGGCAAAAGGTTCAAAGCCCCACGGAACCAGTCAGAGGAACGGATGACACCCAGAAGGCCGTTGGGGTCTGCCACCAGCCACCAAGTGACGGCCGTGGATGCCGCGCTCGCGGCCACGGTCAACCCGAGGCCTCCCCACAGGCAGCAACGCTTGGCTACTACGAGCCAACGCGGAATAGGTTTAGGCAATGTACCATTTTTGATTTGCAGTTCTATTCTTTCTGCCACGTTCATATGTTAGATGGATTACTCATTTGGGAAGCGAACTTTTTCTTTGCACGATGTATCCAAGTCGCGACAGTTCCCTGCGGGGCACGCAAGATGTCGCCTATTTCCTCATAAGTCTTGTCCTCCATATAGGCTAAAACCAAAACCGCACGGTCCCGTTCGGCCATTTTGTCCAATGCTCCTTTAACCGCATCCGAGGTCAACGATTGTTCGGCTAACCTTGCCGCGTCCAAATCCGCAGCCAAAAGCCGGCCATAGGCCGCATCCGCATCGTCCAGGGAAACGTCTCCCATGGAACGTTTACGTTTGCGATAAGCGGAAATGGTCCGATTATGGACTATGCGATACATCCAACTTGAAAACTTAAGATTCATGTCGAACTCAGACAAATGTCTGTAAGCATCTAAAAAAGCATCCTGCAGTATATCTTCAGCGTCCTCGATGGAAACGCCACCGATACGCCGTATGTACGCTAAAAGTCGCGGTTCGTAGCGGCGAATCAAAACCAGCAAGGCTTGATGGTCGCTTGAAGCTGCCAGGGCGACCAACTCCTCGTCTTTCCTGGTTTGGAGTTCTTCCGGCCTCATACCGGCACCTTATCTTACGTCAGCGGATAAACGCAACTTTCGTGCGTTCATCCATGAAGCGCGCGCGGATTGCATTTGCTTCAAGGCCATATACGTATTCGCCAGAAGCGCGCTTTCAAATAATTTGGGATTTGGTGTAGGGTTTTTCATAGTTTTGGTTGAGCAATGAATCAGGATGGAAACTTCTGCGGGACCATTCATGTAAAAAACCATCGCGTTAGTTTGCGATGGCGTGAGATTTTGGATTCTCAAAGTGCACTGAGGAAAAGATTTTCACTTTGGAAATGGGTGCAGTAAGGCCGAAACGTCCGAGGACGTGGCCCGATTAACTTTTTCGAGTATCTCCAATAATGGCAGATACTCGTTTTCAATTTCCCCTAAACGCGGCAACCAACCAGATCGCCCATCCGTCGTCTCGTCATAGGTGACGAGCAGGGGCCGACGGATGAATTTATTTTTATCGAGCAGCACGACAGCCAAGCCTGACGGGGGTCGCAACCGCATATCCAAGTTCACTCCATACTGCCCATCGGATCCAAAAAGGTCGGTTTGATTCTGGGCGGCATCAGACTGCTCGCATTTTTCAGGACAGAGTATCCGCAACTTCATGCGTTGGGCGATCACATCTGAGATAAGGGATTTTGATTTCTGTTCCGCTGTGTTAGAGGCCATCGTGTATGCCATTTTTTGCGTAGCGGCACGGAAATCTCGATCCACGCCTTTGGCCTTGAGCACAATGGTCTGGCCAGCTTGCAGGGCGAAACGGAACTCCCCGTCCCTATCCTTGCAGTCCTCCAAAAATTCCATATTCGGACGCTTTTTCCTGGCCGCTTCGACCCATTGGCCCATTTTCATGCGCTCGTTATCCAGGACGATGGATCCGTTTTTTTCGAAGCACGCGCCGATGAACTGTTCCGCACGCGCGCCGTCTTCCGTATAAACGGTTTCCCAATCCGTAAAGTAATCGCGCGCCAACCATGAGGCCTGAATTGTGTAGAATTGCCCTTGCGGCAACACGCGGATCGCGGCCTCATTATCGTTGGCATAGAGCAATTCTAGCCGGGAACCCAGATCGCCGAATCCGCGGATAGCGGACCGGGGCATGAATTTGGGTTCGAGCGAACTCGTCGGCTTTTTGGCCGTGCGATTGGGTCGGGCTTGGAGGGCACCTTTGGCCAAAGACTTTCCAATGGACGAAGGCACCTTTAGTTGGGCGGCTTTGGCCGCGACCGAACCTACAGACGCGAAAGCGGCCGTAACCGGTACCGGTTTTTTGGACGCTTCTGATTTTGCCACTGAGGAGACATTCGAGGTTGCGGGTTTAGAATCGGCTTGGCCGTTCACCGCTTGGTAGATTCTTTGGTCTTGGGATTGGCGCAAGGAATGTATTTTGGCGCACCCCAAGGAGGTCAGAGGCGGAGGATTGGGCAACGGGACAAAGTCCTTGCTCTTTACCCTGGCCGCATGCTCCTTAAAGCATTGACCAAAAAAACGATTGTCGCGCCAACGCTCTGGGTTGGTCGGATACGTGGCTTTGACGGCCGCGCATCTCTCGACCATGCAGGCGATGTAAAGCGGGTCCGTACGACCCCCTGGCTGATGCGACCCACGACCGTCCCAATCCCCTTCCAGGACCGGGTCCATATCTGCGTTGATCACCGAACGAAGCCATGCGCCTTCATCGATCCTTCGCTTCACGGAATCCAGTTCCGCAAGCGGAGGAGGACGATTTTGCGCATTGGCCAGATTCGGCAAATACGAAACGCAGAGGAACAAGGTCAGGAAAAACAGAAGACACTTGATCGCCTTACGAGACTGATACATTCGACTACCCCCCTGAAAACCCCAGCGGCTGCTTACTCAATGCAAGGATCAGAGACACTCTTTAAGCTCCGTATATATAAAACGGGTTTATATAAACCCGCTACATACCTTTATATTTGTACGACGTAGGTCAAAAACCCCTTTCAAACTCCAAAAAATGCCGCAATCAAGACCAAAACACCCAATATGATGCGATACCAACCGAAGGGTTCGAATGATTTGTGGCGGATGTAGCCCATCAACCATTTGCTGACCGCGTAAGCCACGACAAAGGAAACTGCGAACCCCACGGCCAAGAGACCGACCTGCTCACCGGAGATCGGGGCCTCGTATTTAAGCAAAGAGTAACCGGATGCGACCAACAACGTGGGCACGGCGAGCAGAAAGGAGAACTTGGCGGCCATGGGACGCGCATAGCCCAACAGCAACATGGCCAAAATAGTCACGCCTGAACGCGACGTACCGGGCACCAGAGCCAAAGACTGCGCCAAACCGATGAGCAACGCGTGTTTGAAAGAAGGCAACCCGGTTTGTTCGGCCTTCTCCGCAATGTGCGAACGCTCGATGACGATAAAGACAATACCGTAGAGCACCAAAGCCAAAGCCACGACCCACGAAAAGAAAAGGTTTTCCTGCACCCAATCATTAAGAAGCCAGGCGATGAACCCCGTGGGCACGAAAGCCAGAAGCACGCTCCCCCATTGTTCCTTAAGGGCTTTCAAGGTCCACGCTTTGGGCCATAGATCCCTCCAGAACAAGACCACAACGGCCAGAATAGCGCCGCCTTGGATGACGATGTCGAAAAGTTTGGTGAAAGGCTCGCCGAACGTGAACCAACGATTGACCAATATCAGATGGCCCGTGGAGCTGATCGGCAAAAATTCGGTCACTCCTTCCACCACACCCAAAACCAAGGCGGTTATGAAATTCGGCATAGATTGTTTTATTTTAATTTTTGGATTCTTTATCTTCGATTTCCTTGGTCGGTTCGTAATTGCTGGCCGCGTTCAACAGATAAGCCGTGGCCAGGGCCGTGACTCCGACATCCTCCAACCAACCGAAAAGCGGAATCAAGTCAGGGACAAGATCGATAGGCCATAACAAATACGCTACGGCCAAAACGATGGCCACCTTGGGTTTCCAGTCCGCTTTGGGATCGCGCATGAAGCGGAAAAGGTTTTTCCAATTGGGCAAAAAAGAGATGCTTCGTTTCATGCGTCCATGTTAGCGCGAAGCCTGAAAAAAGAAAACCGGACTTGGGTCCGGTCTTCCTATCATTTACCCATGGCTACGATCTTCTCCAAAAGCTCTTTGTAGTCCATCTGCACTATGTAAAAATTGTGTAGGACGTTGAATGCCGCGGCATTCAATTTTTTGGGTCGTGGCACGATCATCCAATGGATGTGGCGGATGGTACCGCCCGCGTGCGGCCCCAAGTTAAGAGCGACGTTGAAAGACGTGGTCTTAAAAAGCTTGCCTAAAATCTTTTGCGTGGCCAGGAGCATCTTGGGAAACTCGGCCCACTCGTCCGCATTCAACTTATCCGTGTGAGTCACGTGGCGTTTGGGCATAATCATAAGATTGCCATTCAGGTATGGGTATTTGCAGGCCAAGACAACCCAATGTTGGCCACGCAACTTGACGACCTCCTGATCTTTAATGACCTTGGGGTCGCAGAAATCGCAATAATGTTTGTCGCGGTATGTACGCGAATACGCTTTCCGTCGTTTTTCTAAAATCCTCATAGGTGATAAAAAACCGTGCTCATTTTAGCACGGCGCGAGTCAGAGAGAACAGGTGCGCAGAATCTTGCGAATGATGTCGGACGTGTGGGTCGGGGAGCGTGACTCCAAGCTGACCAACTTGGCGCCCACGTCGTGAGCCACACGTTTCTGCATCTCGACGTCGGCCTTCTCGCTCGTGGGCGAGGTCACGATGATGTTTGGACACGCGATGCGCATGAACGCGGACCAGTCCTCCATGAGCACCGTAAAGTCCACTGCTCCGCAGCTGGCCACGACCTTCTGCCGCAGATCCTGCCCGTAAATGGGACGCGTGGGACCTTTCCGGTCCTGAACCAATTTGTCAGAATCAACGCCCACGATGAGGACATCCCCCATCTTCCCGGCATCCTCCAGATAACTGCCGTGGCCGTCATGCCAAAGATCGAAAACCCCGCTGGTCGCCACGATGACACGTCCCGTGGACCTGATGATAGGAACGCGGCCCACCAGCCAAGAACAAGTAACGAGCTTGGAAGCGCTATCGATTTTTGCCATTATGGCCTCCGCGCAAGAGATTATTCTGATGCGACTACAGGGTCAACCGCACTTTGCCCACAGTTGTTGATAACTAAATTTGACCCGGACACCACCCCAAGGGTTAGATGGCGACGCGTACCTTACACGTGAAAGGAAGTGGCCCATGGCCAAAGCGGCATACGACCACCGGCAAGCCATCGATCACATCTCATTCGACGCGGGCGGTGTGCTCGTGTATTTGGACGACGTGCGCATGGCAAAGTTGCTCAGCGAATTCTGCGGGCGCGAGGTAACCCCGGCCCAATGCATGCGCGCCGAGCGCTGCATCGTGCCATCGCCCTGCTCCGGGGACCTGCATGGATACGACAAGGCGCCGCAGTGGGCCTATGAATATTTCGGCGCACTTACCCGAATAACATTGGGACACGATCCGGAGTTACATCCCGGATTCGAGGGATTCGTGGAGCGGTGTTACGACATCAACGTGAATGGTACGTTGTTCTCCAAAATTGGGCACGATGTGGTCGAGACGTTGTCCCGTCTCCAGCGGCACGGTTTCCGCCTTTCGGTCACCTCTGACGCCAGCGGGCAGGTGGCGCGCAATTTCCGCACTCAAGGACTGGATGGGTTTTTTGACTTCATCCTGGACAGCGGACAAGAAGGCGTGCGCAAACCCGAACTTTACGCCAACCTGATACGTCGGGCCGAAGTTCCGCCGACCCGCATCCTGCACGTGGACAACAACGAGATGTTGGTGCACCGGGCTTTGGAATGCGGAATGCAAGCCGTCTTCTTCGATCCGCAAGGCTTATGCGTCTCCCCCAGCCCCAAGCTCAAACGCTTCCGCAATTTGTTGGACCTGGCGGACATGCTCACAGGTCACGATTCTTAATCGTCACGCTATCCGTGGCGTTTTTTATTATCTTCACCTTCATAATTTTTGAATTTTGAATCTTGCTTTTTACTCTAAATAAATTTTGCTCTTTGCATTTTGCTTTATGCTTTAATATTTTTTTTGCTTTTTGAATTTTGAATTTTGCTTTTGATGTATTTTTATTTGGATGTGTACATGTGCGTGTGCTATGCTTGGCTGCATCGAAATAACACCATGCCTATGCCGTTCGAAACAATGACAGTTACCGCCGACCGCGCAACCAGCAAAGCCAAAGAATTGAAAGGAGACACTCCGCCGCAACATTTGAAAGAGGTAATCGGTAACTTGGAAGAATATCTACGGCTCAGACATTTGGTGGAAACCGATAAGACGGCCTTTGACAAGGAACTTAACGACGACGACAAAGCGGATTTATGGTTTAATCTGCAGGACGCTTACGGCAAGGAGTGGAAAAACGAGGAAATCGAAAAGATAATAGCCGACCTCAAAAAGTAAATCCAGGCCGCCTTTGGCGGCCTTTGCATCTCTTGCCAAATACCAGAATATAGGCTATAAATAGCCCGCCAGAAATGAAATAACCAAATTCGAATGACCAAAAATCAAGTTAGGGGGTTGGATCTTGGTAATTCGAATTTGGTTATTTCCCCATTCATGGTGGCCATAGTTTAACGGTAGAACAGCGGATTGTGGCTCCGCTAGCGAGGGTTCAACTCCCTCTGGTCACCCCACAAAAATCCCTCGAGCAATCGAGGGGTTTTTGTATAAATGAGCTTGTTACGATAACGAATCTCACATAAAATGTTTGCATGAAAATATTCGCTATTGTCGCCAAGGTTCAACTTTTCCAACAACCGCTTTGGCTTGAAGGCTTTTTCCATAAACATGGAACCCCGTTTGGCCATCACGTCACGTTGAAACAAGTATGTCATTTGGAAGAAGAAAAGATCCAAGATGTTAAAAATCGACTTGGAGCATATTTTCGCAATCAAAATATTCCTGACCACAAAATCGAATTGCATTTTGAAGACCTCGTTGTAGATAAGGATGCGGATGGGCTAGAGACGATCATGATTAACGCTAAAGAAAACGGCAATATCAAAGAACTGCAGTTAGGCATCCTTCGCAGTCTTGAGCCATATAATGATTACCTAAACAAAGGCACGGAAAAGTTTGAAAAAAATTTCAAACCGCACATTACCCTCGCATCAAATCTAGACCCCACTCAATACCAATCCATCCTGAACGAATTGGGAGCGGACTATTCTTGTATAGGCGTCATCAACCAAATCTACCTTATAATTGCTGACAAGCCTGGTGCCGATGAGGGTGCCAAACCTGAAAATCAAACCGTGTATAGTCTGTAGCAACTGATAAAGTCGAGATTTGGAAAAACGACTCTTTTGAGTCGTTTTTCTTCTATTGTTTAATCAAACATGCTTCCAAAAGAAATTAAAAATGGACTTCATTGAGTTGGCGATTTCTTTTGATTCAATCAGCAGGCCAAAACTTTCCGTATTTGAATAATATAGGACAGCGACCTTGTCGCCATAGATTTCAATACTCACGGAAAACGGGTAGTCCTTGTGCGAAATGAGTTTGGTTTGCCGGAGCGACAAACCGTCCGCCTCCCTATATTTAATGGATTCCGGCGTATCTGGCGCGATGACATAAGCCCAAATCTTCTTGCTGACGCGACGTGGCACATACTCGCGTTGGAGGCGACGGCGCAGTTCCGCGCTCGCACCTTGGACTCCGACGAAAGCGAAAATTTCTTTTGCGCTATGGAGCTGGTCATTGTAGAGACGCATCAATCCATCAATGCCGTCATACAAACGCACGCGAGGTTTGTCAGTTTCCGTCTGACCGAAGGCTCTAAGCTGGGGCAGAATTTCGGCAAATCTGGCTAGACGCTCTTCCATCATTTTTTGCAAATCATCCGGCGGCGTCGCGACGTATAGAATGCGTCGCGTCTTGATGGTGCTGACGAGCAAACCTTTTTGGAGCAATTGCGGAATGATGGAATGAACCGTGGTGCGCTTGATATTGGCGCGATCCGCAATATCTGAAATCGTAGATGCTCCGCCTTCCAGGGCCGCTAGATATATACTCGATTCCTTCTCATTTAAGCCTAAAGATTCGAGCAATTTGGCGTTATTCATAATATGACGAGTATTTTGTCATATTTTTTTAGTATTTGTCAAGCCATAATTAGTTTAAATTTAGCTTTTTTATTAAATAACATCGACCAGCACCATTGAAAAAATCATAAAATTATGTCATTATAATCAGTTGAAATCATGGGATACGCCCTATTCAACGCAGTACTTTGAAAGGAGAAGAGAATGAGGCCATACAGAATCGCCGTCGAAACAACAAAGGCCGATCCCGTTCCCGAGCTTCGCAAAGGAGAACTGTTACTCGAGGGGTCATTTTCAGAATATGACCGGTGGCTCAACTCGATCAAGGAACAGGACACGGCACTTGCCTTGGTAAAACCATGGAAACGAGCCGCGGCGCGCGTCATCCGTTTGCATTTCTCGTCACGCACCAGAAGCGCTTACGGCAACATGGATGATGTACTCCGAGACTGCGGTGCCAACCCCTTGGCAAAGGGCTACCATCCCGCAGATACTCATGTCGGAGCGGTCTTTTGCAGGACGTATCCCAAGCAACGAACGTGGGATGAGATCATCCTGCTCGGAGAGTTGTGGCACAATCAAGGGAAAAGAGTGCAGCCGGGCGTTTTTGATGGCGGCTCATCTTCATCAGAATACGAGAATTTTCACCCCATCCTCATGCGATCGGGATGGGGCGGGATGCAGATGAGATTCATGAAGCGAGCCCGCAAAAGCCTGCCCTCACACTATCTGATGGAAACCCACTATTACGACTACCTCAAGGGTCGCGAGATGTGGGCCTTGTTCTATCGAATCATCTAGGAGGAGTCATGTTGCTGATTGCAATCTGTACGGCGGCGTTGGCGTGCCTTGTAGCACTGGGTTACGCCCTGAAAACCAAAAAGATCCCAACAATGTGCTCGTGGAAGCCCTTGGAGAGCTTTGCGACTTGGGACAGTTGGAGCTACCACGAGGGAAAACGCTACGGTGATAAGAGAAGGACTCTTGAACAAGCGCTCGCGGAATTGGACGGCAAAACACTGGCCCAACAGAAGGCCAAGCCCCTGACCAAGAAAACTGTCGAATTTGATGGCGTAACCTATTACGTTGGCAATTCGGAACAGGTTCTCGCTCGCGACAGCACAGTCATCGGAGAAACGTCGGACGGTTTTCTCATCTTGAGGGAGTATGCCACGGAAACAGAGAAGGATCTGGGGTGGTATTCCGGCGACGTAAAGAAATACGAACGCTGTTTCGAGGCATGGTACAGTCTTTCCAGAGTTCCATGGCGTCAAAACAACACATGACTTCACTCCCCTCCCGTCGGGCTACAATAGACGGGACTCCCTTCCATTCCATCGAACGATTGGTGGCATGAAAGGAATTGATAAAGCAGACTTACCCATGTAGAAGGGCGTGGTCTGGGGTGATGGAACACCGTGTCAGATTCTCAAAGGAGTACGATAACCTCGGAGAAGTGACCCCATGGAAAATCGACTTCCCACCGGAGGTCGATTTTTATGACAATCTCGCCTTAAAACCAAATATGGAATACGATGCATATTATTATGCCAAGCCATATGCAAAACGCGATCGGAAAATATTTGGCTTACCTAAAGAATGACCGTGGCGCACAGATCGCGTTCCTCGCTTCCGGTCTTTCATGGCTTATGGTTTTTGGTATTTACGATGTTGTCCGCATGTTCCAGTTAATGTTCCCGACGGTTTTGCCGAATCTTCTTCAAAACATGGCTACTAACCTGCTGACGATCATGGACGCATTTTCTTCGGTCATCAACTGGTACCCGAGGTTAAAGCAAGAACTTGGCCTAGACCTCGCCCTTCATTCGCTTGAATCGTTTCGTTCGCGACGCAGCAGAATGCGGGCGGAACTAATATGCGCACTGTTTACCGCCGGTCTTTTATCGGTTGCGTTGGGCGTTTTGGGTACGGCGATATACGAAACCACAAAACTGCTGAAAAAAACCGCGCGCGTTTCAACAAAATAGAACGTCAGTCTGGAAAGTGAGTTGGCTGGGAAAATAAGTTTAAAATAATCGTTGGTATTAAAAGAATTTAGATGTAATAAAAAAACGGCCAATCTTTTTCAGACAAGGTCGTTAAAGGAGAATCAAGGAGCGTTGCGCTTTTCGATGAGTTTCCTCAGGTCTTCGCAACGAGCATGTTCATTACCCCCCCAGGCGATTCATAAAATGGCTCTGTCTAGAAAATATTGGAAATATAGTTTAACATCAAATTGAACTGAAAATTCGATACTATGAAAATCGCATTCATACATAATGAAAAGAAAATCGGAACCGGGGCACATTATATAAACGATCTCATGGCCCAAAGATTGCGCGAGTCCGGAATCCGTGTGAAAAACTTTTATCCCAAAACTCCATTATTGGACGCGCCTCTGCATTTAAAAGGAATCAGCAACATCCTCTTCTTCCATTCGCTTTTGGAACATAAAGACGAAATCCTGAAATGCGATTTAATCCAAGGCACGACTTATACACCGCTTGCTTTTTTGCCTTTCAGCATACCGGTCGTCAGCCATTTCGGTTCAACCTCTTGGGGCTTTTTAAAGGCGGTTCCCCTGGCGAAAAATATGGAACCTTCGCTCAGAAAAATATGGCTCAGGCTTAAAAACGAGGGGGCCATAAAGGAACTCAACGTCAGAACTCGACGCCCATTGCAAGACGTAGCCGAAATCGAACGGCTTGTAGCCACGCACGCGAATGCGGTAGTCGCCACTTCGGAAACAGTCAAACAAAATCTGTTGGATGCCGGAATAAACCCTGAGAAATTATACGTAGTTCACAATGCGATCGAGGATTACTGGTTTAAGACAAAAATAACATCCATCACTCAAAAGCCGACTTTAACATTTTTGGGGCGCATGGGCGCCGATGCCTTCACTTTAAAGCTAAAAGGTCTGGATCGTTTGATAGAATTATATCTGCATTTTCCCTGTGTCCGTAAAAGCACGATCGGCATGACGACCAACAAGGCCTTGATTGATTGGTGCGATAAGCACATACCAAACCACCGATTTTATGCCAACACCGAAAAACAAGACATTCCCAAGATACTCGATAAAATGGCCGGGGACATATTGCTAATCACGTCTCGTTACGAAGGTTTTTCCCTAAGCCTAATCGAAGGCATGTCACAAGGGCTAATTCCAATCGCCTATCCTGTTGGTATAGCGCCAGAAATAATTAAAAATGGGATAAATGGTTTCTTAATCAATTCGCAAACCGAAGGGAAAAAAGCCATAAGGTGCATACTGGACATGTCCATGACAGAACGCCGCAAACTGGCGATTTCGGCCCAAGAAACCGCGCGCGAATTCAATTCCACGTCTATCAGTAAACGTTTAATAAATGTCTACGAGACAACGTTGTCAAAACAGAAATAAAAATAATAACGACGTATGCAATCCCTGCCACGATTATTAGGAAATGGTAAGCACAAACATTTTATTGACTACTTCGCTGAAATTAACAGCATAATTTCGGCGCTCGCCCTCTTTCCGCAATTCATCGAACTATTGAGCGGAAAATCGTCTGCAGGAATTTCGAAACTGTCATTTTTTCTTATTGCTCTAAACAGTATCGTTTGGTTGATGTACGGGATTCATCGCCGCGCGCCTCCCCTAATCATCTCATCAACATTGAACGGCTTGGCGTCAACCGGCATACTGCTGTTGGCGCTGCTGCACTGAGTACGCGTACCCCTCTCTCCCAAAATCGCTGATGAGCAAGGGAGTTAGCAAAAAAGTATATATTTCGATATTAAAAAACGGCCTTTTCCATAGGATTTGGCCGTCAGAAGAGCATCATGATGCGTTGCGCTTTTCGATGAGGTTCCTCAGGTCTTCGCAACGAGCATGCTCGTATGCGGATTTCCCGAGCCACCGAAGCAGCTTGTTGAAGCACTTGTTGCCCCAGATGGTGTACAGCGTAGCGCGGGGCCTCTTCCTGGCCTCTTCTTCAAGCCACAAGATGTACTTGAGGAGCTTGGGGTCGGGCAGGGCCAGAATGCGGTCCAGTGTGCATTGCGATTGCGCGGGTCCCACGTAACCAATCGGCTTGCCGAAAGGGTCAAGCAGAAACGCTTCCTGCCTGATTTCGTAGTCCGCGTAAGGGTATGCAATGAACGGGTTGAAGACTCGGATGTCTCCCACGCATAGTTCGGCGAACTCGATGTTCACCTTGGTGCGGCTGTAATCGAGGAGTTGTTGCTCGCCTTTCCAGCCAGGCGCGTTAATGGACGCACGGTCATTGGGGACGCGAATCTTTTCGAGCAATCTCCTGAAGGTTTCTGGCCCGTAAGGGTCCGGATCCCCAGGGACAGGTGCATCCTCGTCCGGCTCCTCAACGTGCATTCCAAAACCGAATCGATCGTCTCTGTTCTTAGGTTCCAATGTGCCTCGTTTTCGTCCACTTGAATGTGGACCATTTCCAGGCCCTCCTTTGGCGCCTGTAACGAGCACGGTCTAAATCTTGCATAAAAATCGCTAAATGTCAAGACTGAACGTCCTATCCTCCTTATAAATCGGACGTAAAATGTATTTTTTACATTCGCTCTGTCATGTTAAGCTCTACAAGCTATGTTCTTCACTCCCAAACGCATAGATAAACCCTGGGGTTATGAGGTCTGGTTC
>CAZRYH010000005.1:0-43952 GCA_964604275.1 uncultured Gammaproteobacteria bacterium
CGCACGCTGCGCCCCGAGTTTATCGAGGGGTCCCGCGTCGCAGGCTCGGGCGTACCACGTACTTCGTACTGCGTACCGCACGAGGACTCCGGACCTCCTGACTCTTCCGTCATGCTGAACTCGGTTCAGCGTCTCGTACCATCTGACTGACGGCCGGTCATTAAGTCATCAAATCGCTCAAGATTCTTCACTTCGTCGACTTCGTTCAGAATGACGGTGTTATTGGTCTGCATGCCCCAACTGCGACTGTGCACTGCGACTAACCACTTGCCACTAACCACTGGCCACTTACTCCTTCCCCACTGACGACCGACGACTGTCGACTGACGACTTGTTTCGCCTTTAGTCTTTGGTCTTAAACCCCTAGTCTTGATATAATCCCGGAATGTCTATAGACCTTTCGCGTTATCGCGGCCTTTCGTCCGCTCAAGCCGCCACGAGCCTGGCTAAAAACGGGGCCAACGTACTATACGAAAAGAAAAAGAAAAGCTGGCTTACGTACGTGCGCGAGGCACTGTCCGAACCAATGCTGTTGTTGCTGTTGATCACGGCCATCGTATATTTCATCCTAAATAACGCTTTTGACGGCATTTTGATGGTTGTCGGCGTTGTATTGATGATAGGCATCGACCTGTACCAAGAGGCCAAAACCGATAAAGCCTTGGATGCTCTCAAGGAAATGTCCGCGCCTACCGTAACCGTGGTACGCGACGGCAAGCTACGGACCATAAACGCTGATCGTTTGGCGGTCGGAGATTGCATGGTGGTGCAAGAAGGCGACCGCATCTCTGGAGATGCGGTCATCCTCGAAACCTCCAACCTATCGGTGGACGAATCCATGCTGACGGGCGAATCACAACCGGTTTTCAAAACCATCGCGGATTCTGAAAAAAGCAAAGGTCAAGAAGAAAATTCCACTTTATTTGCGGGCACGCTGGTTTTGACCGGACAGGCCGTGGCCAAAGTGATGCAAATCGGCACGGGCACGCGCTACGGAGCCATCGGTAAGAAATTGGCGCAAGTCCATCTCCGCCCATCGCCTTTGCAAAAAAAGACGGGCAAGCTTGTAAAAACCTTCGGATTCATCGGCCTTTTGGCCTGTCTGGGCGTGGCCGGTGTTTCATATGCCCACGACAAAGACCTGATGTCCAGCATACTCATCGGTCTGACGTTGGCCATCTCCGTCATTCCGGAAGAATTGCCCGTCGTGCTCACTGTTTTTTCGGCCATCGGCGCTTATCGTCTCACCAAACGTCAGGCTCTGGTGCGTGACATCAACATCATTGAGAGCTTGGGGGAAATCACCACGTTATGCACGGACAAAACCGGCACGTTGACCGAAAACCGCATCACGTTGCAAGAAGCCTTGTTCAACGGCGGAATACTCAAAGCTGAAGATCTGAAGCGTGGCGACAAAACCCATATTGAGAATTTGACCTACGCACTGCATAGCACGGATCCGCGGGCATACGACCCCATGGACATCTCACTGCAGGCCGTGGCGACCAACTCGGGATTGGACGTGGCCACGCTGCTCCCGATTTCCAGCCACGTCAAAGAATACGGCTTCGACCACAAACTCAAATGTTTGGGACATGCTTGGAAAAAGAATGGTGACACGGTTTTGGCCGTTAAAGGCGCGGCCGAAAACGTCATCAGGATGTGCGCCCTGGAGCAAGACAGGATTTCCGAACTCGAAAGCGACATCGCGGACATGTCATCGCGTGGTTTGCGCGTTTTGGCCGTAGCCAAAAAGACCTATTCAGACAACGGACTGCCCGAATCCTTGGCTGGCTTGGACGACTTGGATTTTGTCGGACTGCTCGGCTTTAACGACCCGCCGAGACCAGATGCCAAAGATGTTATTCGCGCCTGCAAGCAAGCCGGCATAACCGTGCGTTTAATCACCGGAGACCATCCGGACACGGCACGTTTCGTGGCCCAGGCGGTGGGCTTGAACAGCTATAAAAAGGTCATCACCGGAGCCGAGATGGATGGCATGGATGACGCGCGCCTGTCCCAAGAGGTAAAAGATTGTTACGTGTACGCACGCATCGTGCCGGAACAGAAAGTCAGGATTGTCGAGGCTTTAAGGTCCAACGGGGAGATCGTGGCCATGATCGGCGATGGGGTTAACGATGCGCCGTCGCTAAAGGAGTCAGACGTTGGCGTGGCCATGGGAGCGCGAGGCACCAACGTGGCGCGCGAAGCCGCCGATCTAATCTTGCTGGATGATCGCTTGGGCACGGTTACGCAAGCCGTGAATGACGGCCGAAAAATATTCGACAACATCCAAAAGGCCATCTCGTTCATCTTTTCTGTCCACGTTTACATAATCCTGTTGGCTTTAGTCTTCCCCGTCCTAGGCCTGCCCCCCGTGCTTTTGCCTATACATATCGTACTGCTCGAATTGATCATCGATCCCACCTGCGCCATCGTTTTCGAGGCCATACCCGCGGAAAACGATATCATGAAGCGCAAACCGCGCGACCCCGAGCGTCCCATAATTTCGCGCAACCGTTATCTGCGTATCTTCACCTTGGGCCTGGCCATCTTCGCTCTCACGGGTGGCGCGTATCTGGCGGCGTTGAGATCCGGCTTGGATTTGTCCGTGGCGCGTTCTATGGCCTTCTCCATTATCCTGTGGTGCAACGTGGCCCTGGTCATGACTTCGACTTCAAGTACCAAAAACGTATTCAAATCTCTGCGTTTCTTAAGCAACAAAAATTTCCTAACCGTATATTCCATACTTATTCTGGCTTTTTTCTTGATCATTTATGCGCCTGGATTAAATAAAGCCTTTGGATTCGCGGGCTTGCCACCCACCCTGCTCATCTCCACCATGTTTGCCGGCATTATTCCCCTGACCATCAATGAACTCTGGAAATTGGCACGTTCGCGAAAATGAAAAAACGCCCTCCGGGGCGTTTTTCAAATGTATTTCTGTGCTCTTTTCAATAAATCCTTGAGGGCTGATTTTTCTTTTTCCAAATCCGTTCCCAAACCGCGCACAAAAGCCTGAATTTCATCTTTATCTTTGCCTAATGGTAGATGTGCGGATTCCTGCTCTGCCAGCCGCAACACATTATGCGCATCTTCGGCCACCAGCATGGCATACCTCACGTCTTTATGGATGCGGTCGTAATCCATCCTGGGCTTTTCCGCGGAAAATGGTTTGAAAGTTTCTGCCATATCAGGTGTCCATCTTCTTAAGCTGCTGTCCCAGCCATGCCAAACGCGAAGATCCGGTGTGTTGCGTCTTTTTAAGCTCTTCGTGCACGAAATGCCCCAAGGCACGCACATGTTCTATTCTCGCGGTGCGCGCATGCACGTCGGCCGCGATGGCCTGCAGGTTTTGGACACGTGTGTTGGCCTGGGGTACGACCGACCCAGCCGCACCGATGGGTGCCGCGGATCTCAAAGGTTGCACGGCCGGACGCGTGGAAGGCAGAGGTCTCAAGAAGGGATTCATGGGCATGGGAGGATTATACAACGTTATCCTGTAGAGACGCCATCGGAAGGTATCTCTTGGTTTTGGGTATGTCGTTAAACGTGAACTCTCCTGGCCTTCGGCCATCCTCCCTTAACGAGGGAGGAGCCGCTCCCGTGGTCCATAAAGCCCTCCCTGATAAGGGAGGGTTGGGAGAGTTCACGCCCTTACTGGACTCGCCACACACCTTTGGCTACTGTATCAACGTATGGAGGAAGAACGCTTGATCGCGCCTGAGGCGCAAGACAATGAGGATAGGGCGGATTTGAGTTTGCGCCCGAAAACGTTGGCCGAGTTCATCGGTCAACCGGCTATCAAAGAGAATATGGGGATTTTTCTGCAGGCCGCCAAAGGCCGCGGCGAACCCTGCGAACACGTTCTGTTGTACGGTCCTCCGGGTTTGGGCAAGACCACGTTAGCGCACGTCATCGCCCGCGAAATGGAAGCCAACATCAAAGTCACTAGCGGACCGGCTTTGGAGCGCGTTGGCGATTTGGCTGCCATCCTGACTAACCTGGAGGAAGGCGACATCCTATTCGTGGACGAAATCCACCGCATGAACCGCAACATCGAGGAGGTATTGTATCCGGCTATGGAGGATTACGCCTTGGATATCGTCATCGGCAAGGGCCCGGCCGCGCGCACCCTAAGACTGGACCTTAAGCGTTTCACGCTCATTGGCGCCACGACTCGCCTCTCGCTCATGAGCGCGCCTTTACGCGACCGTTTCGGCAGCATCTACCACCTCAATTTTTACGGCCCGGATGAAATGGCGGCCATCGTGGAAAGAAGCGCCAAGCTTTTAGGCGTAAGTATGGATATGGATACGGCCCGCGCCATCGCCACACGCTCGCGCAAAACCCCACGCATAGCCAACCGTTTGCTCAAACGCGTCCGCGATTACGCCCAAGTTAAGACCCAAGGCCAACTGGATCCGGCAACCGTATCCGCGGCCCTAGAATCCCTGGACATCGACCATCGTGGCTTGGACGAGACGGACAGGCGTGCGTTGGAGGCCATCATCGTCAAATTCAACGGCGGACCCGTGGGCCTTTCCACTTTAGCCGCATCTACCTCGGAAGAGATGGATACCCTTGAGGACGTAATCGAACCGTTTTTATTGCAGGAAGGCTTTTTGGCTCGTACGCCGCGCGGACGCGTGGCCACGGAACAGGCCTACAAACATCTGGGCAAACCCGTACCGGATCGGATACAGACGGAAATATTTGAAAACTGATAAATAAAGCCAAAAGACGCCATCCCATGGCGTCTCTATGGGATGCGTTTACAATGAACAACAAATCACGTCATTAAAATACGTGGTTATTTGAACGTATAACGTCTAGGATGATGTCTCTATCGAAGGTTGGCCGAGACGTTGTATAATGAACGTATGATACCTCTCTACTTCTTTGCGCTCGCGTGGCTGATTTTTCTGGCCGTCTACGTCATCATTTCCATATTCAGTATTTTCCAAATGATGCGTTACGGACTGTTGCACCTCGCGACTTACGCCACGACTATCGCTTTCGTGGTTGTTTCCGTGGCCGTAATTTTGGGAACTTTAGGCTACCTCTCAAAAACGGATCTCAAAGCCTCGGTGGATTTTGGCGTCACTAACGCGGGCCTGTATGCGCCCGACATAGAATTATGATAGACCTCAACAAACTTCCCAGCCAAATGCCGGACGAAAAAATCCAAGGCGTTTACCGCAGGCATCCCATCACCATCTTCGGATTGTACGTGTCTTTGTTCGTGGTCATTATCCTGCCATTCGCGGGCTATTTCACCTTGCGCTTCATGCAGGCTTCCGTCCTGCAAAACCCGCAAAACATGGCCTTGGTCGTGATGGGCGCGGGTTTACTGCTGATGTTCACCATCCTGTTCCTATACCAGCAATTTTTGGATTATTGGTTGGATATGTGGATTGTGACAAACCGCCGCATCATCAACATCGAGCAACGTGGGCTTTTTTCACGCACCACCTCCGAGCTTAGGCTATATCGTATCCAAGACGTGACGGCCGAAGTCACGGGTTTCCTCCACTCCATGCTTGATTACGGCATGGTGTACGTGCAGACCGCCGGCGAAAAGGAATATTTCGCGTTTGAGGACGTGCCGCATCCCAACCAAATATCAAAAGACATCTTGCACTTGGCTGAAATCGATCGCAAAGAACATCTTGAGGAAGCCATGGAGGCCATAGAGCAGACCACGATCGACAGACACGACGACATCAGGGAAAACGCCGCGAAACATTTGGAACCGTGAAGACACAGGCTAAAATAAGGACAGTCGTCCGTCGTCAGTGGGGAAGGAGTAAGTGGCCAGTGTTTAGTGGTAAGTGGTTAGTCGCGGTGCACAGTCGCAGTTGCGATATGCAGACCAATGACACCGTCATTCTGAACGAAGTTCGACGAAGTGAAGAATCTTGAGCGATTTGATGACTTAACGACCGGCCGTCAGTCAGATGGTACGAGATGCTGAACCGAGTTCAGCATGACGCGGAAGAGACTCAGGACCACGCCAGAGGCGGGCGACGGCTGCGACGACGCAATGGGTGCATAGCGCGGAAAGCCAATTGTTGAACGTGAATGGGGAACCTCGCCTTTCTCAAAGGAGGGGCAGGGGTAGAATCTCCCCGCCCGACGTAGTCAGACGAAGGCGGGTTGATGTTGGTTATTCCGCCTAGGCGGACAGGTCGAATTTGGTTATTAAAAAACAAGACGTTACGAGCCTTGTTTTTTTGTTTACCTATACGGATGTGGCTTAATGGGTTTTCCGAGTTTGCCGTCGAGGAGATGGATTATCGTCTGTAGACGCTCCATCAATTCTTTTAAGAGTTTCTGCGTGCTTTCGTGACTGTACACGTCATCTTTGGGACGGTCGCCTTTCAATTTTGGAATTAACTTGTTGGGCAAATCCTTTCCATTGTATGCGAGTTTCCAAAAATCGCGTAATTGTCTAAGGAAACTTTCGGCATTCTCTACTCTTGTGAGGTGGGTTTTGAATTGGCTCAAAAATGCGTCCTGATTTTTTTTGTTTCTTTGCAAAAAATCATCGAATTTTTCACCGTGGTCCGCATCGTAATTGAGCAAATTACGAATGAAATCACGCCATTCGGAGTCCCACTCAATCTGTGCCTGACTCGCGACGTGCAGGCCGTCATCCTCCAACCCCCAAGCCTTGCGACCGAAAACCTCTTCAAAAACCGCTTGATGGTCTTGCCTTTTTAAGGAAATTTCAATTTTCGGTTGATTCGGGGATTTAGGCTGGTAGTATAAGCTGGCATCCCTAAAATTCGCGTATTCTGGAGTCCTGGCGTAGCCAACGCTATACATCAGATAGGGATTGGTCTTATCGGATTCTGTCGACGTACTCTCAATACAGATGGATCCGAAATTGCCGAATCTATTGAATTTAATCTCTCGATTCTGGACCTGGAAATCAATCTTCAAATCCTCGCCTGGCAGGGCTTCTTTGTTTCTGGGATCCACGTAGCCCCAAATGTGGCCGACCAGACGAATATGCAAATCCATCATCTCAAAGGTCAACTTCTCTGTTTCAAGTTTAGCGTTAACCTCCGGACTTCGCGCGAACGGATTTTCAGATGATCCCGGCATATTTATTTATACCAGGGTTTTATTTCGATGCCCTTGTAGTAATACTTCAAAATCTGTTCCCAAGTCTGGCCCGCGTTGGCCTGGGCCAGAGCCCCGGAAGCCGACATGCCCACACCATGACCCCACAAAGTCTTCCCATTGTCCCACGGCACCGGCACGCCGATGCACCATTCCACACTCCCACCCCAAACTTCGCTCCAGTCTCGTGTGCGGCCATCCGAGCGCGAAAAATACGGGGTGATGGCAATCTTGCCGTTGTATGTCACAACTCTACCGCGGGTCGCGTCTACTGCCGCTACGATGTTGGGACTGCGAGCCTCTTGTCCATATCCTCGATACACTTGGTCGTATTTGGCGTCCACGATGTAGTACTCATCCGCGTGTTTGGTGGCGCGCGTAACGTGGTACATGGCATAAGTGCGCGCGGCCGTAAGCAGAGTTTTTTGGAATTCCGGTGGGCTAACGTTGGAAGTTTCGGCGATGCCCTTGAGATAGGTTTCGACCGGCAATTCATTGATCACCCACACCGAATCGGTTTTGGGCGTAAAGCGCAATTCCAATTTGCCGCGGAATTTGTTGTCGTTGGCGCCTGGCAACCACGATACTGGGCGCGAGATGTCAGTGACCTCCAGAGGCGAAATGCCATCCGTAGCAACCGCCACATAATACTGTGACGACTGCGAAGTGCAGGCACCACTCATTTTATAAACGCCATTAGCTCTATCATAAACCACAGTCACCACTTGGCCTGCGCCTGCCGTGCATACCGTATTGCCGCCTTGGGTCAGGTTCATGCCCGTATTTATGCCGCGCACCATCAATGTATTGTCCGTGGTCGCGTACAAGCCCACGCGGATGATTGGTTCGTTGGGCAAATTGGAGGTGTCGACCGTGGTCTGGGTCGGTGGCGTGGTTTGCGTCGGCTGGGATACGGTCGTCTCCGGCGCAATATAGCCGTCGGCTGTGACAGTGATAGGGATATCGATGATACCGCCGTCGACCTGTTGGCCATCGGCCTCCAAAGCGAAACGCACGGTGTAGTTGCCGCTCTTTGCCGGGGCTTTGACCTTGAAGTCCAACAAGCTCAACTGTCCCGGCTCGGTCACTGCGGTCGCATTCTTGGCCTGATCGCTCGAAGGCCAAGAATCATGACGCACCGTCGTGTAGCGTACCCCCAAATTAGGAACTATTTCTTTAAGTTTGAGATTCACGCGATTCCACACCGCCGTTCCCGTGTTCTTGATGCCGTAGGTGACGGAAACCGTATCGTTGCCCATGACCGAAAACGTGCCCCGCGGCTTAAGCAACAACTGCGCCAAATACACGCCCGAGGTTCCGTTTCCGGAAGATGAAGTGCTGGGTGGATTGGTCACGAATTGGTCAGGCATGCGCACGCGTATGGGTAACACAAATTGGCTGCCTGTAATGGTCTCCAAACCATTGACCCGCAATTCGAATCCTTCTTTGTACTGTCCCGGACTCACCGGGGCGCGCAATTCCAAAGTGATGGTTGCCGTCCTACCCGGGGCTACAGATTCCGGAAGTTTTGCGGCCGCATAATCCGCGCTCCAGGAAGTGTCCTTGAAGTTGTTGGACAAAGAGTAGAGCGAGACTTTTTCCGTTCCGTCAGGTCTCCAATATTGGTTTCCCACGTTCTTCAACTGCACGGTCACGGTCAGATGGCTGCCCGGATCGGTTTGCCATTCCGTGCCGCCGGTTTGGATGGAATCCGCCTTGTAAGCCGTGGAGTTGGCAAAACGTCCGCCGGAAACCGGTGTGGACGGTTGGACCACCGGAACACCGGTCGAAGCCGTGGCCACGGCACCCCCCACCACGAATGAAATTTCTATCACCGTATTCTTGTGCCACGTGGTTCCGTCACCCAACAAAAATCTTTCCGTGTAGGTGCCGGATTTGGACGGGGCTTGTGCCCAAAAAGAAACCGTGGCTAAACCGCCCGGCGCCACGCTGGTCTGCCCGATGGTGGCCGGCAAATCCGCAGCCTTCCACGAAGAATGTTTCAATTGGCTGCTGGCGCCATATACATATAAAGATGTCTTCCCGCTTCCGCCGTACCATGTATATGAGGTTTGGTTTTTGATGGACACGAAGATCCTTTTCGCCTCGCTCGGCGCCATGTTGACCCGTGATTTTTCCACTATGGTTAGCGCATTTACGGGCGTTGGGCTCAAAACAAAAAGCCACGCCGCAATCGCTCCTAAAAATAGGAGGGATGTCAACATGGCCTTTCGACCCTTGAAATAGTGGATTGTCATAGTTTTATTTTTATTTTAGCCATTTTTCAACCGTAAGGGTAGCATAGCATTTTTTGAGCTCTTAGTCAATGAAAATTTAGCTCAGTCTAGCCAAACTGTTCCATTTTTTTCTCAACCAAGCCCCAAAGCAGACGATTCCAACCGGTCGCGGACCTAGACGCCTGCCAACCTACTCACTTTGAGAGGACGTCTTACGAAAGCACGAGCCAACACTGCTTCATTTTTACGGCAAAGCACGACTGCGACTTTCAGAGTTCGATGTCAATCATCTTTTGACGTTGGCATCATCAAGCAATTGCACGACCTCCTGGTCCTCGGTTCGTTTGAATTGGTTGTAGTAATGACCGACCGACTCGTAAAGCACGGGCTCTTCCAAAATCCTGATTTCATCCACCTCCTTACGCAGCTTTTCGATGCTGTCGTACGAGCCATTGGGCAAAGCCAGAATGATTTTTGACGCATGCTTGAATCTGGCGCATGCGATGGCCGCGCGAATGGTCAGCCCCGTGGCCACACCATCATCGATTATCATCGCTGTCTTGCCCCGCATGTCAGGCAAAGACGCACCTTTACGAAATTTTTCAACGCGCCTTTGCGCCTCACGTTTTTCTTTTTCCACGATGCGATTCAAATCGCCTTGGTCGTGCGCGAACCTCTCACTTTCGTTCCAAATTATTTGGCCGGTTTCTGACAACGCGCCGATGGCATATTCCGGATTTTCAGGCGAACCAATTTTTCTGGTCACGATTACAGACAGTGGCAATCCTAGGCTCTTGGCGATCTCCGCACCCAACACCACCCCACCGCGCGGCAAGGCAAACAGCAAAACATCTTTGCGCCCTGCAAAATCTTTGACCCGTTCGGCCAATTGCCGACCAGCGTCAACGCGATCCTCAAATATCATATCCCTAACAGTGTACCAAAATTCGACCGACCAGACCCGACGCGCGTCAAGGGATATATCAAAACCCCGCTTTGCGAGGTTCAATTGAAATTCGTTGACTTTCAGGCCTTTGACGGATCCAGTCTGGACCTCAGTTTGTCGCCCTCATGCCTCATGCGGAACATGTCCGGGGTCTCCGGCAGGATTTTTGGTGCCAAAACGATATGGGCCACTTCTTCGTCATTACGTTTTTTCAGGCCTTGCGCGCGCAAAGCGACGCGCTGTGCCTGTTCGGCTTTAGACGATGCGGTTTCCGGCGCGGCCGTCCTGCCTTGTTCTGAAACGTTTGCCATATCTAATTGACAAGATTATGGCATGGACTCGAGAAAATTGAAATAACCATTGGATCTAACAACCCCTGTCATTCCGAGCGAAGCTTGCGTAGTCGAGGAATCTCAATTCTTTTGAATGGCCCATGGCCATCAAATTCCGAAGATTCCTCGAATCGGTCCGTCGGACGTCCCTCCCTCGGAATGACAGGGGGGTCGTACGGCGCACCATCCATCGCAACGCCTGCACCGAGTTTATCGGGAGCCGCACGCCGTGCTCGTCCTATGACGGGTTCCGCGTCCCTTCCGTCATGCTGAACTCGCCTGCCGCCCGAAGCTGAAAGCGTAGGACGGTTTCAGCATCTCGGACCGTCCGATTTTCCCTGACCTTCGGACGGACAAGTCGTTAGGTCATCAAATCGCCCAAGATTCTTCACTTCGTCGCGTCGAACGCGACTCGTTCAGAATGACGGGCGAGCGGCTGACCACTAACCACTAGTCACTTACCACTATCTTTAGTCGTTAGTCCTTAATCTCGGAGTCTGGTTTGTCCTTTGTGGTTTTAATCTATATCATATGCCCATGAGTACAGCGCGATTGATCGCTTGGAATACGGGCGTGCAAGCCATCGGAAAAGTGGTTTCTACGCTTTTTGGGGTTGGTATTATCGCGCTCATGACGCGTTACCTGGGCCAAGAAGGTTTTGGCTATTACTCCACGGCGAATGCTTTCTTTCAGATTCTGGCCATCATGTTGGATTTGGGCATCAATGTGACATTGGTGCAGATGTTGGGCGAACGCGCGGGTGACGAAAAATATGAGAATCGGGCGGTTTCGGCAACCATGACCTTCCGCATCGTGACCGCTTTCGTGCTTTTGGGCAGCGCACCTTTCGTGGGACTGCTGTTCCCCTATGCCTGGGAGGTCAAAGTCGCGCTCTTCGCCATTTGGGTTTCTTTTTTCTCCGCGTCGCTGAATCAAATCGTCATCGGCGTCCAACAGCGCCACCTTAAAATGTCTGCCGTGGCCATCAGTGAAGTGGCAGGACGCGCGTTTTTGTTTATCGGCCTGCTGGTCTGCATGGCTTTGGGTTGGGGGCTGATTCCCGTGGTCATATTCGTGTCTTTCGGCAGCTCACTCAACCTGCTCATCAATTGGTTGGTCGCCAGACGTTACGCGTCCTTCGATTGGAACTGGGATCCGGATTTTTGGAAGACCATGCTTCAGCGCTCATGGCCCATAGGCGTCTCAATTCTGTTCAATCTCGCCTATTTCAAGGCCGACGCCTTCATCCTGTCGCTCGTCAGATCCGCCTCGGAAGTGGGACTCTACAGCGCGGCTTATCGCGTACTTGAAATCCTGATTACTTTCCCCTTCATGTTGGCCGGCTTGGTGCTTCCGCTCATGGCCAACGCTTGGGCCAAAAAAGAACCCGAAAGACTGAACACTTTGGTTAGGCAATCCATGACTGCCATGGCTTTGATCGCTGTTCCCCTGGCCGCGGGCGTGGCCGTAATCGGTACGCAAGCCATGCGCCTCATCGCCGGACCAGACTTTACGGCCTCAGGAGACGTCCTAAAAATTCTATCCTTGGCCACGGCAATCATCTATCTTGGCACGGTCGCCTCGCACGTGGTCGTGGCCGTTAACGCGCAACGTAAAATGTTACCCATTTACGCCATTGCCGGCGTCCTGACCGTATTGGGTTACATGTGGTTGATTCCCATTTACGGCATGTGGGCCGCGGCTTGGCTCACGGTGGCCAGCGAACTGGTGGTCGCGGTCGCGGCCATGGTCATCACGCTCAAAGCCGCGCCTCGGGGATTGGATTTTTGGAACCTGCTGAAAATATTGGCCGCCGGCGCCATCATGATGTTGTGCATCTTGCCGCTCAAGGACATGTGGTTGCCCATCCCAATAATAGCCGGCGCCGCGGTGTACTCGGCTTTGATTCTCATCACTGGAGCGGTCTCGCGCGGTACGCTCAAGGAATTGTTGTCGGCCAAAAAAGGCGAGACAATCATCGAGACCCCCTAAACCCAATCATGATACAATCTTGGCATGAACCCGTTCGAACGACTTACCGATTCACGTGAATCCACAAATGAAGGACGCGTGCTTCTATTAGACAAACAGATAGACGCAATGCTGGAAGATTTTAAGATAGTCTTGGCCGGTTTGGAACACAAAGACGCTACTGACGATGTTTATCAGGAGCCTCTTAAATTGCGTACTCTTCGTAAATTAACGGGCAAGCCCCTGCCGCGCTTGAGTCCGCTAAAAAAAACCATCGTGACCGATGCGCAACGCGGCGAGATGGCTAGGTTGGCTCTTGAATACGGATATAAACTTGAAGATTTATTGTACCAACGAGCATGGTTGATGGGCGACGCCGATTTTTCATCAGCCCAACGAATTCAACGGAAGACTATCGACAAACTCCGCGGATCCGCATTAGGTTATGAACAAATCGCGGATACGGAAAAGAGGTTAGAACGCCATTTAAACGATATTCTGGCTTCGGAAGACCCCAAAGAGCAAGATTTCCAACTTGCCCAATCAGTTCATGATCTGGATACACTGGAAAAGTATCTCCTGGCTAAAAAACTCATAGCCTCTAAAAACTACAGGCTAATCGACCAAAATTTAGAACTTTTTGACGATCGTACGCGCGCTGAATTTGGTTTTTACAAAAATAGATATCTATCCACCGAAGAGACCAAAGCCATAAACCTTCGGGATTCCGCCTATTTAGATTTGTTTTTGTATCACCGCTGGCTCCTAGCTAGGTCCTTCATGCTGCACATTGTTGAAAGTCTAAATGCAGAGGACCCAAGGCTAATACAGTTGGCAAAAAAATACTTCAAAAGTAAGGCCGATTTATTGATTACAAAACGAATTAAAACTGGGTTGATATCGAACGCAATTACAGCCTCCAAAGAATCAATATTCAACACAAAATTTTCAGAACAATACAATGAAAAACCAGAATCAGACAATTTCGATGAAGTTAAAATTCCTTTATATCTTGCCTTAATACAAGAATACACTAAGGCTCTGCAAAAAAATCTGGACACGCCCATTATGGATGGGCAACCCACAGCCTCGATTTTAGCACGCGAGATAATTGATAAAATCATTATAGTCGCTCCCCTAATTGATAAAGGACAAGCACGCTCATTGGCTTCATGGATCGAAGACACGTGCCAAGAATTGCTGGATTGGAAAAGGCCGACTTACCTTTATGTATCTTTCGAAAAACCAAACGAAGCGGCATTGGCATTGGCTGAAGCGATTAAATGACGCTCACCGGGCTTACGTCCGGAGTTTTCGTTGCAACGAAAAAACGCCGTTCTGCGGCGTTATTTAGTAGTTGAGCTTGGAGGCCATGCCATGGCAATGGGAGTACAGGAAGTCGGACGGGATGCCGTTGGCGAAATCCAACTCCGGCGCGTCATCATCCCACACCCCCAAACACGCACCCGCACGCATGTCCGGACCGTGCTCTAGGATTGGAGACGATGCCCAGAGGTACATGTAATGGGCTTCCACCACGTGCGGACGCTGGGCAAAAAAGCTTACGCCTTCGAAAGCCGAAAGTGGCGCTTCGTCTTTTACGAAAGCCGCCAAAGCCTCGTCTTCCCTCTTGCCGCGGTAGCGCCGCCCGTCTTGGCAACGGATCCAGTACGGCGTACGGACCCCTGCTTGGGAAGCAGATCCGGCATCCCTGGGCATGAAGTCGAGTTCCTCGATTATTCTAAGGCCCACGCTCTGGCACGCTTCACGCAAAGGCTTCCGGGGATCCACCAGAATCAATTCGGGAAAATCCCTATCGAATCTGCGGATTTCCATGGGCACTTCCGGAATGGTGGTGAAATAATGTTCGTAATCGCCATACCCGATACCCCATTTCCGATCCCACAAAACCTTGGCCTGACGCCGACGCAAAAACTCCCAATACCTGTCATCCGATTGCGGTTCGGCAGGCCTGTCGTTGGCTTTGCCGTTCGTCAGCTCGGTGATGAACCTCTGCACCTCCTTGCCGATGCCGGGTTCGCCGCGCCTAAGCCTCGCGGTCTGAATTTCGTGGAGTTGTGCAACGTGCGCGACCGTAAACAGATAACCCATCTGCTCCTCCATTCTTTGGGAATCCTGACGACAGCCATTTGGCCAGCGTTTCGGTAACCCTAGAACAGAATCCGCGTACCGCGCGGAGCGGTGTCTCCATCAATGTGAAGACGCACCAGAATGGCACTTTTAGCCATTCATGTCAACCATCAATCCTGCGTCACCCGACCGTCTCCGGAGATGTCGATTTGCGGTCCGAGGAATTTCGGTTGAGGATGTGCGATTTCCACGTCCCAGACGGCTTTGACCCGCGCCAACCATTCGCGCATCACCACGCGCATCCACCACGGATAAGGGATGTCCGAAGCCACTCCATAGACTTCCAAACCCAAATTACGTCCAATGTATACCGCTCTCGACACGTGAAAATCTTGAGATACAACTACGGTTTTACGCACACCAAAAACATCGCGAGCCCGATACATGCTGTCGTACGTGTCGAACCCCGCATGGTCCATGAACACGTCCGATTCAGGCACGCCGTTTTTCAACAAATAATCCTTCATGGCTTGGACCTCATCGTATTCTTTGGTGCCGTGATCGCCGCTGACCAAAATTTTTGCGGCTACCCCAAGCTTGTACAATTCCAAGCCCTTATCCAGACGTTCACGCAGAGCCGGAGATATAATCCCGTTGGGTCTGACGTACGCTCCCAAAACTATAATGGCCTGAGTGCCAGAAGACATGGAGGCGAATTCATTGGCCGAAAGCAAATATTTTTGGGATTGCTTCAAAACAATTTGATTGCTCAAAACCAGGGCGGCCGAGGCGGCAACCAACAATCCGATGCCTGAGAGCGATATGGCCCGGATGGTATTTTTCAACTTCATATCTACACACTATACAACGCCAAGAATTTTGTCACATTAAAAAAGCGCATTGCGAACGAGCCGTTCAAACAATGCGCGAAGAGAATATCATGCGTTCAAACGCGAGGCTGCGCCGAAGCCGGGCATGTTCAGGCCACCGAAATTGAACCCGAAGCACAGTTGGCCTTCGCGCCTGCCTAAGCAGCCCGGACTGCGACGCGCGTCGCTGGCTACGGCATTGGGCAAAAGCAGGTGGTGCCCTATGAACATTCGCGGGAATTGGACATGGATAGCCAAACCCTCGGCTAAATCCAAACCGATTTCGTCAGGTTGGAATTTTTGGCGTGCCTCGTCGGCCGTGAAGTCGCGATAGCGCCGGCCGTTTTGGCAGCGCATCCAACGCACGCCTTCCTGCTTGCGGTCCTGCTCGTATCGTCGGAGATCTACCATGTCACGCGTTGAGATTTGCAGGCAAGACAGGTGGTAGAGCTTGCGCGGGTCCGGCCTGCCGTCCACCAAAACCAAAAGAGGGAAATGTTTGGTTGGACTTTTGAGCGTCGAGGGAATCTCCGGAACGCTCTCCATATACGCCTCAAAGGTCGCGTGACCCAGGACGCTACCCCATCCTCGTTGCCACAAAATCATGGCCTGACTAAGTCGGTCCGTATCCGGCATGCGATGCATGGCTGGCTCCGTTTTGCGAAAGGGCTTATTTGAAAACGAGCGTGAATATATGGGTAATTTTTTCTAAAGTCAAGAATGTTTTCTGATGACAATCCGGACTTTTTCAGCTAAGCTGGTCCGGTATGCAACGTCTTTTAGATTGGGCCATCCGCCTACTGCCTATAGTTTTGCCGCTTTACGTTTGGCGCTTCAAAATAGGGCCTTTGCCCACCACGTTTTTGGAAATATACATTTTGGTGTTCATAGCCTTGTGGGGCGTTTTAAAATTTACGGAACGTAAAAAAATCGAAACGCGACCGTCGGAGGTGACACAATCGGAGGAGACGCCATCCGATGGCGTCTCTACGGGGATACGAATCAACATCCGGAAATGGAAATGGCCGATCGTGGCCTGGCTTGTGGCCACGCTCGTGGCGGTCGTGATCGCACCTGACCGTTGGGCGGCCTTCGGTCACTGGCGCGCGTTCATGTTGGAACCTGTTTTGGTTTTTTGGGTTTTAATGGATTATGTAAAAAACGGAAAGACGCCATCCAATGGCATCTCTACACGCGTTGAAACTTTATATAAAAATTTGTTGTTTGGAATCGCCATCGTGACCGTGGCTTTGGGCGTGTATGCGGTCATCCAATATTTCACGGGCATCGGCATCCCCTCGCCATGGGGAGACATACCGGGCCGACGTGCGACTGGCATCTTCGGTTATCCAAACGGCCTATCGTTATTCGCGGCCCCGTTCGGTGTCGTGTGTTTCATGGAATGGTTACGCCGAGTCTGGGATGGCGAAAGACAAAGCACGCGTCTTCTCTTCCTTTTAGGCGCAGCATCGGCGGCAACATCCGTGCTCTTGGCCAAATCCATGGGAGGTATTCTGGCATTTGGCATCGGCGTGGTCCTGACTCTCATCATCAAAAAACAAACTCGTAAAATCGGTTACATATTGGCAATATTGGGAATTCTTGGATCGATTTTCGCGGGGCTGACCATATACCGAACGCAACTTCATCCCAGCAACATCGGAGAAAACGTGGCCAACAGCAAAAAATGGTCCAGCATGGTCAGGACAATCATCTGGCAAGAATCCGCGCAGATCATCAAAGACCATCCGCTTCTGGGTACAGGTCTACGCAGCTATCCCACTGCCATCCTCCCCTACCACAAAGCCACCTGGATGGAAGTCTTCCCCCATCCGCACAATATCGTACTCATGTTATGGATTGAAACGGGGCTTGCAGGATTACTTGCGTTCATTTGGTTATGTTACACGTGGGTAGTCGTAAGTCATCAGTCGACAGTCATCAGTCGTAAGTCATCAGTCGACAGTTCGAAACAGATACCGCGCCCCACCGACGAAAGACGACTGACGACAGACGACTGGCTTTGGACAGTCCCGTTATTAGTCATCTTGTCACATGGAATGGTCGACATGCCTTTTTTCAAAAACGATTTGGCCGTTCAATTTTGGATATTGTCCGCCCTGGCCACGGTCTCATCCGGGATGTACCATCGGGCTGCAATCCAATCGGAAAAATGACATATGAATCGTACAAATTTGATGGCTTTGCCTTTGCTAATAGCCGTACTGCTGGGTGCGGGATGCAATCCCAGCAAGCCTTTGCCCAACACGTCAGACAAAGTGCCTGCGCAGAATACTGATACGGAACAGGTAGTACCCGCACCCGCGACTACCGCGACTGACGTGACAACATCCACGCAAAAAGACACGATTGCTCCGACCCAAAAGCCTATTAAGACGGCTTCTGACACCTTGCCCAAAGGTCCAATCACAATTTACGTAGGCACCGGCTGTCCGCATTGCGAAAAAGTTGAGGCGCGCGCACAAGAAACGGGCATGGATAAAAAACTGCCTATCATATTCAAAGAAGTGTTCAACAACATGGATAACGCGGAGGAATTCATGGGTGTCGCCAAACAGTGCGGCTTGGATTTGAACAACCTTGGCGTACCGGTTATGTGGGACGGAAAAAAATGCACGCTCGGGGATCCTGATATCACGAAATTTATTGATTTGGCCACGTTAGAATATGCGAAATAAGAGTACTGAGTACAAAGTACGGAGTGCGATTCGAACGTTATCAATTATTACACCCATTTCATCGCTCCTTTTTCCGTTGACTGCGCAGGCTATTTGTCCGGTTTGCACGGTCGCGGTGGGTGCGGGGGTGGGACTTTCGCGCTGGCTCGGCATCGACGACACCATCAGCGGCATCTGGATCGGTGGCTTGCTCGTGTCGTTGTCGTTTTGGACGGAAAATTGGCTGACCGCAAAAAAGATGAACTTCAAAGGCAGCTTAGCCGTAATCATGGCCGTCTATACCCTCCTGGCCATCGGTCCTTTGAAATGGATGGGCGTTACCGGACACCCCTTCAATCGCTTTTACGGCTGGGATAAACTTTACGTGGGCATTGTGGCCGGAGGCGTGATTTTCGCGGCTGCGGCCGTGCTCTACGACTACCTTAAAGAACGCAACGGCGGCCACGCTTGGTTCCCCTACCAAAAAGTCGCGATGCCGGTCGGTTCTTTGGCTTTGCTGAGTTTGGTGTTTTATTTTTTGACCTAACCTATGCTCCCCGATTTAGACCAGTTCATCCGCAAAGTGGATGACATGAAAAAACAAGACAAAATGGATTTGTCTTCGGACCAAGATCTTTCAATCGCCGTGATGAACCTAGTAAGCATCGAAGAGCATTTCTTTTTTACGGGCGCAAAATTGGATAAGCCGGAATATTTCGACTTGCTCAAGCATGCGCGCGAAATGCGCAAAGACCTGCTCAAAAAACTGGTCACACAACCTGAAGGCGAGGTCTGGTGTATCTCCAAGCATCTGCTCGCCGCGTCCATGCGCCTTATGGAAGTGGGCACCAAACAGTTGGGCATGGGAAAGAACGACGAGGCACAGGATTTTTTCAAAAAAGCTTATGAGCTTTACAGCTTGTTCTGGGGCCTGAACATGAAATTGGTGGACGCTTCGCAGATCAAGGCAATCGACGAACAAGCCGTGAACAAACATGATACGGAAAAGAAAGGTTTCATGGGTAAACTTGGCGTATTGGTGCGCAAAGCCGTTGATTGTTGCATCGAGTGACACGAATCAGGATTACAAAAAAAGGCCGTCAGGCCTTTTTTTATATCAGTTTGAAACCCAGTTCTTTGGCTTTTGCCGCTTCTACTTTGCCTTTGCTTTCGATATATCGCACATTGCCATTCGAATCGACTGAATATCTATGCCAACCTCCCACGCCATAGATGATCCCACGATTGTCCTCACGTGACGTGGCTTCAGCCAAGGCGCCGTCAATCGAATTTTCTTTCCATGAGGGTTGATGCCGCTCATACCAATCGCTGCCTTCCATTTCAATCAAAGCATTGATAACGGCCTCCCGATTGGTCAGCAGATTCATGGCGTCTAACTCCTCCTTTTTCTCCGTGGCCGCTTCCGAGGGCCCTGCGACTGAAGGTTGCGTGGTCGGATGGTACTCGAACCTTTCCTCCGGAATGTTGTGGTCTGCCAGATAAGCCCTAAAACCTTTTTCCGGATAACCATCATCTATGTATTTCTGAACAAAATTCGCCGCCGTCTCGTACCCATGACCGCGTAAATCCTTTATCAAATCCTCAAAACCGTAATCCCAGTCTTTTTTCTCGTAATTCATGGGCACCAAAGACCAAATTCCATCCATTTCTTCGTATTTATAGCCCTGCCTCAAAAGCCAAGCCTCCGCACAATTGAAAATCTGAGTACCGCGTTGTGAAAAAAACGACAATATACGAGCGATGCGCCTGTCCCTCTCGCTTGCGTTGCGCAATCTGGATTCCTGAGCTTCCGGTTTTTTGAACGGGTTTTCTGGTCCGCTTGCCATACGGTCACAGTATACACCTTCGGACGCTGGATGGCGTCACAAAGAAAACGATTCAAAATGTATCTGCGTTTTGGGAATCTTCATGGCTTTTAATACAGCCAATACTGTTTTGAGCATGGGCTTGGGACCGCACACATAAACGTCACGCTCAACCATGTCCGGCACGAGTCGCGCTAACTTTTCTTGGTCCATGTAGCCTTTCTCGCCCTGCCAATCCGCATCATCGGACAATACGTAATGAATTCTGTAATTGGATTGGGTCGTGCTCAATTCGTCCAATTTAGACCTGAACACCAAATCCGCACCCAACCTGGCGCCGTACAGCATGACCACGTCTTTGCCGCGCGGCACCCAGGATTCACACAATGACATGATGGGAGTGATGCCTACGCCGCCCGCTATCAATACGGCTTTATCCTTGACCGTGGATGCTTCGGTGAAAGCTCCATGCGGTCCGTCCAAAACCACTTTAACTCCCGTCTTCAATGTTTTGAGCTCTCGCGTAAAATCGCCTAGGGCTTTAATGGTCAACCTGATGTGCTGCGCATTCGGCGCGCACGACAATGAGAACGGGTGCGCTTGCCACCAACGATCCCTATCCAAAAACCTGACGATGAAAAATTGACCCGCCAGTATCTCAAGGCGCCCCAGGTCGCGTCCAGTTATGTAGACCGACCAAGAATCCAAACCCTCTTGGACAACTTCCTCTACCTTAAAACCGTATTTGCGAAAACGGTAAAGCGGCAAAATGAAACGGAAGACCGCGACTGAACCGAAAACCAAGGCGTACAAACCGTACCACATCCAGGCGTACCAACCATACATGTCGTCCCCCACTTTGAATTGGTGCCCCAAAGCCAATATCACACCGGCGTACATCATGAGGTGCGCGAGATACCACGTTTCATATTTCATCTTTCCAAATACGATGGCCATGGAAACCGCCACCAAAAGCAAAAATAATATTGCCGCGATGGCGGCATTGCCCACGTCCTCATAATTGTTCACAAAATTCCAAAAAATCGTCCACCACATGCCGTCCGATGACGTCGCGCTGGCAGCGACCAACAGCAGAGGATGGGCCACGATCGCGGCGGGAATGGAAAAGCCGAGGATGTGATGCAGACGCGCCAACTTATCCATGCCGAACGAATTGTTAAGCCAAGGTATTCTGGCTATCAGAACCAGCTGCAACAAGATGCCGTAAGCCGCAGCGAAAGCCGCAAGATTTGCCATTGAGCGTAGAAATCCATAAGTGCCCTTAAACGCGATCTGCCCCGAACCCACCCACCAGCCGTACACGACCGCGATGAAGGTGATGACCAAGATTGTCAGACCCAATCGTTTAAGCCAGATGCTTTTCATATATTTATACAGAATATCCGAACTAACGGGCTTTGCCAAACCCCTTGACATCCCAGGTTTTTAGCAACACCATGCGGAGGTCTATAAGGAGGCGACATGTCCCAGCAACCGCCCGCGAACGTCATCCAAAAAGACATCGAACTTTTTTACGACGAAGATATTGGCAAGGTCTTGGTCCCGGGCGAACCGCATAAGGACCGCCGGTACGGCGGACACCTCATCGTCCTTCCACGACAACGCTCGGCGCATTGCATCAGCACCTTGCTGTACGAAGATCCGGAAGGTTGGCGCTTCCTGCATTTGTTGTGCGCCCTCGCGGCCCAAGCCATGCTTGAAACCCTGCCCTGCTTGAATGGCCGTAATCCTGACGGTCGCGAGGGCATGGTAAATATCTTCGATGGCGGGAATTGGGCAGTGCACCAAGACTCCACCATGCCTCCCAAGCTCAAAAGCGGCCGTTATAAGCGCGTCCATGTACACATCTATGGCCGTTCACCGCTCGAGCCTAAAGACACGGAGCAGGAACGAGCTTTGCATTGGGGCTGGGGCGAGGCGCCGATGTTTCCGCGCAACTCCTCCCGACATCTGCTCAAGGCACGCCAATTCACGGCCGACGAACGGTTCATGATCACCACGCGCCTTTTGGACCTCATCCAAATCTACAACATCGTGCCAACCAAGCCTCAAGACCCATGAAAAAGGTCTTTTTTTAACTAGCAAAAAAACCGCCAATAAGCGGTTTTTTTGTCTGGTGGACGGCAGAGGAGTCGAACCTCTGACCTTCACAATGTCAATGTGACGCTCTAACCAACTGAGCTAGCCGTCCTTAACGCGCGGCCAGTATAAATGGTCATGGAAAGTCTGTAAAGACTCTATTAAAAAACCGCCAAATAGTAGGCGGTCAGACATAGTCACCCAAATCCACCTCAATGGGTTTATAGCCGTTCCGGGTCACGAATTCCGAGAGGTTGTAGAGCACGTCATTCGGCATGAGCGGACTCTGCAACACTCTTTCCGGATACTCCCCGAACAAAGAGATGACCATCTTCAAACGTTCGAGAAACAGGCGCCACGCTTCTTCGTCCAGAGAGCGAGGCTGGTTCTGTACGAGTCGCAAAAACACCAAATCCTCCAAAAGCGCCTTAACGATATGCGCGTCGTCGCACTCGCCCAGCTGCTCCTCTGCCCGCCCGACGTCATCCGGCTCCATAAAAGCCGACAAAGACGGACTCAACCCAGCCTTCTCGAAGATTTCGGCCAAGCTTTTGTTGAAAGTGGCCTTAGATTTCGACAGCGGGAACAAATCTTCTAGTTCCGCCGAGCATCGCTTCAACTCTTCAGATTCACCTGCTTCTCCCACCAGTTGGCGCATGACATGCCACTGCGCTATGACCTGCATGCAGTCGAAGATGAGTTGGAATCGCAGCCGTTCATTGTCAAACCGCTCTCGCTGCTCTTGTCGCAAGCGCTTAACCAGTTGGATTAGCGACCTCGCTGCCAAAACCAATTTTTCAGGATTTTTCTTTTGGATCATTCTACAGATCCGCTGGAATTCGAAAACCGAATCCCTAAAGCCTTTGTCGTATCCGTTTGCCTGGTCCATTCAGCCCCTCATTTTTCAATGGTTCAGATTCTCCTTGTATCAAAAATTTCACTTTCGGTCAAGGCTTGAACGTCCCGCCCCCATCTGCCGTCCACCATGGAAAAAGCGACTTCGGTCGCTTTTTTCGTTATAAAAATATAAAAAAACGCCGGTTGTGGCGTTGAGGTCAAAATGTCACGTCGGTCGGAAGAAAGCCATTCTCGCGTACGAAATCCTCGAGCTTTTTCCTGATCCAAGGCGGGAACCTGGCGTTGCGGAATTTTTTGCATCCTTTGTTGGGATAGACGCCCAGGATGGCGATAGCTCTCATGTAGATTTCCAACCAAGGCAACCACACGTCCCGGGTATGCTGCTCCCAAGCCGCGTCGTCGATTTTTTCGGCCACGCGTCTGAAGGTCACGTCGCAAATCAGCCCTCTGCCGACCTCCGGATCCGTGCAATCCCCCAATTGCTCTTCCAGATGCTCAATGTCTTGTGGTTCCAAAAGGATGCGCACGAATGGGCTTACGCCCACCCGTTCGCAAATTTTAGCCAAAGTTGGATTGTATGCGCGAGACGAGATCGGAAACAGTGCTTCCAATCTTTCTCCGTAGGCTTCCAGCTCTTCGCGAATCCTCGCGTCGCGCAAGCGCTGGCAATATACAAACCAATCCACGGCCAAATTCATGCATTCGGCTATCAACACAACCAAACGCTTGTCCAACTTATGAGTATTGTGTTCACCCCGCAGGTTCGTGACCAATCGGACGAGCGCGTCCGCGGCCGAAACCAGCCTTTCCTTGTCCTGCGGACCACCATCGCATTCCTGGATGGAGCGTTCGATACGCCGCATCTCCAGCACGTTTGAATCGACCACGTTCGACCCTTTGCCGGTGCTATCCATGCGCTTCATGGCAACTCCAAAAATAAAAAGACCCGGTGGGCTTTTATCAGGCTCAAGCTTGCTTGTCAAAGATTTTAAGTATCGGAGTCAACCCTTCTAGCCTGTTCGACCAGCTCAGAACTCGAACGGATTTTGCCACCGCCCACGTTGAATACGACTTCGCAGCCACAATCTTCGCAAGTATCCCATTCGGGTATGTCCTTGGGTTCAGCCCTGTCGCCGCCTTTGGCGAAAACATCAGGTTTGATGGACGCGATGGCCCCGCTCACGAATTGTGAACCGTCATCCCAATCAACCACGTAATCCACGCCTTTTATACCATCAATGATTTCCATCCTGTCGGCCACGGGCATGAATTGATAACGTTTTTTGCGCATTAAAAATCCGTCACCGTTTACGATCACTACCAACGTCTTACCCAAGTCTTTGGCTTCCAAAATGCAGCGCAGATGTCCCACGTGCAACGGATCGAAACCACCGGATGTGGCCACGATGGGACGTGGCAAATCGGGCAAAATCTTGAGGAGCTTTTCCATGCTGAGGATCATACCTTTCCAGTGTAAACAAACGGATGGAAAATCACAACAACATTGAAATAACCAAATTCGACCTGTCCGCCTTTGGCGGAATAACCAATGACCAAGAAAACACCAATGCTAGGGCTGAATGACCAAACATTAAATCGCTCGGGTCGGACCTCCGGAAGCGTTCGGACTTTCGGACGGGCCCGGTGAATACCTTTAAAATCGCTCAAGATTCTTCACTCCGTCGAACTTCGTTCAGAATGACTGTTTGGGTGATTGGTCGTTTGGTCGCTCCCAACTGCGACTGCGCACTGCGACTAACCACTAACCACTAGTCACTTACCGCTGTCCGTTCCAACTGACGACCGACGACTGTCGACTTACCACTAACCACTATCCACTAGTCACTAACCACTTGTCACTTACTACTGCTCGTTCGCTCCTACGACTGACGACTGCTGACTGACGACTCGTGGTTGGTAGCCTCCAATCATTTTCTTCAGTTTGTTTTCGAATCTCCACGCATTGATGCGATTAGAGAGGATAACGGTCAGGCCAGCTACGATGGATTCGGTGGAACCTACCGCGGCCAAGATCCAACCGTTTGACATGAGGCCCAAAACGGCGGCCAACATGCCCATGAACGGCGCCAAAGACGCGCCCAATATCAAGCCAAGACGTGCGGGGTTGGTGAAATCTTGGATCAATGCCATTTTAAGTACGGACATGCTCCCAAGCCTGACCTTGTCTTGCTCCACCAAACTTTTTACGTTCCTTTTGTACATGCCCACGCTCTGGATAGCCGTGGTAAGGGAAAGCGCCACGGCCGAAAGCCCAAAAACTGCACCGGCCGTCAATATCATGCCCTTATGCAAAAGCGGCTCTACGGAAAACGCGCCGATGGTTGCCAAAACGAAAACCGGCACCAATACGATTCCCCGCTTGGCCAATTCTTTCCATGCAAAACCAGAACCGCGCAGGGCCATTATTTCTGCCGCTTCGCCCATCAAATCATCTGCCGAGGCAGCGAAAACCTTGCCTATGCCGCTGGCGTAATGCTCCAACACGTGGGCGATCGGACCCACCAACAACAAGGCTTTAATTATTGATTGCGCAATCTCCGTGCGTTCGTTGGCGTTATCGTTCACGATGCGATGCACGATATAGTCTACGGACAAGGGATAAATCGTTTCAGAAAGATCGGTCATGAGGCGCTGCTCTTTGGCCCCAATACCCACATTTTCCTCATCCACCAAAACCAAACGCTTAAACCTCAACCTTTCGTGTTTGATTACGGAAAGATCTTGGTCCAAATCAGAGCCTTTCCGGGCAGCCAAAACCTTGTCTTCTTCGGTGAATATCGGTTGTCGATTATCGCGCAAAAACTGCGGCAACCAAGTCAAAATGCAATTCTTCTGCGAATAAAAAGAAATGTTACTGACGGCCTGGAGTACGCGTTCTGGCGTATGCGTGGTGGTCCTTACGCCAATGGCGAAACCACGCGACAATAAATCCCTCAATTCTTCGCGGGTTTCTGGCCTTGTCTTGAACAAATACCTGAGTTCGATGGGCAAAAACTCGTCCCAATCAACTTCTTGGGGATGAGAGACGACGTCAACTTTGTATGCGCCAAGGACGCTTTTAACGGGCGGCGTAGTTTGCCGTTTAAAAAATTTCGGTAGCATCCGCACAGTCTAGCAATTCGTCACGTTGTTTCAAAGCTCCACTCCGGACTACTGTACCTCCGCGCTCCAAGTGCCGGTTTCGGATTTCCCGCCCGCTGAAAATGTCACCTCTCCGCCGATGACCTTATCGCTCACGGCCCCGTTCATGGTGACGACGCCGGATGAACCACCATTGAGCTGGGAACGCACTTGGGGCGGCAGATTTTCTATACCCGGTATGTCCACGCTCACGCTGGTGTTGAATTTTCCGCTTGTTTTGATGTTGCCTTCATTGTCCATGGTACCTACGGATTCGCCCTTCATTGTGTAGTTGGCCGTTGCCGGCACGCCTTGCACGCCATACGAAAACGAACCTTTGTCCGAAATCTGTAACTTAACCTCTCCGGTTTTGGACACCGTGCCCCTGACCTCGGCGTCGAAATGGTAAATAGCCCCATTAAAATTGAACGGAATGTCCATCTTTCCGAGATAACTGCCGAAATGCTGATACGGCGCCGTGTTTTGCATGTCAGACACCATTTTTTCGACCTCCTCGCGGCTCAACTCTTTATAAACTTTTCCGGCTGGGAGTTTTTTCATCAATTCCTCTTTGCTCATGGCCTTGAGCGTCGCCGGATCCACGTTGGTGACCACAACTTTACCATCCGGAGTCAAAAACATGTTCATCACCTCTTTACCCGCGTCCCAAGCCTGCGCACTCACGTCGTACGCGTTGTAGATATTGCCAGGATTGGAAAGGCCGTCGGCGCGCAAATCCTTGATGGCCAGCAGCGTGGTGATGGGCGCCAAAGGTTTGCGCATGGCCGCGAAACTTTCAGAGCTCTGCGAATCGCCAAGAAAAAGCTGGGCGCCTTGCTCGTTAATTTCCAACACCGTATCCACACCACCGATGCCAATGACCGCCGCGCCGCCCGCCGTCAGGCTGCTGCCGAAACCAGTGGCCACGGCCGCGCCCACGGGCATTGTCAGCACCGCGGTCCCGCCTGCCGTGATAACTGCACCGCCAATGAACAACCCAACCTTGCAGCCCGTATTGATGGCCTGTGATGTCTTTGACGCCCGATCGTACCAAGCGGCATTGCTGGCGTAATTGACGGACGATGCTTGGTAATGCTCTTCTAGAATTTTTTGCGCTTCTTTGGCCGAGACGCCGAACGTGGCTTTGACCAGTTCCAATATTTTGGCCTTGGGCACCGCGGATTTGACCATGTCCACCTGGTCCCAACGCGGCATGCCCAATTCCACCTCCGCATTTTCTTGGGCGTGCGCGGCTGGAATCACGGCATCGGCTATGGCCTGAAAGTTTGGCCAGTATCCGACCTGGGCCAAAGCCCCGATCGCGTCCGCATCCGCCTCCACCGCCTTCCATTTGTCGATGGTCTCACGATTGAACTTCAAATAATCCTCTTTGGAATTCGCGGACGGGTCCATGAGCAACAATCCGTTGGTCATCAACTGCGCGTCGCGATAATCCAAAAACAACTTGGCCAGCTTTTGTTGAGCTTCCACGACCTTGGCTGAATCGTCCGTGCCTTCTTTGACGGTCAAGGTCACTGTTTTTGCAGCAGCCGCTTGGACCTTACCCTGTGGCTGATTCTGCGGTGATTGCACCATCGATCTTTTAGTCGCGGACAAACCTCCCCAAACAATTACCGCTCCCACGCCAAAAAGAATCACCGCGGCCAAACCTACGATGACGCCGACTTTCTTGTTCATAGTAATTCAAATGATTAATTTTTGGATCAAGCCCCAGGCTCTTTAACATCCAGGCCCAACTCTTTCGCCTTTTGGATACATGGACCTATTGAATGCGTGGCCAACAAACTGACCGTTCCGCCGCGGTCGACCTCATATCGATTGAATCCTTCGAAGCCTTGGAATCCAGACCTCTCAGCCCTTCCCAAGACGTTTTCGCGAGCCTGTGCCATAGAAGAACGCAGGCTTTGCGTTTGCCTTTGGTCGCCATCGCTCCCCCATTGTCTCTCGATTTCCAAAACCGCATCCACTGTACCTTCAAAATTGTCCAAAAGATTTCCGGGCTCACGCTTTTCTTGCGCCTCTGTCCCATCCGATTCGCCGTCGTCCCAGGGATTTTGCGGAGTGAAACGGGCTTCAAATTTTGGCATACATCACATGGAGTATAGCACAGAACGTGCTATCATAAGAGTATGAGCAAAGCATTGATTCATTTGCCGAAAGACGAAGGACCGCATGCGGATCCGGTCGAATGGTGGTATGTGACGGCCCAAGGCCATGACGCTGCCGGCAAGCCTTACGCTTTGATGTGCGCGTTATTCAAAGCCGGAGTCTTTGGGCTCACGAACGTATATTTCGCGCACTGGTTCGTGACCGACGTGAATGCCAAACGTTTCACGCCTCAATACAAAGTCTTCTGGAAAGGTATGGACGAACTGCATTTCGGCAAAAAGGATTTTTCCGTGGTATCGGGTACGACTTTCGCCTTTCAAAAGAAAGACGGCAAAATCCATTTTCGCACGCCAGATTTTGAAATCATGTGCAAGCCCATAAAACCCGTGATGTTGGTCGGAGGCAACGGTTTCGTGGACATGCTGACCTCGACCACCCACTATTATTCGTATCCTCGGATGCAAACCACGGGCACGGTCAAGCACGGAACAAAAAACGTAGCCTTCAATGGCTTGGCCTGGATGGACCATCAATGGAGTCCGGCAACTTTTAACACCGAACACGCTTGGACCTGGTTTTCTGTGCAATTGGACGACGGCACGGACATCATGTGCTACGAATACGGACGCAAAAAACGGATGGTCATGGTCACGGTCTCTTGGCCTAACGGCAAACAATCAATCTCGCGGAAATTAAAGTTGGAACCACTATCCAAACCATGGGAGGGTCCAAAATCAAAGGCCAAATACAATCTGGATTGGAAAATCAGCATTCCGGAATTCAAAATCGAACTCATGTCCACTCCCAAAGTCCGCAACCAAGAGATGTCGCACGGCCCCTTCCGCTACTGGGAAGGCCCTCTCCGTGTGCACGGCAAACACGATGGCAAAGACGTAGAGGGCAATGGCTTTTTGGAGATGAACGGCATCCCTTCAGGCCACTCCCCCTTCGCCCTCCTCCAACGTCTCGTCTCAAAAATGAAATAATATCCAATGTCATCCCGAGGGAAGTCGTCCCTTGGATGCGACTCAGGATTTTCAATTCCTCAATGTCATCCCGAGAAAAATCGCCTGCCCGCCTCTGGAGGGGAGTGACGAGGGATCTTCAAATCAGAACCGCTGTCGAGAGCATCCATTAACCCTCGTAGATCCTTCGTCGCGCGTATAACTACAACTCACATCACCTTTCTCCTTGATGCGACTCAGGATGACGATTGAAATGATGTCATGTCGAGGGATGTGATTCAGGGATGACTATTAAAAAATGACCTTAAAGGTCACCCGAGTTTGCGGTAGTAGGCCGTAAGTTTTTCGATAAACTCCGGGCCGAAGTTGCGGGGCGAGAACGGGAACGGCAACCACTGCTTGACGCTTGTCCGCCAGACGCTCTGATACACTCGTTCCTTGTCCACGGACACCAGATAGACCGGCGCGTCTGCTTGCAGGCCCTCAATCAATCCACCCTGCACACACAGCTCCATGAGATGCTGCCTATCCTTGTACATGACGTGCGGAGGACGGTCGGCTTGGCCACGTCCCACCACGATGACGAGACGCACAGAGGCATCGTGGGCACGCCGAGCCTGGCGCACGGCGTCGCGCAGGGCATAGATGGGATGGTAGTCGCACATCACGTCGTGCGCCCCCAAATACTCGCTGTGCTTTGTCACAACGAGGGCGCAATACTTACGCTCCGGATGCACATCGGCCGGCGAATAGGCATCGTTGGCCAAGGCTTCTCCGGATTTGAGCGCGGCTTCGGCTTTTTCCATCACGGAAATCATCGTGTCCGCCTCATCCATACCTATGGACTCAAAAGCGTCGCACAGATACTGGCTCAGCTTGGCCACCACGGCCACACCGCCCTCGGCCGCGCCGGAAACGATTTCCAAGTCCGGACCGAAGTTATCGAGCAGGATGTCGCGGCAGTTACCACACGGCGTAGCGATGTTGCCAGGACTGCCAGCAATGAGGCCGAGCACTTCGCCACCCATACGTTTTCTGCCAAAGTGCGAGAGAAACGCAGCGACCGCGAATTCCTCGCCGTGTAGGGACTGGCAAAAACCGTATTCCACGTTTCCGGTCGCGACGTTGTAAGTTGACCCGGACCCCACGCTTCCCTTCACGAAATACTTGGAAAAAATGGGTCTTGCCACATCCGAGGAGTTGGCCTTGCGGAGCGCAACCTTATATTGATTTACGCGCTGCGACTGCTCCTTCAAGAGATCGACAAGCTCAAGACCGTCATGATCATCCGCGGGACGCAAAGCCTTGAAGTTCCAATCCACCATTGCCTCCACTTTTTGTGAAAAGCTAAAATTACCCAATGAACCAAAAGCATCTAAGTCTATTTTTAGCCAAAAGTCAAGCCTCGGACGCCATCCGTCTCGCACTGGACACAGAACCAATTCTCGCTTATTATTATGCGCATTCGCTCCAAGAAAGACACCAAGAGGATGATTACACAATTTGAGGACGCCTAGCTCCCCGCCTTCGTCGGACTTCGGCGGGCGGGCAGGCAGTTGGCTAGAGCATCTCGTTCACATCGAAAGAATCATGTCGCAATTCAAGGACGCCTAGCTCAGTTGGTTAGAGCATCTCGTTTACACCGAGAGGGTCGGGGGTTCGAATCCCTCGGCGTCCACCATTAAAAAAGACGGTTTTGACCGTCTTTTTTGTTTACGAGGATTGTCGTGGTTTTTCTATTCCATCTTCTTCATGAAATCCGCGTATTCCTCTTCTGTGGCCATCTCACCTTTCAGACAGTCGCAGTCCTTACCCTGCCAAAACGGCAAACCCAACATGTTCTTGCGGCACAGACGTTCGGCCATATTCTGATTATTCGCGAACGTAGACATGAAAAAATCTACGCCGCCCTCAAATATCTCATCGCAACTCTTCACGCTCCCATCATCGTTGACGCAATAACGACAATTTTCCGCATTCACGTCCCCCAAGGCGAAATCTTCATTAGCTTCCATGGGCATGCCGCACGTAACGCACTGTTTCATAAACTGGTTTAGGTTGTTATGGTCGTATGATAACGGCAGACCACGAAAAAATCCAAAAAACCGCCTGAGGCGGTTTTTAGGAGAGCAACCATTTTGGGTTAAATTGCGCTGTTAGATGTCGTGCTTGTCGACGCGGTGCTGGTTCCGCTATTTGTATTAGACGTGACCGTCCCAGACGATCCTGTCGCTGTGTTAGTCGCACTGGTATTGGTCGTGCCAGTGGTTGTCATGCTCGTGGACGTTCCACCCGTTCCAATCGTACCGTTATTATTTGAGACGGTAGGATGGTTGGTATTATCCACCACACCATTTTGAATATTGTTTACGGTTGCGGCGTTACCATTGGTACTCGTCCCGTTTCCGGATTGCGTGTTGGTGCTACCCGTCGAAGTAGTTCCTTGGTTGGTGCTGGTCGTGGACGGCAATCCATTGGAATCCAATTGGATCAAACCAAGGTTCAACCAGGCAGCGACGTAACGGCTCGGAATGTTATTGTCAGATGCCCACTGGTTGAGCTGTTGCCTGAATTGGCGCAACGACAGACGACGACCTTCCGCGGTCCGGCCCGCCAGACTGTCGAGAAAACTCTGGATTTCCGACTGTTTGGAGACGATCAGATCGCGTTGATCACGCGTTAGATTCCCCTCGTTCACCAATTGGTTCAACGCGGTCAAACTATACGGCATGAAACCGTAATCGCGCGCCCCATCATCGACGTTCACGATCTGAATGCCGAAATCGATGTAACCGCGGGGAATGTCATTTTCGTCCGCCCAAGTATTGACCGCATCCATCAGTCTTTGAACCGCGGACTGTCGGGTGTCGGCAGACATGCCGCTCCAACCCGAGAGGTAATCATCGACCTGCGATTGCTTGGCGCGTATCAGGTCGCGCTGTTCTTGTGTCAAACCGTCATATACGGCTTGATCCATGTTCCAACCTCCGTCTGGTGAAGAACTGTAGGGCACATATCGATCAAAATCCTCAATATTGTCCCCTACCGGATTCTCTCCGTCATACAGCCAAGTGCCCCAGTCGCGATTGCCGTATGCCATTTCCTGCATGGCGGCATGGTGTTCATCGATGACTCGATGTACGTCGTCTGGGTTAAGGTTGAAACGAGCGGCTATCAACATGGCCAAATCCTCAGCCGGGTCCGCGCCGTAGCTGGTTAAGGCATGCGCCGAACCCGCGCCGAGCGTCAAAACCGAGGAAAATGCGGCTACGCTTAAGACTACTTTTTTGTACCATTGCATATTTGAAGATGCGATTAAGAATTATACCCCTCTTTCTTCAACGCATTAAGACCTTTCAAGATTAACTAAAAAAGGCCTTTTTCTTCATTTTGCATTTTATTTGCCACTCAATAAAATTACGTTTTGAGCTTTGTACGAATTTCAAAGGAAATACGAAAAACCGGCTCATGCCGGAATTTCGTACTTAAATTGAAGTTCTTGAATTTACTGAGCTTTATTGCGTCCCTGGCCTTGATTGCCCCAGCCTTTATGCATGCCGTTTTGACCACGCTCACCAGGACCGAATTTCACGAATTCCAGCGAGATATTGTTGGTCTTGGCCCAACCTTCGAGCTCAAGCTGTTTGGCGTCGATAGCCGTTTGGCGCTCCTCCTGGGTCTTGCCCTGCAAGCTTTGCATGAAAGTTTTGTACTCGTCATGCTTGGCCGCGATCAAGTCAGATTGGGCTTGGCTCAGTTTGCCGTCCGTGACCGCTTGGGACAGGACGTTCTTTATGCCCTCACCCATACCCATCATACCTTTACCTTTGCCCATCCCCATCCCCTTACCCATGCCTTGACCTAAACCGCGGCCGCCGTTACCAAACATCATCACGTACTCCTCGGGGATGTTGTTGGTCTTGGCCCATGCTTGGACCGCGTCCATTTCTGTCTTCATGGCAGCTTGCCTTTCTACAGGCGTTTTGCCATCTAGACTCTTCATGAAATTTTGCATTTCGACATGCTTAGCGAGAATCATGTCCTTTTGGGCTTGGGTAAGTTTTCCATCTTTTACAGCTTGGTCCAATCTTTCCTGCACGCGAGCGGCACCTTGAGCTTGGCGTTGAGCCTGCATTTGCGTGCGTTCTTCGTCGAAAACCTTTTGTACGTCCGTGGGATTGAGGTTAAACTTGGAAGCGATGGCATTCGCCAAGTGGTTCATGGGATTGGTTCCCGTGGTCACGGTGGCGGCCATCACGCCGGCCCCCAAAGTCGCGGTACCGGCTAAAGCGGCCGCTCCGATCGCCAATTTATTGAATATTTTCATAAGGTCTCTATATGTATTAAGATTTATTTACCGGCCAGTCCTTTGTCGCCCTCGACCCCAAGGCGACAGGGTGCGCACGGTCCGCAGCCAACTGGAAGCGAGTTCGTCCTCGTCGAATTTCCATAAACTTCCGCCCTCATCCGACTAAGGCGCGTCTTCGGCTCCTGTGGTTGGTGATTTTAAGATAACAAAAGGCGCATGAAGAAAATGTGAAGCCAGAGGCGATTTTTCCACACCCACGTACGCCTTAGGCCATAAAACAATTTCAAATTAAAAAATGGCCGGATTGGCCATTTTTATATCATGAGCTTTTGAAGGACAGGCTGACCGTTGTCCCTTGACCCACCGCGCTCGCCATCTCCACCTTGCCACCCATACGGCGCATGGCCGATTTAACGATAGGAAGACCCAAACCGCTGCCGCCAGTTTTACGTGAGCGGCTCGTGTCAGCGCGGTAAAACCGGTCGAAAACCTTGGGTAAGTCTTGTGGTGCTATGCCCACGCCCGTGTCTTTTATCTTCAAAATAGTTTGGTCGTGGTCACGTTGAATCTGCATCTCGACACCTCCGCCCGGCTTGTTGTATGCAATCGCGTTCTTGACCACGTTGCCCAACACTTGGTCCAACAGCGCCGGATCGGCCCAGACCTCGATCCTTTCCGAACCGAATGACGGAGATTGGAGATTGACTTGATGGTCTTTGGCCAAAACCTGAAAACGCTCGACCGTCTTACTCAGCGCCGTCTGCAAATCCACTTTTTGCGCATTCACGACTTCATCCTTTTGCGCGTCTTCCAGGCGCGACAGCGACAACAACCCGGACACGATGTCGGACATGCGGTCCACCTCCTCCAGATTGCTGCGGATACCCGCCTTTTCCGTGTCCCCGGCGTCCGCCTCGGACAAACGGTTTTCAAGCGTGAGCTTGAGGATGGAAAGCGGCGTACGCAATTCGTGCGACGCATCGCTCAAAAAACGTTTCTGTTTTTCGTAGGCCGCCTGTATGGGTTCCAGCGTCACGCCGGCTAAAAGATAACTGGCCGCGCCCGCGGTCACCAACAAAATTCCGTTCACCACCAACAAGGAATTGAACAAGTCATTCAGCAAATCCTGTTGCCGCGGCGGCAGATAGCCTGGAGGCAATTGCATCATGCCCATAACGCCTTGACCGCGGAAGCGGTTCTCCAGGCGGTTGGCGAAAGCCGAATAGCTTACGCTGCTGGACATGAAAAGTATGGCCGCCAAGATGGCCATATATATGAGGGTCAATCGAAATCTCGCGGTTCGGAATTGTCCGCTAAGAAAGCCGATAGCCCTTTCCCCAGACGGTTTGTATACGCTTGGCATATTGGTTAGGTAATTTTTTCCTCAGGTTTTTCACGTGTACGTTCACCACGTTGCTCAAACTGTCGTAAAACCTGTCCCACACGTGGTCCAACACGTCTTGTTGCGTCACGACCATTCCCTGATTGCGCAACAGGTATTCCAACAAGCCGTACTCGCGCAACGTCAAAGCGACTTCTTTGCCTTCCACGGTCAGGGTCTGGGCGCGCGTATCCAACACCATGCCGTCCAGACGCAAATCGTCATTCACCACGGCTTTGGGGCGACGCAGCAAAGTCCTGACGCGTGCGGCCAACTCGTCGAAGGAAAAAGGCTTGGTCATGTAATCGTCACCGCCCAAATCCAAACCCTGAATTTTATCCTGCGTGGCGTCGCGCGCGGTCAAAAACAAAACCGGCGAGTCAACGCCTCCGGCCCTCAAATTTTTGCAGATGGACAAACCGTCGCGACCCGGCAACATCACGTCCAAAATCACAAGATCGTAACCATTCATCCTGGCCATCTTCTCCCCTTCCAAACCGTCCAACGCAAAATCCACGGCATAACCGCGTTGTTGCAGGCCGCGCACCAAACCTTGGTTGAGCTTAGGCTCGTCCTCGACCACTAAAATCTTCATATCCAAAGTGTATTCCCCGGACCATGAAGGAACCATGAAGAGACGTTTCGGTCAACCCTGGTTTAGGCGATACCCAAATATTCCAAATACGCTTTTTCGCTGGGTTCACGCCCCAAAAACTCACGCATCATGTGATTCTCGTCCTCCCCGCCACCCGGTTCCAATATCTTTTTCCGATATTGGTCCGCCAACTCACGGTCCATAAAACCTTTCTCCAAAAAACGCGAACGCAAATCCATGGCCATGGATAAAGCCCACTGATATCCGTAATACGCCGCGTCATAACCCACTAGATGACCGAAAATAGCTTGGAAATATGTGTCCGGAACACGCTTGAACGGACTGTATTCCACGTGCAGCTGTTCCATGACCTTGGTGGTATCGAATCCCGGGGCGCGCGTGTGGTATTCCTGATCCAAAACCGAAAGATAGATTTGCCGATCCGTAAAAATCGCCTCACCGAAAGTCCTGGCTTGCGACATGGCGCTAAACATCTGGTCCGGAATCTTCTGGCCCGTACGATGGTGGCGCGCGAACCCGTCCAACACCTCGCGGTTCCAAGCCCATTCCTCAAACAGCTGCGATGGCGTCTCCACGAAATCCCTGACCACGCTGGTGCCCGCGAACGTTGCCAATTCGGATTGACTGAGCAAGTCATGCAGAAGATGTCCGAACTCGTGGAAAAAGGTGCAGACCTGATCGTGGTCCAACAATGCGGGCGTGGAACCTGGTTTCGGAAAATTGCATACCAAAGCCGCGTACGGCATCACCCGTTCCCCGTCACGTTTATGGGTTTGCCTCAAGGTGAAAACCGCTGCGTGCTGATATTTGTTGTCACGTGGATGCAAATCCAAGTACATAACACCCAATATTCGATCGCCGTCTTTAAGATGGAACGATTGGATGTCCGTATGCCACGTGGGCAAGTCCGCTTTTTCAAAAGTCACGCCGTACAAATCCGCGGCCAGACGCATCACGCCCGCTTGTACGGCCGAAACTTCGAAATATTCGCTCAAGGCCTGCGTATCCAACGAGAATTTTTTGCCTTGTACCACATCGTGCAGATAAACCGCGTCCGAGACCGAGACTCGGCCTTCCGCATCGGTCAGATTCTGTTTTTGTGCCTCGGCCAAAAGCTCGGCATATTCCTCGTCGCGTTTTTTCGATAGACCGACATGCAGGCGGTGTAAAAAAGCCGCGACATTTTTGGAATCCTTGGCCATCATGGGTTCCAAAACATAGTCCGCCCAATTCTTGTAACCCAACAATTCGGCTTTTTCCTGACGCGCGGCCAATATCCTGTCGAGCAACGGCAAATTCTCCTTGGCCCGATTGTTGCTAACCAAATGCAAGGCCAGCGCCGCAGCCCTATCCTTGGCATAACGCATGAAAGGCACGAAATCCGGCCCGGTCGTGGTGATGACGACTTTTCCGTCCGCGTCCGCCGGATGGCTGGAGACGTAAGCGCCCGGCAAACCCTCCAAAGAGGTGGCTGGGATTTTGATTTCGCTTTTGGATTCTGCGATGTTCTTCTGAAATGTCTGACCCAAAACCGTCAGTTCTTCATTCAAGGCTTTGAGTTTTGCGCGGCCTTCGAGCGGCAGGTCCAAACCGTTGCGGCGATATTTGTCCAAGGTCTTTTGCATGAAGCGCGCCTGAGGGTTGCCCAGTCCGGCTATTTTTGCATGCGCGCGTTTCAAAACGTTCGCGATTTTATCGTCCATGAACAAATCAGAGGCCATGGCGTCCACGCGCGGTTCACAAGCCGCGGCCGCTTGGCGCACTTCTTGGTCCGGATGGCACAGCAGCATAAGTTCGGCCACGCCAGACGACTCCATAAAGGCGAAAGTCAGGTCGTCAAAGGCGCCGAATGTGTTTTCCCAATTCAAATCAGCATCCGGTACGTTTTCCAAAGCGCGAATCCTATCGGCCAAAAGACGGGCGCGTTCCAACCCGCGGTCACAATTTTTCTCCACGCCGGCGGCGTCCAAACATTGGGCCACGGGATCTGGCGCATACCATGTGTTTTGCATAACCGTATGAGCTTAACAGAAACGTGTGGCAAACGAAAAGCGGCTCACCCGGCCGCTTCATCGTCCTTTTTTTCGGGAACAGAATCCGTACGTTCGTATGCCAGCAACAAAAGATCTATATCTATTTTTTGCATCTTCAACAATTCGGCCATGACCCTTTCCGTGGTGGCCCTGTCCGCATTCTGCATCATGTCGCCCAACAACGTGGGCACGATCTGCCAAGAGACGCCGAATCTATCCTTTAGCCAACCGCATTGCTCAGTTTGTCCGCCTTGCGACAGGTTGTCCCAAAAATGGTCCACCTCGTCTTGGTTTTCGCAATACACCACAAAGGAAATGGCCGGCGAAAACTCAAAGACCGGACCCCCATTCAAAGCCATGAACGATTGGCCTTCCAGTTCAAAAGCCACAGTCATGGCCGAATCCGCAGGCCGCCCAGAAATTTCCGCGCCCGCCTCTCCATATCGGGAAACATTGATGATTTTTGAGTTCTTGAAGATGGAAACGTAAAAATTCACCGCTTCTTCGGCTTTGTCGTCGAACCACAAATGCGGAGTGATTTTGTTCATACGTTTATGGCTAGTTAAGGCATATGGATACTACGTGAACAGCGCAAAATAAATGACGAACGCAAAAACGCCATTAAAAAAGACCCTTTCGGGTCCTCTGTTTTCAGGATGTACGCCTGCCGTGCATGAGCATCTCCACTGCGTGTTGGAACGAACCGGCCGGCACGACTTCCCCGTGGTTTACGAAATAGATTTCGTCCGCGTTTTCGATGGTGTTCAGGCGGTGGGCAATGATCACCTTGGTGGTTTTGGCGGACAATTTGTCCAGTGCCTTATCGAGCATCTGTTCCGTGACCGTGTCGATGTTGGCCGTGGCTTCGTCCAATATCAATATCTCTGGATGGCGCAAGACCGCGCGCACGAAGGCGATGAGTTGGCGCTGCCCCAAGCTGATGCTCTCGCCACCGGTCTTGATTTGCGTGTCCAAACCTTTTTCGAAGTTCTGCAAAAGCTCGTCCATGCCCAGTTCTGCCAAAGCGGCTTCGCGCTGCTTTTGATTGGAACCTGCGAACTCTGGATGTCCATAAAACAGGTTGTCCAACAGGGATCCGGAGAATAGGAAAGGTTCTTGCAAGATGAAACCGATTTTACGGGCGCGCTCTTCCGGGTCATAGGTACGGATGTCGCGGCCGCCCAATTCCACCTTGCCTTCGGTCGGATCGTAAAGACGCGCCATGATGGAAGCGGTGGTGGTCTTACCTCCCCCGGTGGGACCGACCAAAGCGTAGGTCTTGCCGCGATGCAGCTCCAAATTGATTCTATGCAACACGTCCTCTCCGTCTGGATAACGAAAGGTTACGTCGCGAAACGTCAGGATGGGCGCGTTTTCCGCTGCCACATCCTTTCCGGACCAAGGGAGGACCTCCATGTCGGTTTTCAAAGACAGGACTTCTGAGACGCGGTCCAATGCGGCTAAGGATTGCTCGAACGAAGACCACACGCTGGCGAGTTGGCGTAAAGGAAAATAAAAATTGTTCACGTACAACAGATAACCGATGAGCAAACCGACCGTCATATCGCCATGGGCAATTAGCCAGACCCCATAAGCCAAAACCGTGAGTTGAGCTAAGTTGGACGCCAAAACGTATATGGGCATGAACACGGCGTTGGCAAAAGCCGCGTTGACCGAAGCCTTGAAATTCAAACCATTGGCCAAGCTGAACTTGTCGCGGAAATAATCCAAACGGTTAAACGCCACGATGACCTTAAAATTTCCCAGACTCTCCTGGATTTCCGCACTCATGCCGCCCAAACTTTGCAGACTTTCCTTATTGCGCCGCCTGACCCAAGGCGAAATTAAACGCGTTACGATCAAGACGAATAAGGCCGGCAGCAAAGACGCCACACCCAAGCGTACGTTCAACACCAAAAGCAGGACGCCCGCGCCCACGATGATGAAGAAGCTGCCCACGAACTGCATCAACGCTTGCGCGAAGAATTGGTTCAAGCGATCCGTGTCGTTATTGATGCGCGAAATCAAATCTCCGGCCTTGTTTTGGTTGAAAAAGGCCACGGGCAATTCCTGGAGCTTAAGAAAGATTTCGTTGCGGAAGTTGTAGAGCACACGCCGGCCAACGCTACCCATACGCATGGTCTGGATGTACGCCGAAACCAAGCCCACCGCGTACACGGCCAACAATAGACCCGCGGCCGCAAGCACGCCGTTGAAATCTCGCGCAGACATGTAGTGGTCGACCGTATAACTGATGATGAAGGGCGCGGCCAAAGCGGCTCCGGAATTGAAAAGCACAGCCACCATGGCGATGAGCAAGTCGCGCTTCTCCTTTTTGACCAGGGGCCACAATCTGTCCAATGCCTTAAAGCCTCCGATTTTTTTGTTCTCTTGTTCGGTTTTATTCAGGGTGTATTTCATATGTTGACGTACTGCGTTGTGACTCGAATATCTGGACGTATTCGGGGCATGACGCCATCAGCTGTTCATGTTTGCCTTTGGCCAGCAATTCGCCCTCCATCAAAACCACGATCTGGTCATAATCCTGCACAGCGGACACCTTTTGCGTAACGGATATAAGCGTCAAATCCGGATAATTGCGGTGCACGTTTTCCAAAATGCGCTTTTCCGTGTTCACGTCCACGCGCGCCGTAAAATCATCCAGCAACAAAACACTCGGATTCAGCGCCAAAGCTCGGGCCAGCATGATGCGTTGCTTCTGGCCGCCGGAAAGGCTGGTGCCGCGTTCGCTCACCACGGTATCCAAACCCTTGGGCAAGGCCGAGATGAAATCAGAGAGTTCGGCAGTGGCCACGGCTTTGCGCAAATCCTCGTCCCCCACCGTGGCGCTAAACGCGATGTTCTCGCGCAAACTCAGGTTGAAAATCACGCTGTCTTGGAACACGAAGGCGATTTGCTGGTGCAGGCTGACAGGATCGTATTCGGCCAAAGCTTTGCCCCCGTACTGTATTCGACCGGACGTGGGTTCGATCAAACCGGTCAGCAGGTACAGCAACTGCGTCTTGCCCGCGGCCGTGGGACCGATGATGGCCGTCTTGGTCTTGGGTTTTATGGCCAAAGAAACGTCCTTCAAGGCAAATTTTTCTCCGTAACGGACGGCCACCTCGGCCAATTCCAAACCGCCACCCGGCATGGCTTGAATATCGCCCTTGCGCGCCTCTTCTTTTTTATCCAAGATTCCACGGATGCGTGCGTAAGACGCTGCGGCCTGCGCTATCACGTTGCTGGTGAAACCAAGCAAAAAAATGGGAAATATGAGAATCAGCAAATAATTGTTGAACGCGGAAAAATCTCCCAAAGTCATCCTGCCCGTGATTACGTAATGGCCGCCCAACAGCAAAATGGAGAGCGTGGCCACGTTGGCCAAAAATGAAACGATGGGCAAAAGGCTGGCGAACAGTTTCAGGATGGAAAGCCCGATATCTTTGGCCTCCGTATTCGCGGACACAAACTTTTGGAACTCCGAATTTTGTGCGTTCAAAAGGCGAATGAGCGACGAGCCCAGGATGCTTTCGTTGATAACACGGTTCAGCCAATCGATGGCTTCTTGAGCCCTGATAAACAGTTTGCGAATCTTGCCGAAAATCGTATAAAAGGTCGCGCCGATCACGGGCACGATGGCCAAAACCACCAAGGCGAGTTGCCAATCTATGGTGATGAGCAAGGCGCTGGCGCCGATGATTAAGACGAGCGAGGTGATGATGGCCGGAATGGCCTGGGACACAAAAAGTTTGACCGCATCGATATCCGAAGTCAGGTTGGTCAGCAATTTGGCCGGGGTCAATGCCTGCACCGTGGCGTTATCTTGCTCCGAGATTTTATGCGACAACTTGTTGCGCAAATCCCTGGCCGCTTTTTCAGAAACATAAGCCTGCATCACGCTTTGGATGTAAGTAAAAATCAAAACCCCTAGCGTGATGGCCAAGAATTCGACCACGAAAATATTGGGTGCGAATGTTCCTGCCGAGTACGAATCGATGCCCGTGGCGATAAGTTTGGGTAAAATCAAACCCAGTCCTTGAGCAACTACGGTCAGGATTACCAGGAGGGCAATCTGGATTTTGTAGGGACCGATTACGCTAAATAATCCCGGTCCCGCGGGTTTGGAGTTTGTGTAGTTTGTTTTTTTCATAAGGTCAGCGCCAATTGTATACGACTTATGCCATTTCTGTCTTCCGTGGTCATTGCCTTTTAACCCAGGTTTTTAGCCAACAAAAGCGCATTCATCCGCCCTTAAGTACAGAGCGTGCGCCAGTTGACCGCAGGGTGTCAATATTCTATCATTTTGCTCATTATGAACATCTTTGATGAGTATCAGGAAAGACAAAAACGCCTCTCGACGATTCGCGAAATGGGAATCGATCCTTTTGCGGCGACAACCCAACGCGAGCTGCGGATACAGGACTTCATCAAGGCGTTCTCCGAGTATTTGGAGTCGTCCAAAGAGGTCTGCCTGGCCGGACGCCTCCGCAGCATTCGGGCGCACGGCGCTCTCGTGTTCGCGGATTTGGACGACGGCTCTGGCACCATCCAAATCGTGCTTAACGAAAAAAACGTGACCGCCGAGATTTCCAAACTGTTTAAGGAGCTTATAAACTCCGGCGATTTCATCGAAGCGCGCGGCAAAGCGTACGTTACTCGATCGGGACAAAATTCTTTGGAGATTTCGTCCGCGGCCTTGCTGACCAAGACCCTCCGCCCCATACCCGACAAGTATTATGGTTTCAAAAATGAAGAAGAACGTCTCCGCAAACGTTATCTCGACATCCTGACCAATCCGGAGGTGCGCGACATGTTCGAGAAAAAGGCAAAATTCTGGCAATCGGTCAGAAATTTTCTCGTGGAGCGTGGCTTTATGGAAGTTGAGACGCCCGTGCTCGAGGTCACCACCGGCGGTGCGGATGCGCGCCCGTTCGCGACGCACCACAATGCCTTGGACATCGACGTATACCTCCGTATTTCCATGGGCGAGCTCTGGCAAAAGCGTCTGATGGTTGCGGGTTATGAAAAAACCTTCGAAATCGGCCGACAATTCCGGAACGAAGGCATGGACGCGGAACATCTGCAGGACTACACGCAAATGGAATTTTATTGGGGTTACGCGGATTATGAAAAAGGCATGGCTTTGGTCGAAGAGATGTACAAATACATAGCCCAAAACACTTTCGGGACAACCAAATTCCAAATCAACGGCCACGACATAGATTTGGATAAAACCTGGGACCGGTACGATTACCGCGAGACCGTCCTTAAATTCACGGGGGTCGACGTCTTGAATGCCACCATCGAAGAGATAGAAGCCAAACTCAAAGAACTCAAAATCGAATACGACAGGAAAGGCTTCAACATCACGCGCGCCGTGGATAATCTTTGGAAATTCTGCCGCAAACAGATTTCCGGACCAGGTTTTGTGGTGGGCATCCCGATCACCGTTTCCCCGCTCGCCAAACGTGACCAGAAACACCCGGAACTCGCCCAACGTTTCCAACCCATCCTCGCCGGCTCCGAAGTCGGCAACGGTTACAGTGAGCTCAACGACCCCATCGACCAAGCCGAACGCTTCCGCCAGCAATCCAAACTTCGCGAGCAGGGTGACGACGAGGCGCAAATGTTCGACGAGGAATTCGTCGAGGCGCTCGAATACGGCATGCCTCCGACTTGCGGCTTCGGCATGAGCGAACGTGTCTTCAGCTTCCTGATGGATAAGAACATCCGCGAATGCCAGATCTTCCCGCTCATGAAACCCCGCGACCGCCAAGACGAGGATGAGCAGACGGAAGAACAACCTTCGTAATCAATAGACGGTATAGTAATCAAAAAAACGACCCAAAGGGTCGTTTTTTCATGGCGGAGAGGGAGGGATTCGAACCCTCGGTACCCTTGCGGGTACGCCGGATTTCGAGTCCGGTACATTCGACCACTCTGTCACCTCTCCAAAACATCTCTATATTGCTGACGAAACAACCTTTTCCCTTCAGTCGTTTTCATGAACCTCTCCCTCCTATCCGCGTCCGATGATTCAAGATACGCCTCGTATCCGATTAAATCAAACGGCAAGTACTTGCTAGTGGATTCGACGTTGCCTCGCTCGTGTTCTGACAAACGCCGTTCCAGGTCGTCGGATCTGCCCGTGTAAATGTCTCCGTTTGAAAGCCGAAGGAAATATACGTACCTCATAGGTTAACAACGATTCGTCCCGTCATCCGACGGGATGCCCTCCGGGCAAACCCTCGGTACCCTTGCGGGTACGCCGGATTTCGAGTCTTCACCCTGTCGCATGACAGGGCGGTACATTCGACCACTCTGCCACCTCTCCA
>CAZRYH010000005.1:44052-55359 GCA_964604275.1 uncultured Gammaproteobacteria bacterium
TCTTCACCCTGTCGCATGACAGGGCGGTACATTCGACCACTCTGCCACCTCTCCAAAACATCTCTATATTGCTGACGAAACAACCTTTTCCCTTCAGTCGTTTTCATGAACCTCTCCCTCCTATCCGCGTCCGATGATTCAAGATACGCCTCGTATCCGATTAAATCAAACGGCAAGTACTTGCTAGTGGATTCGACGTTGCCTCGCTCGTGTTCTGACAAACGCCGTTCCAGGTCGTCGGATCTGCCCGTGTAAATGTCTCCGTTTGAAAGCCGAAGGAAATATACGTACCTCATAGGTTAACAACGATTCGTCCCGTCATCCGACGGGATGCCCTCCGGGCAAACCCTCGGTACCCTTGCGGGTACGCCGGATTTCGAGTCTTCACCCTGTCGCATGACAGGGCGGTACATTCGACCACTCTGCCACCTCTCCATTCAACCTTGCGCCAAGCCGAATTTATAACTGGATTTGACGCGCGCATATACTAACCGCAAAAAAAATCCGCGTCAATCCGCTCCCAAAGCCTATTGGCCCGTAAGGAAATAATATTGTATGCTGTTGGCTCTATGGTGAAATTCGAGAAAACCAAAAAAATACTTGCCCTTGCCCTGGCCTGCTCATTCGTGGGTTCGGGGTGTTTGGAAGTCAACGTGCAGACCATGCCTTTGGACCAAAAGAATACGGCCACGGCCACCAGTTCAAACTCCGATTCCGTGGTTTTGCCAAAGGATATCGAGGTTCGGAACGTGACTTACGCGGACGGTCGGACCGTGACTTTTGCTTTGGCCAAAATGTCGTACGAAAAATACCGCTTCGCCTTGGCTAACGATCCTAAAAACCCCAAAACAGTCTCCCAATGGCGCCAAGATTTAGGCGCGGCCATGGTCATCAACGGTTCGTATTTCACGGAAGACATGACGCCCTCTGGATTCTATCGCACCAACGGCAAGTCCATGGGCAATTGGCCGACTTTGGACAAGCAACATGAGAAGAACTCATATACCGGCATGGTCCGCGTGCGTGACGGACGTTTGGCACTAATCCATCTGGTGGATGACCCACAACCCCAACCCCAAGATACGGATCAAGTTTTATTAAGCTTCCCTACTTTGGTAGCGAACAGCAAGGCATCAGTGGAGAACGATTCGCAAAAATACGCGCGGCGCACGGCCTTGGCCACGGCCGCGGATGGCACGACCTACGCCATCGTCACGCAAAACGGAGCGGTTTCCCTGCGTGAATTCTCGGATTGGCTGTCACAACAACCGGAAAAATTCAGGGTCGCGGTCAATTTGGACGGTGGGCCTTCCACGGGCATGTCCTATGGATTCGCCAGCTCGACCTTTGAAGAACCTTCGGCACCCATACCCAACGTGGTCGTGGCTTACCCGCAAAAAATCGAATAAGGTCTTGCACCGCTAAAACCCGCTACATATAATGTAACCAATATGGCAGAAAAAGAATTCATCAAAGGTTTGTGTTTCGACGAACGCGGCACGCTCAAAACCAAGGGCGAGTGTCGCGCGGCCATCATCAACCACCTCATTCTTGAAGAGATGGTTGATATTGACGAAGCCGAAGATTTGGCGGACAAGTCCATGCGCGAATTTAATCTATGGCCAGAACCGACAGAAGCGCCCGCCGAAAAACCCCTCGAAAATCCCTAAGCAACAAAAACAACGTCCGGAAGGACGTTTTTTGATTGAAATTAGCTAATTTTGATTTTTTTTACGCATTTTTGAAACGACCCTGCCTCTTTTGACTTAAAATCATTGGTATGGCTAAAGTTAATGGTAATTAACCAACCCAAACATATGCGCAAACTGCTCCATGTCGCATCCTTGGCCGCCCTGTTTTTGGGCTTGTCCTTGGCGTCCGCCACGCTCGCTGCCGGACCGGAATACCAAGGCTTCGGACTGCCCGGCCCCTCGTCCGCCTCTAAAATCCAACTCGATGAGTTGCGCGTCACTTACCGCTTTGACCAGATGGGCCGACGCGGCAAAGCCCAAGACGCCGTGCCCGTGCAAACCACCTACAAATTCCATAACCCCGGAGCCACGCAGACTTTGGACATTGGAGTGCCTTTGCCTTCAGCCAACGGCAAACTAGCCGAACTCACCACAGTATATGTGAACGGCAAAGAAGTCCGTCCGGGCGCGCCCAAAACACTGCGCCTGCAAAACACACAGCGGGACGTTACGGCTTCTGTGGTAACGGTCACGATTTTTGAAAACTCGGATTTGATTTTGGATTTGCGCGGCAATCAACCCGTTGAAAAGTTGGAATTCCCGTTCGCCATCTCAACCGGAGCAGGTTGGGACGGCTCAATCCAAAGCGGCGTTTTCGAAGCCGTCATGCCGTACGACGCGGCCAACTGGAATCTATCTTTGCGCAAACGCGATGGTGACACCATGCTTACCCTGGCCTATTCCGGACGCGCGGCCACGTGGAGTTTCAACGACCTCAAAATCGAAGTGGGCAACGACGTCTACTGGACGATCGCGGATCCGAGCGCCATGGAATATTACGCGCGCGGCAACCAACGTTACCGCGATACGCAAGGCGACGCTGAATCCTATTCCATGATGCGCAATGCGCTCTTGGACATGGTGCCGTGTGGGGACGTGCGCATGCCGCTCTCCACATGGTGGAACAGCGTCTACGACACCGTGACCACGGGTTATCTCACCACGCAATACACTGATGGTATGGAACGTCTGGCCAAATCGTTGGATCTTTGGAGCGATGGCTGGAACATTCCCCATGGCGACGACGCGGCCTGCCAAGCCATGCGCCAAAGACCGGACCGGTATCGTCACGCCGTCAAAAGCCTGATGGCCATGCCCAGCGAACAACTCTCGGCCAATGCCAAAAATGCACTCACCCGCCATTACCGCTTTTTGCGAGATTTGGTCAAAGCCAATTCCCCGGAAAGCAAAATCCAGACTGGTGATGCCGATCCACTCAACGATCAGAACCTGACGGACAAGGACAGGAGCGTACTGGCCCAATGGGACGAACGTTTCGGTTCCATCACTTCCAACGCTTCGACCACCGCAGCCGCCCCGATTGCAGGTTTTTGGAACAAGATAAAAGCCTCTTTCCCCAAACTTTCACTCAGGACGCAAATCGCGCTCTTCGTCATCCTAGCACTGCTCGTCCTAATCGGCATCGCCCTCATCGCCTTCGGCTGGAAAGAAAAAGACGAACCCCCCAGGGACGCGGGACGTGCGACGCGGGACGGCTATTCTCCGGATTCCCCATCCGTTTTCAAACCCGGTCCCTCCAACAAACCGCTGTACGACCGTCCGACCAGCGTCTCGGGACCCATGTTCGGAAAACCACCCGCACCAAAGTCGGACGACAAGATGGAAAACGAACCTCAAAGCGGTTTGGGCATGGGATTCAAAAAACCAGAGCACCCCACTCCGCCACCTGTACCAAAAACCGAACCACCCAAACCTCCGGAAGTGAAGTCTACCCCTCCCCCGGTCACACCTCCGCCCATCGGCATGCCTCCCAAACCGCCGACACCGCCTTCGCGACCACCCTTGACTGCCAATTCCACGCCTATGCCATGGGAACAACCCGTAAAGCTTGAGTCCGTGGCCAAAGAACAAGGCGCACCCCCGACCGTGCGCACGCCAAACCCTCCAAATACTCAACCGAACACCAAACCTAACCAACCTGAACACAAGAATGGACCGACCATAAAAATCTAATCCGAAAAAAATTTCTCGCACGTCCACGTCATAATAATTATCCACCATCATCTATTGACGCTGAACGTGCGGCATGGGAAAAATGGTACCAGTCGCCGCACCCATGCTTGGCGGCGATCGACTCCCCAGCTTAAAAACTGGGGAGTTTTGTTTATGGGAGAAAATCAAAAACCCGCGGAACCAGAACGGCTCGACGCGGGTTTTGAGTGAAGGTGGGAACTGCAACGTCATCAGTCGAAGCGGATGCCCTCGAAGGTGCCTCCGATGGTCGGGACGGCGAAGTCGCGACCCCTCTCACGCATGAACCTCACGACCGGCGCAGAGTACGAGTACTCCATGGCGCTGACATGAACTCCGCAGGCATCCTTGTTCGGAGGGCAGGCATCTTCTGAGTCGATGGTCAGACACGCCCTGGCGCCAGGCTTGAGCAAGTAGTGCTCAACGTTGTTCCTGTCGATGCGCACGTGCCACTTGGACCTTCGTTCGTCGGGTATCACGATCGAGTCGCGATTACAGGTGGCCACGCCATCGCCGCCGAGCTCCAGATAGTTGCCCGTGTTGTTGTACACCATGGCCATGTAATAATCGACTTCCGCACGGTACAGGGGCACGTATCTGACGTGGGTGACCTTTCCCTCGAGTGGCCGAGGTTCCATGCCCAGCCTCACTCCGCCGTCCGGCAAGGAACGACGTCCGGGCTTCATGGGCACGGGCGCCATTTCCGAATCGTCGCTTTCGGAGGGCTGGGACAAGAGTGTGACGCGCTGTGGGCCGTTGCCGCCCGAGGTGAAGGTGGGATTCAAGATCATCCCATCACCCGAGGCCTTGGCCGTGGCGCCGCAACCCATGAGCATCCATCCGAGAACCGCGAGAACCATGAAAGCCGCAAACTTGAAATTGGTCATGTGAAGTCTCCTTGAGAAGGGCGGGTTAACTGTCCCCGCCCCGCATACCGAAGTTGTGGTTTCGTCAGCGCTTGTTGTTTCTTGCCTGGCGCTGAACGCACTTGCCACTGCGGATGCAGTCATCCTGCTCGCGCTCGTGGCGGTTGATGTTGTTGACCTGACGGCCAATGGCATCGACCCTGTTCTGCAGGCGGAAGTTGGGCGAGCCCGCGGGATCGAAGGCGTCGCCTTCTGACCCGTAGCACATCTGCCCAGGAGCCACGCAGCACTGATCGCCCCGATCGTTCACGTAGCAGTCGACCTTGGGCATGTTGAGTGCCGGAGCGCGGCCGCCACCACCAGCCAGGTTCATGCCGTAGTACGGTCCGCCGTACATGGCGCCGGGCTCGACCGTCTCCTCCTCGACGCAGGTCTTTTCCCCGCCGAGGTTGTTCTGGTCGCAGACCTTGTTGTACTTGTAGCCGGGCATGTTGCGCGTGGTGCGGTTGTACGCACCATCGTGCGGGATGAGGTAGTGACACCCCATGCCCAACAGCGCGAACACGAACGTGACGACGAGAGACACCTTGGTCATGAGATTCTTCGACATGTTTCAGTTCTCCTTGAACTCTGTCGCATCGGTCATCCGACGCGAATCGTTGACGTTGCTGGTTTTCGAAAGAGTACGTCCTGCCGTTCTGGCCGGACGGTGATTTGGCTGGTTTTTGGTCCTCCAAATAACGAACTAATATAACACAAAAAAGGGGTTTTGTCAATGGTGTTGGGGCAAGACCTCTTCCCCCAACCCCTTCTCTTTTTTGAAAGAATAAGGGGCTAAGTAGAGCCTAAAATTGGGTATTTTAAGAGGCCGCTTTAGTGCGGCCTCTTAGGTATTGGAGATGGTTGCCCGGACGGGCAGCGTCCGCCGTAGCTTGATGCAAAGGCGGACTGGGAAGGATCAGAGGGGGCCGAGGCCGGGGTTGGTGAAGGTGGACTGGCCCGGTGGGGCAAAGTAGCGATATCCGCCCATGCCGTAGCCGTAGCTGCCGAACGGGCCATAGCCGTAGGGTACGCCGCCCCAGGTGTTGCGCCGGTCGCGGACCACTTCGGCTTCCTGACAGCGGTCCGCCTTGCCCGGATCCATGGGTTGGCCGTAGTACTTGGGCTTGCAACCCTTGGGTCCGGCGCCGGAGCCGCCCATCATGGGTCCGCCGTACGTACCGCGCCGTTCACGGGCCAGAATGGCTTCTTCGGCCAGCTCCACCTGACGGTCGTTGGTCATCTTGCCCAACTCGGCCTGACGACGAACGTTTTCGGAAGCGTGCGTGCTCTTCACGCTCATCAGCCCGTACGACGTCTCGTTCAGCAGAATCTTTCTGCCGGCATCGTCGTGTACGTACTGCGCGTGCGTGCCGCCACATCCGATCAGTGCCAATGCCGCGATTGCGAGTGCCAGTGCGAAAATCCGTTTCATGTTCGCTCCTTTCGAGAGCTGTTTTGCGTTTGTTCTACAGACAAAAATGAACGTAACTATGCTCTCGTTTATACCATAAAATTGGGGTTTTGTCAATGGGTGGGGGTGCAATGCATTGGTCGTCGCAACGTCGCACGTCCCGCGTCGCAGGAAGGTCTTCGTAGAGACGCCATCGGATGGCGTCTATCCCCATTGAACATTGAAATCTTTTACGGCGGTCTTTGGTTGCCGGGGCGGGTAGAGACGCAAGATTTTGCGTCTCTACGGGTCCATTATTAAATATTTTTCACCCCTACCGTCTACTGCCTACCGTCTACCAGCTACAACCACCCACCTTCGCCAAAGGCTACGGCGGGTAATTCTCTCCTCATTTAATTGATGCGGCGAGAATTAAAAGAACCCCCTCACTCCGTTGCGGAATGAAGAGGTTCTAAGAAAGTTTGTCCCGACGTTGCATCGGGACTTGAAAGGGCTAGCGGCCGTAGAGCTCCTGGAATTCAGGGTCCACGACCAGGTCGGGCAGGGTCTTGGCGTTTTGGCCGCGGGTTGCGAGACCCTTGGCTCCAGACGTACCGACTGCGCCGCCGGTCTTGCCGCCGCTGGTCGGGCCGCTTTTGCTTCCCGATCCACCAGTGGAACCACCACTCACCGATCCGCTGAACTCGTACGGGCCGAAGACTTCGACCTTGCCGTACAGCTCATCGTCCTTCTCATCAGCATTGCGCATGATGATGTAGTACCTGCCCGCAGCACCTTCTGGCACCCGGAACATGGCACGGTGATAGTTGCGGTAGTCGTGGGACGACTCCAACCAGATTTCCGAAGGCACGCCCATGGCCACGGCCGTCCTCGGATTCTCGAACACGATGGCTCCGAGTGCCGGCTTGACGGTCCAAAAGTCCACCACCACCTCGCTCGAACCAGGCGTGGGCTTGGCCGGCGGATGGTTGGGATTCAGACCCACGGAGTTCTTGACCATGTTGGCATCGAACTTGATGCCCTTGGCGCCCATGGCCGAGGCGATGCCTGCGTAAGTGCAAGTCAGCACCAGAGCCACGGACAAACAGAACGCGACCACGGTCGTCTTGTCCAACCACGAAAGCGGGGTGGAGCGCCAGTCCTTGTCGTGCTTGTCGGTTCTTGCCGACACCCACTTGTAGGACTTGAACATCAGGAAGGCAAAGACCGCGCCAGCACCGGCGGGCAGGGCGTAGTAGTACCAATCAAGGTACCCATGTCCAAACACCCCGTACCACACGTGTCCTACCCACTCGACCAGATGGCGTCCGGCGACCGTCTGCTCCAAGAACGTCCCGACCGTAATCGCGATGATCACGGCGAAGAGCGAAAGCTTGAAGAGCACGCGGTTGGACATCTCCATGTCCGCGCCAACTTCCTTGCGCGTCGCGTCAGTGCGCCGCGAAAGAAGCCAGGCGAACAGGGCCACGATCACGATGGCTGACATGGCCAGCTTGGCCATGAACCAGTGAGGGCACAGGAACACGGCCACGTCGAAGACGAACAGCGGGATGACCGGACCGTTGAGCAGAAACTCCACGAACGAGGCCAGATAGTCCTCGTCGAAGAAGTCGATCTTCCCGCCCACGTCCTTGAGCGCGTCCGGAATCGAGATGCCGGGCAACGCACCGCCGACAGTGACCTTGGCAAGGAGGGTGGACATGCTCTCAAAGAATCGTGTGCCCTTCTTGATCATGAGGGCCACGATGGCGCCCAACACGACCACGATGCCGCCAGTCACCAACTTGCTCGCGAATCCCAGGGCGATGAACGTCTGGGCCATGCCGTAACGCATGCCCAATGCATGGAGCTGGAGATCCCAGCCCTGCACCAAAAATGTGACGGCGACCAGCACGAGCCAAGCGCCCGGAGAACTGAACTGCGTCACCCAGAAGGTACGATGTTCCCATCTGAGCGTACGCAGGATGCCACGGAACAGACGATTGCTGTGAACGTAGTTGCACAGCCTGTTGCCGTCCGCATCGGTCCTGAAACTGCCGTCAGGATTGCGCAGGTATTGCGGCTCCAGACGCCCCAGAACGTCGTTCCAGAGAGCCAGGACCAACTGCACCCAAACCAGGATATGCCAGTACTTGTTCTGCCAGCTCATGACCGGACCGTTCGCGTTTTGCGCGAAATAGTTAACGGCCATGGACCAGAAGTGCTCGTAGAACACCACACCGATTGCCGCGATCAGGAATTTGCGCGAGATCCAAGACTTGAGGAAGACCTGGTAAACCGGAAGCTTGTCCGTGAAGTCACGGACCGACGCCCGGAAACCTCTCAGCGCCTTCATGAACCACACCGGCCGGGTAACGGCCAACAAAAGCACGATTCCGAACCCCAGGAAATCACCCATGGGTCACTCCTTTCAACGGATGTATTCGCCGCGAACTAGACGCGTCAGGGCGTCGTCCTCCGCGTCGACTCTAGACAAGGTCTGTTCCTTGGCAATCGCCTTCGCGTCTTCACGTACGATGTCGCGAAGGTCTTCGTCGGCCTTCATGAAACCGCCGGTTACCAACCGCTTCTTGTATTCCTCGTCCGTTTCCGGTCGCCGGAAACCAAGTGACGGGTCCAGGCTCAAATCAATCTTTTCCTCACGTTTCGGAAGCCGTTTGCGGCTTACGAACAGTTTGGTGATTGCTTGAGCATCCCTGAGATCTGCGAGCTGCTCCAAGAGATTCTTGCCCTTGGGCTGCTCGGGTTTGGCCACCATGACTTCCAACGACGTCAGCACGGCATTGCGCCATGTGACATCGCTGGGATTCGCGGAACCGTGGGCCGTGATGGCCGCCGCGAAAACGTCAGGCGACTCGATCTGTTCGCTGATTTTGCTCCAGCGAGTGCGCTCTTCCGCAGTCAAACTGCCAAGCATACGCATGGCATCTGACTTGACTCCGGCTTCGAGCATGTCGAAGACGCGGGTCTGGAACGTGGTATGCGAGTCCTGGATGGACCGCAAATCCTGTCCCAGCGAATTCTTGAGCGTCTCGATGGCCAGTCGCCGTGCTTCTGGCGAAAGCGAACCGTTGCCGTACAAATCCACGGCCTTGAGCAGGTACGACTCCACGGCGCGTTCGACCTTGGGTCGATCCGGAGCCGGATAGACGTCGGCTACATGCTTGCGCACGATGCCGAGAATCTTGTCGAAGTCATCTGCCTTGTACGGTTCGTCTGGCCTGGCGAAAATCGCGCGCGCCGCATCCGTCAGGGTCCCCTGAAGCAGCATGCGCACCGCCCCGACGAATCCCTGCGATGCAATGAAGACACCGGCGTCCGCCAGCGCTTCGACTAGGTTGAGTCCGGTCACCGGAATGCGAGAGGGCTTCTTTTCTCCACCACTGCCGCTTCTTGCTGCCATGAGATTTTCTCCTTAACCGAAACTAGTCGGTTGTTTGCCGAGTTTTGAGGAAATTTTGTTGTCCAAGGCGCCAATCCTGGCTATGTAAAGCCAATACGATTGACTGCCCAATATAACACAAAAATGGGGTTTTGTCAATGGTCGCTGGACACCCTGTAGGCGGTTCCGCCATCCCCTTGCGCCAATTTGATGTATCTGGGGTCTTTTTCTATCAACCTAGCCAAATCTGACCACCTTGTTTCATCAATTAAAAGGTATTTTGAACCGGTTTTTTGGGCCACGAAAGACCATAAAGCGTCAGTAGTCGATGACGCGGCTTTAAAGGCAAAATCCTGGTATTCCAGTGCCATGGTCGAGGAGGCTTCGTACAAGAAGGTGGGGTCCAAACCCGAGATGTACCGAAGTTGGTCATTTTGCGCGAACAGCACCGGAAACTCGTCCCAACACGCGTGGTACACCCGATCCCCGGGCTGAGCGTCTTGGGCGATGGCGCGCATGGGCGTGGCGAACTGGTTATCCATGAACCGGTAAATGGAGTGGAACGAGGTGTAGGCGTTCCAGATGTGGTTGAACAGAATGGCCGATGAGCTGAGCAAAATGGTGAACACCAAAATCTTGCGGCTCGCCATTTCGCGCGCCCGACCGAAAATATTTTTCTTTTTTTCCGGTTTGGTGACGTCGGCTTCAAAACGTAGTTTATCGAAAAACGTTTCCCAATCCACGAACTGCGCCAGATACGCGGTCCATAACGCCAGCACGGGTTGGAAATATTCCGCGAAGCGGATGCTTTTGATGGTCATGGCGAACAATCCGGCGAACAAAGGTGCCAAGACCACAACCGGCCGCATGCTTTCCAACAACTCCCGCCTTTCCATCTTGCGCCGCGAAAAAAGAATTCCGACCAGGCACAGAAGCAACAAAACCCCGAAAATGGAAAAGACGCCAACTCCCCCGCCCAAATCCACGGCGTTCCATTCCATGCCCATGGCCAGATTGTTAGGCGTAAACACACCGATTTTAATCACCTGAACGTATAAAATATTCAGGATTTCCCGTCTCCCCGGATGCGCCAGCAGACCCAATACCACGCCAAACACCACGAAGACCAAATCCATCCAACCCGAATTTAAAATCGCGGACTTAAACTTCTGTTCATTCAAAGATAAGCCGTACAGTGCTTTGCCCAAAATCATGGCGCAGGCCGCGCCTATTAGGATTATCCAACCTCCGTGCAATAAAGCAAAAACGAGACCAGACAGAGACAGACCGATCCAGCGCCAAACCTTTTTCATCCTGTCGTCCGGCGTAAGCATCAAGCCGATGGCCGCGAAAAAAATCGCAATGGCTAAGGGTGACGCCTTGCCTTGGATCATGCGCGTGGAAAATGGATGCGTCACGGCCAACAAAACCGGCCATGCCCAAAAAGTTTTGAGTTTGAGTTTATAAAACACGATCGAAATCGCGAACAGGCACACGACGGCAAAGGCCACGGACGAAACGTGCGAACCCATGATTAATCCAAGGCCGGAGACAAACGGGATTTGTGCAACATGGAACAAAAAATGCTGGTCCGCAAAATTTTTACCCAGGGATGTCAGATCAAGCCAAGGAAAATTTTGCACGGGCCCATTGGTCCAAGTTAGGGCTGCCATCTTGGCGTGATAAAACGCGTCCGGATCCGGTGTCCTGTCCCAAGGCATGAGCAACCCAAACCAAGCCGTGTACCCCATGACCAGCAAAGCGATCTGTAAAAAAAATTTGCGCATGAATATTCAACCTCTTGGGTTTAATGACCAGTGGTTAGTGATCGGTGGTTAGTCGCAGTGCGCAGTCGCAGTGGGG
>CAZRYH010000005.1:55459-64024 GCA_964604275.1 uncultured Gammaproteobacteria bacterium
ATTCCGACCTGCCTGCCGGCGGCTGGGGGAGGCGAGGCTCCTGCGAGCCGATTCGAGGAATCTTCGAATTAAGACAACGTGGGTCGGGTCGCGTCCAAAGGTCCAAGTCAGAAGGTCCTAGATGCTGAAACTTGTTCAGCATGACGGAAGGGACGCAGGACCACGCCAGAGGTGGGCGCGACGTGCGAAGGTGCGACGACTCTTCTTTCTCGCCTCGCATCATAGCATACGCTCGTTTAGGGTAAACTCGTATACGACAAATCCCCCTGAAAGGGGGATTTGTCGTCTCTCTGCGCAGCGAGATGATTACTGCTGGGTGACGTTGATTAACGAGCCGAGCACGAAAGTCGACAAGGCGAACGCCGCCACAACGATCAGCAAGCCGATAATGGCGTTGGTAATCATGGTTTTGGCTTTCTTGGCCCCGTCTTCCGAGCCGCCTGAGGTCATCCACAAGAAACCTCCGTAAATGAGATAGAGCAGAAGCAGGATGCCCACGAAGCCGAGCATGATGTTGATGATTCCGCCCACGATGGTGGGCAAATCCCTTCCACCTTCCACGCCAGCCGCGTTACCCACGTTCGCGGCCATATTTCTCGCAGAATTGAACGGATTGGGCGGATTTCCTGCCGCAAGCGCGACTGCCGGCAAGGCCAGCGTGCTGGCTGCTGTGGTATAGAATGCCGATTTCAGCAATGCCTTCATAAATGGTTAAATCCAATGAGTAAATATTTATTCTTACGTTTTACAGGTCCCGGTTGTGGCACACAGCAACGCATCCAATACGAAAGCGGAAATGGCGTATGCCAAAGCGATTATCACCAATTACAGGTCCCGGTTGTGGCACACAGCAACGCATCCAATACGAAAGCGGAAATGGCGTATGCCAAAGCGATTATCACCAAACCTATCATGGCGTTGGTGATTGTGGCCTTGGCTTTTTCCGCGCCTTTGGAATCCCCTCCCGACGTCATCCAGAGAAAACCGCCGTATAGCAAGTAACCCAAGAGCAGAAAGCCCAAAAGGCCTAAAGCTTGGTTTATCACGGTTCCGACGATTTGCTCCAAAGTCCTGCTTGACGTCGTTCCCAGGCCTGAAGCGTTGCCGGCCGTCACCAATCCTCCCTTCACCGAGTCCATGCCTGCGGCAAAGACTGGCATCACGGAGCTGGCGAAAACCGAGGCGGTAATCGCCGCGCATGCGATTGCGGTTTTGACGGTATTTGATTTGATGATTTTGCCGACACGCGACATACGTAAGGATTTATAACTCAGTTGGGTTATTTGGTTGCTTGGACCAATTGTCCGATTACGAAATTGGTGATGGCCCAACCCGACAAGATGATGGCTAGACCGATGATACCTGAGACGATCCAACCGCGAGCTTCTTTGGTCTTGCTTTCGTCGCCGCCGGCGATCATCCATTTGAAACCACCGATCAAGACCACGACCACCGCGATGATGCCCAAGAATCCGAGAGCTACATTGATGATGTTGGCCGCCGTTTCACGAACGTCGCCTCCACCGAGGGCCAATGTGCTGTTAAGCGTTTCACCCGCGCCCAGAGTTTCGGCCGTCAATTGCGGCTTTTGCGCGAGAGCCATTACTGGCATGGTAAGAGCCAAAGCCATGGCCGTGGCTGCTATCTTTTTTGTTAATGTCATTTCTCCCCACCTCCTTTCTGCATAAATATGGGTAAATTATACCAGTACACAGCCATACCGTCGAGAAAAACATCCACATCCTAAACCCCAACAAAAAATGCGGTCGCTCGCGCCAACCGCATTGAACATATTACTGAATCATTTCTAAATTCCGGAAATTTTACTCAACACCCAATTAACCATGGTGTATGACAGCATGACGATAACCACGCCGATGACCGCGTTGACCAAGGTCTTTTGTCCTTCTTCCGCGCGCTTGGAATCGCCGGCCGTGATGTACAGCGCGCCGCCCCACACGAACATGGCCAAGAACAAAGCGCCCACCAAACCCAACACCCAGCCGATCACGTTCCCCAAAAGAGCCGGTATGTCGGTACCCAACGGACATGGGAATCCTCCATTTCCGCACTTATCATCAATCGTGGATTTGGTCGAACCTCCGTTTGCTTCCGCGGAAATGCAGCAGCCATAACCTTTCTGCGGACAGACAACACCTGGGTTAATTTTGGTTTTGCACTGATCCGTGGGCACGCAACAAGGCAAACCCGTCGGCGACAAGGTCTCTTTTTTCTGCGCTCCGCAACACGCGTATCCGTCAGACGTCCCTTCACCGCAAGCTTTATTCGGAGTGCTGGGTTGGGCGGTTATGGTCGTGGGATCGCACTGCTCCACTGGCAGACATAATCCGAGACAGGCGGGCGTGGTCTGTTGGATCTGTTTTTGTACGCAGCAGTATTCGCCTTTATTGGGACAGCCTTCGATGGGCATATTAGCTTTTGCCCCGGTGCAACTGGCCTCACACTTACCAGAACATGGCATCAAGCCGTCGGATTCGACGTTGCCGCTAAACAAGGCTTGCGCCGGTTGAGCGTTTAACCAAAAACCAAGGACAAGGGCAGCGACTAAGGTCGAAAAAATGCTTCTAGGAAATTTCATAGCTGATTTTTAGGGTGAGGGGCAAGAAACGGTGGGCGGACAACATACCTGGATTCCAGAACATCCTGCGGCCCAACACTCGCTGTAAATCGACTTGTCGCTGCACGTCATGTCCATGCACATCCTACCCGGGGCACAGACTGTGATGGGTTTTTCTTGGGTCTGTTTCTTGGCCTGTTGTTCCTCGGCCTTCTGTTGCTGAACCGACTGCTGCTCTGCGGCCTGCTCGGTTTCAGCCACGGTCTGCTGTTCGGACGGCAGTCTTTCCGGGGGCGGCACCTGAACCGTGGTCAGCATGGTGATGAAATTTGACGACAGCGTGTAAGCGAAGGCGATTATAAACAAACCGATGGCCGCGTTGACCAATGCGCCTCTGGCAGAATCCGCCTGTTTGGTGTTGCCACGCGCGGTCATCCACATGATGCCGCCGTAAACGAAAACCAACAAAGCGATGGCGCCCACGATACCCAAAAAGACGTTGATGAAACGCCCTATCAACTCCGGAATGGATGTGGTGCCGATGGGATTGTACAAATTATAAACCTTGGCCACGGGGGCCACGGGCTTCGATTTGGCGGTCGTGGTGGAGGATGACGAAGTCCCCTTCACGCCTTGACATTTTGGAATTTGGCAACAGGCGGCGCCGCTCAGTCCTTGTGAGCAATTGGCCTGCCCCAAATCCGTGCCCTTGCAGGTACCGATCGGCACGCATGTATATGAGTACAAACCATCGGCCGAGGGCTTATTTGCCCCTACGAAACATTTAACCGCGCTTTCGTTTGTGCATTCGGTCGAGGCTTCTCCCGTGCAACACACTTGTCCCGAAGGGCACCAGCCGCTTGACGTTTTCGTTTGCCCTAAAGAACATACGGTTTTGCAATTCGTGCCGCAAGGTATTTTACCGCCAGTGTCCGGACCACAGCACACTTGATGATTTGTAAAATTCTCTATGCACCCTTGGTACGTCTTTCCCGTGGGACAACCGCCATTGGTGTCGTCGCTGGTATCCGCTACGGTCACAATCTGGAAAGGATCGGCACAATTGACCGCGCCGATCGATTTGACGCAAAATTTTTTGATTACGGCTTGGGCCTGACCGGCAGAGAAATGAAAACCCATCAACGTCACAAATGCCACGGCCATGGCCATGAACCCCACTTTTTCAATAAATATGCGATGAGTCATCATACTGCTTTTTAAAATTGGCACTGTCGCTTCGTTTATAATGCTGAATCAATCCCCAACACCAACCTATCACCAATCAGGCGTAGCTTCGGACGGACACCGAGGGATACCATTACTTGCAACATTGAATATTGGCCGCACCAGAACAATAACTCTTCAAACAATCCTTACCTTTTCCAGCTCCGTTCACGTCCATACAGCTCCGACCCTCAGTCCCAACGGCCGTACCACACACGCCTTTGCTGCCACCCTTTTCCGTGGTCCCGGAGGTGGAAGCCGTGCTCACGGAAGGAGCTTTATAACCCAAGGATTTGGATACATAGAAAACGATGGTCCATGCGCCCATGACCAATACGATGCCGATACAGGCTTGGATCATGGCCTTTTTCCCCTTGTCTACCCAAGTAGATTTTCCGAATGATAGGACATACATGGCGCCGCCATATACAAAAACCAACAAGAACATGGCTCCGGAAAGACCCATTACGAAAGACGCAAACGCGATGCCTTTGGTGACGATATCTTGAATCGTACAAACGCCGGTCGCTTCACACGGTAATTGCGGTATGCCACCTGCAACAGCCTTAGGCGCCTGCTCTTGCGTGGTTTGAGTGGTGCCACCAGAAGTTTTTGCCGTACTCGAGGCCGCGGCCTTGGCCGTCTCACCCACGAACTTAACGCAAAAACCCACTTTCTCGGCTTGTAATTGAGGTTGGTAGCAAGTTCCGATATCAATGCAGTCTGGATTTGATTTATCGCAAGCATTGGACACACAGGAACCACCTTGGGTCTTGCACTCATTAGCCGCCATGTACTTGGAGTCGTTTTCCATGTTCTTCAGGCTCTGACAGCAGTTCATGGATTTTCCGCCTTTAGTGCATTTACCGATAACCGCATCCGTGGTTTTGCATTTTGTTTGACAGGTAGCGAAATGATCGGCGCATTGCACGTCCGTGTATGTGGGTTTAGGCGCGTTCATGTCCACATCCAGCGGCACGCAACAAAAAGGTTTCTCGCCCCCTGGCTTGCTGGGCTGGCAATAACCCGCCACTTTCTGGTTGCCGCCAGCTTCCGCGGTATAGCAACTGGTCTGGCAGACGCCACTGTGCAAAGAACATTCGGCTTGGCTCAATACCGCGGCAGAAACCGTGTTAGGTAAACCGAAGGCCGCGACAGAACCGGCTGCCAACAGCATGGAAACGAAAAGTGCAATCCTGTTTTTCATAAAACTATTGTGCGTCCATGGTCTGATCAACTTTTTGTTGCGTCAGCTTGAGGAGCTGAGGAAAATCCTCATCCGGTGTCTTAACACCCTCCTCGATGAGACTCATCATGGCTTCTTCGGCCGTGGCCGGATCCGCTCCCCGGTACCAAGAACGCGATGTCAGAATCTGCGAAGCGAACACAGCCAGATTCTCATCCTCCAACTGCCCTTCAATCAGCGATTTGTGCGCCGCTGGCCTTTGGGCTTTGGTCAGGTACAAAGTTTCATTCTCTGGCTTGGCCATGTAATTAATAAGATTCCAAGCGATATCCGAATTTTTGGATTTTTTGGACACGGTCCAGGCCCAGTAGTTGGCGAAATTAACCGTGGGATTGTTTTCGATTTGCGGCAGTTTGGCAATCGTCAGATTTAACTTTGGCGCCAATGATTTGATAAGTGGCAAGTGGTAGGAATAACCAAAGAAATACGCCAAACGACCCTGGACGAAAGCGTCCAAAGAATTGGGCATGTCCGCGTTCCAGCTATAGATATCTTTATCCGGGTTGGCGAAGTCTAAATAGAAGCGCAAAGCTTGAGCCGCAGGGAGTTGTTGGCGTGTAGCGGATAAAGCTTCCGGCATCATGGCGAAAGTCGGCGTGCCGTCGTCCGCGGACATTTGCGTGCCGTTCTGCATCATGAGCACGGAAAGGATGTCGCCGGCGCGTTCAACATTGCGTGCCGTACCCAAAGCCGCGCCCGCTTGGACGATTTTTCCGTTTTCATCCACTTTGACCAACCTGCTCATGGTGGCTTGAAACCTATCCCACAGGTCCGGCACCACCGGGATGTTGGCCGCGTTCAACATGTCCTTGTTCACGAACATGGCCAGAGTATCCACGCTTAATGGCAAAGCCACGACCTTATCCTCATAAACCGGAGCCGCGCCCGACTTGGCCGTGTTGATGCGGCGCACCATATCTTTATAGACAGTATCCGGATAAACGTCGCGCACCTCGCGGATGGCTATGCTCTTCTCATTGCGCAATTCGAAAGTCTCCGTCTGATTGGTCATGCCGCCGGACACGAAACGATAGACCATCTTGGTGGTCGCGGGCATGGGCGTGATGCGCGGTAGGTATTTTGAAATCCAGGTGTTGTGAACCAAAAAGATATCCGGTCCGCGGTCTTCGGCCATGGCGTTGACCAACTTGTCCTCGTATTCCTCTAACCTGAATTTGCGGTACACGATCGAGATGTGCGGATGCGCCTTTTGATAGGCCTGCAAGATTTCGCCATACGCATCCTGATCATCAACCACGGACCAGATGGTCAGGGTCTTGGGTTGCGAGGCAGCCACTGTCGCAGCATCCGGACCTTTGGTGCAACCGGCTCCGAACATAACAGAAAAAAGCGCGATTGCGGCGACCACACGCCGAGAAAAAGAAGAGAACATAACGCAGAATATTATAGCATGTGGAAAGCCTCATCCCCAACCCCTTCTCCAATCGTGGATTGGTGAAGGTACGAGGCGGGCCATACGGGTAGAGACGCAAGATTTTGCGTCTCATCAATAAAAACCCTCTCTCGTTTCCACCATAGGCGGATTCGCCTCTGGCGAAAAGAGAGGGTGTCCGAAGGACGGGTGAGTTCACGTTAGACAACCTCCCAGTGCAGAGGTTGTTGTGTTTGCGTCTTCCGACTTCTGACCTTATCGTCTACAATCTTCGCATATGCCAACCATCCGCAAAGCCATCATCCCTGTCGCGGGCTTCGGTACCCGCTTTTTGCCGGCCACCAAGGCCATGCCTAAAGAAATGTTGCCCATCATCGATAAACCCGTCATCCAATACGTGGTGGAAGAGGCCGTGGCTTCCGGCATACAGGAAATCATCCTGGTCACCAATTGGGCCAAACGATCGGTCGAGGACCATTTCGACGATAACCACGAACTGGAGAGTTGGCTGCGCAAACAGAAGAAGGTCAGAGCATTGGAACAGGTCAAAAACATCAGTTCCATGGCCAAATTCGTGTATGTGAGACAAAAAGGACCCTATGGCAACGCCACGCCCATCTTGAACTGCGAGCATTTGATTGGAGACGAGCCCTTTGCCGTGCTCTTTGGCGACGAAGTCATGACCGGCAAGCTCCCCCGTTTGGCTCAGATGATCCAGACCTTCGAAAAATACGGAGATCCGGTTTTGGCTGCCATCCATACGGACGACAGAGGTACTGAAAAGTATGGCATTATCGATCCAGCAGCTGAGGTGGAAAAGAACGTGTACCAACTCAAAGGCGTAATGGAAAAACCCGGCCCCAAAAAAGCACCCTCACGCCTCGCGGCCATCGGATCCTACGTTTTAACACCAGATATCTTCTCCGCCATCCGCAAAACCAAACGCGGCCACGGCGGCGAATTGGTGCTATTGGATGCGATTTTCTCGCTCATGAAAAAACGCCCGGCTTACGCGCGCCTCATCCAAGGCGATTATTACGACACGGGTTCAAAAATCGGCTGGCTGGAGGCAAACCTCAAACTGGCTTTGGAGCGTGAGGATTTGCGCGATGGCGTAAAAGCCATGTTGAAGGGTTTGAAATAGCGACCATCTTCGTCTGCCCCCCCCTCCGTCATGCCGAACTTGTTTCGGCATCTAGATTAGATATTAGCAATCAATAAAGATTCTGAAACCGTCCTGCGCTTTGCAGCTACGGGCGGCAGGCAAGTTCAGAATGACCAACGGCAACCCAGTCTCCTCCCTTCGCCTCCCCTCCGTCATGCCGAACTTGTTTCGGCATCTAGATTGAATGTATTAAAACTGGTGGGGGTTCTGGAACCGTACCGCATGGCAAGTTTAAGAAGCACGCATGTCTCGTCATAAAATCGAGCAATACAGATTCTGAAACAAGTTCAGAATGACGAGAGGCAGGGCATCGATGAGGATGCGTGGAGGCTAATGCCTAAGAGGTTGAAATAAAAGGCCTCTCCGCTTGCACATTGTCCCCTCCGTCATGCCGAACTTGTTTCGGCATCTAGATTGAATGTATTACACTTTTATAAAGATTCTGAAACGAATTCAGAATGACGAAAGGGGTTTATGTCAAAAAACATGTATGTTTACATCATGATGTCGGAAAAAGACGGGCCTATGTATGTTGGTGTTACTAACAATCTGGTACGACGCGTTCGCGAGCATAAAGATGGAAACAATGCCGGTTTTACCCATAAATACAAAGTCACCAAGCTTGTTTATTTCGAACATTGTGAAAGTCCGATCGCTGCAATAGCGCGTGAAAAACAACTTAAGAATTGGCATCGCGACTGGAAGTTGAATTTAGTTTTCAAGTTAAATCCAGAATTAAAAGACCTATCAAAAGAAATTGATGTCTAGCAGAGATGTAGAAAAACGGTTCGGATGTTTGAGATGCTGAAACCGTCCTACGCTTTCAGCTTCGGGCGGCAGGCGAGTTCAGCATGACGAGCGAGGGAACAATTAAAACCACCCCCCCTTCAGTCACCCTGAACTAGTTTCAGGGTCTTTATAGGTTGCAGACAACAGACCCGGCAGACAGCCTTAGATGC
>CAZRYH010000006.1:0-14126 GCA_964604275.1 uncultured Gammaproteobacteria bacterium
TATGAAAAAAATCCTACTTGGCACGTCAGTAGGATGAGAGAGATGGAATGTGCGTCACTGGCATACGATATGCCAGAAGTTTTCGGGTTCGGCGTTGGTCACGTCTGGGCCATCACCGTAGGGGACGGCGGTGGTTACCACGAACGACTCCTGCCACTTGTTGGCGTTGAACGCGGCCGTGCTCGCAATCTTGCGTTTCACTCCGCCCATGACCACGTAACGGTTCGTGTCCCCGGCGTAGGCGATGACCTGGCCGTCCGGATGGACGGGTGCGGTGATGGGCGTGGACTGGGTGTACTGGCCAAAGATGCTTTCCGGCACGTCCACGATCTTGTTCGCCCAGTTGGCGCCGTAGAGGGCGAGGGTGATGGCCTCGGACTCGATCCAATGGAGCTGTCCGCAGTTGGTGAGGGCGTAGCTCTTGGGATCGCTCTGGATTTTGACCAGATAAGTTCCGGGCCGGATTGTCACATCCTTACCCGCGGGCAGACTGGTCAGCTCGGCGTCCGGCAATGTCTTGGCCAGATTGAAGTCGTCGGCAGTGAGCCAGGAGTAGAACGTGTTCTCGTTGGGGAAGAGGTGGCGCTTGTAATCCTCTCCATAATAATGGATGCCGGAAGTCGCGCCTTTGATGAGGTCCCCCGGAACCAGGGGCACCGAGGTCTCAGGGATGGTCTGTGCGTCTGAGGCGTCGGATGCGGCGGCTTCGGCTTCGGATCCGTCTTGAACCGATGCCGCGTCTGCCGCGTCGGGCGTTCCGGAGTCCGCATCCGCCCTATCGGTCGCGGCATCCATACCGGTTTCCTTACCGGCATCGGAGGCGTCGGTTTGTGCGTTTGGGGTTTCTGGTGCGGCGGTGAATTCACCGTTTCCCGAACACCCCAGGACACCGATCAAACTCATGACGGCAAAAACGGACTTTTTCATCTGGCATCTCCATTTTTGTTGAACTAACGCAATTTCGAAAAGGCGATTTGGTGTATGTCACATATATAAACTCACTTGGCTCCATAATATTACGGCCAAGCGACTTTAACGTTTCAGATTCCAAAACATTTTACCTAAATAGAGCCAAAATCAATGTGCATCAGCTTTGTTCAATAAGGGCAATGCTGATTATTCCCAGAATCATGCCAATTTTGGCCGTTAAACTCAGGTCTTCCTTGAAATAAATCACCCCCACCAACACAACGGCAACGAGATTCAGGATAGTGAAGACGGATATGGCCTTGGACAGCATTTCGTATTTTAAAGTGTAGGCCCAGCACGCTGTGCCGATTGTATATATGATGAGGCCGGCGGCAATCATCCATGACCGATGCTCCAAGGACCATTTTTTAAAGAATACATCACCTACGATTTCAAAACCTACGCCCAACAGCGCAAACATCCAAAACATTAACTTGGGATTCATATTGAATATTTAAAGGAGATTCACGTGTGTTTAAAGTCCATTTGACAATTGATATTTCTTGTTCTATTTTTGTTCTAGTGGATGATAGGGTTGGCAATTGGCCTCGTATTGCTCGGTTGCCAAAGCGTGGCTGCAGACGTCATGGAGTCGGAAAAATTCGCAATCGCAATTCCATCGAGCGCCCTCGTGCGTAAGGTGCCTGATTCCGTGGTCCGTGCTTACGTCCAAGCCTTTGGGTGTGGCCGCGAAGCGTTGCGGTTCGCTGGCGTAACGTTCGGCTTTCGCGATTTTACCGAGCAGAGCCTCGACTAAAGCCCGTTTGGATTCGCGGTTGTTCTCATGGATTTCAACTAAAATAACGTCGGGACGGCGCTTTACTTGTTCGATGAACTCGTCATTGAACACTTTGGACAGGGTGGCGAGGCAAACGTTGGGCGCATTTAAATATTTTTCCACCAATCGCCTGAAGCGTGTTGAGAACAATTCCATCTGTCCGATTTCATCCAGATACAAAACATCCTGATTCTCAAAATCCGAGACCTTGGGCAGCATGGACTCGAAACCTTCAATATCCACGCAATATCTAGAGACTTTAAATGGTGTGTCCAAATCCACGCTCGCCAAGACCGATGTCTTGCCCCTATGGTTTTCTATCGCAAAGCCGCATCGGACGCCGTCACGGAGTATCTCTTCGGTCGTGAATCCGACCTTATGCGGCAGGCCAGAGATTACGCCCTTCAATAGCGTGGATTTTCCGCTGTGGGGCAGGCCGGTGATCAAGATATTTTTTCTCATAATCAAATAATCAATATCAGATTTCTGGGCTCGGGTAAAGAAAATTCAATTCTATGATAGTGCACGTGGACATGAACTCGTACTTCGCGAGCGTGGAACAGCAGGCCAATCCGCTCTTGCGTGGGCGTCCGTTGGGCGTTTGCGCATATTTGCATAAGAACGGTTGCGTCATCGCGGCTTCGGTGGAGGCCAAAAAACTCGGCGTGAAGGTCGGTATGAGCATGGGAGAGGCGCGCGAGGTGTGTCCGGAGATGGCTTTCGTACAGAACGATCCGCCTAAGTATCGCGCGGTAACTTCAAAAGTATTCGCGATCTTGCATGAGCTGACCGACAGGGTCGAACATTATTCCATCGACGAGGCTTTTTTGGATTTGACGGGTTGGTATCGGGACGCGGCCGAGGCGGCTTGGGCTTTGGGCAAGGCCAAATTGCGTATTCGTCGCGAGGTGGGCGAGTGGTTGGGGTGTTCGGCGGGCATTGCGCCTTCCAAGTTCCTGTCCAAGCTGGCTTCGGATTTGGAAAAGCCCAACGGTCTGGTGGTATTGGACGAGTCCAATTTGGATTCCCATTTGGTCCAATTGGAACTGGAGGACGCCTGGGGGATCGGCAAGCGCATCCGCCGCCGCCTTAACCGCATGGGTATCTTCACGCTATTGGATTTGAAACGCCATCCGGTGGGCAACCTGATGCGCGTTTTGGGCAAGGCCGGCTGGCAGTGGCACGAACGCCTGCATGGCCGCGACGTGGATCGTTTGGAGTTGGTGGGCGGCCGTCCGCCCAAGTCAGTGGGACATTCGTTTTGTGTACCGAGGGCGTCGTCGCAGTCGTCGCAACGTCCTGCGTCGCAGGGATGGGGTGTTCCCACCGAGTCTGGGACGACTGCGACGAGCGACGTGGGACGAATCCTGGGCATCCTAACCCGTCTTACCGAGCGGGCGGGGCGGCGTATGCGGGCTTATGGTTTGTTGGCGCGGCGCATGGACGTGGCGGTCAACGTTGAGTCGTCGATAACGGCCCACGTGTTCGACGCCAGTCAGAACCACGCTTACGTCATGCCGGAAAATCTTTTCCAGCAACGTACCAAAGACGTTCCCGCATACCGCAACCGTTGGTCGGCCGAGGTGCCATTGGGCTGCAGCCTGGATTTTCCCGAGGCGGCCGACGACGTGTTCACGTTGACGCACGCCGCGACCCAGGCTTTGGAGGAATTGTGGGATGGCAAATCGCAAGTCACTTTTTTGGCCGTGACCTTGTCGGATCTTGTGCCTTGGAACGACCAATTGTCTCTTAAATTTAATTCCTCCGTCATATCGGACTCCAGGGAGGCGACATGGTCCGGGGAAAGAAGGCGACAAACGTCTTCGGCCGTTGACCGGATTCGCGACCGGTACGGCGAGGAGGCTATCGTGTTCGCGTCCATGTTGGGTTTGGAGCGCGATTACGCGCCGGACCGGATTGGGTTCAGGAAGACGGAGGGCGTGGATGTCTCGGCTTGAGACTAATGCCGTCTTTGGGTTCCTCTGGTTGGATGCGGTCCTCCGTGGAAAGTGTAAAAAAATGTGTGACTATCGCGGATTGTTGATGGTTGACATTTGGCGCGCAATCTGCTATCCTAATAACTGGATAGAACGTGCGAATGTCGCCCGTTCGTCGGACTCGGGAAACTGGGTTCAGGCGGACAACTCCAAGTTTCCACTTGGTTTTATGGTCGAGGGAAGGTCATGCGCAAACGGGATCCGTGTTAATCAATTAATGTTTCACGCATGCCTACCAAGCTTTTCGTTGGTGGTATTCCTTACCGCACTACGGATGAGGAACTCCAACAGCACTTCTCGCAGGCCGGTGAAGTTGTGTCCGTCTACATCCCTGTGGACCGCATGACCAACCGCCCTCGCGGCTTCGCGTTCGTGGAGATGACGGATGATTCCGTTGCCGACAAGGCAATCTCCATGTTCGATGGTACGGACTTCGGTGGCCGCCAAATCGCGGTCAACAAGGCCCGCCCCATGGCCCCTCGCGCCTAATAGCGAAAACCACAAACCCCAGCTGAAAAGCTGGGGTTTTTGATTTGTCCAACAAAGTCGTCCCAGAGACGGGGGACGTGAATTTTCCTGTCCTCCGGACATCCTCCCTTAACGAGGGAGGAGTATTCGGCCGCCGTCTACCCTCTCAGAGAGGGCAGGTTGAGTTCACGTCCCGTTAGATATTTGTGGTCCGCAAGTGGGTACAGAGCATGGACGGACGCAAGGTGCCCTACACCTGGATTTCTGGCTATCAAGTAAATGTACGGGGTGGAAGGGCGTGGGCCCATGCACCCGTCATCTGCTACGATCGTAGTCGGTGTGTAATCCAGCTTTCGCGCGAATGGAGCGAGGGCGATTGCCATATCAGGGGTGCGGCCGTACCCATCCGTGCGTGAAATGCCAACCTTCAACGCTTCTTGGACCGTATCCTATCGGTTCCTGGGGCGTTTTTTTGTTGCATCTGACATGCGGTCATCGGATGTCTGACATCAGGGTGAGGGTTTGTCCTTCGCGTTTACAACGTTGCCGTCGCGTGATAATTTGATGCGCATATGCCCTTCAATTTATTCAGGGCAAGTCGAACTATGTCGGAGAAATACCCGTTCAAAGACGTGGAGGCCAAATGGCAGGTTTGGTGGGAAGCCAATGGCACTTACCGCGCAAAAAATCCGGACCAAACCGAAGCCAAAAAGTTTTACGGTTTGGTGGAATTCCCTTATCCCTCGGGTGATGGTTTGCATGTGGGCCATCCGCGTTCGTATACGGCCATCGATATCCTGACCCGGAAGAAGCGCATGGAAGGCCGCAACGTTTTGTATCCCATGGGTTGGGACGCTTTCGGTCTGCCGGCCGAGAATTTCGCAATAAAGAACAAAAAGCACCCTTCGGAATTCACGGCTAAGAACGTGGCCAATTTCAAGCGCCAAATTAAGATGTTGGGCGCGGGTTTCGATTGGGAACGCGAGATAAACACCACGGATCCGGCTTATTACAAATGGACACAATGGATGTTCATCAGATTCTTCGAGTCGTGGTACGACGAAAAGATGGGTCGCGCTCGTCCCATCGCGACCTTGTCCATACCCGATGAAATCGAGTCGCAAGGTGAGGTCGCGGTCCGAGAATATCGCGATTCAAAACGTTTGGCCTTCAAATCCAAAACCACCATCAACTGGTGTCCCAAAGATAAAATCGGTTTGGCTAATGAAGAGGCGGCAGGCGGAGTTTGTGACAGATGCGGCGGTCCGGTGGAAAAGCGCGTGAAGGAACAATGGATGCTGCGCATAACGGCCTACGCCGAGCGTCTCATAAACGACTTGGCAGGAATCGATTATTTGGAAAAGATCAAAGCGCAACAAATCAATTGGATTGGCCGGAGCGAGGGCGCCATCATACGTTTCGTTGCACGTCGCACCTCCCAGGGGTCTGCGACCGCGCCAGAGGTGGGAGATAATGTGACGGCCGCGACGATGCTTGAAGTCTTCACCACCCGCCCCGACACGCTGTTCGGAGCGACTTATATGGTTTTGGCTCCGGAACATGAATTGGTTAAGCGGTGGATTGAGGACGGGACCGTGACCAACGCCAAGGAGATCAAGGCGTATCAAACCGCGGCCAAAAAGAAATCGGATTTGGAGAGACAAGAGAACAAGGAGAAGACTGGTGTGAGATTGGAAGGCGTGGCTGCCATCAATCCGGCGACCGAAAAGGAGATTCCCATCTGGATCGCGGATTACGTACTGACCGACTACGGCACCGGCGCCATCATGGCGGTGCCCGCGCATGACGAACGCGATTATGAATTCGCGCAAAAATTTGAATTGCCCATCGTTGAAGTGGTGACGTCGAATGTTCAAGTCGCGGGTTTTGGCGCTTTGATACAAGACGAATCTGGAAAGTTTTATTTTCAGCAACGTGACGGAAACGCCAAACGCGATCCGAACATGATCGCTCCGTTTGGGGGCGGCAAAGAGGGCGGCGAGGATATTCTCAATTGCATTAAGCGTGAAATTAAAGAGGAATTAGACGTCGAGGTCGACTCGGCACAGATTCGTACGATCGGAGTGTTCCCAAGCAAGAACACCCCGGGACAAAATCTATTGATGGTCTCTTTACCCATCGGACCCGTGGAGCGGACGGCCGAAGGTCTCGGCGTGGTCGGGCTGACTTTGGATCAGGCCTTAGAGAGCGACAAGGTCACGGAATTCACGAAAGAAGTCCTAAGATTTTTTAAGGACAATCAACACCAAGCTTCGGCGGAAGACGGAATAGCCATCAACTCCGGTTTTCTGGATGGGTTGGAGACGGCCAAGGCCAAAGAAAAAATCATAGCTTGGTTGGAAAAGAACGGACTGGGCCAGCGCAAGGTCAACTTTAAGTTGCGGGACTGGGTGTTCTCGCGCCAACGCTATTGGGGCGAGCCTATTCCCATGACGCATTGCGAACATTGCGGTTGGGTGCCGTTGAACGATTCGCAATTGCCTCTGTTGTTGCCCGATGTGGAGGATTACGAGCCCACGGACAATGGCGATTCGCCGCTCGCCACTATCAAGGATTGGGTCAAAACCAAGTGCGCCATTTGCGGCGGCGAGGCGCGGCGCGAAACCGATACCATGCCCGGTTGGGCCGGTTCTTCATGGTATTTTATGCGGTATTGCGATCCCAAAAATTCAGAAACCTTCGCCTCGGCCGACGCTTTGAAATATTGGATGCCCGTGGATTTGTACAACGGGGGCATGGAGCACGTGACCCTGCATCTTTTGTATTCGCGTTTCTGGTACAAGGTTTTGTTCGATTTGGGTCTGATCCCCGAAGCCTGCGGTTCCGAGCCGTACCGGGCACGCGTTTCCCACGCCATGATTCAGGCTTATGCATATCAGAACAAACATGGCCACCTGGTGCCCAACGATTTGGTTGAGGAAAAGGATGGTAAATTCAAGAACAAGGAGACTGGCGAAGAATTGTTCCAGGTCGTGGGCAAGATGAGCAAGTCTCTGAAGAACGTAGTCAATCCGGACGACGTCATCGATGAGTTCGGTTCGGACGTGTTGCGTGTTTATGAGATGTTCATCGGACCTTACGACATGGACGCGCCCTGGAGCACGCAAGGCATAATCGGGGTCAGACGGTTTTTGGATAAGGTTTGGGGGATTGGTGCTTCGTCCGGCGTACGGCGTCCTGGCGATTTAAGCAATCAGGACCCAGGACTCAGGACCCAGGACCTAGAAAGGTTGTTGAATTTTACGATTAAAAAGGTTGGTGAAGACATCGATGCTATGCGGTTCAATACGGCGGTGTCGCAGCTCATGATTTTGTCTAATGAGTTTAATTCCGCAAAGGACATAACGACCAAGGATTTGGAGTCTTTCTTGAGAATCTTGGCGCCTTTCGCCCCGCATCTCACGGAAGAGTTGTGGCACAAATTGGGGCATGAGGAATCCATCCATCTGGCTCCTTGGCCTACGTACGATCCGGAAAAGACTAAAGCGCAAAAAGTCATGGTGGCCGTGCAGGTCAACGGCAAGGTGCGCGGTCAAATCGAGGTGGCGGCCGATGCGGAGGAATCCAAAGTCCTGGAGGATGCGAAGAACGAACCCAACGTCAAAAAGAATTTGGACGGCAAAACTTTGAAGAAAGCCATTTACGTCAAAGGCAAAATCGTAAGCTTTGTTGTATAATCAGAAGTCGCGATGGATATGGTCTGCAAAAGGCCATATTTTTGATTAAAAATTTTAGATTAATCCACTTTACTAGCCGACTCCGCGTGGCTAACCTATTTTGGCTATGCGCATCACCGTCATCGGCACCGGATACGTGGGTTTGGTCTCCGGCGCCTGCTTGGCCGAATTGGGCCACCAAGTCATCGGCTTGGACGTTTCTCAAGAGAAGATTGAGTCTTTGAATAACGGCATCATGCCCATCTTTGAGCCTGGGCTTGAGGAGGTGGTAAAACGCAACATGCAATCCGGACGTCTTACGTTCACCACGTCGTACGCCGAAGCCATACCTGGCGCGGAACTCATTTCCATCGCCGTGGGTACGCCGTCGGCCGCGGACGGATCCGTGGATTTGCAGTATGTGGACGCGTCAGCCGAACTCATAGGAAAATATATTCAGGATTACGTGGTCGTGGCAGACAAGAGCACGGTGCCCGTGGGTACCGCCGAACGCGTGGAGAAAATCATCCGTGAAATTTCTGGCGTGGACGTGGACGTCGTTTCCAACCCAGAATTTTTGCGCGAAGGACACGCGGTTTACGATTTCCTCAAACCCGCGCGCATCGTCATCGGCTCGGTCTCAGAGCGCGCCACGGAACGCATGCTGCGCGCATACGATTTTGTGGATTGCGCCAAAATCGTGATGGATAGGCGCAGCGCCGAACTCACCAAATACGCGGCCAACGCTTTTTTGGCCACCAAAATCAGTTTCATCAACGAAATCGCCGCGTTGGCCGAAGAGGTGGGTGCGGATGTTGAAAACGTGGCACGCGGCATCGGTAGCGACCCGCGTATCGGCAAGGAATTTTTGCGTGCGGGTTTGGGTTGGGGCGGCAGTTGTTTTCCCAAAGACGTGCGGGCCATCCGCTTTATGGCTGACCAACTGGGTGTGCCGTTGCCCATAGTGAACGCGGCTTTCGACATGAACAAACAAGCCCGTTTGCGTCTGGTCCAGCGTTTGGAAAGAGCGCTCGGGACTCTGGAAGGCAAGAACATCGCTTTGTTGGGTCTGGCGTTCAAAGGCAACACGGACGACACGCGCGAATCCGCCGCCCTGGACCTCATCCGCTTTTTGCGCGAACGCGGCGCCACGGTTCAAGCCCACGACCCAGTGGCCAAAGTCCATGCGCACGAGGTGGGAGGTGAAGTGCCGCACCACGAGGATCCGTATGAAGCCGCAAGAGGTGCCGACGCCGTGGTCGTAGCCACCGAATGGGAACAATTCAGGAATTTGGATCTAAAAAAACTCAAAGATATGGCAGCGGGTGATTTGTTGGTGGATGCACGCAACCTCTTCGATTGTGGCCGCGCCCAGGAACACGGATGGAGGCATCTTTCCGTAGGGAGAGGGTGACTGAAGACTAAAAGACACAAGACTTGAAAAGAGTCGTCGGTCGTCAGTCGTCGGTCGTCAGTGGGGAAAGGGCAAATGTAAGTGGTAAGTGGTTAGTGGTAAGTCGCAGTGCGCAGTTGTAGTTGGGACATGCCGACAGTTCCACATCAGCCTACAAACATCGTAATTCTGAACGCAGTGAAGAATCTTGAGCGATTTGATGACTGAATAACAGGGCCGGTCCGGAGGTCCGAGGACGCGCGATAGTTCGGAGGCTGTTGAAGATGCTGAAGGTTCAGCATGACGGAGGGGTCGCGTGTCCAGCCTCCAGCGGCCCTTGCATATTATGAACAAATATTCAGATTTATTGGCACAGAACGCCTTGTATCAAAAGCGCGCTAAATTTTTACTGTCTCGCACTGGTTTGTTGGATTTTTTAGGCAAGTACGGTCGGGTCGAGGTGTGTGGTTCGTATGCTGCCGGATTGATGATGCATGGCGATATCGACATTAAAGTCGTAGGCAAACGGGTTTATGCGTCCAAAGACGTGTTGCGATTACTTGGGGCTTTGTATACAGAAGGAAAATTTAGGAGCTACTTCATCGGCGGCGATTGGAATGACCCGCGTTTGGGAAGGGAGTTTCCGCGCGGCAGGTACATTGGCTTGAAAACCAAAGTCGTGGACGAGACGTGGAAAATTGATATCTGGTTGATTGACGAAAAGGAGGCCTCGCGTTTACGAAAAGGTTTAGACGTTTGCCAAATGAGGATTTCGCCGGATGAAAAATCGCAAATTCTTAAACTAAAAAAGGAACGGCGTGATAAGGGTTTAAGAATATCGAGCCAAGATATATACAGACAAGTACTTCGCAAATGAAAACGCCCCATTACGGGGCGTTTTTGCTTGGTTGTTTTGAGGCGACCAAGGATTTTACCGCCAGGTAAGTGGCGATGGGCATGGAGAGCGCGATGCCCAAACTGCCCAACAGGGTACGGATTATTTCCGTGGCGATCATTTCGTTGTTGATCGCTTGGGAAAAGTTCACGAATGGTGGTTGTTTGATGCTGAAGAGAAGGAGCAATGGCATGGAGGCTCCGGCGTAAGCCAAAAACAAAGTGTTCACCATGGATCCCAGGTGGGCCTTGCCGACCTCCATGGACATGGCGAACACCTTTTTCCACGGCAAATAAGGATTAGCCTTGCGGATTTGCGTCACGGATTCGATTTGTCCGATTACCACGTCATCGAGTACGCCCAATGTGCCCAGCAGGATACCGGCCAAAAGCAGTCCGCGGAAGTTGACCGCCTGTTTGGTCAGACCCGTCAAAAACATGGTCTCTTCCTGGGCCGTGCCGGTCAGGCGCGTTATCCACGTGAAGAACAACGAGAGTAAACCCACCAGCAAAAGGCTTAGGCCGATGGAGGCGATGGCCAAGTGCGATTTTCGATTGAATCCTTCCGTTATATAAACCATGCCCACGAACATGGCCGTACAGACGATTACGGCTACGGGCACGGGTGACCATCCGGCTAGGATGAGCGGGACCAGCACGCCCATGATGATGGCGAAACTCACGAGCAGACTCAGCAAAGCGCGCAGTCCTTTTATGCCCGCGACCATAAAAATAACAAACAGGAACAGCGCAGCCAAAGTGTAAAGCCATCCGCGGCGCACGTAATCAACCACGAAAAAGATGTCCTCGCCGCTTTCCGGATCTTGCGAACGTTGGACCAGCACCCGATCGCCAACCTTATAGGTGTTGGCGCCGAACAATTCCACATCTCCTATGCCGCGGAATTCCATCTCTTTGCCTTTCCAATTCCCGTCCAACCCTCGGAGTTTAAGATTTTGTTGTGTGACGCCAACCCCATCCTTTTCCGTTTGCCGCGTATCCAAAATTTGGACGACGTGGGCCTCAAAAGATTCTTCTCCGGCAGTCGGGTCTTCGTGCGCGGTTTCGATTGCGGCCATGCCGTGGGTGGATGTGGTGGCAGGGGAGGAAGTGGCAGATCGCTCCGTGGCAGTGTCTGGTTTAGCACCTTGGGCCGAAGCCGGATGGGCAAGCAAACCCGCTGTGAAAATAGTGCACAGCAAAGATGCAAAGACGGCGAATCTACGCATGGCGATTTTTCCCATAAGCATTGAAAAATCTTACACGTTGCAAGCCCAAGGTTCAAGCGTGCGGATGTCTAATGCAAGCGAAAAAGACGTTTATCCGTTTGGGTAATTCGATTTACTTTTATTCAGGTCCCGACGCTGTGCGGGTTGCCATTCGTTGCCAGATGGCATAGCATGGATGCGCTATGCAAAACGAAAACATCAAAGTGGACGTTGCCGTAATCGGTGCAGGTCCGGCGGGTTACAGTGCCGCGGTATATGCCGTGCGCGCGGGTTTGACCGTGGCTTTATGGATGGGTCCGGAACCGGGTGGTCAGTTGACCACGACCAACGAAGTCGAGAATTTCTTAGGTTTCCCTGAAGGCATTATGGGTCCGGAACTCATGGAAAGATCCAAGAAGCAGGCTGAACGTTTGGGCGCTAAGCTCATCGGCGGTTCAGTCACCAAAATCGTAAAAAACGACGCAGGTTTTGTTTTGGAATCAGATGCGCAATCGGGCGAAGCCCGCACGGTCATAATCGCCACGGGCGCGGTAGCCAAATGGTTGGGTATCCCGAGCGAAGAGAAGCTCAAGGGTCGTGGCATCTCCGGGTGCGCCACGTGCGACGGTTTCTTTTTCCGCGGCAAGAAGGTGGCTGTGGTTGGTGCCGGTGACGTGGCCATGGAAGACGCGACCACGCTTTCCAAATTCGCGGATTCGGTCACGGTTTTGGTGCGCAAACCGGAAAGCGGGGTCCGTGCCAGCAAGGCCATGTTTGAACGCGCCAAGTCCAATCCCAAAATTTCTTTCATGTTCAACACCGAGGTCGATGAATTCTTGGGAGAACAAAAGATTACGGGCGTGCGCATCAAGAACAACGTGAGCGGTGAGCTTTCGGAAATTGTTTTGGATGGCGTGTTCATAGCCATCGGCCACCGCCCCAACACTGCCGCGTTCAAGGATATGGTCGAATGCGACGAAGAAGGCTATATCAAAGTTCTGGGCACCAAAACCAGTGTGGACGGCATTTTTGCTGCCGGCGACGTGGCCGATCGCGTGTATCGCCAAGCCATCACCTCTGCCGGTACCGGCTGCATGGCCGCATTGGACGCCAAGAAATATTTGGAATCAAAATAATTGTCATTCCTGGGGAAGTCGTCTTATACTTTTTGGAATGCGAAAAAAGAGGCTGGGCCTCTTTTTTCGTTCTTTTTCCGGTTAATGCTTGACGGTCGTGGCGAGATGTTTTATGGTCGTAAACCGCAAACCAAATAGAGAGGTGGTGACATGGGTAGGTATATCACGTTCGGAGAACTGAAAACTGGTGATCGATTCATCAGCATGCCCCAACCAGGAGACGACAGGGGTCATGGAGGGTTCAAGGAGACGTATTACATCTTCCAGAAAATCGATAACGTCGGCCGGGAAAACGCGGTGCGTAAAAAGGACGGCGCGCTCTCGCACATACCCGATTCCGTGCCGATTATCAAGGTAGAGTAGGGGCACCCTCCTTTGCTCATCACGCGTCGTTCGGGGTCCGCTCGGATGGCGCGTTCTTTTTTTCAACGAAAATCCCGGGCGTGAGCGCGGTGAGTGTTGTTGTTATGCGACGTAGCCGGTTTTTAACCTTTGCAATTTGTTGAATCTTTCTATAGCCAGTTGGATCAGCCTGTCGATGAGTTCGGCGTAGGCAATCCCGCTCGCTTCCCACAGTTTCGGGTACATACTTATTTTCGTGAAGCCCGGAATAGTATTTATTTCATTGACCACGATTCCACCGTTTTCTTTTAGGAAGAAATCAACCCGACCCAAACCCTCGCAAGACAATGTTTGGAAGGTTTTTATGGCGAGTTCTTGTATTTGCTTGGCGACGTGGTCAGGGATATCGGCTGGAATTTGGAGCGCGGCTCCGTGTTCGTCGATATATTTGGCGTCGTATGAGTAGAACTCGTGGCTGGATGTCACTTCGCCGGGTATCGAAGCCATAGGATTCTCATTGCCCAGAATCGCGCATTCGATTTCCCTTCCTTTGATGAATTCCTCCACGATTATCTTGGTGTCAAAATCAAACGCCTCTTGAACGCCTTTTTCGTACTCGTTTTCATCGTGGATTTTGCTTATACCCACTGAAGAACCCATGTTTGCCGGCTTGATGAAGAACGGCAGGCCCAGCTCTTCGGTTATTTTCTGAAAAACAGGAATCGGTTCGTGGGATTTCAGGGTAATGAATTTCCCGATCGGGATACCCGCGTCGCGCAATAAGCGTTTCATGACGTCCTTGTCCATCCCAACGGCGGAACCAAGCACGTCGGCTCCGACGAAAGGGATGCCGGCCAGTTTCAGAAGTCCCTGAACCGTGCCATCCTCTCCGAACGGTCCATGTAATATCGGGAAAACAACGTCGATGACCAGTTTCTTGTCGTGATTGGTGAAATTGGTGATTTCACCTTGGCTTTGCGGGACCAAAGCCACCGAGTCGCTCGATTGGTTGAGTTTGATGAACTTTGGGTTTTCACCATTCAACAAAAAATCAGATTCATTGTTTAACAGCCATTTGCCGTTTTTATCGATGCCGATGAGGATGGGATTGTATTTTTCTTTGTCCATCGCATCGTAAACGTTCTTGGCCGACTGCAACGAAACTTCATGTTCGGCCGATTTGCCGCCGAACAATATCCCGACGTTTATCCTGTTGTTCATATCAGAGTCAGCTTATCTTTCTTTGAAATTTCCGCCAATTGAT
>CAZRYH010000006.1:14226-59594 GCA_964604275.1 uncultured Gammaproteobacteria bacterium
ATTTTCTCTTATCCAGCTCCATTCTTTTTGGATCTTTTAAATCATATCTCTCGCTGTTTTTGGTAAAAATACCGATTGCAACATGAGGTATGAATCCTATGTCTTTTCTCCAAAAGGAATTCATTTGTTCTGAATACAAAGCATCATGCAATTCGATAATCCTTTGATTTCCTTTAGAGACCGTGAGGAAGAGCCAATTATCCCAAGAAAGCTCCAGGCCTTGGATTCGGATTTCAAATTTTTTCCAAGTGTCAGTAATTTGTTGGATATGCTCCAGAAGGTCGGATTCATGAATATCCGTTGGTATCCTGACAGGAAAAATCAGTGTGATGTGGGGCTTTATGACATCTGCCAAAAAATCATACTTTGCCCTAAAAGAATCAATTCCGTGCGTATCTATCGTCGGGTAAAAGACGAGTGAATAGAATTTAAAATTCATAAGTAGTGCAGTCAATCTTAAAACGAGTTTACTGTTAACCTGGGAAATGGGAAAGGGCATCCATTTCAAGATGTAGATAAGCAGCATAGGAAAAGGTCTGCCCATCGTGTATTATTATGTGAATGAAGACGTCCTCCTCCGCTGAGGGGCCGAGGGGCAGGAAGCGCCAACTCACGCCATTGGAAGAATTGCACGGGCCGATACCGCCGCTCAAGGTGGCGGATATTGTTTTCGTCAGGCATAAAAAGAATTTCACGCGCGGCCTGTTGCGCCATGTGACCGAGAGTTACTGGGACCATGTGGCCTTGGTTTTGTTCGCCAGCAACCTTTCCAAGGGTTATTCGACGGACATTCTCATCGAATCGATCCAGCATGGCATGAACAGCTCGTATCTGCGCGGGGTGGAAATCCATCGTCTGGACAAGTACCTGAACGACCCGGAAAAGTACGACGTGGGCATCAAGCGCGTGACTTGGCTGGACGAAGAGGTCCAGAATCGCGTTCGCGCCTATATGCTTATGAACGTGGATTCGCCCTATTATCCTTTGGTTACCTCAAAATATTTGTTTGCCTTGGTATCTAAAAATTTCCGCACTTATCTGAACCATCGCCAGCGTTATTCCTGTAGCGGATTGGTGCAAAAGGCTTTTTATGAAGCCGTGGATTGGGTGGATCGGTCAACCGTAAATTTTAAGGGCGCGGGCTACACCCCCATCGAGATGCAGGAGACGGTCTCGCCGGGAGATATCGCGCGTTCGCCGGGATGCGAGTGGCTTTGGCATAAACGTTGATATGCTCCGGGCACGGTACGCGCGCTTGGAAGATGCGTTGCCGCACTTAGAAATAGGGGACGTGGTTTTGATTAAGGGCAAACAGCGTTTCGTCTCAAAAATCATCAGCAAATTCACGCGATCGTATTGGACGCATGTGGCCATGGTTTTCGATTTGCCGCACTCCGATCCGCAAACCAGCGACGTGCTGTTGGTGGAGGCCTTGGACAGCCGCGGAATAGAAATCCATCGCATGGCCTACTATCTGCGGCAGCGCGACCAATATGCCATCGGCATAAAACGTTTCCCTGGATTGACGGACGAGGAGCGCGAAAGGATGCGCGGGTTCTTTTTGAGCGCCGTGGACAAGCCGTATGACATGTCGCGGATTTTCGCCATGTTCATCAGTCCGTTCATGTTGCATTGGACTGGTTTGCCGTACGTCAGGACGGTGACGAAAAAATTGCTCAAGGTCAACCAATACATCTGCACTTCGCTGGTCCAGCGCGCGTTGTATCTGGCCGCGGCTCCGGAGAAGCGCGAAAGCACGTTTTTCAGGCGCGACAAAGATTTGGAGTTCCTGGAAAAATGGAGGTCATCGCACCGCGCGATATAGCCATTTCAAGCAATACCAAGTGGATATTCAATCCGCACAAATAAATACGTTGGATTATTAAAAAAACTCCAGAAAACTGGAGCTTGTTTTTTTAAATCACGTTTTCTTCCAGTTCTTCAAGAGTCGCTTCTCTAATAAGAACGCTTGATTTGCTCTTGAGGTGCTCAAATAGAACTTTTAATTTCAGCAAAAGATTTTCATCATCCTCGGACAGTCCCGGCATATTGTGTCTATCCTCTTCCGGTAGAATCTGATTCAAGTCCTCCAGGATTTCTATGAGCGTGGTGCGGTCTCCGACATCGTCTTTGCCTTCGTCCACCTTTTTAAACGTCTTTGCCAATCTATTGAAGATGTCGTTAAGAGTGGTTATTTTTTCTCTGAATTCGATTTTATCCTCGACGTCAGTATCCAACCTTTCTGGCCTTACGTATTTGACCACGTCTTCTGGATTCAGAAATTTGATGGTGAAAAATACTTCTGGGTCGTCTTCTTGGTCTTGCAGTGTTTTGAATTCGTTTCTCAACTCATCTCTAATCTCCTCTAAAAGGTAACGGCCACGGTTGAGGAAGAAGCGGGCGATTTCAGCGTTATTTTGATAGCTTGCTAAAAATTTATAACCCAGCTTTTTGGCAAGAGTTGCTAAATGCTCTTGAAAGGCCACGCCAACGCCTTTGCCACTGGTGGCCGGGTTTGTTTCAAACAAACCTTCATAAAGCATGTCTGGCGATATTTCGCGTACGCTGCCGTAGACTAGAGTGCGAGAATATTGATCTTTGCCGAGCTTGAGCTCCGGAAAATCTTCTATCGCGTTACAAAAATACGTGAAGCCGTTTTCTATCTGGCGTGAAGTCATTTTGGCGGCATCTTTGATCACGAAATCGACGTGGCCGTGTTGCCTATGAACGACTCCCTGTAATTCGCCGACCACCCTCAAAGTTTTTTCAAGACCGGGGGGAATCAAATCTTGCGAACAAAACCCATCCAGCTTGCTCGCTTTAACTTTCTTCTCCTGGGTATCGGGATTTTTGGGTTGTTGGAATGGATTGGTTGAAAATTGTTCCATAAAAATCTTTTTTCTGAATTTCTCAGAAATGATTCTGGAGAGTTGGGTATATTTTGCCTGATACACGAGTGTTTGTACATTTAAAAAAAAGACGCCATAAGGCGTTTTTGAGTGAGAAGCATCATCCGACGTTGACGCGTACGGCTTCAGGCAACAGACCTTCCTCGAATTTTTCACGTCGGACCACGGTCGGGACCAGGCCGAGGCTTTTTGCCGCAAGCGCAATTTTCGAATACAACGGTTGTGCGGACCGTAATATAATTATTTTGTGCGTCGTTTTGCGCCTGCTAGCCTTGACAAAATCGGAAAAATTGATAGCCTCGAACGGTCTGCTGTTTCTGATCAGGTTTGGAAAGGTGGTGTTTAATGATCTGTCCTATCCACGGCTGTTACCTCGTCAACCACACCCGGTACGGCTGGGTATGCCCTGTCTTTTGCAGGAATATTCTGCGTAAGCCCATCCGGACTGCCTGAAGCCTTATGGGCGCATATCGGCCTTAGCGCCAAAACTCAACGTCTTAACCTCCGCCCTCGCGGTGGCTTTTTTTACTAAGGACTGTGGGGAGTGGTGTTGCCAAAAGAATGAAAGGTTGTATTATTTAAATCAGGTGCGAGCGAGTGCAAAGCCTCACTTTATTGAGTGGGGTTTTATGTTATCTGAAACATTGAAGCGCATTCGTGTAGGTTTAGCTGCCAGAGCTGGGCAAAAGCCGGTTTTGGTCATGGCTGGATTTTTAAGCGGCGTGGCCTTGCATTCCGTGTTCCCTTTGACGCCGCTACCTGGATATTGGTGGTGGATTTTAGCTTTCCTAGTTGCCGCGTCTTTGTCGCTCGCCATGTTTAAACAACGTCTCGTAGTTGTATTTTGGTTGGTGGCATCGTGTGTCGCGGGTTTGTGGAGATTTGAGATGGCCATCCCGGTCCAAATATCGGATCAGGAAGCGAAGAGCCATCAGGGGAGCGTGGCGCAAATGGATGACGGGATGTACGGCAAACAGGCTTTGGTGGATTTAGATGAAGGCGTGCGGGTTCAGATAAGCCTCAAGCAGGATGTGGACGTGGGTTCGACCGTGGATTTTACGTGTGCACTTAAACCAACGCTGCAGAAGGAGGGTGAATTGGACCGTCGTTTTGCCTCCAATCTCCATCGAGCGCAGGCGAGGTGCACGGCCAAAGATATCCGCGTGCTTATCGGGCCGGTTTGGTGGGATTTGCGGCAAAGTTTTTCCGTGTTGCGCGAGTGGACCAACGCGCGCGTTTCGGCCGCCATGCCGGGAGACGAGGGCGCGTTGATCGCGGGCATGTTGTATGGCGAGCGGGGTTTGTCTCAGGAGGCGAAGGACAGGTTCAAGCGTGCCGGACTCACGCATCTGATCGCAGTTTCCGGTTCCAACATTACGATTGTGGCGTCCGTAATCTTCGGCGTGCTGATGGCTTGCGGCATGCGGCGGAGGCGGGCTTTTTGGGCCACGACCGTGGCCTTGGCCGCGTACGTAATCTTCGCTGGGTTCTCCGCGTCCGTGGCGCGCGCGGCCATCATGGGTTGGTTGGTTCTTTTGGCCAACCACGTGGGCAGGATCCCGCGGACCGCGCACGTGCTCCTGGTTTCGGCCGCGTTATTGAACCTGCTCGACCCGTGGATGTTGGCTTATGACGCGGGTTTCGCTTTGTCTTTTCTGGCCACGCTCGGTCTCATGGCCTGGTCTCCCATTTTCGGGCAACGTTTGGAATTGTTGCCGGAAAACGGTGGCATCCGCGAATCCGCGGCCACAACTTTTGGCGCGACCATCATGACTTTGCCTTATATGTCTTTCACTTTCGAACGTGCGTCTCTCGCGGGCTTGCTCACCAACGTCCTGGCCGTGCCTTTGGTGCCTTTCGCCATGCTGTTTGGCGCGGTGGGTGTGGCGTGGGGAGACCTTCCGGGGTCGCAGTACGTTTCCATGCCTGCCGTGGGTGTTGCAAAAGCAATTTTTGCGGCATCTAAAATCGCGGATGTTTTGCCGTGGCTCGATATCCACATGGAGCGCGCGGATTTCTTGGTGTGCGTTGCGACGTACGTGCTCTTGGCCGTTATTTATTTTTCATTGCGCGATAAAAAAGTCTTTTCCACAACGAAATGAGCGTTTTGTAATCCAACCACTTGTCATGCGTATGTTTGTCCGCGCTCAACAACAGAATAAAATCCTTAAAATAAATTCTTTTTTCTACGGTATGCGCAAACGTTTGATGAAAAATGTTTTTGGACACGCGACAGTTTAATTGACGCATGTGCCGGACCAACGGACACTGTAGATGAGGCTTAACAGCCCGCACCATTCAAACGGCACACACCCAGAACAACCAACGATCCCAAATAAATTTCTCGTCGGGTCGGTCCAAGGAGGTCACGGGCCTTGGACTTCTCAGACCCCGCATCGGTAAGCCAACTGATGCGGAAATGACGGGTCGCACGCCCTCAAACCAAAAAATGGGACGCGTGCGGTGCGCCTCTGGCGCAAACTCCATCGGGTCCAAACCGATGGCCATCTCTAAGGAGTGCGGCTCGCCGCAAATCCATGAGGAGAGAGCGGGATTCGAGTTTCAAACCCTAGGCTACGTTGGCGTCCGATCGACTATGCTTGGATCGGATCCATAAGTCCCAGCCCTTGTGGCGACAGGGACGGAAGCGCAAGGAATTTCGGCGTCTCGGCCGGCGCCCATGGTCGGTTGTTCTGGGTAGTGCCGTTGAAGAACGGTGGATCCCCCGATTGCCCTCGAGACTAGTAGCGAGGGGAAACGGAGGATGACATGAACGGTCTTGCCCTTTGGAAAAAATGTTTGGATGCGACGCTTTGCGTGATGTTGGCCGCGCTCACTTCTGGGTGTGCCCGGGGTGTGGTCGACAACGACACCGGTCACAGCAAGCAGATGGTGGGGAATGGCCAAATCCTGTGTAAAGTTCAGGAGGCGCGTTATCCCACTACGGCGGAAGATTTTTCGGACGCCCATCTGCTGTATGGCCATCGTGGATTCCTGGATCAGTATCAAGGCTACGGACACTTGGGACGTGATTTGGTATATGCCCAAGGTACGGCAATCCATCCGGTGGCCTGCGGAGTCTTGAGGTATTACGGACCCGCGAACGGATACGGCACGTTGGTCGCGGTGGTGGAACACGAGTTCTCCAATCCGTTCCACACCACGAACGGCGAAGGTCAAGGTACGGACGTGGAACGCTTCATGAGCATTTACGGCCACCTCCGCAAAGATCCTTCCGGTGACGGGCAGAACGCGTTGTCGTGGAAGTCCGGTGACACGGTTGGTCCTGGAGACGTGTTGGGCTTCGTGCAATCGGACGCGCAAAACGGCGACGGTCCGGAGCATCTGCATTTGGGCGTAAGGCTCCAAAGTTCGGCTCAGGCGGTGTCCGTTGATTCGGCGTGGTTCCGCGGCAACGACACGGTGGGTGAGGGGACGTATAAAAAATTCTACGCCGACCCCGCGGACTTCGTGCCCGCATTGGTTTCTGAGTTCGGGTTGTATGACGACGAGCAGGGCGGTTCTCAAGCCTTCCCATTGGCGGTCAATCGCCACCCCATCGGCACATTGCTCGCGCGACAGAGCGATCAATCGTTGTGGCTGGTGGTGGATGACGATTCTATCGTCAATGTCACCTCGGTCAAAACCCTGCCAAAAAAGTGCGCGGTCAACGCCACGGACCAGGAAATCGCCTGCTACTGGCAGTTGACGAGTCACGATTTCACAGAGCTTCTGGATTCCAAGGCCGTGAAGTTCGAGGGTGAAGCCCAAGTCTACCAAATGTATCCTTCCGACGCGCCAGAGCATTACCGGACTTTCCTGTCTTACGACGCGTTCCTGTCTTGGGGATTCTCGGACGGCGGGATTGAGCATCGTCCATTGTCCGAAAAGTCAGTTGCGCTGTCCAGTTTGGAGAATCGAGGTTTCGCGGGTTTCATGCCCGGTGCCTTGGTCAAAGGCAATGGACAAAGCGAGGTCTCAGTCGCGGACCAGCACGGAGTGCGGCGTCCGTTATTCAACTGGGATGTGTTCGTGCAGCTGGGATACGACCAAGCTTGCATCTATGGAATCGTGGCTTCGACTTTGGATCAGGTCGCGGGACCTAGGAGCGACGATTTGGTGACATTGGCAGACACGGTCGAGTGTTCGGCAAAAGGACAAGCCCAGGCATGTCTGCCCGGAACGACGGTCCCGTGCGGCTGTCCAGGAAACCTTCCTGGTACGCAATCGTGCGACGATCAAGGGCGGGGGTATGGAGATTGCGTATGCCAAGGCGGCGGAGGTGGCGATCCCATCATGTGCGGACAGTATGCCGTGGGAGACGTGGTGCAGACGCCGTGTTGTCCGGATATTTCTATGGGCAAACAGATCTGCCAGCCCACGGGCGTGTTCTCCGAATGTTTCGACTGCCTTGGACCTGCGGACGGCGGCGTGTCGGAAGGCAATGCCCCGCTTCCCGAAGCGTCTATCCCGATAAGTGAGGCGGGCGTCGGTTCTTTGGAAACGGACGCAGGGCAAAACCAGGTCGAGGGCGACGTCTTCGTGCGCATCACGTATTCGGGTGTCAGCGATTTCGCCAACTTACCCAAACACGTGGACGCCTGGTTTGTTGGCCACGTCTGGTCCGCCGTATCCGGTTGCTACTTGGCCGCGGCCAAAGATATCGTCTGCGAATTCCATGCTCCTCACGGATCGCCTCTGGAATTCCAGGTGTCGCTCGGGGCCAACCGCTTTTGGGGCGACACGTCGGGCTACGCACCCGCTCCGTGCATACCAGCCTCTCAGGTCCAGACCATGGTTTCGTCGCAGATGACCATCTTGGGCACGGTCAAACTCGAGGTGAATGGCAAGCCTTTCGCCTTCTCGTTGAAGGATAACGGGGTGGACGATCCCAATGACAACGGAAAGTGGTGCGGTGCGGCCGGTAACCCGTATTTCAATGCCTACGTTTCTACGCTGCCTTGAACCCCGACCGCCTGGTCGGGATTTTATTTCCGAATTTGTGCATAACCCTACGTGTGGAAATCGCGCCGAATAGCCTTAACCCTGTGCATTTGCGCGCACTTACTTTCACTGTTAGCATGACATCATATGGAGGAGAGAGACCTAAAAGATCCATCCACGCAGGACGTGCTGGATGCGATTAATACATTCGCCGAGAACGTTGAGGAACGCTTCAATGTCATCGATAACCGTTTTAATGCTATCGATGGTCAATTCAAAGATTTTGGGAGTCGCTTTGATTGTATCGATAGTCGTTTCGACCGTTTAGAAACCGAAATTGGCAAAATCAAAGCTACCATGGTGACCAAAGATTACTTGGACACTAAAATGTTTCAATTGCGTGGAGATTTGGTTGTTTACGATAAAACGGCAGACGCCAAGACTGACGCATTGGTGGACGCATTACACGCGAAAAAAGTTTTGGACAACAAAACGGCTTCAAACATCAAGAATTCTGGTCCGTTCAAGCGCAAGTCCATAGCCGCATAAAATCCCAATTGACGGACAAAATTATCCACAATGACGTTTCCCCACCTCTTTGGTAAGGTATGTTTTGATATGGAACAAATATAGAACAGAAAAGCAAAGTGCAAAATGCAAAAATCAAAAATGGGGCAAGGGGATGCGTTAATCTAAACAATATGGAGAGGAATGTGTTGCGTGAAAAGAGTTATAGATTCGCGCTAGAGATAATAGGCATTTACAGACAATTGTCAGGAAAAGAGGAGGATCGCATCCTGTCCAGGCAGTTGCTGAGGTCTGGCACTTCGGTCGGCGCAAACGTTGAGGAGGCAATCGGCGGAATTTCCAAAAAGGATTTCTTGTGCAAATTGACCATAGCCTACAAGGAGGCCCGTGAGGCAAATTACTGGTTAAGGATTATAAGGGATACTGGGAGTCTGGATAAGGCGCGGGCCGACGCATTGGTCGAGTCATCTCATGAATTAATTCGCATCATGGCTAAAACTCAACTAACAATGAAAAGAAAATATATTGACACCGTTTAACCATTTTTGCTTTTTGAATTTTGCTTTTTGATTTTAAACTATTTGTTTTATGGCAAAGAAAGTCGTTGACGAGCGCGATGAACGCCGTCTGGCCGCCCAAGAGGCGATCGATCAAATCAAGGAACGTTTCGGTGAGGGCTCCATCATGCGTTTGGGAGAGGCCAAGAAGATGGTGGTGGAATCCGTGCCCACGGGCTGTCTGTCTTTGGATTTGGCTTTGGGGGTGATGGGCGTGCCTCGGGGCCGCATCATCGAAGTGTACGGCCCGGAAGCGTCCGGCAAGACGACCTTAGCCCAGCACATTATCGCCGAAGTCCAGAAGATGGGCGGCATCGCGGCTTTCGTGGACGCGGAACACGCTTTGGATCCGGATTACGCCAAAAAAATCGGCGTGAACATCAACGAGCTCCTCATTTCACAGCCGGATACGGGCGAACAGGCTTTGGATATCGTGGAAACCTTGGTGCGTTCCAACGCCGTTGACGTGGTAGTGGTGGACTCGGTTGCCGCGTTGACGCCCAAGGCTGAAATCGAAGGCGAGATGGGAGATAGTCATATGGGTCTTCAGGCGCGTCTCATGAGCCAAGCCTTGCGCAAACTCACCTCCATCATCAGCCGCACAAAAACGGTAGTCATCTTTATCAACCAATTGCGCATGAAGATTGGAGTCATGTTTGGCAATCCCGAGACCACGACCGGCGGTATGGCTCTTAAATTCTATTCCTCCATGCGCATCGAGGTACGGCGCAGTGCGCAAATCAAGATGGGCGAACGCATCATCGGCAATCGCGTCAAGTCCAAAATCGTCAAGAACAAGATGGCTGCGCCGTTCCGCACCTGCGAATTCGACATCATGTACAACGAAGGCATTTCCATCGTAGGCGATTTGTTGGACTTGGGCGTTGAATGGGGTTTTGTGAAAAAATCCGGCAACAGCTATCAATTTGAGAACGAAAAGTTGGGCATGGGTCGTGAGAACGCTAAGATGTTCCTGCGCGGACGTCCTGACATGCAAAAGAAGATTCGGGATTTGATTGTTGAAGCCTGGAGGGCCAAGGAGGATGAAGGCGGAGCCGCGCCGGGCAAGCGCGAGGACGACGGTCTGGACGCCGAAGCTCCGGAACCGGGTTTGGAATAAGCGTCGGGGTTGGACTGTTGGGCTACCATTGGCTAAAATAGGCAAGACATGTCACCAAGACGCAAACGAAAATTGTCTTTTAGTTTTCAATTGGACGAAAAAACGCGCCGAGGCATAGCGACGGTTTTCTGCTTCGCTTTCGCGCTTTTTTTTCTTTTGTCGCTTTTCGACTTAGCCGGTTCCGTGGGTATTGCTATGGACCAAGCCATGTCGCACGTTTTCGGGTGGGACAAGATAGTAGCCCCGTTTTTTGTTCTGGCCACGGCTATCTGGCTAATGTCTCCGGAAAAATTGCCGCTCAAGTGGTCAAACGCTGTAGGGTTTATTTTGTTTTTTGCTGGGTTGAACCCTTTGGTGCACGTCATAACGTTCGCTGGACAGCAGCCCACCGGGGCGGCGATTGACGCGGCGGGCGGAAAAATCGGCGCCTTGCTCGCAGAGCCGTTCATTCCGATTTTCGGAACCGCGGGGGCCGCCATTTTTTTCACGGCCATCTTTTTCGTCTCTCTGGTCTTGGTGTTCAACGCATCCTTTGGCGATATAGTGCAGCATATTTGGCAGATTTTTGGTTGGTTTAAAAAAGCCCTATTCTTTTTGGTCAGCCCCTTCCTGTCGGTCTTCCGTTCCATGAAGGAGCGTTCTGAACGGAAAAAGCTGGAAGCTCTCCATTTCGAGACCGAACCCGAGCCCAAGGAAGATGAGGTCGAAGAAGTTGAACCTGGCAAGGGCTTGGACGTCAGCCGTCTGGAGAATAAAAAACCGAATTTGGTCGTGGCCACGGCATTCGAAAAGCCACCCGAGGCACCCAAACCGCGCCGCCGTAACCCGCGCATCGAAATTCCTTTGGAATTGTTGAATAGGCACGACCAAAAGCCGACCAGTGGCGACATCACGGCGCGCCAAGCCATGATTCAGCGCACCTTGGAGACCTTCGGCATCCCTGTGGAGATGGGGGAAGTGTCCGTGGGGCCGACCGTTACCCAATTCACGTTCAAGCCGGCCGACGGCATTAAACTGACGCGCATCACGGCTTTGCATAACGATCTGGCCCTGGCTTTGGCCGCGCATCCCATCCGCATAGAAGCTCCGATTCCGGGTAAATCTCTGGTAGGTGTCGAAGTTCCAAACCAGAGCGTGGCCATCGTAGGTCTGCGCGAGATGTTCGAAGCCCGCGAATGGAAAGATCGCAAAGCACTGTCGTTCGCCTTGGGTCGCGATGTTAGCGGTAAACCGTGGCTGGCCGATGTGGCAAAAATGCCTCATCTGTTGGTGGCCGGCGCCACGGGTTCCGGAAAGTCTGTATGTCTCAACGATATCATCATGTCTTTGCTGTATTCCAACGGCCCGGACGAGTTGCGTCTGATATTGGTGGATCCAAAACGCGTGGAATTCCCGGTATATAACGGCGTGCCTCATCTGATCACCCCGGTCATAACTGAAGTGGACAAGACCGTTAACGCTTTGAAGTGGGCCATACGCGAGATGAACCGCCGTTTCGATCTGCTTTCAAAGATGCAGGCCCGCGACATCTCGAGTTACAACCAACGTTGCCAAGAAAAACTGCCGAACATCGTCATGATTGTGGATGAGTTGGCAGACCTCATGGTCACGGCCAAACAGGATGTGGAAGGACAAATAGTGCGTTTGGCGCAAATGTCGCGCGCCGTAGGCATCCATTTGGTTTTAGCCACCCAACGCCCGAGCGTAGACGTCATCACGGGCCTGATCAAAGCCAACATCCCGGCGCGCATCGCGTTTTCCGTGGCGTCGCTCATGGATTCGCGTACGATTTTGGATCAGTCAGGCGCGGAAAAGCTCATCGGTCGTGGCGATATGTTGTTCCAGACCGCGGACATGGCCTCGCCGCGCCGCATCCAAGGTGTGTACGTGGCGGATGACGAAATAGGCCGCGTGGTCGAATACCTGAAATCCAAATACGAACCCGCGGAATACGACGTCACGGTTGTGGAGCGCCAAGGCGGCCCCACGGAGTTCGAGGGCGGAAGCGGCGGCATAGACGAAGTTGACTCGGATGCCATGTTGCCGGCCGCCAAAGAAGAAATCATCAGGGCCGGCAAAGCCAGCGCCTCGCTCTTGCAACGTCGTTTGAAAGTGGGCTATGCACGTGCGGCACGCCTGTTGGACCTCCTGGAAGCCGAAGGATTCATCGGTCCGGCGGACGGCGCCAAGCCACGAGAGATTTTGAGGGTTGAATTCAGCAGGGGCCTGGAACAGATTCCTGGTCCGCCCATGCCATCGCATCCAGCTTTGGAGCAGGTAAATCGTGAGATTCCGGAGTTGGAAGATGATGTGAGATGATCAAAATATTAAATTCCGAACGGCGCGACCTTGCGCCGTTTTGATAAGTTGAAAAACGTGAACTCACCCTGCCCTCCCTTATCGAGGGAGGGTACGTGCACCGAAACCCTTCCCTCGTTAAGGGAAGGTGGCCGGAGGCCGGATGAGTTCACGGTTCAAAACCTACCCATCATCAAAACAGTTGCATCGAATCGTCTTTTTTATCATTCCACTTGTCTGCTTTCCGGTCTGCTGTTAAATTGCCGACATGGCATTCATCCAGAAAACCGTGACCGCCGAACATGTGTTTGGGCAGGATTTGCGCGAGCTACGTGAGTTGCGTGGCTGGACGCGTGAAGAATTGACCGCATCCACAGGCATCCGTCCTAGTGTCATTGCTGCTTTCGAACAAGGCGAGTGGGACAAGATTGACGATCCGGAGTACGCCGAGCGGCACGTCCGTCTTTTGGTCCAGGCTTTGGATGGTAATGTGCCTTTCATGCTGGGTAAATATCGTATGGCACTCAAGGCCGCCCAAGCCTTGAAGAACGATGCAGAGAGGTTATCCTTCGTAAAAAAGGTCAGACGTCGGGATTTGTTTGCGCCTACGCGTTATTTTGCCATCCTATTTCTTTTACCGTTGGCAGTGCTCATCGGGTGGTACGTTTGGCGCCAAGGCGCCAGCGTGTCGTCACCTCCGATTCTGGATGTCAGGGAACCGGCGGACAGGGCCACGCTCATGGAACCAAAGGTGAAGATTGGCGGTACGACGGATGCTGCCGCGTCTGTAACCATCAACGGCAAAGCCGCTATCGTGGGTTCGGACGGAAAATTTTCTTTGACCGTGGATATACCCCGCGGCACCACAAAGTTGGATATTGTTGCCATGCGTAGATACGGAGGGCGTAACCAAGTCACACGTTACGTGACCTACGCTCCTGCGAACGGGCCTCTTGAACCTATCGTTCCACCAAACGCGGCTAGCAGCTCAACGGCCACGTCGACCCAAGATACGGAAGCGAGTGGCGTCGTAAGTGCGAAAGCTGACTAATAATGGTGAAATTCGGCATAACATAAAAGCCCCTTGCGGGGTTTTTGGTTTGCTTGTCCTTAGTCTGCGAAACGTCGCCAATGACGAGAGTGGCTGCAAATCCCATGGGAGGAGAGAGTTGTCCGACCTTGGTTCGACTATAAGTCGTGACCGAGGTGAACGCCATGGGTTTTGTCGCCTAAAGCCATGCTTCGTTTCGCAGACCAAGGGCAACCAACAGCGCAATATTATAGTTTTTCCAACCGCATTGTCAATGCGTGACAAACGTATTTTTCCGAAAGTAGTGGGGCAATCGCCCTCGCCAATCCTCTTGAAGCCACCATACGCATGATGGGTTCGAGAAGACGGTTGCGCAAACATGGGTTTGCGCAACCAAGGTCAGTTGGAAGGTACGGGTTCAGGTTCAGGGGTGGCCGGAGGCGTCCCAAAGGTCGCCTCGTAGCTCAAGTCCTCGGAGTTTCGGGAATCTTCCGTCGGTGGCTCCTGGACGCCCTCGTTGGTATCGACATCCTCGTCCGCCGGCTGTTCGTCCGCGGCTTCGGCAGGCTGATCCTGTCCCTCGGTTTTGGTCGCGAGCCGGCGCTGTCTCTTGATCTCGCGTTTCTGCTGCTTGCGCAGATCCTTTTCCCGCGCGTCCTCCTTGGCGAAGCACATGTTGGGGATGATGAGTCCCCAACGACGCAGGAACGCGTCGAAGGTGCCGTCGAGCTGTTCGGCCATGTAGGCCGCGCAAAGCGCCTGCACGTTGCCGATCTGGATGAAGATGATCCATCCCCTCCGGCCTCGTGCCAAGTCCTGCTTGCTGACGTGCTGGCCGAAGAAGAACCAGCTCAGGGACAACTTGCCCTGGAGCGGGTCCCTGCAGCCGCAGAAGCCGTAGAAGGACCGGGAGGCGTCTTCCCATTGTGAGTACGACTCCTTGTCCGTAGAGAGGGAGCCGCTCCGCATTTCGCGGAAGATGCGTTCCACGTTGTCGCACCAGCGGAATCTCCAACCGCTCTCGTCGGGCACGTAGCCCGCGTGGGTGAAGGGGATTTCGTATACGTCCAGTTCGCGAGCCTTGATGGCCTGCTTCACGTCAGGATGCAGATTCTCGTCGGGCTGGGCGTCGAAGCCTTGGCACCATTCGTCGAACTTGTCGTTGGGCACGATGAAGGAATCGTGGACCCTGACTTCGAGACGGGTGTCGTCGCACCAGTGGATGGCGGCGCTGTCCGGGTCGTGGAGCCGCTTGATTGCGGCCGTGAGCATGCCGCAGGATTCGCAAGGCGCCATCTGGTCGTTCTCGGGTTCGCTGTCGCCCTGACGCACATGTTGGTCGAATACGCTCGGGGTGACGTTCACTTCGGCCAGTCGCGCCGTGATTTGTTTGATCACGGGCATGGACTTTTCGTCCTGACCCAGGGCCAGCACGACCTTGGGTTTGGCCGCTGATTCGGTCACGCGAACAATCAGGTTGTCGATTCCGGTCTTGGTTTCGAGACTGTCGACATCGATGCTGCCGAGCACGTGGTACTTGCCCACAAACCCGAGGGTCTGCTCCAAGACCTGCACGTCGAAGGTGGTGCAGACCACGCACAACTTGTTTTCGCGTTCGTGGTCCGTGCAGATGTGGCACTTGTGCGTCCGGGTCCAGTATTCCAGCTCGGTGGCCTGGATCATCCTGGGCCTGACGTCCTTGCGGTTGATGTGCAGGACGTTGGACGTGATGGCGCTGAGGAGGTCGTTGGGCATGACCATGCCACAGACGCTTGCCGGGATGTACGTGGTGTGATGCCGGACCAAGTGGGGAGGGTTCCAGACGTCGAACTCTTCGTCGTTGGAGAAGCGGTTGCGCACGGCGTATTTGGCGAAAACGCCGACGCCGAGGCTCTGAGCCTTCTGAACAGCCGGAACGCTACAGGATTTCATGCGAGCCATGTGTACCTCTTTTTTTTGGGGACGGTTGCGTTGAAAATTGTCGATACGTGTTTTGAAGTAACGTACCAACCGAAACGGGTCTGGAGGCGAGCTCACGAGTCCGCAAAAGCATATCGCGAGCCAAGACATTCCGCCGCATCCCTGGGTCCAGCCTGAGCCGGAGCCGTGGTAGCGTTGGATTTCCCGGCAGAATTGCCGGGAGCCGCTTTCCCCTCCATGCCTGTTTCGGTTGGTAATGAATTACGGACCTTAGCAGAGCTTAGCCATTTTGTCAAGAGTGGCTGACAAGATCTTTTTCGTCCGTTTGCCCCAAAAAAGGGGAGAGTATTAAGCCACGTTTTTAGGCTTGGTTACAAGTGGAAAACAAAAAAAACGCCTTAAAGCGTTCAATCATCCTGTGGCCATTCCAATCTGAGGGTCACGATTCATTTTCATCTTTCCGGTGTTTGGGTTTGCGGTGATATTTCGTTTTGTCGCGATGTGTCTGAGTTGGTGGGGCTTGGGTTTTTCGCACCTTGGATTCCAATTCCCGCGTGTCGATTTTTATGATCATGCGGTCATCCTTGGGGAGTTTTACCGAATGAGATTTTTTCATAACTCCAACATCGTACAACCTACCGGGCATGATTACAACGACCGTCGCAGTCGTCGCATGTCACGCGGGGTAGGATTTGAAATGACCAAATTCGACCTGTCCGCCCGTGGCGGAATGACCAAGATCCAACCCACCTTCGCTGAAGCTACGGCGGGCGGGAAAAGGTTTAAATTCTAATTCTTGCCTCAAGCCGGACTCCGCACTTCGAGCTCCGGGCTCACCGAAAAATTCGGACGTACATGCGTACTCCGTACTTCGTACTGGTTATAAGGTTTTTTTGAAACACAAATGCCTCGACGGATGCGGAGGGGATCCAGCGATGAAAATCGCCCGATCCGCGACGGTTACTTGTTATGAGAGCCCAGTGAAAAACCAGGCTTCATAATTTTCGACGTCGCACCCGTGACTACTCGGTTCATCACCAAGTGCCACGGAGAGGGTCTCTCTCCTCCACGTCTGTCGAGGCATTAAAGGTGTCCAGGGGCTTTGCCGTAGCCAGCGCAGTTCGCGTTGGCATTTATCAGGAGGGATCTAGAGGTGTCCCGAACGAGTCGGGACAGCGGAGCGCCGAAGCCGAAGCGACAGCGATCCATGGATTTGTACTATCATGACGTCCCAGTGGCATCCCGTAGAACGGAACGCGCCAGGTCGCCATGCTTCCTCCTCCAATCCGCGACATTGCCCGTGTTCGGGTGCCGCAGGATTGTCCTCTATATCCTTCCTGACAAGGCTTTTAAAACAACTGACTAATATATCACGTTTTCGTGGTTTTGTCAAGGGTTCTTGGCAACATTTCTTCTCTTATTTTAGCCAAAATTTTATTTAGCTAAGTAGAGCGATTTAAGCTTTTTTTCCTAAGCACAGCGCTCGATTTATCAAGCGTTCTGCTAAGGAGGGTCGAACAGGACGTTCGACCCACCGCATAGTCCATGCGCCGAGTGGCGAATGGGGTGGAAGGTGCAAAGCTCTAGGCCACGTTGGCCGAGGTGGGCTTGGCCACAGAGGCGACGACGGCTTCCATGGTCGCGGTGTGCCGGGCTGCCTTGTGGTGCTCCTCGATGGACCACATGGCCACGGCCATGAGGTTGATGCGCTCGTCTACGCCGGCTTTGGACCAGTGTGCCTCGAGGTCGCCGACCATGTCCTTGAGCGTCTGCATGCCGACCCTGCGGTCTTCGTCGCCCAAGGAGCGCCACCAGGACTCCATCTCGCGGGCTGTGCGGCGCGTGAGGGCTTCCCGGTAAGTGAGGGAGATGAGCTCCACGACTGCGATCTGCAACCTGAGAAGCTCAACGATTTCGTCGAGCGCCTCGCAGGACCTCTCGTCGAGTGTCCCGACCTTGATGCGGCGTGAGAACTCGCGCTCGTTCCAGGTCTCAGGAGCCACGCAGCGTCGGAGCCATTCGAGGCCGCCGAGCGAACGCACGCCGGACTTGCACATGTTGGCGATGCGCGGCAGGGCCAAGCGGGCGTTGTCCGCCTTTTCGCGGAGGGCCGCCATGGTTTTGTCCTGCGGAACAGCCGAGACGTTGTATTTCACGATACCGATCCGTTCTTCGCGGAGATCTTTTTCCTGTTCGGTCAGCATTGAGATAACCTTTCGTTGTGGACCCTAGATGGCCCAACTTTTGTTGACTTGGGTATAGAGCTACGAACAGGCTATTAAATCACATTTTCAGGGTTTTGTCAAGTGTGCGATGGACATTTTTAGCCTTAAATAAGCGAATATTTAAAAAAATGGCCCAACTTAGCCATCTACAAACAATCTTGACAGGGGGCTGACGTTTGTGTTTTTTGACGAAACATCCACAAAAATTCTTGACAGCAATACAATAAAATGTGATAATCGCGCTCGCGTACAGTGATTTGACAAAACCCGTCGACATGCATTTCTTCGACGGAATCCGCTCCAGGGAAGCGCGAACAGCGTTCCATTGCGTGGCGGATGACTAGTGTTTGCCAATGTTATTGCCTTTTTGAACAATCTGCCCTCTGAAACCCGCGTTTCGGGGGGTTTTTGTATCCCGCATTTGAGTTCGTACGCCTTATTTTGTCCATAATTAAATCGGTCAGACGGATTGTCGCCCCTCGCCGACGCCTAGGCGCCCTGCCTGCATTGTCCCGTTCGTTGCCAGCCAACGAATTGCCCGGGTCCGGTCTGGAGGTAGCAATCCATAATTCGCCGAAGACATGCAACAAATGGTGTTCCGACGCCAAGCTCCCAAGGAGCAAGAGCGCCGTTATTTCACCGCCTCGCGCGACGCGATGGCTTTGCCGGATCTCATCGAGGTCCAACGACAAAGCTATCGTTGGTTTCTCGAGACCGGCATCCGCGAACTGTTCCATGAGATTTCGCCTATCCGAGACTTCATCGGACGAGACTTGGAATTGTGGTTCGTGGATTACTTTTTGGACGAACACAAGTTCGACGAAAAGACGTCAAAGACCAAAAGCATTACCTACGAAGCTCCGTTGCGCGTCAGGACGCGTCTCATCAACAAACGCACCAACGAGACCAAAGAACAAGAAATCTATTTGGGCGACCTACCGGTCATGACAGAGCGCGGCACGTTCGTGGTGAACGGCGTGGAGCGCGTGGTCATTTCCCAGTTGGTACGTTCCGCCGGTGCGTTCTTTACGGCCGAGTTCAACCGCGGCCGCAAGTACTACGGCGCCAAGGTCATTCCGGATCGCGGCGCTTGGTTGGAGTTTGAGACCGACGGCAATAACGTGATTTGGGTAAAGATCGACCGCAAACGTAAAGTGGCGGCTACGTCGCTTTTGCGGTGTTTCGGCGTGTCCAACGAAGAAGACGTCAAAGCCCTGTTCACGGACGTGGATATCCACCCGTTGAACAAATACATGGAATCGACTTTGGCCAAGGATGCGGCCAAGAGCGAGGACGACGGTTACATCGAGGTCTACAAACGCATCCGTCCCGGGGATTTGGCCACGGCTGACAACGCCAAATCGCTCATCCATTCAATGTTCTTCAAATTCGAGCGTTACGATTTGGGCGCGGTAGGCCGTTACAAGTTCAACCAACGTTTCGGTTTGCCCTGGTCCCAAGAAGAGGTGGTCAAGGAAGAGAACCGCATCCTCTCCAAGGAAGATCTGGTGAACATCCTCAAAGAAATCATCCGTCTGAACAACACGCAGGAAGAAGCTGACGACGTGGACCATTTGGGCAATCGTCGTGTGCGCGCCGTGGGCGAGCTCATCAAGAGCCGTTTCCGCATCGGTTTGGCCCGCATGGAGCGCATCGTCAAAGACCGCATGTCCACGCAGGACATCGCGTCTTTGACCCCAGGACGTTTGGTCAACGCGCGTCCGGTCATCGCGGCCGTGCGCGAGTTCTTCATGTCTTCGCAGCTCTCGCAATTCATGGACCAGACCAACCCGCTCTCAGAACTGGAACACAAGCGCCGTTTGTCGGCCACGGGTCCCGGCGGTTTGTCGCGCGAACGTGCGGGCTTCGAAGTCCGCGACGTGCATCGCACGCACTACGGACGCATCTGTCCCATCCAGTCTCCTGAAGGTCCGAGCATCGGTCTGATGGGTCATATGTCCAGCTACGCCCGCATCAATGATTACGGCTTCATCGAAACCCCGTACCGCAAGGTCAAGAACTGGGCGGACAACGACGGCGCGGCGGCCGTGGGCGAAGAGTTGCGCGAGGACGTGCGCGACGGCGAAGGCAAGGTCGTGGCCAAGGCGGGTGAAAAGGTGAGCAAAGATTTGGCCAAAAAGTTGACCAAGGTCTCGGTGGCCAAATTGCCCATCGTCCCGACAGTAACCAACGAAATAGTTTATTTGAACGCGTTCGCCGAAGAGCGTGGCACCACGGCCCCGGCCACCACGCCCATCGCGCGCGACGGCAAGTTTTTGGTGGAACGCGCCCCGGCCCGTAAAAACGGCGAACCGACTGTGGTTGATGTCACTGAAATCGATTACGTGGACGTGTCTTCAAAACAGATTCTGTCCATCGGTACGTCCATGATTCCTTTCGTGGAACACGACGACGGCCAACGCGCGCTCATGGGATCAAACATGCAACGCCAAGCGGTCCCGTGCATCAAGCCCGAAGCCCCGATCGTGGGTACGGGCGTGGAACGTCGCGCGGCCGTGGATTCTGGCCACGTGATTTTGGCTCCGGAAGACGGCACCATCGTGTCCGTGGACGGCAACCATATAGAATTGCAGGGTGAAGACGGACGCGTGCGCCGCTACGACCTGATCAAATTCCAACGCTCCAACCAATCCACCTGCCTCAACCAGCGCGTGCGCGTGAACAAGAGCCAGAAGGTGTATGCGGGCGAGGTTTTGGTTGACGGCATGGCTTGCGACAACGGCGAGATGGCTTTGGGCCAAAACCTGCTCTGCACCTATATGTGCTGGGACGGCTACAATTTTGAGGACGCCATCATCCTGTCCGAACGTTTGGTGCACCAAGACCGCTTCACCAGCGTACACATCGAGCATTACGCCATCGACGTGCGCGACACCAAACTGGGTCCGGAAGTGGTGACCAACGACATCCCCAACGTATCAGAAGAGAAACTCAAAAATTTGGACGAGAACGGCGTGGTGCGCATCGGCGCCGAGGTCAAATCCGGCGACATCCTGGTGGGCAAAATCACGCCCAAAGGCGAGACCGACCTCTCGGCTGAAGAGAAATTGTTGCGCGCCATCTTCGGTGAAAAGGCCCGCGACGTGCGCGATACCTCGTTGTATCTGGAACACGGCGCGCACGGCAAAGTGGTCGGCGTCACGTATTTCACCCGCGAGAACGGCGACAAGCTGCAGCCTGGCGTGCTCAAGCGCATCGTCATCGCAGTTGCCGACCTCCGCAAGATCCAAGTGGGCGATAAGTTGGCCGGACGCCACGGCAACAAGGGCGTCATCTCGCGCATCGTGCCCGTGGAGGACATGCCGTTCCTTGGGGACGGCACGCCCGTGGACGTCATCCTGTCTCCGCTCGGTGTGGTCTCCCGTATGAACTTGGGCCAGATTCTGGAAACGCATATGGGTTTGGCGGCCAACGCCAACGGTTACCGCGTGGCCACGCCCGTTTTCGACGGCGTACCGGAAGACACCATCCGCGAGGAACTGCAGAACGCGAATTTCCCGACAGACGGCAAAATCCAGCTGTTCGACGGACGCTCCGGCGAATCGTACGAACACGCTCCGACCGTGGGCTACAATTACATGCTCAAGCTGCACCACATGGTGGAAGACAAGATCCACCAACGTTCCATCGGTCCGTACTCCCTGATCACGCAACAACCTCTGGGCGGCAAAGCCCAATCCGGAGGCCAACGTTTCGGAGAAATGGAAGTCTGGTCTTTGGAAGCGTACGGCGCGGCCCACACCTTGCAGGAAATCCTGACCATCAAATCCGACGACGTCACCGGCCGCTCAAAGGCCTACGAGGCCATCATCAAGGACGAGGTCATTTCCAAGGTCAACGTTCCGGAATCGTTCAACGTGCTCATGCGCGAACTTAAGGGTTTGTGCTTGGACGTGGAACTTCTGAAGAACGGCAACCGCATCGAGGAGGCCAAGCCCACACATGTGGCCAAGCCCGCCCCGGCCGCCGATGGTGCGCCAACCGAGGATTTCGCTTGGGATGCGCCGCCGGCTGAATCAAACAATTTCTAACCCCACGATCATAATATGTCGTTTTTCCAATCAGAAAACGTCAAGACCACGGATTTCAACGGCATCCGCCTGAGGCTCGCCTCACCGGAGACCATCCGCGGCTGGTCGTACGGGGAAGTCACCAAACCCGAGACCATCAACTACCGCACGCAGAAACCGGAAAAGAGCGGCTTGTTCGCCGAAGAGATTTTTGGCCCTTCCAAGGACTGGGAATGTTACTGCGGCAAATATAAGAAGATCCGCTATAAGGGCATCGTGTGCGACAAATGCGGCGTGGAAGTCACGCACTCATTGGTGCGCCGCGAACGTATGGGACATATCGAGCTGGCTTCGCCCGTGACCCATATCTGGTTTTTGCGCAGCGTGCCTTCGCGCATCGGCACGGTTTTGGACCTGTCCATCATGTCCTTGGAGAAGGTCGTGTACTTCGCGGCTTTCATCGTGACCGAAGTCAACGAGGAATTGCGCGACCAAGTGGTCGAACAATTGCGCACCGAATATAAAGGCAAGCGCAAACAGATAGAGATGGATTACGAGCGCGACGTGCAACGCACCGGCGATCGCAAGCAGAAAGACGAGATCAAGGCCGCGGAAGCGGATAAGGAACTCGAGAAGCAAGCCGCCAACAAGGAACGAAAACTCAAGGAATTGGACACGGATTTTTCCGAGGTGGAAAAGGAGCTCAAGACACTCCAGCCGCTCAAGATCCTGTCGGAAAACGAATACCACGAGTTCTCGCTTAAGTTCGGCCACATCTTCGAAGCCAAAATCGGCGCCGAAGCCATCGACGACTTGTTGAAGAAGATCGACGTGGAAGCCACGGGCAACGCTTTGCAGGAAGAGCTGAAGCGTTTAACTGGCGCGCGTTACGAGCACACCATCCGCCGCTTGAAACTCCTGAAATCACTCCACAACCAAAAGATCGAGCCGCATTGGACCGTGCTCAAGGCTTTGCCCGTCATCCCTCCGGACTTGCGTCCCATGGTGGCCTTGGACGGCGGACGTTTTGCCACGGCCGATACGAACGATTTGTATCGCCGCGTCATCAACCGCAACAACCGCCTCAAGCGCCTCATCGAGCTGCACGCCCCGGAAGTCATCACGCGCAACGAAAAGCGCATGTTGCAGGAAGCCGTTGACGCCTTGATCGACAACAGCGCCCGCCACACCAAGACGGTCATGTCCGCCACGGGCAAGAAGCGCCAGCTCAAATCCTTGGCCGACCAGCTCAAGGGCAAACAGGGCCGCTTCCGCCAAAACCTGCTCGGCAAACGCGTGGACTATTCCGGACGTTCGGTCATCGTCATCGGCCCGCAACTCAAGATGCACCAGTGCGGTTTGCCCAAGACCATGGCTTTGGAATTGTTTCGCCCGTTCATCATCGCCCAGCTCATCAAAAACGAAATCGTGCACAACATCCGCTCGGCCAACCGTTACATCGAAGCCGACCATGCGGAGGTGTGGGACATCCTGGAAAACATCGCCAGCCAGTCCGTGGTGCTGCTCAACCGCGCTCCCACGTTGCACCGTTTGGGCATCCAGGGTTTCCAGCCCGTGCTTATCGAAGGCAAATCCATCCAAATCCATCCGCTCGTGTGTACGGCTTTCAACGCGGACTTCGACGGCGACCAAATGGCCGTGCACGTCCCGTTGACCGAAGAGGCTCAATGGGAGGCTCGCGAACTCATGCTTTCGACCAAGAACCTGCTCAAACCAGCCACCGGCACGCCCGTGACCACGCCTACCCAGGACATCGTGTGGGGCGTGTATTACACGACCACCTTGCTGGAGCCGGAGGACGGCAAAATCAAGACTTTCGGTTCCGCGGATACGGCCATCTATGCCTACCAAGCCGGCAAGCTCTCGGCCCGCGAAAAGATCAAAGTGCGTCTCAAGTCCAACGAACCCGTGGTCGAGACCTCGGTCGGACGCATCCTGTTCTGGCGCGTGTTGCCCGAAGGCATGTCGTTGCCCAACGAACGTTTAGGCAAGAAGCAGTTGGGCGATTTGACCCAGCTCTGCATCGACCGGTACGGCTTTGAGGAAACCGCGCGTACGCTCGATCGCATCAAGGAATTCGGTTACAAGATGATCACGCGTTCCGGCTTTTCGTATGGTATCGGTGAACTTCCGGATTTGCCTGACAAGTTTCCGCTCATGGACGACGCCAACGCGCGCGTATTGACCATCGAAGAACAATATAGGGAAGGTTTGCTCACCAAGCGCGAACGCTACACGCAAATCATCAAGGTTTGGTCTGACATTCAGGACCGCGTCAAGAACATGTCCAAGTCCGCGCTCAATCCGGGCGGTTCGGTCTGGGCCATGATGGATTCCGGCGCCCGCGGTTCGGTTGTGCAGCTGACGCAGGTCGTGGGTATGAAAGGGTTGGTGACCAGCCCATCCGGCGAAATCATCGAGTTGCCCATCCGTTCCTCGTTCCGCGAAGGCCTGAACGTGCTCGAATATTTCATCTCTTCCCACGGTACGCGCAAAGGTTTGACTGATACGGCCTTGAAGACGGCCAACGCCGGCCACTTGACCCGCCGTTTGGTGGACGTGGCGCAAGACATGATCGTCATCAAGGAGGATTGCGGCGATACGGAAGGCATGATGTTGACGCATGAAGAGTGCGAGGAAATCGGAGAAAACCTGTTGACCCGTATTTTGGGCCGCTGGACCATCGACGCCATCACGGCTCCGGGTTCGCGCAAAATCCTCGTGCCCAAGGATACGTTGATCACGGACGACCACATCAAGGAAATCAAGAAGCTCGAAACCCCGATTCAAAAGGCCCATGTGCGCACCGTCATGACCTGCAAGAACCATCGCGGTTTGTGCAGCAAATGCTACGGTTACAACTTGGCCTACAACAAGCCGGCTGAATTGGGAGCCGCGGTCGGTGTCATGGCCGCCCAATCAATCGGTGAACCTGGCACGCAGCTGACCATGCGCACCTTCCATACCGGAGGCGTGGCTGCTGGCGGCGACATCACCCAAGGTTTGCCGCGCGTTGAAGAATTGTTCGAAGCGCGCAATCCCAAGCATCGCGCCGTCATGGCTGAAATCGCGGGCAAAATCAACATCGTGGAACCAGAAGTGCACGAGCTCCGCGCGACCACGGGCGAAAAGCTGGTGGATGCGGCCAAGGCCGGCAAGGTCATACACGTGCACGCCACGGAAGCCAAAGAAGAACCGTTCGTGGTGACCAGCAAAGACGAGGTGCGCGCCAAAGACGGCGCTTCGGTCGAAGCCGGCGAGGTTATGATCGTGCGCGGCGACGGTACGGAAATCGCGGCCCCGCACAACGGCACGGTCAAGCTCAGCAAGAACCGCCTGACCTTGGTGTTCGAAGGCGAAGTCATCGTGGAGTATCCCGTGCCCGTGGGCTTCAAGATTCTGGTCAAAGACGGCCAGGAAGTCGCGGCCGGCGACCAATTGACCGAAGGGCACTTGGATTTGCAACTCTTGTTCAAGACCAAAGGCCATTACGCGGTCATGCAATACCTGCTTAAGGAAGTTCTCTCCATCTACGCCACGCAGGGCCAGCGCATCAACTCCAAACATATCGAACTCATCATCAAACAGTTGTTCTCCCGCAGTTACGTGCGCGATCCGGGCGACACCGAGCTCTTGCCCGGCGAAATCGTGGACCGCGCTCGCGCGCTCGAGGAGATCAAGGCCGTTGAGGCCCGCGGCGGCAAACCGGCCGTGCTCGAGGATTTGTTCATGGGCATCACCAAGGTCGCGTTGACCGCAGATTCATTCTTGGCTTCGGCCTCCTTCCAGGAGACGGCCCGCGTGCTCATCGGCGCGGCCGTGACCGGCAAGGTGGATCGCCTCGAAGGCCTCAAGGAAAACGTAATCATCGGCCGTCTGATCCCGGCCGGCACGGGTTTCTCCTACCACTTCGGCAAGAAGGAAGAGGTCGTGGAAACCGAACCGCAAGCTGAAGACGCTGCGGAGGAGACGGCGTAATAAAAATCAATCAGACGAAAAACGTCCGCCATTGGCGGACGTTTTTGTGTATGAAAAAACCGCCAGGATGGCGGAAGCGTCAGAATCCGTGAAACCATTGAAGGTATTCGCGGCGCGAGGGCGACATGGGGGGGAGCGTGTTTGCGGAGGTCCATGAACCAATCCACGGCGAGTTCGACCACCTTGATTGCGTCTTGGTGCGTGAGCGTGATAAGCCGATGGTCACCGATTCCGTAGTTCTTGTCCGGGAATACGGACCGGAGAAACGTTTCGACCACGGTTTTCGAACGGATGACGTCCTCGTCCCGATGCTCATGGTCGTCCAGATGGAGCCACCAGCCGTTCTCCTTGGGCCACCATAGGGAGCCGCTTGATTCGAGCCGACCGCCGGACACGGTGTAGCAGAGGTCGACAGTGCCCTTGAAGCAGCCGACCCCGTGGTCTACGTGCAGACGGAAATCGTTGTGGTCACGACCCCAACCTTCGGCCAAGGTCATCTTGTAGGGGACGGCCGTATTGGCCGAGTCCAGGGAGATGTGGTCCATATTGGATGAGCAATGGCAAGGCACATCTTCTCGTGAAGCAGCCGTACGTCTCGCGGCTTTGAAGAGCTCAGCGTGACGCAGTTTGTCGATGTCCACGTTCCAGCCATGGGGAGTCAACTGTCTGTATGCGATTTCGTTCATGGAACCTCCCAAATCGTTGTGAAGAACCAGTGTTGGTTAGCACATAAAAACACGATTGTCAATCGTCGCACCTACCTCGACAAACGAGGAGGGGGAGGGTAATATCGGACGGAAAGAAGATGGTAGCGAGTAGACGGTAGCTTGTAGGAGTTGTTAAACATCCGTACATCCGACCCGTCTAGATGACTCCTACCGTCTACCGTCTAACAGCTACAGTCTATCTATGTCTGGTCACAGCAAATGGAGCAAAGTCAAACAGTTCAAGGGCGCCATCGACGCCAAGCGTTCGGCGTCTTTCACCAAACTCGCGCGCGAGATAGTGATCGCGGTGCGCGAAAAAGGTCCGGATCCGGCCATGAATTTCATGCTGCGCATGTCCATCGACCGCGCCCGGGCGGCCAACATGCCCAAAGACAGCATCGAACGCGCCATAACGCGCGGCTCTGGCGCAGACGGCGAGGCCCAGGTGGAATCCTTGCGCTATGAGGCGTACGGTCCGGCTGGCACGGCATACATCATCGAATGTCTGACCGACAACCGCAATCGTGCGGCCAATGAGGTAAAGATAATCCTCTCCAAAAACGGCGGCTCTTTGGCCACACCTGGATCCGTTGCCTTCCAGTTCGACCATAAGGGCGTTGTACGCGCCAATCCTATTCCGGCTGATAAGAAAGATGATATAGAAATGGCGCTGATTGAGGCAGGCGCGGAAGACATCAAAGAACAAGATGGTGAGACAATGATCACGTGCGCCTTGTCCGACCTCTCAAAAATAAACGATGCCGTGTCAAAATCCGGTCTTACGGCAACGTCCGCACAATTCGAATGGTTGCCTAAAAACACTGTTCAGTTAAGCGATGCCGACGGCGAATCCGTAGCTAAACTGGTGGATGCCTTGGAAGAGAATGATGACGTGCAGTCTGTTTTTACGAATGCGGAGTAAGGGGTGAAGATTTTTAGACGGTAGACGGTAGGAGTTGGGGGAGTGGGGTTTTTAAAAATATGAATTTGGTGAATAGGGGATATAGAGATCTGCAGGTGTGGAAAAAATCCATGGATGTGGTCGTTTTGGTCTACGAATTGACGGACGCCTTCCCCAAAACTGAAATTTACGGTTTGGCTTCACAGATGCGTAGGTCGGCAGTATCCATTCCGAGTAACATTGCCGAGGGTAGGCGGCGAGGTTCAGAAGACGAATTCAAAAGATTTCTCAGGATAGCTTTTGGGTCAGCCGCTGAATTAGAAACCCAAATAGAAATATCTCTGCGTTTGCAATTTACGTCTGAATCAAAAACAATAGAACTGGTAAATTTGTTGGACGAGATTTTGCGCATGCTGAACGCCATGACTTCCTCCTGATTTTTTTATTAACCCCTACCGTCTACTGGCTACGGTCTACCGTCTATATTCTATGTTTATACTCGGCATCGACCCAGGTTTCGGGCGGACAGGTTTGGGGGTCGTGGAATTTAAAGGTTCGGATCCGATCCATGTTTGGCATTCATGTATTGAGACGGACGCCGAGTCCGATTTTTCTGAACGTCTACAGGCCGTCAGGAACGATGTGGCCGAAGCCATCAGGCGGTTCAGCCCGGATGCGGTCGCGGTCGAAAAACTTTTTTTCCAGACCAACGTCAAAACCGCGCTTAAAGTCGGCATGGCACGTGGCGTCATTTTATTGGCCATCGCGGACGCGGGATTGCCCTTGGTGGAACTGACGCCCAACGAAATCAAACAAGCCGTGGCCGGATATGGCGGCGCGGACAAGAAGCAGATGGAACAGATGGTCATGCGGCTTTTAAAGCTCAAAGAGATTCCCAAACCGGACGATGCGGCCGATGCCCTTGGCATCGCCATGGCCGGGGGTTTTGCGTATAAAACTCAGCAGAGGTTGAAATAGAAAAAACGTCGCAGTCGTCGCACGCCGCGCCCGCCTCTGGCGCGGTCGCAGGGATTGGATGCCGTACCAGGTTTGCGGGGGTTCAGGGACGCGGGACGGGCGACGTTGGGACGGGTCCCGGGGGGTTGACAAGGGGTCGATTTTAGGCTATATTGTGCGATTCGAACCTTTCAAAGGAGAGCGTGATGGGCATGGCTGCAGAAAAGCTCGAGCAGTCGGATTACGCTGCGGCGCGTGACATCCTGCAGAACGCCGGTAGGGTAGTGGTCCTGACCGGTGCCGGGATTTCGGCGGCGAGCGGCGTGCCGATCAATTCTGTAAACCATTCGGACACGAGTTTCCTGACCACGGTCACCACCAAGGAATTCGAGAACGACCCGGCCACGGTTTGGCGGTTGCATCTCGAGCTCAGGGAACGGCTGGCATGGTGTCCGGTCAATCCGGCGCATGTGGCCTTGGCCAAATATGCGAGATCCAAACCCCACGTGTTGCTCACCCAGAATATCGACGGCTTGCATGAGGCCAGCGGCCATCCCAAGGTCTTGGCGCTGCATGGCACGTTGTGGGCCAACCGGTGTACGGCCTGCGGCAAGGTCCGCGAGGATTCGTCGTTAGAATACCCGGGGAATCTGCCGAGGTCGCCGTGTTGCGACGCTCTGGAGCGCCCGCACATCGTGTGGATTGGCGACTGCCTGGACCGCGGTGTCCTGGGCTACGCCTTTTCTGCCGTGGGTTTGTGTCAGACCTTGTTGGTGGTCGGCACTTCGGCACATGTGGCCCCGGTCTCGCGTTTCGCATTTTTGGCGCGTGAACGCGGCGCCAAGGTCATCGAAGTCAACCCCGAGCCGGACGGACTTGTCCCGGCCCACATCACGATCCGCGAGAAAGCGGAAATCGCCTTGCCTGACCTGTTGGATGCCTAAAACAAAGCGCCCTTCCCGGACTGGGAGAGGGCGCATTTTTCATTCCGTCATTTTTTTCCATTCCTGTGCGCGTGGGTCGTCGGGGTAGAGCGCGACCAACTCGCCGTAGAGTTTGGCTTTGAGTTCGGGGTGTTGTTGGACAAGATCTTGGGTTTTCAGCAAAGCCGCGTCCGCGAGCTCGCGCGCTTTTTTGTCCAAAAATTCGGTTTCTTCTTGGGGGGTCAATCCCATGTCGCGTTCCCAGAATTTTGCGTCACCCAAATCCTGCTTGTTTTCATCGAACATCCTGCCGACCATGGATTTTTCTTTCATCATAGATTTCGTGTTAGAGGGGTTTTTCGCCGTACCAGTCGGATCCGATTAAAAGCAATTTGCCCAGGTGTTGCGGGCCCTTGATGGAGGCGATGGGCGGATCGTCTTTTTCGTGGCTCGGATAGTCCTCGGCGCGATAAAAATTTCCGGATTTGGCTTGGATGAAAGTGGGTCCGCCTTTGCCCAGACAAGCCAGATCCTGTGGCGTTATGGAATTTACCGCAGCCGCATCCTGCACGCGGTTTTTAATGTGGTCGAGGATGGGTTTGATGTCCGGGGCATTCGTGTCCATGCCAGAATCCGACAAGTTCCTCTCCACGGTGGCCAACCTGTCGGTGATGAATTCGGTTATGATTTCCGCTTTGGATGCGTTTTTCTGGTCTTCGCGCCGCATTTTTTCTATATCCCAACCAAAACCCATGGCCGCCCAAGCGTAGCCGCCGATGTCGATATTGGCGTGGAGTTTTTCCCGGGAGAAACCTTGTCCTTTGAGAAAATTGTTGGTGGTCGTCATTTCCTGGCGTGCCGTGTTATTGCTTTTTACCCGGTCGGGCAGGGTGATGAGTTCCAGAGTCGTGCTTTTTTCAAGCGCATAACCGCCATCGCCCATCAGCAGCTTGGATGAAAAATGGCGATGCATGCGCGCATCATCCTTTTTATCTCCGTACTCATACATCACGCTTACATTGCCGGTCATCAGTCCGCTTTCTGGATCCAGGACCGGTGAGACCAAAATTTCACCGCTACTCAATTGCAGTTCTGGACAATACGTGGCCAGATCCACGTTTTTGGCCAATTGGCCCGGCTCTTTGCCGAACATCTCATGCAGCATAACGAGTTGGGACAGGCCCAATTCGCGGCACAGGGGCTGCTCTTTTTTGCCGACTTTCTTGCTCAGTTGGTTCTGTATGGTTTCGAGCTCCGAGCGGTAGGTCTCGTCGTTCAGTAGGTGTGGCCAGGATTTTTTTCCAATAAGGGTATACATTTCGCTCGCCACGATTTTCATGACATGCGTATCCTGCTTTGAAAGGGAGCTCAACAGATCCAGGCTTTTGAAGTCCGTGGTCTCGCCATTAAGTTTTAAGATCGCATCGTTCAGGTTTTGTCTGAAGGCGCGTTCTCCGTCGGGTGTATTCAGGAGTTCCAGAAGCTTTGGGCTGCAGGTCCCGGAAGCGAAAGCCTTGTCCGATTCCTCGAGCGCCACGGACCAGGCGTCGAAAAACTCGCCCTCATCGCCGGTAGACGCCTCTTTCGCGTCGCCGACCACGGCCCAGTCTTCATCGATTTCCGAGGTGTCCACGGCCCGCAGGTCGTTTGCCAACTCTGTCCGTGCAGACCCCAGTTCTTGTTGGAGCATTTTAAGCTGGAGCACGGTCTGCTCCCGGTCGGCGTCCCAACCGAGTTCGTCGATGAGTTCGTCGATTTGGGCTTTAAGTTCCGCGACCCTCGTATCGCCTTGGCGCAAAGCCTCTTGCGCCATTTGGGCGGGGGAGGATTCGCGTGCCTCCAATTTTTTTAAAATTTGTTCGGGACCTTTATCCATGGAAGGCTGGGTTTGCATATTCATGAGAATTTATAATCCGGACATTTTGTCGCGTATCTTTTTGAGCTGCTCTTGGTTTTGCTTTTCCGAAGCGGACTGTCTGATGTCAAAAATTTGGCCTTGAATTTTAGCCAGACGCTTGGTGAATTTTTCCCAAGCCGCTTGGATGGCTTCTTTGAAGTTGTTTTGCATGGGATGATTATAAGCTCAGACCAGGAAACGTGGAAGCCAGCTTGTCGAGGCTGAAAGCGTCGTAGCCGTCGCACGTCCCGCGTCGCAGGGTGGGGCTTGTAAGTACGGCGGCGTTTTTCGGGGACGCGGGACGTGCGACGCGGGACGAAGCCGGGGGTTGACAGGCCTCGGTTTTTCGCTTGTCCGAGGGGTGAAAACGTGGTAATCTCTCGGCATCAAAAAAGCTCTAAACTATGCAGATTTTTTGGCACGGTTACTCCTCGATTCGCATCGAGGCAAAATACGGGGATAAGACGGTCACCATCATGACCGATCCTTACGAGAACGAGCAGGCCATCCGTTTTCCGCGGACCATCGAACCGGATATCTTGTTGCTGTCTCATCAAGACAGGAAAAAATTCAATGTGGATGGCGTGGCCGGGTCTCCGTTCATAATTTCAGATCCGGGCGAGTACGAGGTCAGGGGAGTTTTCGTGCATGGCATACAGGACCCGAGCGTGGATGAAGGCCTGAAGCGGCCGCTAATTTTCAGCATCATGGCAGAAGACATGAATGTAGCTTTTTTGGATCAGCTGAATCGCAAGCCTACGGATTTTGAAATCGAAGCTTTAGGCAACGTGGACATATTGGTCTTACCCGTGGGCGGAGGGGAAGTGATGGACGGAAAAACTGCCACCAACGTCATTTCCATGATTGAGCCGCGGATCGTGATGCCCATGCACTATCACGTGCCGGGCATCAAAGCCACCTTGGGCACGGTCGAACAGTTCTGCGGTGCCATGGGAGTATGCAAACGCCAGGACGCCAACCGCATCAAGGTCACCAAAAAGGAATTGCCGGTCGAAGATCTGGTCGTAACGGTGGTGGAGAGAACGTAAGCGCAACTAAAGCAAAATGCAAAATTCAAAAATCAAAAATACCCACGAATAAATTTTGCTCTTTGCTTTTTGAATTTTGATTTAAAAATATGAGTCCCCGTAAACGCACTTTCGAAGCGCCTCCCCCGCGTCCCGAGTCCATGGCCAAACCGCCGAGTCGCACTTTGTTGATGGGCGAGGAGGAGAAGCGGCGCATGATTGAGGCGCATGCCGCGCGACGCGCGCCCTTAGACCGTTCGCAGGTCGTTTCATTGTGGGCGGGCGTTGCCATCTGCGTCATTGCTATCGGAGCGGGTTGGGCTTATGCCATGCGGCAAACCATCGTCAACGCCATCCAACCGAGTTTTGAAACCGACATCAGGCTTCAGGATTTGCCGGGCAAGGTCAATCAAGTGTTCGACGAAAAGAAAAATGAATCTCCGATTTTACAAGACGTGGGTCAGGCCATGGATCAGGTCAGGCAGATACAGGCCCAGAATGGAGTCGGAGACGCAGGAATCAAGGACGTGGTGACCGAGGCCGTCAAACAGGCCGTGTCGCAGTCTCGAGCCCAAGCCACGAGCACCGATACCGCAAAACCGGAATTACCCAAAGGTTTGGTCAGCGATAACTGAAGTTACAAAGGATTTATAGAACAAGTTTAGGAATATGCCAGAAAAAGACGACAACCAGCCGGAACAAAGTATCGGCAACATCGTGCCGCAGTCCCTCTCGGACGAAATGCGTTCGTGTTATTTGGACTACGCCATGTCGGTCATCATTTCGCGCGCCCTGCCGGACGTGCGCGATGGCTTGAAGCCCGTGCATCGGCGCATTTTGTATGCCATGTGGCAGGAAGGCTTGCGTGCCAACGCCAAATTCCGCAAATCCGCCACCGTGGTCGGTCGCGTGCTCGGCGATTTCCATCCGCATGGCGACTACGCGGTTTACGATTCCATGGTGCGCATGGCCCAGGATTTTTCCATGCGTTATCCCTTGGTGAAAGGCCAAGGCAACTTCGGTTCAATGGATGGTGACAGCGCGGCCGCCTACCGCTATACGGAAGCCAAATTGGCGTCCATCGCCGAGGAGATGTTGCATGACATCGAAAAGCAGACCGTGGATTTCACGCCCAACTTCGACGGCACCAAACAAGAACCGACGGTCTTGCCCGCTAAATTGCCGAACCTACTTTTGAACGGCACGGTCGGCATCGCCGTGGGCATGGCCACTAACATCCCCCCGCATAATCTGAGCGAGTTGTGTGACGCGGTCAGCGCCTTGATTGACGACCCGGATTTGGAAGTCGACGATCTGGTCAAAATCGTCCCCGGACCGGATTTTCCGACCGGCGGCATCATTTACGATAAAAACGCCATCAAACAGGTCTACGCCACGGGTAAAGGCGGCATCGTGGTCCGTGCCAAAACCGAAATCACGGAAGAAAAAGCCGGTTCTTTCCGCATCATCGTGAGCGAAATCCCGTATGCCGTTAACAAGGCCAGCCTGCTCGAGAAGATAGCGATGTTGGTCCAAGAGAAAAAGATCGAAGGCATCAAGGATTTGCGCGACGAATCCGACGAGAACGTGCGTATCGTCGTGGAATTGAAAAAAGATTCATACCCCAAGAAGGTCTTGAACCAATTGTTCAAGATGACGCAATTGCAGGAAACGTTCCACGTGAACATGCTCGCGTTGGTGGACGGCATCGTGCCGCGCGTTTTGACGCTCAAGGACATGCTGGCCGAGTACATCAAGCATCGCGAGACGGTGGTCCGCCGTCGCACGGAATTCGATCTGACCAAGGCCAAGGACCGCGCGCATATTTTGGAAGGTTTGCGCATCGCGTTGCTGAAAATCAACGACATCATCGAAACCATCAAGAAATCCAAAGACAAAGACGAAGCCAAGGTCAATTTGATCAAGAAATTCCGGTTGACCGAGCCTCAGACCATGGCCATCTTGGAGATGCGTCTGCAACAGTTGGCGAATCTTGAAAGATTGAAGGTTGAGCAGGAATACGACGAAAAGATGAAGCTCATCGCCGAACTCGAATCCATCCTCAAGTCCGTCAAAAAGATGCGCGACCTGATCAAAAAGGAAACCTTGGACATCAAAGAACGCTTCGGCGACGAACGTCGCACGACCGTGATTCCGCATCCGGTGGGAGAATTCTCGATTACGGATTTGGTGCCTGACGAGTCCACCATCGTCATGATCACGCGCGACGGTTACATCAAACGTCTGCCTCCGGATACTTTCCGCACCCAAGGCCGCGGCGGCAAAGGCGTGGCCGGTTTGGCCACCAAGGAAGAAGACGAGGTCGATCAGCTGTTTTCAACAAATACGCATGCCGACGTTTCGTTTTTCACCACGCGCGGCCGCGTTTTCCAGCTCAAAGCCTACGAAATACCGCAAGGCAGCCGCATCAGCAAAGGGCAAGCCATCGTGAATTTCTTGCAGCTGTCACCAGGCGAAAGGGTTTCCGTGTCCCTGCCTTTGACCGATATGGAAGGCGCCAAATTCCTGACCATGGTTACGAGCCAAGGCACAATCAAAAAAACGCCGCTCGAGGATTTCGCGCACGTGCGCCGCAGCGGTCTGATTGCCATCACGTTGCATGATGGTGACGATCTACTCTGGGTCAAACCCACTGCCGGCAAAGACGACGTGTCGCTGGTCACCAAAAACGGACAATCCATTCGTTTCTCGGAAGAGGACGTGCGCGCCATGGGGCGTTCGGCGGCCGGCGTGCGCGGCATCAAACTCAAGAAGGATGACGAGGTCGTGGGCATGGACATCATCGATCCTAAGCTGGCGGACAAGGGCATGTTCACGTTGTTCACGGTCACCAAAAACGGTTTGGGCAAACAGACAAACCTCAATGAATATAAAACTCAAGGTCGCGGCGGTTCAGGTATCCGCACCATGAAGGTCACGGCTAAGACCGGCCCGGTGGTCGGTGCCTTCGTGGCCAGCAAGGACGACGATCGCGACCTTATGATGATCAGCAAGAAGGGCGTTGTCGTACGCGTGCCGTATAAGACCGTGCCGACACTCGGTCGTGACACCCAAGGCGTGCGCGTCATGCGCTTCAAGGAAGAAGGCGACCTGCTCTCCGGCGCCGCGTTGGTCAATACCGAAGGCGAGGAGAAATGAAAACGTAAGGGCAATTCAAAATCCGACCTTGCAGTCGGATTTTTGGTCCTTCGTCTTTGGTATGGGGTCCTGGTTTTGTTATTTAACCAGGACCAAGTACCCAGGACCCAGGACCATTTTTATTCGAGAATTTTATCTATCAATCCGTAAGTCTTGGCCTGTTTCGGGTCCATGAAGTTGTCGCGGTCCGTATCCTGTTCGATTTGTTTGACCGGCTTGCCCGTGTGTTTGGCCAGGATCTTGTTCAAAAGCTCTTTGGTTTTGAGGATGCGTTCGGCGCGGATTTTGATGTCCGTGGCCTGACCTTCGACGCCGCCCAAAACTTGGTGAATCATGATTTCGGAATTGGGGAGTGCGAAACGTTTGCCGGCCGTGCCTCCGGCCAATAGAACGGCGCCCATTGAGGCGGCCATGCCGATGCAGATGGTCTGCACGTCGCAGGCCACGTTCTGCATGGTGTCGTAGATGGCCAGACCGGCGGAAACAGAACCACCCGGTGAGTTGATATAAAGCTTGATGTCCTTTGTCTTGTCCTCGCTCTCCAAGAACAAGAGCTGAGCGACCACGATATTGGCCACGTCATCGTCAACCGGTGAACCGAGCATGATGATGCGGTCCTTTAAAAGCCTGGAATAAATATCGTACGCACGTTCGCCCTGATGGGTCTTTTCGATAACAGTAGGAATCAAGAAGCTGCCGTGCATTTGCGAGGTGATAGAGTATTGGTTGCTCATAATTTTATGGTTTTAAAACGGTAGTCATGCCCAATTTAGTTCGGCATCTCAATTATTATGCTGTTTATCGAGATCCTGGATCAAGTTCAGGATGACGCAATGAGAGGATAGTCTAACCGCAATTGGCAGTCAAATCGTGAGAGTGCCAATTAGATGACCCTGACACCGTTTTGAGTTTCTTCCAGACTGCCGTTGACCGCGAAACCCGAGGCTTTGACGTGGCCACCGCCGCCCAGCAGTTTCGCGACTTCGGCCACGTTTCTTTTCACGGACCTGAACGATCCCTTAATCGTACCGTTGCCCAAGTCTTGCAGAACCATGATGGCGTCAGCACTGCCGCAGACCGCGGCCAAAAAATTGATTAGACCTTCAGTCGTTTGCGGGGCGATGCCCACAGATTGCGCGTCCCTGGGGAACAGATAGGTGTACGCCAAATCGTATTTGGGGTTGTGACGCAGGCGCGAAAGGGCGATGCCCCAAAGTTTTAGCAATGGGACCTCTTTGTTCTGCAGAATGCCGCGCGTTATCCCAGCCGTATCCGCACCATGGGCCACAAGTTTCCCCGCGATATCCATCACACTGTCGGAAGTCGCGGCGTTGGAAAAGTGCGAGGTGTCGGTAAAGATGCCGGTCAAAAGCGCGGTAGCCATTTCCGGGTCAACGAATTCGCCGTTGGCCTGGAAAAAACCGAACAGTACCTCACAGGTGGAGCTGGCTTGAGATGATACGACATTCAGGTCTCCGAAATTTTTGTTGGTCGCGTGGTGGTCGATGTTCACCAAGGTGGGTTTGCCCGGAAGGCGCTTCATTAGCTCGTCCACTCCCGCGTACGGCAAATCGCCGGAATCCAAAACCGCAACCACGTCATACGCAACCTCAAACGTTTTTGGGTCCGTGGCGTAATCGTCGTAGCTAGCCAAGTGAAAAAAGTTTTTGTTGGGTTTGTCATTGCAAAAAAGCGTAACGTCTTTACCCATCCGCTTCAGCCAAAGGTGCAAAGCCGTGGTTGAACCCAAGGTATCACCGTCCGGTTTTTTATGGGCAACCACAAGCATCCGTTGGGATTTTTCCAACAGGTCTTTCAGTCGTTTGTAGCCGTGGGTCAGGTCCATAAGCAATGCGTCAAATTAACCCGATTTTGCGGTTTGGTCAAGGGACGTGAACTCACCCCAACCCCTCTCTTAACAAGAGGGGGGCTCCGAATGGCAGTATGAAGTCTGTCGACTAAAAAATGTCTAAAAACAAAACCCTCTCTTTTTTCCACCATGGGCGGATTCGCCATTGAGGCGAAAAGAGAGGGTAGGGTGGATTTACGGTTTATAGCTCGCCCTTACGTTTTAAATCTTCCATGAACGATTCTATGCCTTCGGCCTGCTCTTCCGTGTAATCGAATTTCCAGTTCAGGTTGGGCATGCGTCTCAATTTTAAGGTTTTGGCCATGTCCTTGAGGATGTCGCGTTTGAAGGTCTTCAAAGATTCCAGAACCGAATCTTCGGCCGTGGTGGGCATGACGCTCAAAATGATGGTGGCGAACTGTTGGTCGTCCGTCAGGTTGGCGTCGACCACGGTCACGAAAGCGTTGGGGAATTCTGCCCGGCGCGCCAAAATATCAGCCATGTCTTGGCGGAAGTGTTCGGAACGTTGGTTGCGGGTGGTCATAGTGGGGGATGACAATAAATATGGGGTAGCTGGTAGACGGTAGGAGGTGCTAGGTCTAATGAAAATCGAGTTTAGTATTAAATGGGTTTTCCCACAAGCGGTTGCGCTAATGGCCCAATCCGCCACCGTTTATCGTCTCAGTGTCTAAAACTTTTGGCGACCAAAAAGGTTTTTTTGATTCGCATCCCGGAGAATGCCTTTTGTCGGTTCGCCATGGGGGTTTGAGCCAGGCAAAAGATGGTCATTTTTGACATTTCGCTTTAAAACTATACTCTTGTACCGTGGAGAGGAGAATTAGATGGCCACGAAAAAGGCGCGTTCTTTCGTAAAGGTGACGTTGCTGGAACAGGATGAAGGGAAATTCGCACAAGGTGTAATCCAGGTTGACTCCGAGAACGTTGAGGATGTGAAGTTGGCTTTGTCGGGACGCGGACTGGGTCCCATGGGCTGCGATCTTCCGGATTGTTGTTTTGAACTGGTGCGTTTGACCAGCCTCGAATCTCTCAAACGTAAGCATCCCAAGAACGCGTCCCGCAAACGCAAATTCTGACGACCCACGGTAGGGGTTGAACGCAAGAAGTCTTGAACGGCTGGATATAAGCCGTTTTTTTCATTTTCGGGCAAAGGGTTTGGGCTAAGCCGTCATCGCGTTTTCCCCTTGTAAACCGCATGTTTTAGCTTTATGCTTTAGGACGATTTATGTACCTCAAACGCTTGGAAATACAGGGTTTCAAGACTTTTGCCACCAGAACCATTTTGGAATTCCATCCGGATACGGACGGGAAGCGCGGCCTAACGGCCGTGGTTGGTCCCAACGGCTCGGGCAAGTCCAACGTGGCGGACTCCATCCGCTGGGTCATGGGTGAACAGAGCATGAAGCTGTTGCGCGGCAAAAAATCCGAGGACGTGATTTTTTCGGGTACGGAAAAGAAGGCGCGTTCGGGTTTCGCGGAGGTCACCATGACGCTTGAAAACGACGACAAACCGGAGTTGGACATGGCAGAGGTGGTCATCACACGTCGCTTGTATCGGGACGGGCAATCTGAATACGAGGTCAATCGCCAACCCGCGCGTCTCACGGACGTGGCCTTGCTCTTGGCCCAATGCGGCATCGGCCAACGGACTTACAGCGTCATCGGACAAGGCATGGTGGATGAGGTGCTATCGTCTTCACCCACGGAACGTAAGGTGTTCTTTGACGAAGCCGCGGGTCTGCGTCCTTTTCAACTTAAACGCCAAGCCAGCGTCAATAAACTCGAGGCTTCGCGCGACAATTTGCGGCAAACCGACGCCTTACTGCGTGAGATAGCGCCGCGCTTATCCTCGCTCGAACGTCAGGTCAAACGCTTGGAGCAACGCGACAACTTGGAATCCGAGTTAAAGGATTTGGAGACCAAATATTACGGCGGTTCTTGGCGCGAAATCCGCAAGTCGTTGGAACGTACGGCCAAGAATCGGGAGGACGCGGCCGTATCGGCCACCAAACTCGCGGCGGACTCGGAGAAACTGGAAGCCGAACTTTCGGCCATGGAAAAAGCCGTGCCCCAATCCGAAGGCTTCGGGGCCATCCGCGAAACCATGGATCGTTTGGCCGAAGAGCGGTCGCGGTTGCGCGAGAGGCAGATGCGGTTGGAGACCAAACGCGAGGTGGCCAAAGTCAGGGCGGAAAAACCATGGGCGCCGTTGCCTTTGACCAAAATCATAGAATCCATCGACAGCCTGCGTGGTAAGCACGATGAGCTGTTGAAAGTTTTGGACAGCGATAAACCGGACATGGGATTGGCTAAAAAACTGGCCCAGGAACTGCGCGATCTGACCGCGGATTTGGTTTCCAAATTGCAGAGGCCGGCCCCGGAACCGGAACAGACGCCGGCCGTGGATCCTGAAATTGCAGCTGAGATGGCTGAAATCGTGGCTTCTATATCCGAGATAAACAAAAAGACTTTCGAGGCCCAGCAGGCCATGGAAAAATGGAATAAGAACGAAGAACAGAAACGTTCCCATCTTTTTCAGGTGCAACGCGAACTGTCTCGTTTGCGCCAAGAACAACAATTCGCCGAAAGAAGGGTGTCTGACGCGGCCGTGGAGGTGGCGCGCGTGGAGACGCGTCGGGATGCGTTTTTGCAGGATGCCTTGGCCCACGTGGAGGACATGGCGGCCTTGGAGTCACTGGCCGGACAGGTTTCTGAAGATGGCCATCCCGAGGCTCATATGCCGCGCATCGTTAAACTCCGCGCCCAGCTCGAATGGATCGGCGGCATCGACCCGGAAACCATGAAGGAGTACGGCGAAACCAAGAAGCGGTATGAGGAGCTGAACGTTCAAGTCCAGGATTTGACCCAGGCCATCGCCTCTTTGGAGACCATAGTTAAAGAGTTGGATCAGACCATTGCCGAACGCAGCAAGGCGTCTTTCAGGGATTTGGACCGCGAATTCGGTCTATATTTCAAGAAGCTGTTCAACGGCGGGGAAGCCAAGCTTTTGGAGGTTTATCCTGAACCTGAATTTAACGAGCAGGGTGAAGTCGTAAAACAAGTGGACACCAATGCCGGTCCTACGGGCATAGAAATCCATGCCACGCCCCCGGGTAAGAGGCTCAAGTCAATCGCCTTGCTTTCCGGAGGCGAGCGCGCCCTGACCTCAATCGCCTTGATTTGCGCCATCATGGCCACCAATCCTTCGCCTTTCGTGGTCCTGGACGAGGTGGATGCGGCCTTGGACGAATCCAATTCCAGCAAATTCGCGGAAATCGTAAGCACGCTTTCTGACCGGACCCAGTTCGTGATTGTGACGCACAATCGGGCCACCATGAATCGGGCTCATATATTGTACGGCGTGACCATGGGTAGCGACGGCGTTTCCCAACTCCTTTCAGTAAAATTGCAGGACGTTTTGAAAAAAGGCTAAAGATAGGCAAAAAAGCACTCTTGACTGGGTTTAAAACCCATGCAATAATCGGGATGTACCTTGCAGGCGTCTTCCTATATGGAGAGGCGCCATTTGTCATCTCCGGCCAATTTACGCGTTGGCAAGAATATAGGGAGATTCAAAATTAAATTTTTAAGCCCAACAAACAAAGTAAAAGTAGGTCGGGGGGTTGACAGGTTCGGCTGAATGTGGTATAAAATTCAATCCTCAAAGGAATTCCTTCAAATTTCAGTAAGGCCACTCACACAGAGGCTTTGAACAATCTGCATCCACGACAAGCATGGGATCTCTTCGCAGGTTAAAGCTGGTTTCGACTCGCTTTCCCCTATGAAAAGATTTCTTGGATGCGGATTGTTTAAGGTCTTTGTTTGTTTTTAGGGAATTGGCGTTATTTAACCACGAATCGTAGCCTAGACCGGTCGGCGACCGAGTCTTTACCCGCTTCGTCCAACGTGGTTGAATATGCGCATAAATATGCTTAAAGGCACGATAATGCAATTGGAAAACGGATCCGCGGCCGTAACCCTTTCCAATGGGCAGATTTTGAACGTGCCAGTAGGCGAAATTGAGGGCGTACCGGCGGTGGGGGCGTCTGTCAGCATCGTCGTGGCCATGCCAAACAGTGAAGACGCAGCCCGGCAAAGAATGGCCAAAGAGGTTTTGAATGAGCTTTTAGGGAATGGATGATCGTGACGAAGCTCGTTTCATTTTGAATAAAAATATGTCGCAGGATAAGAAAATCGCGGGTTTGAGCAAACCTGTTCTGATATGGTCAGGCATCACGCTGGGCGTGGTGGTTCTGTTTGCCGCAGGTTTAATAGGCGGCGGGTACGCCTACACCAAAATGTTCAAGGACCGGATTTATCCGGGTGTGAGCGCTTTGGGCGTGCGTTTGGATGGCATGCATAAAGACGAGGCGGCCAAGGCCTTGAACCAAGCCGCGGATAATGCTTTGGATAAGGGTTTGGTTTTTGCTCTGGACGGCAAATCCGTGACCCTGCAGGCATCCTCGAACAACGACGCGCCGGATTTGATCCTGTACGACGTGAACAAGGCCGTAGACAGCGCGTACCAAGTAGGGCGTCAGGATGACATGCGTAAAATAGTTTATGAATTGCTCATGGCACGTATCCGGAATAAGCAGATTGCGGTCGATGTACAAATCGACGAAAATCGCATAGGTGAGGCTTTACAAGAACAATTCGCGGACCAGTTGCCCGCACCTAAAGACGCCACCTACGAAATAGTGATTGAGTCAGACGGGTCGCCGGCCGTGCATGTTGTTCCGGATAAGGACGGCGTGGAACTCGAATTGCAAAGCGCTTACCAAAAATTGCGCAAACAGGCTGAGGTCCTGACTTTTAGCCCTATTTCCTTAAAGACTAAGAAAATCCAAGCCACGAAATTGGCAGCGGATTTACAGCCATTGTTGGATAAGGTCAAAGAGGTATTGGGACGTCCGCAGTTGGTTTTTACTTACGAAGAAAAACTCATCCGCATACCCACCTCCACTTTGGCTTTATGGGTTACGGCCAACCAGGCGGGCGAGGTTACATTGGATAAAACCGCATTCGCCTCGAGCATTCGCGCTTTAGCCAAGGACATAGAAATTGAGAGCAAGAGCGGTAGCATCGAGACCAAGGACGGTAAGATCATAAAATTCGAAGCCGGAACCGTTGGCAGGTCAGTGAATGTCGATAAGACTTTGGAACCCGTGTTGACGTCGTGGCCACCGACCTCAACCTTCCCTTTGGTTGTTGAGGAAACGCGTGGGCAAATTTCGGGCGACGAATTGCAGGAATTTGGCATCAAAGAGCTGGTCGGTGTGGGCAAATCCAATTTCGCCAATTCTCCGGCCAACCGAACGCGCAACATCCGCAAGGCCGTGGACGAAAAGGTGAACGGTACCCTGATCGCGCCGGGCGAAACCTTTTCCATGCTCAAAACTTTGGGTCCGGTTGACGGCGTTCACGGTTGGTTACCAGAGCTCGTAATCAAGGGCGACAAGACAACACCGGAGTTCGGCGGCGGCTTGTGCCAAATCGGCACCACCATGTTCCGCGCCGCCATAGCCTCGGGTTTGCCCGTGACCGAACGCCGCAACCATTCTTACCGCGTTTCCTACTACGAACCGGCCGGCACGGACGCCACTATCTACGAACCCGCTCCGGATTTTAAGTTTCTGAACGACACGGGCAAGTACATTTTTGTGAACGCTTACATCAAAGGAACGGAAATCACTTTCGAGATGTGGGGCACCAAGGACGGACGCACGGTAGAAACCACCAAACCCAAGATTTACAACATCGTGGCCGCGCCCGCGACCAAGTTGGTCGAAAGTACGGATTTGGCGCCGGGCAAGAAAAAATGCACGGAATCCGCGCATGCCGGTGCGGACGCGGAATTCTCCACGGCCGTGACCTATGCGGACGGCAACAAACGCGAAGAAACTTTCCGTAGCCACTACCGGCCTTGGGGCGCGGTTTGCCTGATCGGCGTTGAGAAAAAGACGGATACTAGTGCCACGACCGACACGACTGCTGACCCGGCCGCGGCAGGGAATTGATATTTAAACCTCCGATAGGGACGCCAACGGATGGCGTCTTCACATCCAAACATCAACAACACGCACGCCATCAACCATTGATGGCGTTTGTGTTATAATACGTCACGTATGAGCATTCCCGTAAACGGCGATTGGTTATCTAACGTTGACGAAGGACAGTTGTCGGTCGACGTTTTTCGGGATGGTGACATGTTGGTGGTCAGATCCTTGGTGGCCGGGGTCAAACCTGACGATTTGGACGTGTCCATCCATGGGGATCTACTGACTATCAGGGGCAGAAGATCGGACGTGTCCGAGGAAAACTCGCAGGATTGGTTCTATCGCGAGTGTTATTGGGGTTCCTTCAGTCGTTCCGTGGTGTTGCCGTTCCACGTGGCTACGGACGCTGCCCAAGCCCAATTGCAGAATGGCGTATTGGAGGTGCGTGTGCCAATCCGTAAGGACGGTAACAGCGTTAAAGTGAAGTGGGCTTGAGACCTTTGGTCGATTGTTGTCTGAAGGCGAAGGGCCAGGGCGTCAGGAGGTCGGAAATGCTGGTATGTATCCACAACGGGTCAAGGCCCTTTTTTTGCGTCTGTGATATGATATTTACGCGATTATGCAGGACGAAAAACCCACTTCAAGTGGGGGGCAAGGATGGAGTTGGAAACAAGCGAACAACAACCAGAAAATCGCATTCATTATTTTTGTCGTGAGTGCGGTGTTTTTGTTGTTCCTTTCCGGCGCCAGCGTATTCGACGGCATCCAAGCGCCGTTCCGCGGATCGGTTCAGGATTTGATCAAGAACAAAGATTTGCTCAAGGACCCGATAGTGGAACAGGAGAAACTTGAACGTCGCACGGATACGGATGGCGACGGCATTTCCGATTGGTTGGAAACCAATACCTTCAAGACATCGCCGTACCTGTGGAGCACGGCCGGCGACGATGTGCCGGACAACGTCAAGTTGGCTTTGGGGGAAAATCCGTTGTGCAAACACGGCGAAAAATGCACGCCCAATCCTATGCGCTTCGATTTGGGCTCTTCGACGTTGCCGTATGCGGATTTGGTGAAACAGCAACAGAGCACCAACGAAATCAGTTCGTACCTCACTGGCAACACGCAAGCCGCCCAGAACCTGCGCGGCATGGCGGAACAGGCCGGCACCAACTTGGACTTAAGGTCGCAGGTCCCTACCGATCCGGCCGTCATCAGGAAGGCGTTGTTGGACTCAGGAAAAATCACCCAGGAGGAATTGGACAAGGTGACTGACGAAAGATTGATGCAGATTGTGGATCAGGCGATTACGGATACGGAAAAAGAACAACAAGCTACGACTGACAAATCGTTCGGAAGTTCAGGTAGTTCCGGGACGGAAAATAATCCAGCTGGTTTTGCCAGCGCCACTAGCTCTTGATTATGGTGAGAGATTGGAAACGTTCCTTGTCCAAATTCGCGCTCAGCGTGGGTTTGGTATGCGTATTGGCCTCTGGACTGGCTTTTGTGCCAACAGTTTTGGCTGAGAGTAGTGAGCCCAAGAATGTGCCCGCAGCCCCGCCCACGCCAACCTCTGCGGCTCTTGCAGAGTCGTGTTGGGCTGCGTTGCAGAGTTATTTTACCTGTGTCCAACAACAGACATCCGTTTACCCCCCGAACGGTTCTGGAATGTGCAATACTTTTTTATATGAATGGCAGAAATGTGGATACCAGGCACAGATGGATCAGAACGTTTTTCAGGAGCAAGCGCGCAGTTATTGGTTCATGCGCAGCAAGGAGATACAACAGGGGTGGGAATATAAACTTAAGATTGCCGTAATTGGTGGCGTCTTGGATACCTTGGGTTTAGTGGCGCAGAGGATGGCGTACGAGACAGCCCAACTTATTTTGACAGGTGGAGAAAGCCAAGAGCCCATGTTCTGGAACCAGCGGTTCGGAACATGGATTTCCAACGTCGCCGATCAGGCATCAGCAGAGTTTTTATATAACATTGACCAGTACGTGCAGCAGCAGGCTGTTGGCACGCCTTTCCAAGGTATCAGTTTGTGCCGAAAGCCAAATCCGTTGCTCATCAAGATGAATTTGGGCATGGGTCGTCTCCAGCTTTTGGGCGGTCAGCATAGTCAGTGTACATTGTCCAATATTGCAGAAAATTTTGAAGCTGTTTCTGACATGGTGAAATCCGGGGACGCCATACAGATGCAGAGACCACAATTTTACGAGGGTGGACCCGCCAACGATTTGTCCATGGGTTTGCAAATAAATAGTGCATATTTGAACAAAACCCAACAAGCGCAAGCGAGTAAAATTCTGGAACGCGAAGAATCTGGAGGAATGAGGCCTATTACTGACAAGATCACTGGAGCTTTGCA
>CAZRYH010000007.1:0-57500 GCA_964604275.1 uncultured Gammaproteobacteria bacterium
CTTAGGTTCGATGGGTTTCAATTCGAGAACAACAGCTCGAGGATTTGCCGCAAGTCTTCTTTGGTTCGTGCCACATGCCCGGCAATTTTTATGGACGGGCTTTGTGCGTGAATGTATCCTCATAATAGTATTCGGCGATATCTGATAATATTTTTCCTAAAGTTGTCAATCAGTCTTACGCCGATGATGGGTGGTCCACTACAATAACCCTTATTCAAGCGAAGAGTTTTGCTGGCGGGGGCTCGTGGAAAACACCGAAACCTTACAGAGTACCTTGCCCAAAACGTTCGTTAGAACTCGACGGAAAGGGCTGCAAAAAGAAAAAAACACGGCTTTTGTATCCGTGGTTTCTTCATGGCAGGGGCGGCAGGAATCGAACCCGCGCTAGAGGTTTTGGAGACCCCTGTACTACCATTATACTACGCCCCTATATTCATTTTTTATCAACGTAACCATTACCTTTCCACCGAAGCTTTAGCGAAAGCGGATTGCAACCAGAAAATCAATGCCGGGATGATAGCAGAAGGCCACGGGCAGTTCAAGAGGGATATTGTGGTAAAATCATAAATGGTTAATAACAGCGGAAGGGGGAGGTCGGGGACGGTGTTATGGGTCGAGATTGAAAACGTTATTTAGAATGTGCTGATCGATAGGATTTGTGATTGGTCGGTTTTGTAAAAAAGACCAGGCTGGTGCCATGCTAAACCGCAAAATATCATTGTTTCAAGTATTTGTTCATTGATAAAAACTATTGTTTAAATACTAATCTATAAAGAATAATTATTATAACCATTGTAACTTATGAAAAAATCGGAGTTGATTTCCATGGCGTTGTTGGACGCTTTGGGCACGGCCTTGTACACGGGCGTTATTTCTTGGGTCATGAATAACGGTGAGCGATTTTTCGGACAATCTCGGGTATTTGGGCCTGTCGCGTTTCTATTGCTCTTCATTTTGTCCGCATCCGTGACTGGCTCTTTGGTGCTTGGCCGTCCAATATTGATGTATCTGGAAAACAAAAAACGTGAAGCTGTTTCGGTATTCATTTACACACTCGTTTTCTTGGCGCTGATTGTGATTGGTGTCCTGTTGGGCATGACGCTCTACAACGTTCGCGCCTCGTAAGGATCCGGCTTGGTGGTTGGTTAAGGAAGCGTGCTATAATTGGTCTAGAGAATAATTTCTTTGCGCGTTCCTTATGTCGGATTTTTGGGGGGCGTTTAAGCGTGTGATTTCTTTGGGTGAATATCCCAAAGGCATGCCTCGAACGATGGTGCAAAAAATTTCAGAAACCGAATCCGCGACTTGCGGGGATTTTGATTTCAAGATGTTTTTCGATAAAGCACCGGACGGCATGGTTTTAGCCGACGCAATAAGCAGACAGGTGATTTTCAGCAATGCGGCCGCCCAAAGGATGTTGGGGTTTACGGGTGAGGAAATCAAATGCTTAAAAATAACGGATATGCATCCGAGAACGGAAACGTCTCGGTTGTTGCGGATGATCGATAGATGTCGATCCGCGGAATGCCAACCCGTTAAAAATCTCACGACTCTTAAAAAGGACGGAGCGGTTTTTTATTCTGATGTCAGCGCTTTCCCCATGTCCATGGGTGGTTGCGAGTACGTCATGGGCATTTATCGCGACGTGACGGAGCGGAAAATCGCCGAGGACCGCGTGGCTTACCTGGATCGATTGTACAAGGTAAATTTGACCATCAACCGCACCATCATCAAGGCCAAAAGCAAAGAGGCTTTGTTCAAGGCGGTATGCGCCTCATTAGTCGATGTGGGCGGTTTCGCCATGGTTTGGATAGGTTTAGCCGATTATGACAAGAGAATGATTTTGCCCGTGGCTTATGGCGGCAAGGGGCAGGATTATTTGAAGAACATCAAAGTTTCATTGGATCCGAAGTCGCCTTACGGTCGCGGTCCCACGGGACGTGCCGTAAGGAGCGGAAAGCGTGTGGTGTGTAACGACATACTCAACGATCCAAAAATGAAACCTTGGAGAATCGATGCTTTGAATTTTGGTTATTCGTCTTCCATCGCCTTGCCGCTGAAAATAAAGAATCGCATTTTAGGTGCCATCAGTTTGTATTCCGACCAGCCCGCCGCGTTTACCGAAAAAGAAGAGTTGAGTCTTTTGGATGAGGTGGCGATGGATGTCTCGTTTGCGTTGTTCAACTTGGACTTGGAGGCCAAAGCGTCCGAGGCTTATCAAGCCGTAAGGGAGCGCGACGAGCGTTTTAAAGAATTCGCCGAACAGGTTCCGGGAATACTTTTCCAATTGGAAAGAGACCCACAGGGGAAATACAGCGTACCGTTCTGCTCGCCAGCCTTGGAGAGGCAGTATGGCATCAAGGCGGAGCAGGTCACGCGTGATGCTGGGCCTGTCATGGATACGGTCTTGCCGGAAGACAGGGCTAAAATTATTTCCGCTTTGGAAAAATCGGCCAAAGATCTCAAGCCCACCAACGTAGAGTTTAGGGTCAGGGACAGGCTGGGCGGGGTGCGTTGGTTGTTAAGCAAATCGACACCTGAAAAGTTGCCAAGCGGAAAAGTCATTTGGCACGGTTACCATACGGATATTACGGAACTGAAGGACGCCGAACTGGCTTTGAATCAAGAAAAAGCCAAAGCCGAAAGTTATTTGAATGTAGCTCAGGTCGTGATGTTGTTTATGGATCGGCGAGGGAAGATTAGACTCTTGAACCGAAAAGGATATCAGCTTTTGGGGTATGAGGAGGGTGAGCTTTTGGGTAAGGATTGGTTCAAGACGTGTTTGCCCACGCCCGAATCCAAAAAGTTATTAGTCATGTACAAAAGGATGTTGAGTGGCTCGGCTAAGCCGTTGCCGCAATTGGAAAACCATGTCCTAACCAAAGACGGAAAATTGCGTAGCATGTTGTGGTACAACACGCCCATCAATGATTCCGCGGGTAAGGTGATTGGTGTTTTGTGTTCTGGGGAAGACGTTACGTCGAGACGGCAAATTGAAGAGGCGTTACGAAAAAGCGAAGATGAGTTCCGGCGTTTGTACCAAATGACCCCAGCCATGCTGCATTCCATCGACGGTCAAGGTCGCCTTGTCAGCGTGAGTGATTATTGGCTAGACAAGATGGGGTACACGAGGGAGGAGGTGCTGGGAAAACGTTCCACGGATTTTCTGACACTGGAATCCAAACGTTTTGCGGAAAAAAATGTTTTGCCGAATTTTTTCAAAACCGGAACTTGCGTAAACGTGCCTTATCGTTTGGTTAAAAAGAACGGGGAAACGATTGACGTGCTTTTGTCGGCGACTTCAGAAAAGGACAGACGCGGCAATGTCATGCGTTCCTTGGCCGTCATGCAAGACGTGACTGAAAAGAACAAGGCGGAGAACGCCTTGCGTGAGAGCGAAAAGAATTTTCGTCGACTGTATGAAGAAACGCCGGCCATGTTATATTCCATAGATCAGGACGCACGGCTGTTGAGCGTCAGCAATTTTTGGCTGAAAAAAATGGGTTACAAGGTTCCTGAAGTAATAGGCAGGTATTATACGGATTTCATGACGCCAAATTCCAGGGATTTCGTAAAAAAAATAGCTTTCCCTAGTTTCCTCAAGACCGGTGTTATTAACTCGCAACCCTACCAGTTCGTAAAAAAAGACGGCGGGGTTTTGGACGCACTGGTTTCTGCCACCGCAGAAAAGGATGACAAGGGGAGGGTGCTGCGTTCCTTGTCCGTTATCGAAGACGTGACCGAGAGGTTGAAAGCTGAAAAATCCTTGCGTGAGGCCTTGGCTAAAGACGAGGCGCTTTTGAGCAGTATTGCCGACGGCGTGGTGGCCATAGATGACAAAGGCAGGGTCATTCTCGTAAATGAGGCGGCGCTTAAAATGTTGGGATTCCCACGGCGCGAAATCTTGGGCAAGACTTGGCATCAAATAATGCCCTGCCGCAAAGAGTCGGGAACTGGCAAGACTTTGGATGCTTGCGCCATGGAAACCGTTCTTAACGCGGGCGGACAGGTGACAGACAGCGCTTATTTCACGCGCAAAAACGGCACGTCCTTCCCGGTTTCTAGGACGGTTTCGGCCGTGACCATCGGCGGCAAAATCCAAGGAGCCATCAAGATCTTTAGGGATATAACAGCGGAAAAAGAATTGGAGCGCGCCAAGACGGATTTTCTGTCCATGGTGTCGCATCAGTTGCGTACGCCTTTGGTATCCATCAAATGGGCCATCGAGCTTTTCAAAATGGACAAGAATCTTGATTCCAACCAGTTGGAGAGATTGGAAGGGCTGACGTCGGCCAATGAGCGCCTGATGAGTTTGGTGGGCAGCATGCTTAACGTGACCCGCATAGAAGCGGGTCGATTCGTAATCAGAAAAGAGCCAACAGAGGTGCGTAGATTAGTCACCGATGCCATTGCGGATTGCCGTTCCATGGCGAACATGGAAAAGAAGACGTTGATCGGCCAAATGCCCGCACGCAAACTCACGATTTCGTTGGATCCCATACTGATAAAAGAGACCCTGGCCAACCTCATGGAGAATGCGATCAATTACGCGCCCAACCGCACGGCAATCACCGTCAGCATAAAACTCAGGGAGGGCAGGGTCCTGTTCGCTGTCAGGAACAAGGGGTCGTACATCCCTAAGGACGAAAAGGAAAAGATCTTCCGAAAGTTTTATCGAGGTAGGGGAGCCAAGGAAAAACGCCCGCAGGGCAGCGGTTTGGGTCTGTACGTGGCCAAAGCGGCCGTGGAAGCCCATGGAGGAAAGATTTGGTTCACCTCTGACCGCAAGGAGGGTACGGCTTTTTACTTCGATTTGCCGAAAGGGTCTAAAGTTTAAAAACGTATTTTTTACATGACCAACGAGCGCAAAAGGATTTTATGGTTTGTGGCCATGTCCGCCTACTTCTCATTGGGTTATGTGGCCATCAATTTTTTCAGTTCCGGACGGCAATTCGGGAGCTTAACATTGGACATAGACAGGCAACTGCCTTTCGTTCCGATTTTCATTTTGGTGTATGCCGTGGGCTATCCCATGCCCATCATCCCGTATTTCGTGGTCAGGGATTTACGCATGTACAAACGCACGATCATGGCGTTTTTTTTTCGTCCTGACCGTATCGTTCATCATTTTTCTGCTTTACCCGGTGGCCGTGACTCGGCCCGACCCGAGTACCATGTTCGGGGTTTACGCCACCTTGTTCAGATGGCTGCAGACGGTTGATGGCCCCTACAACTCCTTTCCCAGTTTGCACGTGTCCATCACCACGCTTTCGACATTGGCGTGTTACGATTGGCACAAAAAGCACGCTTGGCTTTTGATTTGGCCGCCGTTGGTGGCAATTTCGACCGTGCTCATCAAGCAACATCATCTGTTGGACGTAGTCGGCGGCATCGCGCTCGGGGTTTTGGGCTACGCCATGTTTTTGGATGGCCGTTTGCGCGTGCTCGATCGCGATGCGTTGAAAAAGTGAGGCAACTCTGTCATGCTTCGCCCCTGTGATGGCCAACGTAGAGGATGCGGAGCTGGTCAAAAAATATTTGGCCGGAGATCAAGACGCATTAAAACGGTTGTACGAAGCCTACATACCCGCTGTTTTTAATTTCCTGAATCGTATGGTGCCCGTCGGCTTGGACATTGAAAACCTTGCGCAAGAGACTTTCGTGAAAGCTTGGTCAAATCTCAAGCGCTACGATACGGACAAGCCTTTCAAGACCTGGCTGTTCACTATCGCCAAGAACACGCTGTTCGACGAATTGAAGAAGAAGAGGAATGTGAATTTTTCTGACTTGCAAAAAGATGACGGTGAAGGCGAATTGGATGTGGCCGACGACAGACCGCTGCCCGATGAGTTGCTGAAAGCCGCGGAGGCAGATGACAGAATCGGTGAATTGTTGGGCAGATTAAAACCTAAACAAGCCACGGTCGTGGTTTTGCATGTGCTTGAAGGGATGACGTTCGTCGAAATTGGCGAGGTGATGGGCGAACCAATGGATACGGTTAAAACTCGCTATCGACGCACGTTGGCGATTTTGGAAAAAATGTTACTTGAAGAAGCGGATTATCGGGCTAAATACACTGAAGTTTTGTGAGTTGAACCATTTTCATCTCCGGGGTCGTAATAGGGGAATGAGACAGCAGATTGAAAATCTTGTTACCAGTTTGCCCAAAGCGGCAGTCCCAGAAGGTCTGTTTTTGCGTATCCGTGAGGTCATTCAGGCGAAAATAAGGATGCGCTCCATGCGTCGCCTGATGGCTGCTTCATTTTCCGGTTTGGCGGTTTTGGTCACGGGCATGGCAGGGTTTGAAACCGTCCTGTCCCAAGAATTGGCGCAGACGTCATTTTTCAATTATTTAAAAGTTTTAATCATGGACTGGGATTTATTGGTTGCGCACTGGCAAGACGTGGGAATGAGCCTGTTGGAAAACCTGCCCATGACAAATATCATGGCCTGGCTCAGTCTGGCGCTCTTGGTCTGCTCGCTCATCTATACCATAAAACAATTTAGAACAAGTTCGCGTTCACTTGGGGGACGCGTGAACGCATAATGTTATGGAAAACGATCAAAGAAATACGGGTTCAAGGATTCTGCTTGGCGTCATAGTGGGTATCGCCGGAGCCATCATTTTAATGGGAGTTTATTGGTTGGGCACGGCCGTGGGCGCGCGGCGTGCGCATTTTGAGTGCCAATGGGGAGAGCGTTATGGCCGCGTTTTGGGCATGCCCATGATGGGTGAATCCAGATTCGGTCCGCCGCCTGGTTTTATGGACCCGAATGGTGCGGACGGAGAGGTCGTGTCACTAAACCAGCGTACTATAGTGGTCAAAAGCCGTGACGGCATTGAAAAAAACGTGATTGTTTCGAGTTCGACGGATATCCGTAGCGGACGCGAAAACGTGGATTTTTCGAACATCAAAGTCAATGATCGAGTCGTGATATTCGGTAGTGCCACCAGCGGCGGACAGATCGAAGCCAAGTTTATCCGCTTGTTCGGTCAGGAATTCGTAAAATGAATATGAAACTTTTGAAGAAGAAATGGTTTTTGCTTTTAGTGGCGGTCTTGTTCGTGGGCGGCGTATATTGGTGGTACGGCTCGACCAAAACCGGCACGACCGCTCCGCGTTACGCGCTCGCTACGGCATCTAAAGACACGATCGTGACCACTGTGGATGGTACGGGCCAAGTGAGCGGCGACAGGCAGTTGGAAGTGAAGCCCCGTGTGGCCGCGCGAGTCACCAGAGTCTTAGTCAAAGTGGGGGACAAGGTGCAGGCTGGACAACAGTTGGTCGAGTTGGATCGCACCGACGCGCTCAAATCCGTGCGCGACGCCTCGCAATCCGTTCACGATGCGCAGATTTCTTTGGAGTCCGCCAAGTTGCAGTTGGCGAAAACCCAAGCTCCCGCGGATTCGGTTTCCGTCATGCAGGCCCAAGACGCTTTGGCCAAGGCCCAACGCGATTACGACACCCTGGTAGCAGGTCCCACGGATTATCAGTTGAAACAGGCCCAAGCCGACGTGGACACGCAGACCAAAAACATCCGGATGGCCGTGGAACAATCCATGCCCCAGGTTGTGCGCGACGCCTATGACCAATACGTCACGACCCTCCAATCCATCCAACAGTCAATGTACAAATCGGTGCAGGACGTTGACGGCATTTTGGGCGTGAACAAGCCCGTGGTGAAAATTGGTTTGACGCGCATGTTTTCTATTTTGAACGACTCCGCGGAATACAAAGCCAGGCAAAGTTACGATGCGGCGAATCTGGCCGTGACCGCCTCCAACAGCCTCATATCCAAATTGTCGTTGGAGAATGCCGACGTGGACGACATCGAAGCCGCGGCTAAACAAGCTGATGCGGCTTTGGATAAGACTTCTACCATGTTGAGTGACATGGCCGACGCCTTGCAGGCCACGTTGACGTCTTCCGACCTGACGCAAAGCGATTTGGATTCCTTGCGGACATTGATCGACAACGATCGTTCGACCATCAATTCAAAAATCACGACCTTGAACACTCAGGAGCAATCCATCACCCAAGCCAAAGACAGTTACGAAACCGCGGTCATCAATTACCAAAAAGCCTTAAATACGTTAAACAATCTCAAGGCCGGTCCAACGGATGCAGAAAGAGCCACGGCCCAGGAGAAAATTAAGGAAACGCAAGCCCAGTTGGATAAGCTCAACGCGGGCACGGATGCGCTGGACGTTAAGATCAGCCAAAACAGCGTGGACCGCAGCCTTTCTTCTTTGAGATCCGCACAGCATAAGCTTGACGATGCCAATCAGGAACTCGGCTATTATTCCGTTGTCGCTCCGTTCGACGGTATCGTGGGCGCCATTCCGGTGCAGGAACATGAGGACGTGTCGGCCGGAACTTCGGTTTTAACTCTTCTGACGTCGCAACAGATGGCCACCATCTCGTTGAACGAAGTGGATGCGGCCAAAATTCAGGTCGGTCAAAAGGCCACCATGACTTTCGATGCCATCGACGGTCTGACAATGACCGGAGAAGTAGCGCAGGTCAGCCCCATCGGCACCGTGTCGCAGGGTGTGGTCAGCTATGAGGTGCAAATCGCTTTCGACGCACAGGACGATCGGGTGAAATCCGGCATGAGCGTTTCGACTTCGATAGTCACGGCCGTCAAAGCCGACGTGTTGACCGTGCCCAACTCTGCAATCAAGACGCAAAACGAGCAGTCGTACGTCGAGATGCTCTCAGGGGTCAAAATTCCGAGCTCCACGTCTGAATACGTGACCACGTCGGCAACACCGGAACGTGTGACCGTGGTGACGGGTTTGGCCAACGATTCCTTAACTGAAATAGTCAGCGGCCTCAAAGAAGGGGACTCTGTGGTTTCGCAGACCATCAAGTCCGGCACCACCCAAGCCACGACCGGAAACGGCTCCACCAGGAGCGTGATGGGAGGTATGGGTGCCATGACCGGGGGCGCGCCGCCCAGATAATCCTATGATCAAACTGGACGGGATTATAAAAAGCTATCCGACCGGAGGCGGTGGGGAAGTCCTGGTGCTCAAAGGCATCGGCTTCACCATAGAAGACGGGGAATTCGTGGCCATTATGGGGCCTTCCGGTTCAGGCAAATCCACGCTCATGCATATTTTGGGCGCGTTGGATAAACCCACGTCCGGCAGTTATATACTGGATAAACATGACGTTTCTACCTACACGGAACAAGAGCTGGCCAAAGTGCGCAAAGAAAAAATCGGTTTCGTATTTCAAGCGTTCAACTTGCTGAAGCGGTCCACGGTTTTGCGCAACGTGATGCTGCCTTTGGTCTACGCCAACGTGACGCGCTCGGAAAGGGAAAAGCGAGCCAAAGACGCCTTGCTCAAGGCTGGTTTGGAGGAGGAGTACCATGACCATCTTTCCAACCAACTTTCTGGCGGCCAGATGCAGCGCGTGGCCATCGCCCGTGCCTTAGTGAGCAATCCCTCTTTGATCTTGGCCGACGAACCGACCGGAAATTTGGACACCAGGACAGGCGAAATTGTGTTGCAGACTTTCAGGGAACTGAATGAAGCCGGTCATACGGTGGTTTTGATTACGCATGAAAGAGACGTGGCCGAACACGCCAACCGCATCATATTCATCAAAGACGGTTTGGTGTTGAAGGACGAGGCCATCCGCCACCAACGCCGCAAAACCCAAGCTTGATATGCGAATTACCGATCTGTTCGAAGAGACATACATAGCCCTATCGGCCAACAAGGCGCGTTCGGCTTTGACCATACTCGGCATCGTCATCGGCATCGCTTCGGTGATCGCCATGACGTCCATCGGGCAAGGCGCACAGGCGAGCGTGCAATCCAGTATCACTTCCGCGGGTTCAAATCTGATTTACATCACGCCGGGCATGCAGCGTGGCGTGGGCATGCAGGTGAGTTCGGGCCGCGGTTCTTCGCAATCCCTGACGTTGGAAGACGCGGAGGCAATCACCAAGAGCGTGATTTTGGCCAAAGCCGTATCCCCGGAATTGTCGCGTCGTTACCAAATCACGGCCAAAGGCACGAATACCAACACTTCTGTCATCGGTAGTGTTCCGGGCTATCTGGAGGTTCACAACATCTCAATGGATCAGGGCTCTTTCATTTCCGATGCGGATTTGAGATCGCAAAACAAAGTGGCCGTACTCGGGCCGACCACGCGCGATGATTTGTTTGGCGATAACGCCTCCAACGCCGTGGGTTCGACAATTAAGATCAACCAGGAGCTATTCAGAGTCGTGGGTGTGGCCGCGGCAAAGGGCGGTAGCGGTTTCAATAATCCAGACGACGCGATTTACGTGCCGATCACCACGGCGCAAGCTTACCTGAGCAGCCAATCTTACGTGTCCAATATCACGGTGCAGGCGGCCCAGGCAGAGGACATGTCGGCCATCCAGCAACAGATTACCGACTTGCTCCTGTTGCGCCACAAAATAAAAGACGCCACGCAAGCGGATTTCAGCGTCATGAACCAAGCGGATCTGGTGGCCACGGTCTCCAGTGTCACGGGCACGTTCACCATCCTGCTGGCTTCCATTGCCGGTATATCCCTGCTCGTGGGCGGCGTGGGTATCATGAACATGATGCTGACCAACGTCACTGAACGCACCCGGGAAATCGGTCTGCGTAAAGCCATCGGCGCGGAAGAAGGCGACATTACCACTCAATTCCTGCTCGAGTCCGTGGCCCTGACTTTTTTGGGCGGCGGTATTGGCGTTACTTTGGGTTGGGCCATCGCTTATGGCATCCAATATTTGGGCGTGACTACGACCAAGGTGACTTTGGACAATGTGTTTTTGGCTTTCGGCGTGTCCGCCGTCATCGGCATCGTCTTCGGATATTACCCAGCGCGGCAAGCGGCCAAACTCAATCCCATCGAGGCACTCAGATTCGAATGATTAATTCAACTAAAAAGAATCACGATAATCACGAACTTTTATGTCCCATGTTTCAATCAGCAAGAGCAATGTGGCGATAGCCGGAGTCTTGACCGCGGCTGTCTTTTTCGGAGCCGGATATTTTTCGGCCGGATTGTTTAACAAGTCGGGTTTGCCCAATGGCGGTCAATTCATGGTCACCGGCGTCAATGGTCAGCGTTCAAACCTTCAACGCATGGGTAACCGCAATACCATGGGCGGTTTCATCAACGGCGAACTGGTAAAAAAAGACGCTTCGTCACTATCCATCAAACAACGGGATGGCAACATGAAGCTCGTACTCGTCACGTCCTCGACCAAAGCCATGAAGATGACCGAATCCAATTTGGGAGAGTTCGCAATCGGCCAACAGATAATGGTTACGGGTTCATCCAATTCAGACGGCAGTCTGACCGCGCAAACCGTCCAAATCCGACCAGACGATTTGCCGGGTATGGGAGGTCCTGGAGGCGCCGGAATCCCACCCCAAGTCGGCCAAATTCAACAATAGACGATAACGCCGGTCAGCCCGGCGTTTTTCAATATTTGATGCCAATAATTTTGCTTTTTGATTTATCCTCCATCACGTGACCTTTCTCGCGTTATGGGTTACACTCTGCGCATATGAACGTGACCCCACTACCGCCCGGCTTTTATGGCTTAGGCATCGCTCCCAAACTTTTGGATATTCTTTGGAGGCTAAAATACAGGACTCCGACCCCGATTCAGCAGAAATCCATCCCCGTGGCCATAGAAGGCTCGGATTTGATAGGCGTAGCCCAAACCGGAACCGGAAAGACTTTGGCCTTTGGCATACCTTTGATCCAACGCCTGTCTCAAGCCAAGGGTAAGGGTTTGATCATTTTGCCGACACGCGAATTGGCCCTGCAGGCAGACGAGGTTTTCAGACAGATAGGTCAAGGCATAGGGTTGCGCACGGCCGTTTTGATCGGCGGAGCCTCCATGAACCTCCAGATTCAGAGCATCAGACGCAAGCCCCACGTCTATATCGTGACACCCGGACGGTTGCTGGACCATTTGGAGCAAAAGACCTTGGATTTGCGCGACGTCAAGGTTTTGGTGTTGGACGAAGCTGATCGTATGTTGGATATGGGTTTTGCCCCACAGATCAAACGCATCCTGCAGTCCGTGCCTGCTGACCGGCAAACCCTGTTGTTTTCCGCCACCATGCCTTCCGAGATCGTTAAAATCGCCAGCAACTACATGAAGTTGCCGGTTCAAGTGGAAATCGCCAGACCTGGAACAACGGCGGAGAGAGTCACCCAGGAATTATACGTGGTCAACAAGGAAGACAAGCCGCATTTGCTCAAGAAGATCCTGCAACAACATCGTGGTTCTGTCTTGGTTTTCACGCGAACTAAACATGGCGCCAGCAAAGTCGCGCGCCAAGTTAGGACGTTGGGGCACTCCTCATCAGAAATCCATTCCAACCGGTCGCTCAACCAGCGCCGTGACGCGTTGGACGGCTTCAAGAACGGTAAGTATCGGGTATTGGTAGCCACGGATATCGCGGCTCGCGGCATAGACGTCAAAAACATCGAACTGGTCGTTAACTACGATTTGCCCAGCCAAGCAGAAGATTACGTACACCGCATCGGACGCACGGGCAGGGCAGGGGAGGCCGGCAGGGCGATTTCCATCGCCACTCCGGACCAGCGTAAAGAGGTAGAAGCTATCGAGCGTTTGACCAGATCCTATTTGCCCGTGGTCAAAGCCGAAGGACTGTCGGAAGCTCGAGTTTCTTCATACTCGGCGCCGGCACAGCCCTCGCGCAGGCCTGGCATGGGAAAACCTTACCGCAGATTCCGATCGCGGCGTTAACATATGTGCGGGCGCTTCGTTCTCGCGCAAGAAAAAGACAATTTAGAAAAAACATTCCGCGTAAAACTACGCGGGGATTATTCGCTTAGCCGTAACATTTCGCCTACGGATAAGGTTTGGGTCATCAAGTCCGACAGTCCCGAGTCGGCCATTACGCTCAAATGGGGCATGACGCCAGCGTGGTGGGCTTTAAAGGGCAGGCCGCTCATCAACATCCGCGCCGAGAGCTTGGACCAAAAACCGATTTTCAGTGATATGTCGGGTCAGCGTTGCGTGATTTTGGCCGACGGTTTTTACGAGTGGGACAAAGGGACGCCAAAACAGCCGTTCATTTTTCGTTTGAAAGTTGGGCAACCGTTTGCTTTTCCCGCGCTGTGGCAAAAGGAAGGGGGTAGTGAATCGTGTGCCCTGGTTACTTTGCCCGCCAATAAGTTGGTCGGAAAAATTCACGACCGTATGCCTGGCATGATCCTCGCACAAGACGTGGATGTCTGGTTGTACCAAAATTTCGGTAAAGAGAACTCTAAACGTTTGTTGGAGCTGTTCCCGGAAGACGATTTAACGTGCGAAAAAATAGGGCCCTTGGGCCGTGCGTAGTTGTGACGTGGTATACTGACAACATGTTTTGGGATTTGGTCTCGGAAATGGTTAAACAAGGCGGTTACGCTTTCTTTTTGGCTGCGCTGGCTTTGATCTCTCGTCCCGTGTATTTGGATTTCAGACGCAAACGCAGCGGCTACGGCATAACCTTCAACAGTCGGAACGGGGAGCCGGAAGACTCAGTGGTGATCCGTTTGCGCGACACCCACGGACAAATCGTGCGCACCGCGGTTTCGGACAAGCAGGGGAGATATCGCATCGCTGCGCCAAAGGGCGAGTTTACGGTCGAAGCGGCAAAAATCGGATACGTTTTTCCGTCAGTGGTCTTAAAGAACAAAACCAACCCGTTTTACGACAACGTGTTGCCGGCCGCCAAAATTTTGGTCAAGGATTACGGGACCATCACCAAAAATATTCCCATCGATCCGGCACAACCCGGACGCGGTCCGTCAATTTTTTACATGCGCATGGGTTTGAGCAAAAATGTCCAACATACGTTGGCGCTTTTGGGCACCGTTTTGGCGTTTGGCTTGGTCTACGCCCAACGTACGAATTGGTTGGCTTGGTTTTTTTTCGCGATTTATCTTGCGGTGATGCTACATCGCGTTTTTTCCTTCCGTCCGGCCAAACCGCCATACGGCACGGTGCGAGACGATGCGACTGGAACGCCCATGGAGCACGTGGTGGTCCGTCTTATAGAGCAGCGTTTCAATAAGGTGTTGGATACACAGATAACCTCTCCCAAAGGCAGGTACGCTTTCGTTATCAAGCCCGGAACGTATCGCCTCATGATTGAGAAGAAGGGTTATAGAAGGATTGTGGTGAATTATCCCAACATCAAACAAGACGGGTATCTGCTTGCGCGCGACGTAAGGATGAAGCGCGCGGTTTAAAGCTGTTGATTTACGTTTTCTTTTTCGCCGCAAGGCGTTTTTTTGGTTTAACTCGTCTTTTCGCGTCCCAAATGTCCAGTCGCGATGGACAGGGGCGCGGGTTGAAGCATTGACTTTTCAGCAAAATCATGCCATAGATGACTATTTCGGAAATCGTTATGCAGCATATCCGCCTCGGAATTCGTCTAATCATGTCACTGGCCATAGTGTTGGTCTGGGCTGATTTGAGCGTGTCTAAAACTCCGGTTCAGACGCCCATCGGGTTACGCGTTAATGCCATCGGTAGCGTGGATTTGGCTTCTGCGGACGAGACCAGGGTGCCAAAACCCATCAAACGCGGCGTGTTCGTGTTTGCCGAAACCATAAATCCCAAACGCGACGTTAAGGATTCTGACGGAGATGGAGTGCCGGATTATCTTGACCGCAATCCCAATTTTGCGGGAGCGTTGTCGGCTTACGTTTATCGTGTGCCGTTCAAAGGTAAGACCTACGTTTTCCGTCTCAACGTGGCTCCGGATTACACCGACGTCTACCGCAGCCACATGTCTCACGACTTGGATCCCAAAGGGCAGAACGTTTCGTCATTCGTGGTTAAAAACGAGCCGTATGTCGCAGAGTTGGTAAAACAAGCCAAAGAATACGCAAAAAAGGACGCTGCGGTTTCAGCTCAAGATTTGCTCGTGGCATTGGTGCAGAACCTGCCATACAATTCCGATGCCTACACGGGCAAACTGGAGTATCCCAAATATCCAATTGAGACCCTGTCTGACCAGTCCGGGGATTGCGAGGATTTGTCCATATTGGCTGTAAATTTATTAGGGGAGCTGAAGGGTTACGACACGGTAGGCTTCGTGTTTTATGGTGACCACATGGCCCTGGGATTGAAGGCCGGTGAAGCGGATGTGAAAGACAGGAAGCTTGCGGCGTCTATAATCAAATATAAGGAAATGCTTTACGTATATCAGGAAGTGACCGACCCGGTTTGGGTCAAGGGGCAAATTCCCGAAGCCTTTAAGAAACGTACGGCCATCGTCTACACCGTAAGCTGATGGACAGCCGGGCGGTGTTTAAACTATAATTTTAAAGCCTATGAAAGCATCGATGTTAAAAATGTTGGGCGCGACCGCAATGCTGGCCGCGGTTTTTTATGTCCCGCAAACGGCTTTAGCCGCATCCAAATCACCCGTCAGCTATACGGTGGGCGATTACGCCGGAGATTTCGTGAAAGAAAAGGAAACCGGTGTTGTTTGGTATATAGACGTGGCCACGTCGCGCCGTCATCAAATCGTGGATTCTGACCCCATGCTGTTCGAGAGTTTGTTGGGGGTGTCTGAAATTAAGTCTTGGGCCGCGATTAAACCCATACCAGAAGCCGACGCGAAAAGCTCGGCGAAGACATTGAAGTCCTACCGATGGTCATCTTTGCGCGGGTTGGTTTACGACGAAAACGCGCCTGACCTGCTGTGGCATGTGCGACGCCGCTCCAACTTGCGCCAAGCCTTGCGCTCCAAAGACGATGTGCTGGCTTACGTGAAAAACGCCATGGTCGTACCAGCGGCTGACTTGTACGAATATCCGATCGCCGAATCGGTCATCGATCGCACGATGAAGGACCCGGCCAAAAATCCCGCCACTTCCACAGACATGACTCGTCCGGAGCAGGGGAAGTTCATCCGCATATCCTTGAATGAACAACGTTTGCGCGCCTATGAAAACGGCAAATTGGTGAACACTTTCCTGATTTCTAGCGGCCGCGGTAAATTCTCGACGCCCAAAGGGGAGTTTAGCGTTACGGCCAAACTGCCTTGGGTTAGATACGCCTGGGTTTATTACAAAAACAGCCCGGACAATTATGATTTGGGGAGCGTGCCCTTCAATCTTCGTATCATGCCCCACAAGTATATTCATTACGCCTACTGGCACAATAACTTCGGTCGTCCTATGAGCCACGGTTGCGTTAACGTGAATCTCAAAAACATAAAATGGATATATCGATGGGCAGACGAGGGAGCGCCGGTTTTGATCCACTAAACACATTGAAAAAGGACCGCAGAGGTCCTTTTTTGTTTAAGCGGTTTTTTTGTTGTCCATTGCCGACCTGTGAACCAAGGAATAGACACAGCCGCAGTAATTTTGCCTGTAAATGCCCGCGGCTTTGGCCCTGTCTTGGGAGATTGTTTCACCCGAATCCTTTTTCCAGTCACGTCCTAAAAATTTCAACTCCACGAGGCCCGCGAGTTTATCGCCCAGGCGGTTTATTTGTTCCACGTTTTTCCTTCGGCTGACCGAAAGCGTGGTGGCCACGCAGTCGAAGCTGTTTTCTTTCGCGTACTCCATGGTCTTAAGAAGACGGAAGCCGATGCATTTTTCGCAACGTATGCCGCGCTCTGGCTCTTTGGCCAAACCCCTGACATGACGGAACCAGGCTGGGGAGTCGTAAGCTGCAGCGACAAAAGGCAGGTTGAAAGATCGGGCCATGGTTTGCGCTGCCTCGAGGCGTCGGTCGAATTCTTGGGACGGATAGATATTGGAATTTTCGTAGTACACGGTAACGTCAAAATCCGGCATCAGACGCTCCGGTACGTAAGCCGAACATACGCCGCAACAAGCGTGCAACAGTAGTTTGGGTTTCATTTCAAGACGGCGTACTTTTTAAGCAGACTCCACGTACGGGGGCGGGGAGTGTCGTTTAGGACGGTGAGGCCCATTTCGTTTTCGTAAGCCGGTCCTTTGTAATACCAATAGAACCAACCCATTCCGTGTTTGCGTGCCGCATCCAAAACGTCGTTGATCCAACGGACCTGACCCGATTCCGGGAAATGGAAAACCGTTCCGAACTCGCTCAGGACCACGGGCGTACCGCTAGCCGCGGCTAGGGCAAGATCTTTTTCGAATGCCAATAGCGTTGTGGTGCTTGTCCAAGCCTCTTGTTTGTTGGCTGAGTCAGGATATGAGGTTTTCGCGGTGTGGTCCATAACGCCCCAATAAACGCCGCTATGCGTGAATTCCAAGGGTTTGTAGAAATGGATGGCGCGTGCCAGGTTTCGGTCTTTAACGTCGGGATAGCGAAAAACGACTTTGCCGTCCGGTAGGGTAAACATACCGGGCTGCAGCAGGATGACGTGTCGTGTGTCGTAGGTACGCACTGAGTTGGTCGTGTCGCGCATCAATTTGTCATATGCCACGTAATCCCAGGTCGCGGGTTCGTTCATGAGCTCGTAGGCCCAAATCGTGTCCTCCTTGGCGTAGCGCCTGGCAATCTCGCGCCATACGTCCACGAAACGCCCCTTCAACCACGGATCGTCCCAAAAGGCCATTGTTTTGTCTGACACGCGATAATCTTGCGTCTGGCCTCCCGTGGGCATATGCATATCCAAGGCCAGTTTGATGTTATATTTTTTGGCCCAGCCCACGCATCTGTCCAGCCAAGCGAAACCTTGGGGGTTGAACGCGTGGGGAGGTTTTACGTTTTGGAAGTAATCTGTTTTTACGGCTAAGCGCACGGAAGTGAACCCGGCGCGCGAAAGATCACGGAAATCCGTTTCTGTAACCCAAAGCCGAGTGGGGGAGGTATTGGTCGCAACCCATAACGACGTGACGTCCATGTGTCCAAAGCCTTTTGGCACGTATTTTTGACCTTCGAGGTAAAGTTCCGTGCCGGAGGCGTAAACGAAACCCGCCTGGGCCGGCAGCGTCCAGGTCAAACCGCTTAAAATCAGGCAAAATAGCAGGCCAAAAAACAAGCTGGAGTTTTGGCGTATTAACGGTTGACTCAAGTCCGTGACCTGCATAAGATTGTAAAAATCCTACTTGAGCGTAAACGGATATGCAAACCGAATATTTAAACCTGTCATTGACCAAACACGAAGCCTTGGCCTTGTTGGAGTCTTTGGCCACCAAATTTGTGATAGAGGACGAGGTCAGGTCCCAGCAGGGGCTTGAAGCCGTGCCCTTGCCGCCGGTTTTGGCGCGCCTGTCATCGTTATTGAATGTGGCGGAGGGCGATTTGGAAAAAGTCATGGACCGCTCCGCTGATGGTCTTTGGGAGTACAGCTGGTATGTGTTTACGAGCGAGTGGGCGTGGTATAGGGCGCAGCAGGACGCATTGCGCCAAATGAAGATCAAGAACGTCAAAACGGCCATGGAACATCCGGATTTTCGTCGTCGGGCAGAAACGTTTTATCGGAAAAACTTCGAGAAGTACGCTAAAGAGATAGATATGGAGAAGTTCCATGCGGAAAAAACGGAAAAGACGGAAGGACACAGGCGCCGGGATTAAGGGCCTGTGCTGAGGTCCACCTCTTGCAGAGGTTCGTTGACGATGGAAGTTTCCTGGGCTTCGGAGCCCAGGTTTTGTGTTACGGCGCTCCAAGCCCCCATGCGGTAAGAGAGAAAAATGGCCGCGCCGATGTAAAGCAACAAAAAAATCCCCACGATCACGAAAAATGGGTTGCGGGTTTCAATCGCGTTTTTGTCCGCGAATGATCTTATGAGTAAAGCCAGGCCTAAAATCGCCAAAGCCACTGTAATATTGAGGAACATACCTGTATTTTGCATATCATAGCTGGTTCTGTGGCACAAGGGCAAACCCTAGCCAAAAACCCAAAAACGTGCTATGCTGACCCAACTTGTTACACATATGGACTACCCTCGTAAAACAATCCAACGCTTGGAGGATATATTTAGCTTAAATAAGCTAAAAATTAGCGAAGGAGAAGAGCGAATTCACGTGCATGCGGCAGTCAGCCGTTTCGCTTTTCTATACGAAAAAATACGCAATTTGGTGGACTATAAAGACGAGCATTTGATCCGTAAAGCCGCAATTTTGCGCATCTTGAAACGCCTTTTGATACTGGAGCAGGATCCGCGGGCAATAGCCGAGCAGTTGGTGCGTGAGTTGATCGCGGCCAGGTACCTGCCCAACGGCCAAATGCCAGTAACTCTTATCGACGACATCTCTTGGCGCGTATATAAATTTCAATTGGTGCAACACGTGGCCGCGGGTGACGACCAACACTTGGAGTGGGTGCGAGCCATGGTATGCGTGGAAATCGAAGAGGCTCTAGTGACGGCGGCCAAGGAAAAGGCATTGGTGAATTTTTTGTTTGATCGTATCCGTCAGAGCGTGCGCGTGGCCCGCGCCGATGTGAGCGACGCGGATTTGCAGTTGCAGGTATACATCGCTTGCTTTAGGGCATTGTATAAAGCGGACGACGAGATTGTGGGCTTCAAGCTCTTACGGGCCTTCCTGCCCGAATGGATGTCGCCCCAGACTTGGATGGACAACCCGCGCCCCGTGGCCGAACGCTTATTGGCCGTGGAACGTCGCATAAAATTGCAGTTGCACCATCCTTTGGCGCAAAGATTCCAGAAAGCCGTTAAACCTTGGGCTGTGGCCTTGGGCATGCTTAGCGAGGTGGTGATGCGTAGACCGGAAGAAGCGGCCCAGATTTTAGGCAAACGTGAGACCATGCGGGCGGCAGTCTCTGGTGCAGCGGATGAGCGCTATTCTTCCACAAAGACGCGCGTCAGGCGGGCTACCGTGCGCGCCATGATCTATCTGTTCGCGACCAAGATGCTTTTGGCTTTGGTTTTGGAAGCGCCTATCGAATGGACGCTTTACCGCGATATCCATATCCCAGCCCTAATGGTCAATTTGCTGTTTCCGGCGACCCTGATGTTTATCGTGGGTTTGATGATTAAGGTCCCGGGACAGGATAATACGGATAAGATTTTGAACGCTTTGGACGAATTGATGGGGGAGGGCAATCCGCCCCAATTATCCATCGTGGCTCCGCCGCACCGTTCAGCTTTGGCCAAAGCGGTTTTAGGTTTCATCTACATCCTGACTTTCGTGGTTACGTTTGGAGGTATCGTAATAATTTTGGATGCTTTGTCTTTCACCTGGATTTCCACGCTCATCTTCTTGTTTTTCTTGTGTCTGGTGAGCTTCTTCGCGTACCGGATCCGTATGAGTGCGCGTGAATTTACGGTCATAGACTCCAAGGTGACGCTTTCGACCACGGTGGTAGATTTTTTCTCCATTCCGGTTTTACGTGCGGGTCGCTGGCTTTCGCGCAACATCAATCGAATCAACGTTTTCCTGTATTTCTTCGACTTCATCTTTGAGGCTCCGTACAAGTATTTCCTGTCTTTGTTGGAAGAGTGGTTTGCCTTCGCCAAGGAAAAGAAGGATGAGTTGCAACCCTAAGGTCTGGACCGCGGTTGCTTATGGGTTTAAGATGGTTTTTATGGAAAAAGGTTTAGAGATAATCAAAAAATCAGACGTCTCTTCCGCAAGGAGAGGCGTTTTGCATACGGCACATGGATCGATTCAGACGCCGTTCTTCATGCCCATCGCCACCAAGGCTGCGGTTAAGACATTGTCATCAGCTGACATGGAAAGGCTTAGTGCTTCCATTATCTTGTCCAATACGTATCATTTGTATTTGCGTCCAGGCATGGAAGTCATCAAGGAATTTGGTGGACTCCATAACTTCATGGATTGGCACGGACCTATTTTGACGGATTCCGGCGGTTACCAGGTTTTTTCTTTGGCCAAGCGCCGCAAGATAAAGGAAGAAGGTGCGGAATTCTCGTCCCATATCGACGGTTCCAAACATCTTTTGACGCCTGAGCTATCCATGGATATCCAGCAGAATCTGGGGAGCGACATCGTCATGGTTTTGGACGAATGTACGCCTCCGGACTACGACCAAAAAACATTGAGTACATCTATTGAACGTACTATTAGGTGGGCTAAACGCTCAAAAGAACATTTTGAACAACAACTTGAATCATCGAATAATCCTGGGGCAATGTTGTTTGGCATCAATCAAGGCGCCACGGATTCGGAAAAACGGGTGGCCCACGCCAAGGCTTTGCAGGAAATCGGTTTCGACGGTTATGCCATAGGCGGTTTGTCCGTGGGGGAGCCGTTCGAAAAAGCCTGCGAAATCGTGGCCGCTCTGCATCCTGTTTTGCCGAATGACAAACCGCGTTATTTCATGGGAGGAGCCAAACCGCACGAGATCGTAGCCTACGTAAAAAGGGGAGTGGATATGCTGGATTGCGTCTTGCCCAGCCGCAACGCGCGTCACGGCCTGCTTTACCGTTTCGTGCACGACGATTTGTCGCGCGGAGATTTTTACGAGACGGTCCACGTCACTAACGCCAAATACACCAAGGATAAAACTAGTTTGGCCGAATCGTCCGTGCCGCGGCTGATGGAAAGTCCGGAAACCGAAAAGGAATTGTCGCGCTATACACTTAGTTATTTGCACCACCTGTTTTCCGTTGACGAGATGTTGGCCTATAGGTTGTCAACCATGGTTAATGTGCGTTTTTATTTGGAATTGATGGCCAAAATCAGGAAAGGTATTGAAGACGGCAAGATCTAAAAAAATTAGAGTTGAGGCTCTATTTTTTATGCCCAAACATGCCGACATTTTCCGACGCAAGATAGAGGGTCTTTTTTCTGAATTGGGTCCACGCGGATGGTGGCCGCGTTTGCAGTACGGAAAATCAGGCCAGCTCGAGGTCAAGCATTTTCCAGGGTCGAGACGGAATTGGATTTTGCGCGGTCGGATTTTAGAAGTTTGGGAAGTTGCGCTTGGGGCTGTCATGACGCAAAACGTGTCTTGGGTCAATGCTGAGAAAGCCTTGTTGAATCTGGGCGAGGCAGGGATCCTGAAGCCGCAAGAAATTACGGGGTGTCACGTCCTTAAGCTCGGACGATTGATAAAGCCTGCCAGATACTATTCCCAAAAAGCCAAGAAGCTGAAAATTGCGGCGAATTGGCTTTTGGAAAACGAAACGCATCTTGAATCGTCGGGTCACACAGATTTAAGGCACATGCTTTTAAGTCTGTGGGGAATCGGGCGGGAAACTGCGGACGTCATTTTATTGTATGGTCTGGATATTCCGGTGTTTGTGGTGGATGTTTATACGCGCAGGTTACTGTCTGATTTGACTGGCGATGCTTCTTGGTTGACCAAGCCTTATGAGCAAGTCAGGGCTTTTTGTGAATCGGCTTTTCAAGACGAGGACGACAAGGTGGCGATATTTCAAGAAGCTCATGCTTTGATTGTAAATCACGCCCCAAAGGGGACATGATTGTCCGCATGGACGTAAGGAAACGGGCGCGTTAATATGCGCCTCATGTCGGAGGAATTATTGTCAAAATTGAACCCAGCGCAAAAAACGGCCGTGACCCACGAGAACGGTCCGTTGTTGATTGTCGCAGGCGCGGGTACGGGCAAGACCACGGTTTTGACCCAACGTTATTTATGGCTTTTGAACGAAAAGAACCATACCACGGAAGAATTGGTGGCTCTGACGTTTACGGAAAAAGCAGCGCAAGAGATGGAGGACCGTGTGCTCCAAGATTTGCCCAACGGGGCTTACGAATTTTGGATCCATACGTTCCACGGTTTTTGCCAGAGGATTCTGGAGCGGCACGGTTTGGAAATCGGCATACCCAACACTTTTCGTATTTTGTCTGAAACCGATGCGTGGATTTTGCTTAAAAAGAAAATCGACCAATTGCCATTGGATCATTATCGTCCCTTGGGTAACCCGGTAAAATTTTTGCACGCTTTGATTCGTCACATAAGTCGGGCCAAGGACGAGGGCGTGACGCCGGACAGATATGTGGAGTTCGCGCAAAACGCGGTTTTGGATGAGGATACGGAAATAGTTGGCGGCGAACGCAAGCGTCTTAAGGAATTGGCGGACACATACGCCATGTATCAAAAGATTCTGCGCGATGAAGGCGCTTTGGATTTCGGCGACGTGATCATGGAGACCCTACGCTTGTTCAAGGAACGTCCGGCGGTGCTCAACCATTACCGCCAGCAATTCAAATACGTCATGGTGGACGAATTTCAGGATACCAACTGGGCCCAGTACGAGTTGATTAAGTTGCTGTCAGAACCCAGACGCAATGTGACAGTCGTGGGTGACGACGATCAGGCCATCTATAAGTTCCGAGGTGCGTCATTGGCCAACATCCTGCAGTTTAAGGACGACTATCCGGAAGCCAAGACCGTGGCCCTGACCGACAATTACCGTTCGCGGCAAGTCATTTTGGATACGGCCTACAAAGTAATCGGCAACAATAATCCACACAGGCTGGAGATTTCTTTGGCCGATCAAGGGCTTTCCAAAAAATTGACCAGCCACGCCAAAGCTTTGGGCGACGCGGCGGACGGTCGCGAGGTTTCGATTGAATGGTTTTCTAGTTTAGAACGCGAAGCCTCGTGGGTGGCCGATGATATCGTGTTACGCCATGGTCAAACATCGCAAGACCAAGGCTGGAGTAAGTTCGCGATTTTGGTGCGTTCCAATGACGAGGCTTTGTCTTTCGTGGACGCGTTGTCTTCCCGTAACGTGCCGTTCCGTTTTTTCGCCTTGCGGGGTTTGTATTCGAAACCCGCCATCGTGGATGTGATGGCGTTGCTCAAGCTGGCCGTCCAGCCCAACGATTCGACTACGACTTGGCGCGTTTTAGGCCTGCCGTGTTTCAGCGTCCCTCTGAAAGCTGTACACGACGCCGTGGGTTATGCCACACGCAAAGGTTTGCCGTTATGGGACGCCTTGCGGCAAACCATGTATTTTTTGAAGGACGATCCAGAGAGTATGAAGGCCGTGGACGGCGTGGTTTCGACCATGTCCAAATTGGCCGAGTCCGCCAGACGCGAACCGCCCTTGGCCGTGCTCCATAAAATCCTGCACGAGACCGGCTATCTGAACCAAATCATGTCCCAATCCGAACGCGATCGGGTTGAGTCCATCGGTTTGCTGAATGAATTTGTGAATCGCATCCGGCGTTTTGAGGCCAGTACTCACGCGCCACATCTGGCTGATTTCATTTCAGAGTTGGAAATGGAAATTCAGAGTGGGGAAGAGGGGTCTTTGAAGACGGATGCGGAAACCGGGCCTGACGTGGTACGCATCATGACCATCCACGCGTCCAAGGGCCTTGAATTCGAAACCGTGTATCTAGTATCCATGGTGGACCAACGGTTCCCCACGCGGGCGCGTACGGACGCCATCCCGTTGCCCGACGGTTTGGTCAAAGAGCGGCTGCAAGATGGCGATTTGCACGTCCAAGAGGAACGTCGTTTGTGCTATGTGGCCATGACACGGGCCAAATCCAACCTCATCCTCACCGGAGCCGAGGATTATGGCGGCGCGCGTAAAAAGAAACCCTCCGTATTTTTGACCGAGACCGGTTTGGACATGCCCATGTGCGTGGCTTCTGATCCGCAGGATACGGCTTCGCTTAAACCCATGCCCAAACAAGAAGAGGAGCGCACGGCTTTACGTGAGATTTTCCAACTTAAAAGACGCTTTTCGTTCACGCAGTTGGTGGCTTACAAAAAATGCCCGCTGCAATATAAATACGCCCACGTCTACCGGATTCCGATTTTGGGCAACCACAACAAAAGTTTCGGACAATCCATCCATCTGACGCTGCAAAAGATTTTAGAGCGTCATCTTGAACGCACCGGCAACCAGCAAGGCGATCTATTCAATCCAGCTCCGTCATTTGTAGCGTCTTCGGGCGGGTTGTTGGTTACAGAAGGCGAGGCTTTGGAGATTTATAAGGAATCATGGATCGATGAGTGGTATCAGACACGCACCATGCATGATGATTATTATAACGAGGGTAGGGAAGTGGTTGACCGCATGTGGCATTCTTGGGCCAAATGCTCACCGCGAATCAAGGCTTTGGAAGGGGGATTTGATTGGCGGATTGGCGAGCATAGCATCAAGGGCAAAATCGACCGTATGGACGATTTGGGCGAGGGTAGGGTGGCGATTTTGGATTATAAGACCAGCGAATACAAAGAAGGGGACAAGGCCGACGCATTGGATAGAGAGCAATTGTGGCTTTATCAGCTGGCCACCGAAGCGCGCGGCCAAAAAGTCGGCCGATTGGCATACCTGTTCGTGCGCGCTCCGGGCGGTGAGGATGCGGAATGCGCCAGTTTAGAGGTCCCTCTTTTAGACGAGGAAGACAAAGAGGAATTTGTGGAAAGTTTGACGCGTCGTATGGATGAGATATTGGTTTCTGATTTTCCGGCCACGCCCTCGAGCTTTTTGTGCAAGTTTTGCGATTTCAAAAATATCTGCGAATTCAGGAAATAATATGGCTTGGCTGTCCATAAAATCCGTCATGCCCTCGGCCATCCGGCATGCAGGAATCACACAAGAAGTCATGGCCGTTCGGGTCGTGGAAACAGCTACGCGTGTTTTGAAGTCCTTGTGGGGTGAAGATCGGGGTTCGTGGGTCGTGTTTTCGGTTTTCAGCGGAGGCAAACTCAAGGCTGAGACAAGTTCTCCCGCAGCCAAGCAGATGTTGCAGAAACAAAAGACGCAGTTCATCAACGACGTAAATCGGGAATTGGGCGAAAAGTCAGTTTTGGATTTGGATATCCGCAGCCAAGGGTTTTAAACGACCTGAAAACTTGCTATAATTTTTTCGAAATAACCGAATGACCAGATGTGAGGGGACAGTGGTCATTTTATAATCGGTGATTTCGTCTTATGTCTTTCCGTTGGTATTTAGCGTTCATGGGCGTGGGTTCAGGTTTGGCATGGGCTGCCTGGACCATGGTTTTGTTTACCGTGAATCCTTACGAAGCTGGGTTGGCTGGTTGGCTTATTTTTTACGCTACCCTGTCTTTGGCTGCCGTGGGCACTTTGTCGCTGTTGGGTGTTGCGTATCGCGTAGGTTGGCTCAAGCGCGAGGAAGATTTGGCCAAACAGGTTAAAATCTCTTTCCGACATGCAATCTTGCTCTCGTCCGTGGCCGTGTTTTCTTTGATTTTAGTATCAGCGCATCTGTTCAAATGGTATTGGATGATTGTGGTTTTGGTGTGTGCGGCTGCCGTCGAGTACGTGTTCCTTCTGATTCAAGAATCCAAAAGATGATGAGTCAAAAAAGTGTACATATTTAATTAGAGCGTAAATCTATCCAGTTCACTGGTGAGCCTGGAAGACCGAACCGCGCAAACGCGGTTTTTGTGTTTTAAGGATATATCCACACCTTGCCTTACGGTCCGCGCTATGACTAAGATGCTGCGTATTCTGGCTAAATTTTTATGTTTATAGATTCCATTTTCGGAAGACTGTCTACTGATTTGGGAATTGATTTGGGTACGTCCAATACTTTGGTCTTTGCCAAAGGTAGGGGCATCGTGGTCAATGAACCGTCGGTCGTAGCGATTAATGCGCGCAACGGCCAGGTTCTTTCCATTGGCCACGAAGCCAAAGCCATGTTGGGAAAAACGCCGCAACACGTGCAAATGTCCAAACCGTTGGCGCGTGGCATCATTTCTGACTTTGAAGTCGTTGAAAAGATGTTGCGTTATTTTTTCAATAAAATACATCGTGAACATTCTTTATTCGTGCCCAGGCCGCGCGTAGTGGTGGGCGTGCCGCTGGACGTGACCGAAGTGGAGCGCAAAGCCGTAGGCGACGTCGTGTTGTCCGCCGGGGCGCGCGATTTTTTCTTGATCGAAAAACCTTTAGCCGCGGCCATCGGCGTGGGATTACCCATTTCCGAACCCGTGGGCAACATGGTCGTGGACATCGGGGGCGGAACTACGGAAATTGCGGTCATATCATTGAATGGCATCGTTACTGCCAAAACCATCCCAATCGCGGGCGACGAGATGAACCGCAACATAGTCCAATATGCACGCGACATTTTCAATCTACTTTTGGGCGAACGTGTATCAGAAGAAGTGAAAATCGCAGTGGGTTCGGCAACGCCACTTAAAGACAGGTTGGAAGTCTCCATGCGCGGTCGTGATCTGCTTTCCGGTTTGCCGCGGGAAATCATGGTGACGGACGGACAGGTCAGGGAAGCCATCGCTCGCTCCGTCCGGTCTATCGTGGAACACATCAAATCAATTCTGGAGATTACGCCGCCGGAACTTGTAGCCGACATTTATCGCCGCGGCATCGTCCTGACCGGCGGTGGGTCTTTGTTGCGGGGCATGGACCAATCTATCGCCACGGGCACGGGTATCCCTGTCCGTGTGGCCGAGGACCCACATTCAGCCGTGGCGCGCGGTGCTGGTGTTTTGCTGGAAACCGAAAATCTGTTGAAGGATATCGCGTTGCCTAAAACCGACCGCATCGTATGACGCGTCGTGCCAAGGCAGCGGTGGCCGTGTGCGCGACCATCTTTGCGGCCGCAGGTTTGCACGCGGCCGGGGTTTTGTTGCCTGCGGAAGAGATATTGCGCACCGTTTTCGCCAAACCCGCTTCGTTGTTGACTTCGGCCGGAGGAGGTTTGGCCGCGCGTTGGAATCAGGCCGGCTCTTTAAGCGAATGCCGAGAACAGGTCACGGATTTGGATCGGCGTCTGGTTAGTTTGAGCGTGGATTACGTCAAACTTCGCGCCTTGGAAGAGGAGAACGCCGTCTTGCGCAAAACATTGGCCTATGCCCAGACGCAGGGCTATGACGCGGTTATGGCGCAAGTCATTAGTCGTTCCATCACGCCGGATAGGGCATATTTTTTGATCGATAGGGGAAGTCGCGATGGATTGGAAAACGGCATGGCGGTGATAACTGGCGAAGGCATATTCTTGGGCAAAATTACCACTATCCACGAACGTACCTCGGTGGTGACGCTCACCGCGGATCCAGAAAGTCGCGTGGCCGTGTCTTTGCCGGGAAAACACCGCCTCATCGGTTTGGTCGAGGGTAGGGGAAACGGCGCGGCCGAGGTCACGCTCATACCTCAACAAGAGGCTTTACAGCCCAATGATGTTCTTACAACGGCTGGCACGGAAGAGAAGGTGCCCTCGGATTTGGTTGTGGGGTTGGTCAACCAAGTTTCGGGACAAGCCACTGATCCCTTCAAACGCGCATCTTTCGAACCCATGATTCAGTCCGAATCCGTGGACATCGTCTCGGTCTTGCGTTCCCAAGCCCTGCGGCCCAATTGATATGCGACCTTCGTCTTGGGCTTTGGTTTGCGGTACGGCGCTGGCTTACGGAATCTACGAGAGCGCTTTTGCCGCATCCGTGCCCGCGCCATTCAATTATTTCAAGCCATTGCCAGCCATATTGGTACTCATGATCATGCTGAACCGCTACAGTGCGGCGTATCTGACTGCGGCCTTGGCCGGCATGGCCGCGGATCTGACTGCGGCCGGCCCGTCCGGCAATTTGTTCGTGAGGTGGCTTTTGATGGTATGCGTAATAGATTTCTTTTCTGAAAATTTAGTGACCAATAGGTCCCTATTCGGCGCGGTCATGCTCGTATCCGCGGCCACGGTAGCCGACGGCTTCATGGTGGTTTTTGGAGGGTTGGTTTTGGAGCGCTTGCTGCATGTCTCCTGGTATTCTGGCGACATCACCGCATGGATCATGTCCTATGTTTTGGATCTGGTGTTTGTTTCTATTTCGTTTGTGGGTTTGACCATGTTCACGCGTAGATTTTTGGTCACGGTCAGTGCCGCGCGTCCCGCCAAATATGAGCCATGAGGCCAACAAAATTTTTGGTTGGCAAGAAAAAGGCGCCTATGATTTAGGCGTCAAACTTGAAGATGCGTCGGCTATCTCGCACGAAGTCTATTATGAGCAGGATTTGTTGAATATCCGCGATCAGCGGTTGTATGTGGGCGAACCAATTCCTAAAAAAAGATATTACGTATTGTTGGGTGCGTTATTTGTGGCCGTGGCAATCTTGTCTGGGCGCGCTTTTTGGATGCAGGGGCTAAACCACCAAAAATATGCGGTATTGGCTGAGAGAAACCGTTTACGCAGCTCATTGTTGGCGCCTGCCCGTGGAGTCATCCGTGACCGCGATGGCGTGATTTTGGCTGATAACGTGCCCACGTTCGATGTGACGGTTACGCCCGTCGATTTGCCCACTGAACAATCGGAACGCCAGGATTTGTTGGGCGGAGTGGCGCGCATCAGCGGCGTGGCTATCGCGGATTTGGAGCAAGATTTGGCTTCATCCACCAATCCAGAGCGCAAAATGGTTCTGGTTAGGGACGTACCTTATGAAACAGCCATCGCACTCAAGATAGCAATCGCTGATTCTCCTGCCTTCGGTATCCAGAACGGCTCAAAGCGGCGTTATCCCTTATCCGGTGAGGTCCAGTCACTGTCTCATATTTTGGGTTATGTGGGCCGCGTGTCGTCGCAAGACAGGGTTGACGGTAAATATTCAGATCGCGGACCTACTGATTTGGTGGGGCGTGTTGGCGTTGAGGCAACTTACGACTCCAGGTTGTTCGGCGTGCCGGGTGAACGCGTTGATGAGGTAGATTCACGTGGCCGCGAAAAGCGTACGGTCAAACAAGAGGATTCCGTGGCTGGTCAGGATTTGGTTTTGGCGTTGGACATGGACCTGCAAAGAGCCGCGGAAATCGCATTGCGTAAAGGCATGGAAACAGCCAAAGTCCAGCGCGCTTCGGCGATCGTCATGGACCCGCGGAACGGATCGATTTTGGCCACGGTTTCTTTGCCCACTTACGACGACAACATGTTTTCCGGTCGAGTATCCAGTACGCGCTATGCCGCGTTAATCAACGATGAGAATCATCCATTGCTCGCGCGGGCTTGGGCCGGATTGTACCCCTCGGGTTCAACCATAAAGCCAGTGTATGCGGCCGCGGCTTTGGCCGAGGGCGTAATCACCTCCAGGACGAGCGTGGTATCCAGCGGTGGCATTCGCATCGGCTCGACGTTTTTTCCGGATTGGAAAGCCGGCGGACACGGTATCACGGACGTGCGTAAAGCCATCGCTTTCTCGGTCAACACATTTTTTTACACCATCTGCGGTGGCACGGAAACGTTTAAAGGCATGGGAATAGAAAAAATGGTGGTGTGGTTGGACAAATTCGGATTTGGTGAAAAGTTGGGTTTGGACGTACCCGGGGAAGCTTCGGGTTTCGTTCCTGATCCGGAATGGAAGCAACAAAAGAAAAATGAACGCTGGTATGTGGGCGATACTTACAACATGTCTATCGGACAAGGCGATTTGTTAGTCACGCCGCTTCAGGTGGCGCGTGCCACGGCGATCGTGGCTAACGGCGGTTTTGAGGTCACGCCACATTTCGCAGCCGACACTTCCACCCAAATCGGCGAACGCGTAATTCCGGCGGAAGTGGTCAAGGTGGTACAGGCCGGCATGCGCGATACCGTGGCCCTGGGTTCTGGTCGAGCCTTGTCCAACATGCCTTTCGCCATTTCTGGCAAGACGGGTACAGCACAGTGGCGCAACGACAAACCCAACCATGCGTGGTTTACCGCATACGCGCCTGCCAATGATCCTCAGGTTGTGGTGACCGTTCTTTTGGAGGAAGGGGTGGAGGGTTCGAGCACTGCGGTGCCCGTGGCTAGAGATATTTTTACGGCTTGGGCAGCTTCGTTTTATCAAAAATAATCCATCCACTTTCAGAGTTGACTGCCCTGTGGCGGACGAGTAATCTATTTATATTAAATGCCGAACAAACAGAAACACGCAGTTATGCGTGTTTTGATGATTGTTGGTGAATTAAGACTATGACACATTATTTCAGTCAGGAAGGTTTGGAAAAAATTAAAGCCGAACTGCAGGAACTCAAGTCCGTGCGTGTTCGCGAAGTGTCCGCGCGTATTGAGGCGGCCAAGGCTTTGGGTGATCTGAAGGAAAACGCGGAATATTCCAGTGCCAAGGATGAAATGGCTTTCGTTCAGGGACGCATCCGCGAAATCGATGAAATAATGAAAGACGTCCAAATCATCCAAGAGAGCGTAGGCGGCAGCGTGGCGCGCATCGGTTCCACCGTTGAAGTCGAATCACGCAATGGCAAGCGCATTTACAAAATCGTAGGATCAGCCGAAGCTGACCCGGCAAACGGCTTGATTTCCAACGAGTCGCCTATGGGAAGGGCATTTTTGGGCCAGTCCGTGGGTGAAGAAGTTGATGTTAAGACACCCAGTGGAACGAACACTTACACTATTCTAAAAATCAGCTGATATGTTGGACATTAGATATATCCGCGAAAACTCGGAAGTAGTGAAACGCAATAGCGAGCTTAGGAAATCCAGCGCGGACGTGGATGCGCTTTTGGTTGCAGATGCGCGCTATTTGGAATTGCTTCGCGAAAGCGAAACCTTGCGTGCAGAACGTAACCGCGTGGCCGATGAGATGAAAACTGCTACTGACAAACAGGCATTGGTTGAGAAGGGTAAGGAGCTGAAGCAGAAATTGTCTGAAGTCGAATCCCAATTGTCAGAGACTGAAAAAACACGCCAAGACCTGTTGGTGCGTGTACCAAACCTTACCAACCCGGCTGCGCCCGTGGGCGAAACCGACGAAGACAATAAAGTTGTCAAAACAATTGGTGAAGCAAAGGAACTTCCGTCACCCATGGACCACGTGCAAATCGTGGAAAAATACGGTTTGGCGGATTTCGATCGCGGTTCTAAAGTCACGGGCGCCAAGTTCTATTTCTTGAAAGACAAATTGGCCTTGTTGGACTGGGCGATCTTACGTTACGCTATCGACTTCATGACCAAGCAGGGTTTCACATTCGTGACCACACCAGACTTGGCAAAAGAGGCGGTTTTGGTGGGCAAGGGTTTTTTGCCGCGCGGTCCGGAGCAACAGGTGTATTACGTCGAAAATCAAGACATGGCATTGGTCGGCACATCGGAAATCACCATGCTGGGTTACCACATGGGTGAAGTCATCCCGGCCGAGGAAATGCCTAAGAAATACGTGGCTTTTTCACATTGCTTCAGGACAGAAGCCGGGGCGTATGGCCGTGAATCGTACGGCTTTTATCGCGTGCACCAATTCAACAAAGTAGAGATGTTCGCATTCACCACGCCTGAGCAATCAGAAGCCATGCATGCTGAGTTTTTGGCGCACCAGGAGCGCTTTTGGCAAAGCTTGGGCGTCCCCTTTAGGGTCGTAGATTGCTGCACGGGTGATTTGGGCGGTTCGGACTATCGCCGCTACGATTTGGAGGCTTGGATGTGGGGCAAGGGCAACGGTACCGGCGGTTGGGGCGAAGTAACTTCTACGTCGAATTGTATCGATTACCAAGCCCGTGGTTTGGACATCAAGTACGCCACCAAAGAAGGGGATAAGGGGTACATCCACACGCTTAATGGCACGGTCGTGGCCACTCCCCGCGCCTTGATTGCGGTTTTGGAAAACTGGCAAGAACCGGATGGCAAGATAAAGATTCCCGAGGTCTTAAAACCCTATTGTGGTTTTGATTATATAGGTTGATTTATAAAGCCTAAAGATTTTGTTCTTTATGCAAAAAAACCAAACAAACAAACTTAAGCCCAAGACCTGGGTCGAGATTTCGGCTTCGGCTTTAAAATCCAACATTGAAACCTTCAGGCGTCTGGTCGGCAAAAAGACTCAGCTCATGGCCGTGGTCAAGGCCAATGCTTATGGTCATGGCAACGTCGCGGTCGCGCAAATCGCGGAAAAAAACGGCATAGAGTGGTTTGGCGTGGACGCGGTCCAAGATGGTTATGATTTAAGACGTGCCGGCATAAAAGGTTCCATATTGGTCATGGGTTATACGCCGCCAGACAACATCTGTTTGGCCGTGGACCAAGGTTTGGCATTCGTGGCTTACGGACAAGAGGTCGCTAAAGAATTGGCGCGTTTGTCCAAACAAGGAAAACTGAAAAATAAGTATGCCAAAGTCCATCTCAAAGTCGAAACCGGTACTTTGCGCCAAGGCTTGAGTGGTAAGGAATTGATGGCCTATGCCAAAAAGTTGGCGGCCATTCCTGGCGTTGAAATTCAAGGCGCATATACGCATTTCGCCAATATAGAAGACACGACCGAGCATACGTTCGCGAGCTCTCAAATCAAGCGTTTTAAAGACGAGTGTGACGCTTTGGGCAAAGCTGGAATCGAATTGGAAGTCAGGCACACAGCTTGTTCCGCGGCCGCAATCCTGTTCCCGCAGACTTATAATGATTTGATTCGTTTGGGTATCGCCATGTATGGCATGTGGCCCAGCAAAGAGACCAAAGCCGTGGCCCAGCGTACACATCGCAACAATTTGGATCTGAAGCCTGTTTTGGCTTGGAAGACGACGATCGCACAAGTTAAAAACGTGCCTAAGGGTACCGGCATTGGCTACGGGCTATCGGCCAAGACTACTCGTCCGTCCAAAATCGCGGTTTTGCCCGTGGGTTATTGGGACGGTTACGACAGGAAACTTTCCAATTCCGGACACGTACTGGTCCGCGGCCAGCGCTGCGACGTGATCGGTCGTATTTGCATGAATATGTGTATGGCCGATGTGACGGACGTAAAGGGCGTAAAGGCCGGAGATACCGTGGTTTTGTTGGGTAAGGACAAGAAGGAGACGGTGACGGCCGAAGATCTTGCCGGACATATCGGCACCATAAATTATGAAGTCGTCACGCGCATCAACCCTCTGGCTCCACGTATCGTGGTCAGGTAATTCTAATTGCACGACATGCTTAACGAAACGCCCAAAAACACGGGCATGTTCCGTGAAGAGCGCCAAGGAAAAAAGGAGCAGACTCGCGGCGTTATAAATATTCTGCTCGGAAGTTTTTTGTTTTTGGCCACGTTGTGGTGTTTATTTTTTTCCGGGTGGTTTGACGTGAAGAAGTACGAGTTCAACGAGTTGCGAGTTTTGGACCAGACCGCCTTAAGAGGGGAGATAGACGGGTATTTTCAGCAAAGCAGGAATTGGCCGTGGGGCAGAAAAAATATTTTCGCGCTGAATGAAAAAGATTTGGAAGAATATTTATCCAGTAAACTATTCGTGAATAAGGTCATTGTGGATAAAACTTATCCTAATATTTTACGACTCATGATAGAAGAGCGTCAGAGGAGTGTGGTTTTGGTCACCAACAATCAGATTTATGTGGTTGATGATTATGGCGTGATCACTGACGTGGCCGACGATGCCATGACATCCACGACAAGAAACTTTTTGACCAGCGACACCCCTATCGAAACCTCTAAGGAAATTTACGTGCATTATCCCACGTCAACTCAAATGGCCAAGGGACAAGAAATATTTGGCTCGGAGCGTGTGAGGGGTTTATTGGACCTATCAGCCAAACTAAGGGATACAGGTATCTGGTTCAAGACCTTAAATATCGAATACGGGGATCCGGCGTCCATATCAATCATCCTAAAACAGAATAAAAAGGTTTTATTGGCCCTAGACCAGACCATAGATGCCCAGATTGAGACGCTCAGGTCATTTATAGCGTCTAAGCCCAAATGGGAAGAAATTACGGAGTATATAGATGTTAGGGTACCCGGCAGAATCTACTACAAATAAACTCTAGATTTTTTGCTTTTTGCATTTTGAATTTAGCTTTATACATAGGATGCTTAACGGCATCTTTTTTGTTTTAAAAAACGCGCCATGTTTCGTATAAGATATATTGTGCGACGCAACGTATTATCAAAAACCACTATCCTCTAGTGTTATTTTAGCGTTATTTCAAACCCGTCTTTCCTAATCAATCTAATAATTCCGTATTCCTAATTTTTGCTTTTTGCACTTTGCTTTTTGATTTTTAAAAATATTTTCCAACAATAAAAATAATTTAATTTATTTTTCTTGCGTTGATTTATTAGTCCATACTTTTACATTAATCGACCACTCTCCAGACCATCCAGACGGCCCCTATCGCCTCTCGCGACAGCCCATGGAACCCTGGGTCTCAGGATTGACCCTAAAATGTCCTAGGTTTATATTCTCTCCGCCTTGTCCATCTCCAAAGGAGACAAAATGACGGATGCGGGCATGCTGCACCTTATCAATCGGACTTTGGAAGAATTCGGCCACATGGAGGCTTGTACGGATTTGCCCGTGTTGGCCAAAGGATGCGAATTCCTGGCCAACCGTCGTCTGGTGGTCGTGGATGACGTTCAAGTCGCGCTTTCGGCGTTTATACCCGCGTTTACATTGGCCACCAACGGCCAGGCCAGGTTTTTACTTCACGATAGGCAATCTTTGATTCGCCTGGCCGAAGAAGTCCTCCAGATGCGCCCGTACGCCGTGCTGATCGACGGCCAGTTGGCCGGAAACGCGCGGGGTACGGAATTGGCTTGCTTGATGCGCAAGCTGGGTTATAAGGGCTTCTTGGTTGGCTTCTCATCCAATGCGGAAGTCTTCCAAAGGTCCGAAGTGCTGGATTCCGTGGATACCGTGGTTCTCAAGATCTACAACCGCCCGGAATTCGTCACTTTTAGTGTGGCTCAGGCCTTGCAAGCCCTTGAGTTTCGTCGTAGGACCAATTAACCGGTCCTTTTTTATTCCCCTGCAGGGATTTTTACCGTTTGCTATCATAACTCCATATGGATCGCGTATCCAAAGAAAAACGCAGCGAAATAATGTCCAAAATTCGCGGCAAGAACACGGGACCGGAGAGAATGGTCTTCAAATACCTGCGCGACCGCAAAATCTACTTCCAGAGGCATTATAAACGCGCTCCAGGGTGTCCCGATATCGCCGTACCGTCTAAAAAGTTGGCGATTTTCATCGACGGTGGATTTTGGCACGGATACAGGTTCGCGAGCCGCAAAGACAAGCTTCCTGAGTTTTGGCAAAACAAGATTCAAAACAACATGCGTCGCGATAAACGCAACCGCAGACTTTTAAGGACGGATGGCTGGAAAATCTTGCGCATCTGGGATCATCAGCTGACTACGAAAACACGCGAACGCAATTTGGAACGCGTATTGGGCTTCATGCTCAATTGGTAATCTGGCTATTGTATTTCGATATCGAAACCTCTCAGTAACGAGAGGGCTTCTGGGATGCTGAATTTGGCTTTTTTGATGTTGTTGGATGTAGGGTTGATGGCGTAGTTTCTGGAGCGCGAAAAGTCTGCTTGTAAAAGATTGGCATGATGAAAATCCGTACCCTCAAGGTCCGTACTGTCGAACTTGGCTTGGGTCAAATCCGTTTGGTCGAATGCGCACTTCAAGAGCGAACAAGACTCGAATGTGGCCTCTTTCATGTTCAGTCCGGAAAAATTGCAGAGTTCCAACAGACAATCTTCGAAACGCAGGAATGGTCTGAAGAGAATAGGCTTTTTGATGGCCGTAAAATCTATACCAACTAATTTTGATCCGCGAAAGACGTTTTCCGAGAGGCTGGCGTTGATGAATTTGACCAGCGATAGGTTGCAATGCGTAAAAGTACACGCGCTCAGCTCCTTGCCCGAAAAATCCATACCAGAAAGATCGCAATCGCAAAACTCGCTACCCACGAAGGTTTTCTCCTTGGTAAAGGCATCTTTATCGAACGGCGGCTTTATAACCGGCATATAACCCTAGTTCGTCATTCTGAACGAGTCGCGTTTAACGCGACGGGGTGAAGAATCCAAAAAGTTAATCTGCATCAACCTACGCTCCCTCGTCTCGGCGCGACGGCCGGAATCATAGGCTCTTAATCCGCGTAGATCCTTCATCGCGGGTTAGACGACAAACTCTATTTAACGATTTACAGTGCGACTCAGGATGACTTTTGCCTGTGGCTCAAATACGCCTTGCGCTGCGGTTCTGGCATTCTCTCAATCGCGTACCGCAACATGGTGCGTGGCATATGGTCGGCGTGGGCGTCCAGGAAATCCATGACTGGATCATTTTCGCGCTTGTAGGCCTCCCGAAGCATCCAACCGACAGCTTTATGAATCAGGTCATGACTATCTTTTAAAAGCGTCTCCGCCACTCTCAAGACCGGTTGAAAATCGTGATTCCGGATGAACGTAAAAGTCCCGAGCACTCCTATGCGCCGCTCCCAAAGGTCCCTGGATTTGGCGAGTCGGTAAAGTATTTGCGGTTGTTTGTTGCTGAAACACCAGTCCCCGACCGTCTGTGGCGTCGAGGTGTCGACCAAGTCCCAGTTATTAATCCATTTTGCGTGTTTAAGGTATTGTCTAAATATTTTACTCTTTAATTCCACATTGCCATTCGTATACTGGGCGACCAAAATCACCAATGCGGCAAAACGTTCTTCGTGGATTTTACTCTTTAAAAGGTTCAATACTTGATTCAAAGGTAGGCCCAGGTATCTAGAGACGGTTTTGCGTATTTGAGGCACCGTGAGACCGATAAAAACGTCTCCGTGGCCGTATTCCCCTACTCCGGTCTTGAAAAAGCGCTTCAGGTTTTGGGCGCGCTCTGGGTCGGCTTGGGATTTGAGTTCTGAACGGAGTTTATCCGCGGTCATAGGAGAATTAGACCGGAGGTTTGGGTGTCACGACGTTTACATCCCACCAAGCTTTGACGCTGGCCAAAAGATCCCTGGACTGGTTCCACCACCAGTTCTCGTAGTGATTCAGGTCGGCTGAGACTCCGACCGCTTCCATGCCCATTCGGTTGCAGAGGTACAAAGCGCGTGGCAAATGGAAGTTCTGGGTGACCAGGATGGCTTTTTTGATGTTCAGAACCTGGACGGCGCGGGAGCAAGACTCGTAAGTGCGGTAACCCTGACCGTCAACACGAACAGCTGATTCCGGAACTCCGTGGTCGATGGCGTATTGGCGCATGACGCTGACTTCATCCATATTGTTTTTGCCGTCATCCCCGGTCAGTAGCAATTTTGGCGCTTTTCCGATTTTATACAAAGCCACACCCGTCTCTAAACGATCGCGTAGAGCGTCAGAAGGCGTACCGTCTGTTTTAAGCGCCGCGCCGAGTACGATGATGGCCTCTGTCGTTGAAGCCGTATCCTCTGCTTTGACCAGGCGATTACGGTATCTGAGTTGTACGTCCAAACACATGGCGCCGACCACGAGCGCGAAAAACACGCAGACGCCGAGAGAAATTTTCAAGCCTAGGCGTTTGGGTTTGGCGGGCGGTCTTTGGATTAGCTGTTCCCCTTCCATAAATCAGCTGGTTTAGGACTCGCGGTGTGCGGTCGGCGCTTCCAGGGTCAGGGGTTGGACGCCTACGGGCTGACCGGTGACGCGCAAAACATCCTTATCTATTTTGGCGAATTCCCGGTAGCCGAGATTGTATTGGTTGACCACGGTCTCCATGTTGCTGCCGATGCTGCGGTAATGTTTCTCGTAAGCCGCCAAATGTCTGCCCAGCTCCCCTACGCGTAAGATGACTTCTTTGGCCGTCTCTTCAATCTGCATGGCGCGCAAGCCTTGCAACACGGTCTGCAGGTAAGCTAGGAATGAGGTGGGCGAAACGATAATCACGTGGTATTTGGAAGCCGCTCTTTGTACCAGACTCTCGGTGTCTTCCGAGACGCTGCCGATTTTGTTGACCAACAAATCGTAATAGATGGCTTCGTGCGGTATGAACATGAAAGCGAAGTCCATGGTGTTTTCGTTGGGGCGGATGTATTTGGAGGTTTCCTGTATGCGCAACTTGAGGTCGTTAACGAAGATTTTCTCCAAACGTTCGCGTTCGCTTTGGTCTTCCGTGACGGTCAGGCGGTTGTAGTTGTCCAAACTGAACTTTGAGTCCACGGGTACGATCTTGTCTTTGATGAAGACCGCGGCGTCCACGATTTCCCCGTCAGAGAATTTGTATTGCATCTGGTAGCTTTCCGGCGGCAGCACATTCTTGAGCAGGGTCTCAAGGAAATATTCGCCTAAAATACCGCGTTGTTTAGGGTTTCGGAGCATCTGTTGGAGTTTTTGGAGCTCCCCGGTTTCGGTCAGCACTTGGCGGGATATCTCCTCCATCTTGGCCATGCGCGTGGCCACGTCCCTGACGATGCCCGTGACCGACTCGTGCTGGTCCTTGAAGGTTTGGTGGGTCTCCAAAAGACGGCTATTGACGTCTTTTTGCAGTTGCGATAAATGTTGCTGCATCAAAAGCAGGCTCTGAGGCTCTGCCGGCATCTCCCTGCTTTTTTCCATCGCTGAAATTCGCCAAAACAAAAGGCCTAAGGCCGCCAAAACCAATAACAAAAGGCCGATCGAAACGGGGATGAGAAAGTCCATAGTACGGACCAGCATAGCCCGATATCATTTATTCGCCAAGCGTCATATTTATCCACTTCCATCCCTTTTGGACGCTTGCTATCTTTTGCAAAATCGCGTACTCATCAGTCGCAAAAATATCTAAACATATGGTTCCACTACCATTTTCCGTGGGCCCGTCAGACGACTGGGACCCCCAAGGTTACGAAGAAGAAGAAGAGGATACTTTAGCCCCCGGCATGCATGTGCTGGATGAGGATGAAGAAGAGGAAAAAGAAGGCGAAGATGCTGTCGTAGAAGAGGGTGTGGTGGTAGACGAAGAAGCCGAGGATGAAGAAGTAGACGAAACCGGTCTCGAGGATTTGGATAAGGATCCGATCGAGGAGCTGGACGAGTTGGAAAACCGCGTTTTGGAGACAGAGCGCGCCACTTTGCGCCTCAGCGACTTTACCGACGACGAATAATCTTACCTCTAAAATAAAAACCCGATTCAAATCGGGTTTTTTTTATTTGGATGATTAATGCGTGCCAGTCGCGCTCTTCATCAAGAACTCCGTACGCTTCTCCTCCCCAGCCGGCAAGATTACCCGTGTGACGTTGATGGCGATGAGCCGTCCCGTTATTCCCACCACCAGCATCCAACCGAGTGTGGCGAAAGCCCAGGGCATGAGATGCTTGATGGCATAAGCGAAAGCCGCGCCATATCCCACGCTGGGCAAACCGATGGAAACTACCCAGTCGTTTCTCTCAATGGCCGTGTAAGCCGGGTTTTTGGTCAGATGCAAAATAACAGCCAAGCGCATTACCACTGGGAAGATGAATAGGACCGCCAAGAAGATGACTAAGCCGTTGCTTCCCAAGGCGAATAGACCGTTTGTCAGATTCGTGGCGTCGGCTTTGGTCATCAGGGACCGGACCGCGAATGGCAGCGTCAGAAATATGCCCAAGAGCGGCGTGAACAGGGTCCAAAACGCCCAGCGCTTCCACACGCACCAATACCAAACTGTGGTTATTGGATTGCAGAGAAGACACAGGAACCATAGGAGCCGCTGAGTCCACGGCGCGCGCGGTGTTCTGGCCGCGTGTGCCATGGCCCAAACCCAAAAAATCGCGAAAATCGTGACGGAAACCGACAAGAGCACGTACGAGGTTATGGTTTTGGCGTCCAATGGGTGTACCGGAAGCTGCAGGGTTGGGAAACGAATCATGCGTCTATTTTAGCAAACCGTAGGCCCTATTAATAGTCTATGCCTTCCCTGGCCTTGGTGCCGTGGTAAAAATAATGTTCGACCAGCCGCATTTCGGTTATCAAGTCGGCCATGCCTCGGATGTAGTCCGGCGCGTTCCGTCCCGTGAGTATGAGCTCGGTTTCGGGTGACCTTTGGGTCAGGATTTCCAGGGTTTTGTCCTTATCCAGGATGCCTAGGCTGAGCGAGCTGTTCAGTTCGTCCAAAATCACCACGTCATGGACTTTTTCCTGGAATATCCGCCTCACAGCCTCCAGACCCCTCTCCCCTTCTCCCCTATCCTCTTCCGTCACTCCCATGCGGAATTTGCCCGTTGCGTCAATACGGTCCAGGCCAGTGGCGATGACCGTGACTTCCGGAAAACGCTCGGCCAAAGTTTTGCGCTCAGAGTAGTGCGTACCTCCCTTGTCGAACTGTACGAAAGCCACCCGCTTACCCGCTCCCACGGCCCTCAATAACAAACCCAACGACGCGGTCGTCTTGCCTTTGCCGTCCCCGGTGTAGACGTGGATCATGTTATCCGCGGATTAGGATGTGGCCGTCTGCCTGACCAACAGCCTGGAAGTCTCCAATTTTGGGTTGGCCACCACCCAAGCGTAAAGCAACGGCGACACGGTCACGGACAATGCCGCGTTGCCGGCTAGATGATACAGCGTGAACGGTATCTGTCCGGTCAGCACGGTCATGAATGGCATTTTAAAAAGCAACATGCCCATGCCAATGCCCGTAATCGCGTCGTAGACCAAAGTCGCGACTATCGAGAACGCCAAATAATAACGGATTTTGTTGTCCTTACCCTTGAAATACCAACCCGCGACCGCACCGAGCGCAGCGTATGTCCCGGCTGTGATTAGACTCCAAGTCCCGAAAGTACCTGTTGCCACGTCATAACCCAAGACCGCGATCAGACAGAAAAGTAGACCCGAGAGCCAACCCCACTTTTTGGAATACGGCATCATACTGGACATGATAGGTTCCACATTCGGCGGATGCGGCACAATCCTCAAAGCGATGACGATCAAGAGTCCGATGATGTATTTGAGAGTGTTTTGGGGTGTTTTCATAATTCATTTAAAATTTGGTCGGTCATGTTTTGGCAATGTCATGGGCGGATTAGTTGATAATCCTGCCGTTGATTTTTCAGAAATAAAGACCTTGAATGTCAATCTGTGTATATTTTGGCTTCTGTTTTCGTGGGAGCCACCGCCTTTTAGGTCTAGTGAAGCTATTTTTAATATAGAGTCTCCCATCCCACCTTGTATTTTGCCTTCTATATTTTTTATTTCTTCAACAGTGAGCGCTATGTCAAAATTTGCATAAGTACCCTCGCCCAAAAAGACGTGTTTATCACCCAACAATCTAAAACGTTGAGTATTTTCGTTGGCTTCGTCTACGCCCGACACGATACTTTGTAGGGTTTGTTTGATAAACTGTTGTAATTCCATATATTCAAGAAAGACGCCCCGGAGGGCGTCTTTTTGATAGTCTTTAATCCCTCGGTATTAGACTTAGGTATCGGCTAGGAGCACCCGCTCGTGGCGCCGCAGTTCAGGCATTTGTAGCAGGCGCCGTTGCGGACCATGATGGAGCCGCACGTGTCGCAGGCCGGGGCGTCGGATTGGTTGTCGAATGTGGAGGTGAGGGTGGGGCCGTCTTGGGGCGCGTCCAGCAGGCTGGTTTGTGCGGCCGGGGTGGCGGAAGCGGCTTTGGCCTGGAAGCTGGAGTTGGCGATTTCCTCGATCTGCAGTTCCGCGGTCGCTGACATGTCCACGTTGATGCCGATGGCGCGGCGTTCTTCCGGGGTGAGGAATTTGAGGCCCAACCAGCGGAAGATGTAATCGATGATGGATTTGGCCACGCGGATGTTGGGGTTGGTGGTGAAGCCGGATGGCTCGAAGCGAACATGCGCGAACTTGTTGACCAGAATCTTGAGCGGCACGCCGTATTGCAGGCCGATGGACACGGAAGTGGCGAACACGTCGAGCAAGCCGGAGAGTACGCTCCCCTCTTTGGACATGGTCACGAAGATTTCTCCGGGGGCGCCGTCGTCGTACAGGCCAACTGTGATGAAACCTTTGTGCGGGCCGATCTGGAATTTGTGCGTGATGGCGCGGCGTTCGTCCGGCATGCGACGGCGGCGCGGCGTGTAGGCCTGGGGCGCGGGCAGGATGGACGCTTCGGCTTTGGGTGCCGGGGCTTGGACGGGTTTGGCTTCGGCTTTAGCCTCGCCTTTGTTCTCCGTATTTTTGGTGGTCAGGGGCTGTGCGCGTTTGCAACCGTCGCGGTAGATGGCCACGGCCTTGAGTCCCATGCGCCAACCCTCGATATATACGTTCATCACATCCGCCACCGTGGCTTCGGTCGGCAGGTTGACGGTCTTTGAGATGGCGCCAGAGAGGAACGGTTGGACCGCGCCCATCATCTTGAGATGGCCCATGTAATTGATGGAGCGCGTGCCGTTGGCCGCCTTGAAAGCGCAGTCGAAAACCGGCAAATGTTCTTCCTGCAGGTGCGGCGCGCCCTCAATCGTATCCTTTTTGTCGATCCATTCGATGATTTCGCGGATTTGCGTCTCCGAATAACCCAGTTTGTACAAAGCCTCGGGCACGGTGCGGTTTACGATCTTGATCATGCCGCCGCCCACCAGCCATTTGTATTTGACCAAAGCGATGTCTGGTTCTATGCCCGTGGTGTCGCAATCCATGAGGAAAGCGATGGTTCCCGTGGGCGCCAAGACAGAAAGTTGGGCGTTGCGGTAGCCGTATTTTTCACCCGCATCCACGGCCTCGTCCCAAGCCGATCTGGCGCGGTCCAGAATTTGTGCGGGTACGCCCTCCGGATTGATGTCTTTGGCCGCTTCCTGGTGTTTGCGCATCACACGCAGCATGGGCGTGCGGTTTTTGGAGAAACCGTCGAACGTGCCCATTTTTTCGGCTATATGGGCCGATTGGTCGTAACCCACGCCGGTCATGATGGAGGTGATGGCCGCGGCCACGTTGCGCCCCTTGTCCGAGTCGTAAGGCAGGCCCATGCTCATGAGCAAAGCGCCCAAGTTGGCGTAGCCCAAGCCCAACGGACGGTATTGGTGCGAATGGAATTCGATGGCCGGGGTCGGGTAAGAGGACGAACCCACGACGATCTCTTGGGCCGTGGCCACGATGCGGCAGATGTGTTCGAAGGCATCCACGTCGAACTGTCCCTCCTGCGTACGGCAGGTCATGAGGTTGACCGAAGCCAGGTTGCACGCCGAATCGTTCAGGAACATGTATTCCGAGCAGGGATTGGAGGCGTGGATGCGGTCGGAGTTGGAGCAGGTGTGCCAATCGTTGATCGTGGTGTCGTATTGCATGCCGGGATCGCCGCACTGCCAGGCCGCGTCCGCAATCTGCCGCATGAGTTCGCGCGCCCGGTACTTTTGGCACGGTTCGCCGTTAAGCACGTATTTGGTCCAAAAGTCCGCGTCCTTCTCCACGGCCGTCATGAAGGCGTCGTTTACGCGCACGCTATTGTTGGCGTTTTGGAAAAAGACCGAAGCGTAGGCCTCGCCGTTCATGGAACCGTCGTATCCCGAGTCGATGAGCGTGTGGGCTTTCTTCTCTTCCTTGGCCTTGCACCACACGAATTCCTCCACGTCCGGATGGTCCACGTTCAAGATGACCATCTTGGCCGCGCGACGCGTTTTGCCGCCACTCTTGATGACGCCCGCAAACGCGTCGTAACCGCGCATGAACGAGACCGGGCCGGAAGATTTGCCCGAAGAAGCGGCCAGGTTCTCTTTGGATGACCTGAGGCTCGAGAGGTTGGAGCCCGTACCGGATCCGTATTTGAACAGCATGCCTTCGGTCACGGCCAATTGCAGGATGGAACGCATGTCGTCTTGCACGGAGTTGATGAAACACGCGGAACATTGGGGGTTGGGATTGACGCCCACGTTAAACCAGACCGGCGAATTGAAGGCCGCGCGTTGGTTGACCAGAATGGAAGTAAGCTCGTTTTCGAAGATGTCCGCGTCGCGTTCGCTGAAAAAGTATCCGTTGTTCCGGCCCCAACCCGTGATGGTTTGAGCCACGCGGTCCACCAGTTGGCGCATGGAAGTCTCGCGTTCCGCCGTACCCAAACGCCCGCGGAAATATTTGGAAACAATGATGTTAGTCGCGGTTTGGCTGTAGGTCTTGGGCACTTCCACGTCTTTCTGCTCAAAAACCACAACGCCTTTCTCGTTGGTGATTGTGGCATCGCGTTTTTCCCACTCCAGCTCGTCGTAAGGGTGGGTGCCTTCGGTGGTGAAATGACGCTTGACCTTGAGGCCATGTCCGTAGACCGGTTCCGTGGATTTATCTGATAATTGGATGCGATACAACAGGTAGGTGCGCGCCACAGTCACGAAGTTGGCGTCGATCATGGCAGCGGCCACTGTTTCCCGTACGTCGTCCGTGGAAGGCACTGTATGGCCGTCGAAACGGCGGCTCAGGCGCTGCATGACCACGTTCGCGATGTTCTGGACCAGCAGTTCGTCCTTATCGCCCTTGAAACCCGCGGCGTTGAACGCTGCGCGGATCGTATTGGCAATCTTGTCGGGCTGGAATTGGTCCATGCGGCCATCACGGCGACGGATGGATTTTACGGTTTTGACGTACGCCGTCACGGCGTCGCCATCCAAAACTTCCGGGTTGCGTTGCTCGGTGGAACTTTTGGGAGCAACTCCAAAATTGGCCTGTGGACTCATAGGAAAGTGGGCGGAATAAAAATTTTATTTTTTGACTCGCACCCATTCGGGCCAGTTTTTGCTGGTCCGAGCGCGTTTGTGGTGCGTGGGAGTTTTATCCCCGACGGGATTGTGGCCCCCTATCACTGGCCACGCAAGACCGTTTTTTCCACGGAAAAGCGCAGACGTACGGTTTCCATCCGGTGGGGAATGTAGCCGCGTGAGTTTTGACCACAAGATATTGTGGTCAGATGCCGATTATAACACAACATGTAGTGTTAGGGTGAACACCTACAATTGGGGATAAGTATTGTCTTTCGGAAATCTCACGAAATCCTAAGATTTTTTCGCCATTTATAACCCCAAAGACAGGTTGATGGTTGGCTGCTCCTGCGGCACGGGCGGCACTATGGGCATTGGCACTTCTTGCTTCTGTCCCATGCGATCGAAATAATATATTTTTTTGTTGGTGAGCGCGTGTTCATACACGTCGCGCGTGACCCTCACGTCCTGCAGGCAATAGTCGCGGAGTTTGTCTATCTCCCCTTCCTTCCAAAACTTGACGGCCTGCAGACCGTCGCCGCTTTTGCCTATGCCCAAAGTCGCGTGCGCCACTATATCCAGCTTGATGCGCGTACCGATGCGACGCTCCAATTCCAACAATAAATCGATGGTCGGTAAGGCCATCAGGTTGCCCGTGTAATACTGCTGCATGCACGGGTAATCGAAATTGAATAAGTTGTAGCCGATGATGCGTGAAGCCCTTTCCAGACGCGGCCAGAGTTTGGGTAAGTCCCCTTCCAGGAAGGTCTCGAACGTGTCGGTTTCGTAAAAATAAACCCCGATGAGCGAAATCTTGAGCAAGGACGCCTTATAGGCCCCAACGTCTTGAAACGTGTTTTGGGTTTCGATGTCCAGAACCACTTCTTTTCTGTCTGCCATAAAATATCGCGGCTTAATCTATCACGTAATCCGTTAAATTGGGAGTGGATATTTGAATCTAGGTAAGAAAAAAATGCGCTTAAGCGCATCAATGAGATGAGGCCGTATGGGCCAAGACGTGGCCGACCGCGAACGCTGCGTGGGTCGGTTTAATCTCGGCTTGTACCGTCTTGAATGGTTTAATGGCAGCCCAGTAAGCAACCAAAAGCATGAAAATAACGACAAAGTACAGATTGGATATATCTCTTTTGTCTTCCACTTGTGTTCCCCCCTTGGGTATCTGGTTACCATAAAGCGGAAAAAGCGTCAATCTGGCTTAGATGCTTAGGTTTACCGTTGACAATAACGCTGTTTTTTGCCATGCTCGTTCGGTCGTTCCCTTTCCGGTAACCCCTGGTGAGGTCCAGATGTACAAAGTCTGTTGCCCCAAATGCAAAACCGCGCGCTTCGTCGAAGTCCGCAATAGGACCTATATTTGCGGCAATTGCCGGGAGGTGTACGTCGCGACCGACGTCGTGCCATCCACGGCTTTCGAAACCATCCGGATGCCGGGTGAAGGCGTATTCAACGGCCTGATGGGCATCCTTGATAAGATCATGGGTTAAGCTTCTTCTGGGTCGTCTGGCCCTTTTTTGTTATCAAAAAGACCGTCACCTGAGTGACGGTCTGATTTTTTTGTAGTTTACAACTGTCCGGCGCGCCTGCGTTCAAAATCCTTAAGAAGTTGCTTGCGTAGGCGGATGGATTTGGGCGTAACCTCCACCAATTCGTCGTCCCCGATGTATTCGAGGGCCAGTTCCAGGTTCATGTCGCGGTAAGGGGCCAAAGCTTCGGCCACGCCGTCGCCTTTGGAGCGCATGTTGGACAGGCGTTTCTCCTTGCACACGTTCACGATCAAATCCTCAGGTTTGGCGTTTTGTCCCACGATCATGCCCTCGTACACTTCCGTCTGTGCAGGGATGAAGAGGACTCCCCTTTCCTGGGCCGCCAACATGCCGTAAGTCACAGCCGTGCCGGTTTCGTGGACCACCAACGAACCGTGTTCCTGGCGCGCCATATCGCCCGCGTAAGGCCTGTAGCCGAGCAACAGGGTGTTGATTATGCCTTGGCCGCGCGTATCCACCATGAATTCGCTGCGGTAACCGATGAGTCCGCGGGTCGGGATTTCAAAAGTCATGAAGGCCACGCCGTTTTCGTTACGCATGTCCTTGAGTTCGCCGCGGCGCTTGCCCATCTTTTCTATGACCATGCCGGCCATGTCTTCTGGGATTTCGATTTCAACCTGTTCGAAAGGCTCGTGCTTTTCGCCGTTGACCGTCTTAAAGATGACTTGGGGACGGGAAACCTGAAGTTCATAGCCTTCGCGTCGCATCTTTTCTATCAAAATGGCCAAATGCAGTTCACCGCGGCCAGAAACCACGAAGGATTCGCCTGCGCTGCCAAAATCAACACGCAAAGCCACGTCGTTCTGCAGTTCGCGTTCCAAACGTTCCTTGATGTTGCGGGACGTGCCGAATTGGCCTTCGTTACCGCCGAAAGGCGAAGTGTTTACGCCAAAGGTCATTTTGACCGTGGGTTCCTCGATGGCCATGACGGGTAAAGCTTCTGGGTTATTGACGTCCGCTATGGTTTCGCCGATGTTCAGGCCGGCGACGCCGGAAAAAGCCACCACTTCACCAGCCGGGGCCGCGTCCGTTTCTTTGCGTTGCAAACCGTCGAAAACCATGATCGAAGTCACTTTGGCCGAGGCTTGTTTGCCTTCTCGGTCAATCCAAACCACTGGTCCGGGACGGAAGGTGCCGCGTATCACGCGTCCGATGCCGATGCGGCCTTTGAAATTGTCGTGTGAGGTATTGACCACGGAAACCTGCAACGGTCCGCTGGCGTCGGTTTTGGGTTCGGGTATGTATTCAACGATGGCGTCGAACAGCGGAGAGATGTTGGTCATGGCTTCCAGATTGGCGTCGAGACCGGCTTTCGCCTGTTTGGCCGAGCCGTAGATGACCGGGAAATCCGTCTGCGCGTCGCTGGCGCCCAACTCAACGAATAGATCGAAGGTCTGGTTGAGTACCCACTCCGGACGCGCGTCCGGTTTGTCTATCTTGTTTATGACCACGATGATGCGGTGGCCGGCCTGGATGGCCTTTTTGAGTACGAAACGCGTTTGCGGCATGGGACCTTCCTTGGCGTCCACGAGCAACAAAGCTCCGTCCACCAGGTTCATGATGCGTTCCACCTCCCCGCCGAAATCCGCGTGTCCTGGGGTGTCCACGATGTTGATTTTTACGCCCTTCCAGCGCACGGCCGCGTTTTTCGAGAAAATCGTAATCCCGCGCTCGCGTTCGAGCTCGTTTGAATCCATGATGGTATCGCCTTCGAATTTTTGCGTGTCTGCGGTTTCTGACTGTTTAAGCAAGGCATCCACAAGGGTAGTCTTGCCGTGGTCCACGTGGGCGATTATGGCTATGTTACGGAGTTGCATACAGATGTCGTGCAAGTTTAGCCAAAATATCGGCATCCGTCAATCCCCTGGCTGGGGTTTGGCATATGGGTCAAATGTTTGACCGTTTAGCCTAAATATTGTATTTTATGCGCCCCGACGGTTGTACGCAGTCGGGAAGGCGTTGGGAGGAAGCGAAAATGTCAGATGATCGCGAAGAGTTCTGTTCTTTCATCCGCAAGCTTGCTTTCCAGCATACTGAGCTGTATCTAGATGACGCCAAGCGCATCTGCAGGTTGGCGACAGACTACGGCAACGGGGCCAAAAACGACGAGGTCAAGAGGGGCTTGATCGAGGCTTGTGGCAGGTTGATCCGAAAAATCGTGGACAACCGTGCCAAACACCCCAACCTGCACGCACCCAACTGCGTCAGACTGTTGGGCAGTCCCCTGACCGCCCAGCTCACGTACTGGAACACGGCCGCCAGAATTGCACCTGCGGCCAAATTGTTCTTAATTCCGGTCCAGGATGAGCAGGGGGTTCCCAACGCAAAAGGACCGGTCACCCGGCCCACAAAGGTCATGGCCTGACTAAAGGCCCGCCTACTTCTTCTTCCGACGCTTCACGGCGTCGGTTTTCTTTTCCACGGAATTGCCCAACGGTACGGTTTTGCCTTGGGCGTTGGTTATCTTGACATTGTGTTCTGGGCGTTCGCCCAATATTTTTTTGCGGGTCTTGCCCATGGAATGGCTCCAGGCGTCGAAATACGCGGCCAGAGGCCCGTTAAGGGTTATTTCTTTGGGCCGGTACAACATCTCCAGATTGGCCAGCAGGGCACCTACATACGCGCCAAACACCACGAACGCGTCAGAACCGTCCACGTTGCCGGATTGGGTCTCTTGATACAGCAGACGCGACGCGGTTTTGGTGCGGTTTTTAAAAAACTTTTCGCCACAGTAATCCTGAAGGCGGAATTGGTAATGCGGTTCGTCCAAAGCTTCCTGAAAATTGACTACCAGTTTGTCCATGTCCACGCGCGTGTCCCGTTGCCCATCGCGGTGCACGATCAAAACCACGCGCGGCCCCAAGGACAACGTCAGTCGCGTGGCAGGTTTGGAGTGAGTCTTTGGCATATCACTTTCCATTAAAGAGAGTCTTAGCTTGTTCCCAATATTCTGGTTGTTGTTGCGTTGTCTTTAGCCAGTACCACCACTCCACGCCCCAAAAATCGATGCGTTCCAGCCCCATGCGTTTGGCGAAAGCCGCGTTCTTCTTGAATCGTTCCAGATCCATTGTCTTGGCTTGTTCCTCTCGCGTGGAATTTGGAATGGTGTCTTTGACCCATGGTTCCATTTGGAGCTCGCTCACGTACACGTCCTTTATTCCCCAGAGCCAGCCAAGTATTTGGGCTTTACGTAAATAAATCTGGGGTGGCACAAACCAGTAGCTGAAGATTCCGGTCGGCCCTACAACTACACGATAAACACTGGTTCCGAGTCGGTCAACTTTGCGGCCCACTGTCCACCAAGAGAGCTCCCCGGAATCCGTGGTGGCTATGGGTTTGGTGGAGTCCAAAGATCTGACTAACGCAATCTCTCTGTCCAGCAGGTCTGTTGAATATTTAGGACAGATACCAAAAGCAAAATGCGCTTCGTTTTCCACTTGCCACATCTCCACGGCCGGATGATTTTTGTAGCGGCTCACGGTCTGCGTCAGATAATCCTTGAGTGCGATTTCCCGTTCCGATTCCGATAGATTCAAGGCCCATTCCGGTATCCAACATTCGGGCCAGCGCGGCAATTTTTGTCCGATGGCCAAGGTGACCTTGCCGTTGCGCTGGGCGATGGAATCCAGTTGACCGTCCAGCAAAGACCAATCCCACGCCCCCCTATTGGGTTCGACCACGGACCAATATGCTGGAATGCGGAAATATCTGACTCCCAACTCGTCCAATGTCGCGTCTAAGGTGGTTTGCGGGTCCAGGCCAAGTTGGGTGGCGTACGGTGCGCTGAAAGTGACGCCGGGCCTGAAATCTGTTTTGAGATCCAGATCCATCAAAAAAAATGCCAAGCCCCAAACCGCGATGACCGTGGCCAAAGCCAAACCCAGTCTGACCGACCATCTTATCAATTTCTGCCGTTGATTGTCTGGAATGGTATTTGGGCTTTTCTTTTTTTGCATATGCTTTAGACCACCATGGCTAAGCCTATCGCCATCACGACCAAGGCTACGGCTTTAATCAACACCACGGATTTGTTTAAGGTTTCCCCGAGCAAGGTTTGGGCTTTGGATTTGAGCATGAAGGCCACCAGCACCAAGAGCGCAAATTGCATGACCTGAAGCGCGTTTACGATTGAGGCGCTGCCAAGCGACATGGCGTATTGAACGCCCACGAACCCTATCCCACCCAGAAGTTGGCCCGCGATGGCCAATTTGGCGGCCGAGGAACCGGATATGGCCTGGCCTTTGGTTTTCTTGTCCTTCTTTTTAGAGCGGATGATTTCCATTATTTCAGCGCCGGAAAGCGGGTCGATGAGCAAGGCCAACAACAAGGCCGTGACGGCCGCGGTTATACGGCTGGTGACGAAACCTGCCAAGAAACCTGCATGGTCATAGACGGCTTTGCCCGTAATCGAACTAATGGCGAACATCAGGGCTGAGAGCACGGCAAAACCGATAGCCGCTTTGGTCAAACGCTGTTGGGCCTTGCCCGATGCCAGCAAGACAGTGGCCACGATGAGCAGCAGGAAGCCGAAAAGTTGTGGATTGCTCAAACGTTCGTTCAAAAACAGCCAAGTGCCGCACAGGGTGGCGATGGGAATGAGCGCACTGATGATGGGCACGACTCGGCTGGCCTCGCCGCGCGACAGGGCCGCGAAGAAAGTCCAAAGCGCGATCATAAAGGTCACGCCGCTCAGCATGCCGAGCAACAGGTATCCCCCATCGGGCCAAGCCGGCATCCACGGCACGAGCACGATGGCCACGATGGAGAGCAGGCCGACCAGGCCCGCGTACGTAGCGCTGCGCTTGAACGCATTGTTCAGCAGGATTTTATCGATGATGAACGCAAACCCGTTGGCCGCGTGCCCCAGCACGGCGATGACGATCCACAACATATTTTTAGACTTCTAAGACCTGCCCGTATCGCGGCGTGTCGGCCGTGTATCCTTTTGCCACAAAGGCCGTGGCCAAGGCGCTGCAAGCGGCTTCATCGCCGTGTGTGCACATGACGCTGCCCGGTTTGGTTTTAGCCGAAGCCACCCAATCCATGAGCATGTTCTGGTCGCCGTGCGCACTGTAGCCGCCAATGGAGACCACGTTGGCTTTGACGTCAATAAATTCGTTGAGCACCTGGACTTTTTTTTCTCCTGAATAGAGTTTACGTCCTAAAGTATTTTCCGCCTGGTAGCCGATGATCATGAGCGTGTTTTTGGCGTCCCCCAGATATCTGACCAGATGATGCAGGATGCGGCCGCCGTTCATCATGCCCGAGCCCGCGATGATGACTTTTGGCCGCGGCGCCTCGTTGATCATTTTAGACTCGTCCCTGGATTCCGTGATCTTCAGGCCAGGGAATTCGTAAAGTTTATCGCCCAAAGATATCAGCTTGAGCGCTTTGCGGCTGTAATATTCTGGATGGCTATTCAAGATGTCGTTGGCGTGGATGGCCATGGGGCTGTCCAAGAACATGTTTACCCTGGGCATCAGGCCATGCTCTGCCAAATGGTTGAATTCATACAACAATTCCTGGGTGCGTTCCACCGCGAAGGTGGGAATCAGGAGTACGCCACGGCGTTTGATGGTGTCGAGGATAATCTTTTTTAGGGTTGCGCTGCGGGATTCTTCTGATTCGTGAATGCGGTGACCGTAAGTCGATTCGATGAATACCAGATCCGCCTCCAATAAATCGTCTTTGGGTTGGAGCAGTGGCGTGTTGGTGTTGCCCAAGTCGCCCGAGAACACCACTTTTTGGTTGGTGCTGTCTTCCGTGAACCGGTAAAAGCAGCTACCGAAAATATGGCCCGCGTTGCGCATGTCCACTGTCAGATCCTTAAAGCACAAGCCATCGCGGTCTTCCAAGGTTTTGAACTGACTGATGGTGCGCTCCGCGTCTTCCTTTTCGTACAACATGGGACGGAAGCTGAGCCGCGACTCCTGTTCCATGATGCTGACCGCATCCCTGAGCAACAAAGCCGCGATGTCGGCCGTGGGCGGTGTCATGTAAATAGGGCCCTTGAAACCTTCTTTGACCAGCTTGGGTAGACGACCTGTATGGTCCATGTGGGCATGCGTGACAAAAACCGCGTCCAATTTTTTAGGATCGAAGTCAAAATCTTCGAAGTTTTTAGAACGCGAGAAATGGCTGCCCTGGAACATTCCACAATCCACTAGAATTTGGGATTTTTTGGATTGCAAGTGATAACAAGAGCCCGTGACTTCACGGGCCGCACCGTGCAGAGTTATACGCATGGCTACATTTTAACACGCGCCCTGACATGCGAATAGACGGAAAACGGTGGATTTATTCAAAAGCCGCCTTAGGGCGGCTTTATTGTCATTGTAGTATGCGCAGCATGGACTCTCGCCTGTCGCTAAGTTCCTTCTTTAATCCATTGATGAGTCTGGTGTCGTTCATGAGGTTTTGAAAATTCACGCTTGAGCTATCTTCGGTCCACGTTCTGACCGCGAAAAAATTATCCGGTCGCGCTCCGAGCTCCGCGTTTATCAAAGCGGACTTGGTTTGCGTCTCTCCGTCTGCACCCGTACCTCCCCAAGCTTCGCAGTACGCGAAAAAATTCACGCTTACGCCGTCTGTGAGCTTGGGCCAGGCCTGTGTGGGCACCACGGCGCAAGACGCGAAGGTCGAACCCGGAATCAGATGTTGCTGGGCTTGGGTTTCCAAGGAATACCTGAGTGCGAAACCCGGAGTCTGGCGCACGGGCATGAACATGGGACAGATGGTATCGGACAATGTTCCCGGATTCTGGTCGCACTGCTTGCGCAGAATCAGGTTGAACATGAAATGGTCGATATTCGGATTGGTGAAAATTTGTACGATCAGAAATGTCTGCAGAATCAGCAAGATGCCTCCAGTGACTATGAGGATGCGGAAAGGCGTTTCGGGATTGGCGAACGCTTCCTTGAACCGGTCTTGAAAGATCCAGAGCTTGCCCCGCACTAAGACCTCGATGACGATGATGGCGAAGGTTATGCAGACGCCTAGGATGAACGAAAAAATAGGACTGAAATCCATGGCCGTAAACGCCATGGCGGAAATGGGCAAGCTCAGTATGGTGACGGCCGCCCAAATCGTGTCCGATGTCCTATCTGCAGTCAATTTGTTTTGCGTTTTGCTGCCGCGATGCGTCGGCATAAGTTCAAACGGGCGCGGTTAAACAAAATGCGCCCCCATGAACAGTATACCACAACCCGATTAAGCCGTCTCTTGAAGCAATCCCGCACCGTATTGTGACAACAGTTTTTGCGGAATGAGTTTGGGTAAAAATTTCATCATGAAGGGCTGTCCTCCGACCACGGCCAAGGTTTTGCCGCCTTTGAGCGCGACCATGATCTGTTCGGCAATGGTTTGGGGATCGTTCAACGATCTCAAATGTTCGTATTTGGACGTGGTCAGGCCCGCGCGGTCGTAGAATTTGGTGGCTGTGGGTCCGGGGCAAGCGCACAACACGCGCACTCCGTCTTTTTTGATCTCTTGAGCCAAGGCTTGGGACCAGTTGATGATAAACGCCTTGCTGGCCGCATAGGTCGCCATGTTGGGAACCGGGAAAAAGCCGACCGCACCCGCGACGTTTATGATGGCGCCTTTCTTTTTAGCCAGCATGTCGGGCAGAAAAAGTTTGGTCAGGGCTAAAGTGGCGCGACAATTCAGGTTGACTGTGTTAAGCGCTTCTTCATATTTGAGTTCTGACTCCGGACCGGCTTTGCCAAAACCCGCGGCGTTGACCAAGATGTCCACGCGGATGCCCATGCGTTTGAGGGCGTGCGGCAATTCGGGCAAAGTTTTGGAACGCGCCAAATCCATAGCCAAAAAACGCGCGTCTATCCCCTCTTTGTTCCTGAGTTCTTCAGCAAGCTGTTTAAGCTTCTTTTCGTCGCGTCCCATCAGGACCAAGGGTTTCTTTTTTGTAGCCAGCAATCTGGCCAAAGCTTGCCCGATGCCGGACGATGCTCCTGTGATCAAAGCATAATCTTTTTTGGGCTGAGGCTTGGTCGTGGCCGTAGCCGAGATGGCCGGAGCCGCGGGTGCGGCAGAAATTTCTGGCGCGCTGGGAGCGGGTTTTAGCGCGTAATCGGTCGTGGGTTGGACCATGGGATTTTGGTTGTCGCTCATATTGTTTAAGATGTTACCGCTTCCCCATGTCTGAAGTCAAAGAAAAGAAAAAAAGCGCCGATTAGGTCGGACGCTTGAGGAGAGGGTGGGGATGTGTCGTCGGCTGACGCATGGCTGGTTTAGGGCCGCGAATCAGTGGAGGGCTTGCCGCGCTCCGTTTCATGCCTTTGGAATCCTTAGCGCGATATGCGTTTATCGGATTTTTACCCTTGGGCATGCCTTGGACCATCGGATATCGGGATCAACCTTCACTGTCTTGCGACTGTGAACTCTCCATCGCGAGGGTCTCCCGGTCGCGATGTGGCGCTTCGTCCGTGAGGACTGACGCTGCCTGCTCCTTGCGGAGAGGGGTTGCATGACGCGGATTACCGCATCATCGGCTTTTTCCTACCAAAGGCCTCTGGTTGGAATTAGCCTGATCCTGACTTCCCAAGCCGTGCTTGGCATTAGTTACCTGACAAACGCTTTATGACTTTACTCTGCCGTGCTTGGCCATTTCCGCGACGGTTGTCCGAAGGGAAAGGGTTTTCGCAGTCGACTCAGCGGTCCGACTTGGCAAAGTTATGGTCTGCGTTCGTCTCGCGTTCGGTTTTGGGGGCGTGAGTTTTATCTCTCGGATTTCAGACATCGCTGTCTTAAGTCCGTGCTCCTTTGCCGTTCGCGATTACCCGGTATTCGTCTTGACTCGGTTTCAGATTTCTCTTGGCCTCGTTTTTGACGTTCTACCATGATGGGTTGTGGGTTCCTGTGTGCCAGGCTCGCTCTGACGTCACCTGTTTCTACCGGTTGCCAATACGCTTTTGCGGAAGCGGATGTGCGAAGGGGCAACACCGCGACCAAGCGATTCGGCGACCAGTTGGCCACGCGACTTTGGACCGAAGTCCTACCGCGTCTCGAGCCGCGGTACCCGTGAGGGCAAATCGCGCTCGGTTTCATGGCGTTAGCCATGGCCTTGGCAAGTGACGTCTGACTTTTTTGTAAGGTGCACATTTTTCAATGTGTAAGAGTAAAGTCTACTCCGTTAAATGGAGCGGTCAAGCTGGAATTGTGGATAAGCTGATTTCGACCGCATGGATATTGAACGCGGCGCTCCATACTTTGATGTCTCATGATGTGCTAAAATTTGTAATGATGAAAACAAAAAAATCGGGCAAGTCGGGCATGCTATGGTCCGCGGTGGCCGTACTTTCGTTTTTCAACCTGTTGAATTACGTGGACCGTTATGTCATCGCGGCCGTGGGTCCGTCCATGATGAAGGATCTGGGTCTGACAGACGGGCAATTCGGCGCATTGGGCTCCGCATTCTTGTGGGGTTTTTTATTAGCCAGTCCGTTTGCAAGCCGCATCATCAAGCGTCTGCCCCGCTTGGCCGTGGTCAGCATCTGTGTTTTGGGTTGGAGCGTAGCCATGGCGGCCACGGGTTTGGTCGGGTGGATGGGTTTTTTGCTGGCTGCGCGTTTTATTTTTGGCATCTTCCAGTCCATCTTCACGGCTTCCGCCCCCCCGGTGCTTGAAGATTCCGTGAATCCCAATTGGAAAGCTCGCGCCCTGTCCATGTTTTATTTGGGTTTGCCTTTGGGTACGGCTTTGGGCTTTATCGTGGGTGCGCTCTTCGAACGTACTTTGGGTTGGTCTTTGGGTTTCGTGGTTTTGGGCATCGTTGGCGCCATGATCTCGTTCGGCGTATTCCTGATCCCCCGTCGTCTGCAAAAGGAAAAAGTCGCCAACGTCCGAGACTATGAGAAGTTTTGCCGCGGTACAATATGCGCGTGAGCGCTTACCGCGGCAAAATTTGGGTGAATGACCGAACGAAGTGAGGGAATGAACCTCATAGTCTCTGTTGTCTGATGTTGCGCTGATCTTAGAATCCCATTTCTGCTTCACACTTTTTTTGTTCATCTTTGCCTTTTTGAACCTGATAGTCAGGAACAGTATATGGCCTTAATGTATTTGGATTTTCTACATCTAAATAACCGAAACTATCCCAATCTGCCCAAACTGAAAAGCATGGGCCAGGTGAATTATCAATAAGGTCATACATGACGATGAGTTTTGAGCCTTCAATGCCCATTGTTCTTAAAATGCGATTTTCATGTTCTTCGTAAAGCTTTGATAATTCACCGGTTTTAATGTTGTAAGAATATATTTTGTTTGTGCTCTTGATTGTATCTGGCCATTCTCCGGTTGTGTCTCCGCTGGTTGAGACGAAAATCACATCATCATCTGATGGAGATTCTGGCGCATAGAAACTTTCTACGACTTCACCTGTTTTTGTTTTAATGTCAGATGTGAATGATTCCCATTGTGGGCTGTCATAACTATAACCTTGTTCGATTGTTGGTGTGGTTGTTTTCGTCTCAACCACTTCTTCTGGTTCAGTGGTTTGGGCAGATTGGGTATCTGCGATTTCTTCTGTTGGAGTTTGTATAGTGACTTTTGTGCTTTGCCACCAGTACATACCGCCTCCAACTACGATTGCAGTAATGACCACTGCTAATACGATTGGCCATATGCTGTTCCGATTTTGTTCTTCCATAGTTTTTAAGTTAATGAATAAGTTTAGTATTTAAAATTTAGCTATTTAGAGTATACATATCAGCGCAATTTCAGACAAC